>CAZKGM010000029.1:0-14935 GCA_964552395.1 uncultured Thermoanaerobaculia bacterium | reverse complement strand
CCGTTCTTTGCCAGCACCACGGTACCGGTCCACGGGATGTTGGGCAGCTGCGCAACGATGAAGTCCACCGCCTCGGCGCACGCGGCCTCGACGGCCTTGCCGACGTTGTCGTTCTTGTGACCGCCGAAGGCTGCACCCCAGCCGCCGGTGCTGTAGCCGATGTTGGCGCCCTTGCGCACGGAGGTGCCGACGACGCTCTTGGAAGCCAGCACCTGGCCGGTCGTGGAGTCGACGACGTAGATGGTGGCGTTGATCTCGCCCTTGCCGCCCTTGCCGCCAATCTTGAAGCCCTTGATACGGATGCCGCCGCCGCTGCCGCCGGTGTCCTCCTGGACATGGGTAATTGCGCCCTTGACCAGCAGCTGAGCAGGCGTCATCTGGCCGGTGACCGGCGCCTTGTTGCCGGTGGCGGTGCGACCCGAGGCAGCAAAGTCCTGCTCCTCCAGCGCCTCCGAGCGCATGTCCTTCTCGCCGAGCACAATGAACTTGCCGGTCTGGTTGAGCATGTCGGTGAGGACGGTGCCCCACGCGTCACCAATATCCCAGCGACCGCCCCAGCCGGCCTTGTTCTCGAACTTCGACACAGTGATGGAGTAGCGCAGGCCGCCGCCGGCCTCCTGCGCCACCACCGGTACCGCCACGACCGCCGCAGCGATCGCGATCCAACACGCCAGCACTCTGAGCTTGTTCTCCATTCCTTGATCCTCCCTGGATTGCTCTGCCTCGTCGTATCCTACAACACCCCCGAACGGACCGTCCGGCAATGCTCTCTAACCCGGGTACTTGCCCGTGATGTAGCCCATCAGATCATTGATGTGGTTGGCCTGGCGCCTCGACATCCACCGCGACAGGTCGCCGATCGACACCATCCCCACCAGGTCATCTCCTTCGACGACGGGCAGGTGGCGACAGCGTCGCTCGGTCATGATCGCCATCGCTTCCTCGACCGTCACCTCCGGATGAACAACCACCAGCTCGCGAGACATGACCTCGGCCACCTTCGTCGAGGCCGGGTCTCGGTGGGCGTCGACGACCCTCCTCAGGACGTCGCGCTCGGTGAAGATCCCCACGGGCTCGTCACCGTCAGTAACGAGCAGGGCGCCGACGCCCTTCTCGTTCATCCGGGAGACCGCCTCGAGGACCGTCACCTCGGGCGCGATGCTGTGGACCGCCGGGCCCTTGAAGTCCAGAATCGCCTTCAGCAGGTGCTCCATGTCTCCCCCTTCCGCAGAGGCCTCCACGGCGCCACCCGCGGCATTGTCCGCTGCCGGCGCGCCGGACCTCCATCACACATGAGACTCGTTCTATTGTACACGGAGCCGCAAACACAGGGACCGGAGAAGGAGAGAAGGGGCGGGGATCGCTCCCCGCCCCGCATCGGCTGGCACATCGCCTCTCACACCGGCTCGTGTTGAGTGGTGCGGATTACCGCGCTCTCTGCGCCTTGAGAACGCAGATCGCGGCCATGTTGACGATGTCGTTGACCTCGACGCCGCGCTGGAGAACGTGCACCGGCGCACCGATCCCGGTCAGGATCGGCCCTATGGCCTCGGTCTGCCCCATCCGCCACAGCAGCTTGTAGGCAATGTTCGCGGACTCGAGATCGGGGCAGATCAGGACATTGGCGTCACCCTGGATCTGCGAGAACGGGTAGGACTCGGCGGCGATCGTGGGCTCGACCGCGGTGTCCGCCTGCATCTCCCCCTCGAACGTGATCTCCGGCCAACGCTGGCGAGCAATCTCCACCGCCTGGCGCACCTTGAAGGCGCACTCGGTCAGGTTGGAGCCAAAGTTCGAGTAGCTGAGCATCGCCACCCTCGGCTTAACGCCGAAGTAGTCGCGTGCCAGGTGGGCCGCCATGTAGCCAATCTCCGCCAGCTCCTCGGCGTTCGGGTCTTCGTTCACCGTGGTGTCGGCGATGAAGAGCATCCGGTCCTCGTACAGCAGCAGGTAGACCCCGGCCACCCGGCTTACACCCTTTGCCGTGTGGTGCACCTGCAGGGCGGGACGGATGGTGTCCGGGTAGTACATGGTGAGGCCTGCAATCAGCCCGTCGGCATCTCGCTCACGGACCATCATGTTGCCGAAGTAGATCGGTTGCAGCAGCAGCTTCTGGCTGTCCGACAGGGTCACGCCCCGCCGCCAACGCATCTCGTGCAGCTTCTCGGCATAAGCCAACCGCTTCGGATCCTCCGCCGGATCGATGACCTGGATCCCGTCGCTCGGGATCTCGTGCTCCTCCAGCAGCTGCCGGATCGTCGCACGATTGCCAAGCAGGACCGGCCTGCAGATCCCCTCCTCGATGAGAATCTTGGCCGCCCGCACGATCTTCACCGCGTCGCCCTCCGGGAAGACGATGCGCTTCGGCTCCGCCTTGGCCCTGTCGAACACGCCGTGCATGACCTCGCGCGTCCGTGACAGCCGGGTTTCGAGCTCGCGGATGTAGTCCTCCTTCGACGAGTAGGGCTTGCGCGCCACTCCGGTACGGATCGCGGCCTCCGCCACCGCCGGCGCTTCCCACAGCAGGACCCGGTAGTCGAACGGCTTCGGAATCAGGTACTCGCGTCCGAACTTGAACGAGCCCACCCCGTACGCGCGCGCCACCGAGTCCGGCACGTCCTCCTTTGCGAGATTCGCGAGCGCGTGGGCGGCGGCCAGCTTCATGTCCTCGTTGATTTCGGTCGAGCCGACATCCAGGGCGCCGCGGAAGATGAACGGGAAGCCGAGGACGTTGTTGACCTGGTTGGGGTAGTCGGAGCGGCCCGTGGCCATGATCACGTCGGGCCGCACGGCGAGCGCGTCCTCGGGGCTGATCTCCGGATCGGGGTTGGCCATCGCGAAGATGATCGGGTTCTCAGCCATCGACTTCACCATGTCCTGGGTGACGACGCCCTTGATGGAGACGCCGGCGAAGACGTCGGCGCCGCGCATGGCGTCCGCCAACGTCCGCGCCTCGGTGTCGACGGCGAACCGCTCCTTGTACGGGTTCATCCCGGCCTCACGCCCCTTGAAGATGACGCCTTTCGAGTCGACGAGCAGCAGATTCTCCCGCTTGACACCGAGCGAAACGTAGAACGTCGCGCAGGCGATCCCAGCGGCGCCGGCGCCCGAGAACACGACCTTGACCTCATCGATCTTCTTGCCGGCCACCTCGAGGGCGTTCAGCAGCGCGGCGCCGGAGATGATCGCGGTGCCGTGCTGGTCGTCGTGGAACACCGGTATGCCGGTCGAGCGCTTCAGCTCCTCCTCGACCTCGAAGCACTCCGGCGCCTTGATGTCCTCGAGATTGATGCCGCCGACGGTCGGCTCGAGAAGCTGGCAGAAGCGTATCACCTCTTTGGGATCGTGGGTGTCGATCTCGATGTCGAACACGTCGATGTCGGCGAAGCGTTTGAAGAGGACACCCTTGCCCTCCATCACCGGCTTGCCCGCTGCGGCGCCGATGTCGCCGAGGCCGAGCACCGCGGTTCCGTTCGAGACCACAGCAACCAGGTTGCCCTTGTTGGTGTACTCGTACACGAGATCGGGGTGCTTCTCGATCTCCAGGCACGGCTCGGCCACACCCGGCGTGTAGGCGATCGACAGGTCGCGTTGCGTCCGGCACGGCTTGGTGGCTACGACCGCCAGCTTGCCGTGGCGTTTCCCCGTGTGGTACGCGAGTGCCTCTTCACGGGTGATCTTCTTCATCTGATTCCTCCACTCTTCAGGAGTGCTTCCGCCACGAGAGCCGGAGCCTTAGAGGCGGCTGCTCGGCAGCATGCGAAATTCTTCACAAGGTGAACATAGACCCTGACAGATGCTCCGTCAACCACCGCGGCGGCCCCCTGGACGGCGGCGATGGCGGTCGAGCGCGAGATCCACCAGCTCGTCCAAAAGGCGTTCATAGGACAATCCAGAAACATTCCACAGCCGCGGGTACATCGAGATCGACGTGAAGCCCGGTATCGTATTGACCTCGTTGACGAGAAAGGCGCCACCCGTCCGCTCCAGGAAAAGGTCGACCCGTGCCATGCCCTCACACCCCAGGGTGGAGAAGGCTGCAACCGCCAGCTCGCACGCCCGCTCGACCTGTTCCGGCTCCAGCGGCGCCGGCGCACGCAGCTCGCACACGTCATCGAGGTACTTGTCCTCGTAGTCGTAGAACTCGTGGCCCGGGACCACCTCGCCGGGCAACGACGCTCGCGGTCTGTCGTTACCGAGAACGGAGACCTCGATCTCCCGGGCGTCGACTCCCCGCTCGACAACCACCGTGGTGTCGAGCTCGAGAGCCTTTGCCACCGCAGCCTCCAGCGCGGAGGCCTCGGAAACCTTGCTGATCCCGACCGAAGAGCCCAGCCGGGCCGGCTTGACGAACAGCGGCAGGCCGAGCTCGAGGCATTGCGCCCTCGCCGTCTCGCGCTCCTTTGACCAGTCACCGGCGGTCAGCTCGGTCCACGGCGGCGTCGGCAGGCCGACCTGGACGAGGAGTCTCTTGGCAAGGCCCTTGTCCATGCACACGGCGGAGGCCGCCACACCGCTGCCGACGTAGGGCAGGTCGAGCATCTCGAGAAGGCCTTGGATGGTGCCGTCCTCACCGTAGGGACCGTGCAGGACCGGAAACACCACGTCCATCGAGGGCTCGAGCAGGCGCTGGTCGAGGCCTGTGGAGCCTTCGAACCGCCGCACCTCGTCAGGACGGTCACCGGAGCCGGCCAGAACCGACGCCGAGGTCTCCGGATCCGCCCACCTGCCGGCGCGATCGATCGCCATCGGGACGACCTCGTACCGCTCCCGGTCCAATGCCGCCGCCACCGAGCGGGCGGAAACCACGCTGACGTCGTGCTCTCCCGAGCGGCCCCCGAACACGAGCCCGAGTCGCATCAGTCTGCTTTCGCCTCGCCTGAAAACAGGAAGGAACCGAGCCTCACCAGGAGACCCCGCTCGTCGGCCTCGATCACCTTCTCCACCTCACCCCTGTCGAAGAACGTGCCGCCGCAGCCGAAACAGGTGTCGACCATCACGCCTCGGTACTCTACCTCCTGGAGCTCCATACCGCACTTCGGGCAGCGCATCCAGTGCAGCTCCTTGAGGCGCTCCTTCTCCTCCTCGGCTAGGCGGACGGCGGCCTGCAGCCGCGCCTTCCTGAGCTTCGCCAGCTCCTGCCGCTTGAAATACTCTTCTTCCTTCTCGCTGGGCTTCTCGATCATCGCATCCTCCTCGGTAGCGGGGATTCTACGTCACGCGGGCCGACACGTGAAGCGATGGTCGGCTCTCGGGGAGGTTCTCAGGGCTCCGGTGCCCGGGTGGACGCTGCCGCGTCCGCTCGCCTCACGTTCCTGCGGTCGCCCCGCCAAGCGATTCGCCACGCGAATCGCTCGCCACGGCACGCCCGTTCGAGCGCGACCTGCTCTGGAGCTCGCCTCGTCCGCGAGCTCCGGCCGGGTGGCGGCCCGTCCTCACTTTCTCACTTGCTTACCTCCTCACCGGGTGGGTAGGGGGACCCGTCGCTCCGTCACTCCGTCGCTCCGTCACTCCGTCACCGGGTGGGTGGTGGAACTTGATCACTTAATCACTTAATTACTCAATCATTTGATCACTTCGCTACTGAGCCACTGCCCCACCGTTTCTCCTCCGCCGCCGCTTGACATCCCCTACCCTCGGGACCATATTTTGAGTGTCTCCCAAAGACCGCGGGCGTTGCACGAACCTCGCAGCCGCGTGACCCACTGCAAGGGTTCGGGCGGGCACACCCGCCGCCACGAAATCCCGCATCCGGCGGGATTTCGAATTTATTGACTTCATCACCGGGTGAAGGGGTGGGCGGGGCTACTCCCTTCCGGTCACGCGTGTCAGAAGGTCCTCGAGCCCCGGGCCCGCCGGCAGGGACCGTATGACGTGGAGCCTCTGGTCCTCCGACAGCGTCGGAGCTCCCGCCTCCACTCCGGTAGGGACGATCAGAACGACTGGCGTTCGTAGAGCCACCCGCCGCACCTGGCGGTAGGCATCTTCAGCGCCGTTGATCGACGTCAGCTCCACAACCACCAGCGACGGCTGCTCCTCTTGCGACAGGCCGGCCGCGAGCTGGTCCTCGGCGACAACCGACACCCGCCATCCGAGGCGCTCGAAGTCGCGCCGCACCGCGCCTCCGGCCTGTGGTCTGTCACTGACCAGCCACGCCATCGGCGAGCCTTCTCCGCCTGGTTCCGCTCCCGGTTCTCCTTCGGCCGCCAGGATCTCCCCTATCTGCGACACCAGCCGTGCCCCCTCCGCGAGGTCGCCGCGCGCCCTCCTCGCCGCCTCGCCCACGACCTCGAGTGCCTCCCGCCACCGCTGGGGGTCCTCCGACTCCGACGCGAGCTGGACATGGAGGAGCATCGCGGTCACCGCATCCTGCTGCGCCTCGAGGGCCTGAGCGGCATCCGCAGCCAATACCGCTACCGCCGCCAACTGCTGGGACTTCCCCTTCGTGGCGTACTCCGCGTCGGTGACCCGGCGGCGATCAGTCGAGTCCGCAATGACCGCCACAACCCGGGCCCCGTCACCTCCGCCGACCATCGACAGCTCCGCTTCGTACGGAAGCGGTGTGCCGTCGGCCAGGGAGACCTCCCCGGTCACCTTCATCCGGCCCCCGCTCTGCGGGGACCTCAGCTTCTCCAGATCCAGCTCCCCCCACCAGAGCCGTGGGGTCGGGGCACCGTCAGCCGATTCCACCGAGCCGCTGACGGCAGCGATCAGCCGATCCCCGGCCCGATTCGCCTCCAGCACGAAACCGCCCAGGTCGAGCACCAAGACCGCGTCGGAGGTGTGCGCGAAGATGGCTTCCAGCTCGAGCCGCCGGGTTTCCTCATCGGTCATGTCCGAGATGGTCCACACCGAACCTGCCGGCGACCTGTCGTGCCTCCGCATCAGCGTTACTCGCACACGCACCAGCCGCTCTCCCAGGTTCATTGGCTCGGTATCCACCTCCCGGCCGTGGAGAACGTGGTCGAGGATCTTCGCCAGCGCCGGGCGGCACGAGAGGCTCACCGCATCGAGGAGGGGCCGCCCGCGCAGATCGGCCGCGCGAACACACAGGAGCTTGGCGGCGCGCGGGCTCAGGTACCGGATCCGACCGGCGGCGTCGAGGGAGACCACCCCCTCGTCCACGGACTCGACGATACCGCGCAGCTCGGCCTGCGAGTCGGCAACCCGCCGGTAGAGCCGAGAGTTGGCCATCGCCAGCGCGAGCTCCGCGGCATAGAACTCATTGATCGCACGCTCGTCGACGCGAAACTGGCGCGGTGCAGGCCACGTGAGTACGAGAGCGCCGAGCACCCTGGCGCGCGTCACCAGGGGAGCGATCGTCATCGCCTCCACGCCCTCGAGGTTGATCTCGGCCTCGGCCAGAGCCTCCTCAGCGCCGACGCTCTCGAAGGCCATGAGACCGTCCTCGGCCGCCTTCGAGACATCGAGGAGGTGGCCAGCGGCTGCCACCACGCCCACCAGCACCCGCTCGCCGAGCCCGGCGTGCCACTCCGCGCACAACCCGTCTCCCCGCTCCTGGTCAATGACCAGGACCGCCGCTCCATGGGCGCCCAGCGCCTCTCGCGCGCCGTCGGCGATCACCTCGTACAGCTCCTCGCCCGGCGCCGCCAGGCTCACCTCCTGCATCATGTTGCGGACGGACTGCACCTCGCCGAGCTGGCGCTCGATCGTGACGCGGCTCTCCATGCGCCCGAGCACCTCCCGCGCCAGGTACACCATCTGCCAGACGTCCGCCGCATCGTCCCAGCCGAACGGATGCACCTCGGGCGGCCCGATCACTGCCACGATCACATCGAGGCGTTGGTCGGTGAGGACCGGGCAGAGGATCTCCTGCCCGGGGCGGCCGCTCGTCCGCGACTCCTGGATCAGCTCGAGCTCGCCGCTGCCGAGAAACGGCTCCAGCTGCGCGTCCGGATCATCCAGCAGCATCGGGTTTCCCTGGCCGGTGAGAAAGCGACGGAGACGACCCAACCCCTCCTCGCGCGTCGCCCCGAAGCGGAGCACGAGCTCCTCGTTGCGGCCGATCTCCTCGATCAAGTCGAAGATGTGGAGGCCCCAGCCGCGGAGCGTGAAGCCGAGATTCGGGTTGTCGACGTCCGACGCCCACATCAGCCGCAACGCCGCCGCCTCGCCCCGGTACGCCCTGAGGATGACGGCATCGGGCAGCATCTCCCGGACGGCGGCCCACAGCCTCGCCCACAGCTCATCGGGGCTTGCCGCGGCCGCGATCTTGGGGATGTGGTCGAGCATGATGCGGCGGCTCCGATCGCGAGCGGCGAACCGTGAGTGGTCGTGCAGTACCGCCAGCCAGCGATCCTCACCGATCTCCTTCGCCTGCAGGTGGAGGTGGCGCTCACCCGCCGCGCCGCTGGCGGTACGCACCGAGAGGTCGACCGAACCGACGCCCGTACGAGCAGCAAGCGCCTCGGCCAGCCCCGATCGCTCTCCGGAGCGCACCACATCGTCGAAAGCGGCGCCGATGACCTGCTCCTGGTGCGCCCCGAACAGCCCGAGCGCCTTTGCCGAAGCCGCCACGATGCGCCCGGCGCCTTCCAAGATCACGGCCGGGTCCGGCATGCCGTCGAGCAGGTCGAGCAGCCTCTGCTCGGTCCGCCACGGCTGCGCCACCTCCCGCCGCAAGCGCAGGCCGGCCCCCAGGATGCGCGCCACCGAGCTCGCGGTCTGCAGGACCGGGTCCCCAGGCGTCATCTGCCCCGAGAACATCAGGACCACCGCTCCGCTGACGCCGGAAACCGACGACAGCGGCATGACCCAGGCGCCTCCGGCGGACGCCGACGCCTCGCCGGCCGAGGCCAGCTCGCCGGCGCTGATCCACATCGGGGAGTCGGGATCGCTGCCGCCCGCAACCTGCCGGATGGCAGCCTCGGCCACGGCCGTCGCGACGCCACGTGTCACCAATGTGCGATCGTTTTCGCCGCCCGCCTCGAGGCCGAAGACAGCCACCGCCACACCGTCGGCCGCGAGCAGTTGCTGGAGCTTCTCGGCCAGCCGCTCGAGCGCTGGCGTCGGACCAGCCGGATCGAGAACGTCCTGTGCGAAGCGGGCCAGCTCCGCAATCAGCGCGTCGAACGGAAGAGCAGAAGCGGGCGTCTGATCCATGGGAACCGGGCCAGTATACCGTGCCGGCGCCCTTGCCACGCAGGCCGAGGACATCCTACCCTTCGCCCTGGAGGCACGGTGACGGACACTCGCGAGCAGTGGCAGGAGCAACGTCGGGCCGAGCGTCGCGAACGGCGCCGGCAGCTGTATCGGCGCGGCCTGAGACCGTTCTCGGTGGCGGCCTGGAATATCTCCAAGGAGCACAACGTCGGCAGCCTGATCCGTACCGCCCACGCGACCGCCGCCAGCGAGGTCATCCTCGCCGGCACCCGCGAGTGGAACGTCGAGGCGGCCCGCACCGCCGAGCTCTACACGCGGATCGTTCACCTCGAGGACGAGGCGGCCCTGCTCGAGCATGTGCGGCGCAAGGCGTTGAAGCTGGTCGCGGTCGAGCTCGACAGCCGCGCCGTGAGCCTGTTCGACGCCGTCTACCCCGAGCGCCCGTGCTTCCTGCTCGGCGCCGAGCTCGGGGGCGTGCCCGAACCCCTGCTGGAGAAGGCGGAGCTGATCGTTCGCATCCCGCAGTGGGGCCTGGTCCCATCCCTCAACCTCGCGGTCGCGGGCTCGATCGTGATCTACGACTTTCTCGCCAAGCTCCACCGGCGGGGCGCCCTCGATCGCCCGCTGGGCGGACTGGTGGACGAGCCGGGGTAAGAGGTGGCGCCCGGTAACGCAAAACGTCACCGCAGTCCCCGTCTGGACCTTGCTTGTCAATCACTTGAATGACTGCTAGAGTTAGCGGTCCAAAGGAGGCTACGCATGAGGTCGACCCCGATTCTCCGTGTGTTCCTGGTGCTCGCCGCCGCGGGCCTGATGGCCACGGCGTGCTCCAGCAGCCGACAGCAGGCGCCGGTCGAGGCCACTGCCCAGCAGCCGGTGGTCCACCCGTCCGCCACGCCGATTCCCGAGGAGTCCGTGTCCCAGCCGGGCACCGAGCCGGTGCCGTCGGTCGAGGTCCACGAGGAGCTGCCCGCGGACCTGCAGGAGCTCAACCGGCGCGGTTACCTGAACGACGTCTTCTTCGACACCGACAGCTACACGCTCCAGCCGGACGCCCGCGAGACCCTCGCCACCGACGCCGCGTGGCTGCAGCAGCACCCCAGCATCAAGATTCTCATCGAGGGCCACTGCGATGAGCGAAACACCCGAGAGTACAACCTGGCTCTCGGCGAGCGCAGAGCCAGCGCGACACGCGACTATCTGGTTTTTCTCGGTGTGTCGCCGGACCGAATCCAGACCATCAGCTACGGCGAGGAGCGTCCGTTCGCCCTCGGCCATGACGAATCGGCGTGGCACCTCAACCGGCGCGCTCACTTCGTCATCGTGGCCCGCTAGGTGGAGGTCACCGTGCACAAGTGGCTGATCGCACTCGCGCTGATTCCTCTCGCCGCCTGCACAACCGGTGAGGACATGGCGCTGCTGCACCGCGAGATCACCGATGTGCAGCGCCAGGTCCAGCAGCTGCAGACGACGACCCTCGACAAGAGCGACCTGGCGCCGATGGAGAAGCGACTCGAGGATCAAACCAACAAGATGATGCGCTCGAACGCCGACCTCGCGGTCAAGGTGGACAACCTGCAGGAGGAGATCGAGGCGCTGCGTGCCAACCTGGAGGTAACGACCCGCCGTCTCGAGACCATCTCCCAGGAGCTGTCGGCGGCGCGTCTCGGCGTACCCCCGACGGCGACGCTACCGCCCGTCACGACGGCACCCGAGGGCTCCGCGGCCCCGGAGACCGGCGATCAGCAGCAGCAGGCAGAGGCCGGCGCCAATGCGGAGGGCACGCCGGCGCCGGCAGCAACGCCGTCCCCCTTGCCTGCAAACCCGGAGGACCTGTATCGCAACGCCTATCAGGACTACATGCGAGGTAACTACGACCTTGCACAGCAAGGCTTTTCAGAGTACCTCCGCCGCTTCCCCGATACCGATCTTGCCGACAACGCCCAATACTGGATCGGGGAGTGTTATGATGCGCAGGACCAGCCCGAGAAGGCGCTGAAGGCCTTCTCGGAGGTCTTGGAGAAGTACCCCAACAGCGACAAGGCCGCCGCCGCCCAGCTCAAGAAGGGGCTTGTCTACCTCAAGACGGGCGATCAGGGCCAGGGAGTGGTGAACCTCCAGTACGTGGTGTACGAGCACCCGGGAACCAAGGAAGCGGACCTGGCGCGAGAAAAGCTGCGCTCGCTAGGAATTACCATCCGCTAGGCAGCGCGAGCCCGCAAGGGCGACAGCGAAGGAGAGCAATCGTAATGGCAACCATCAAGGGTACGAAGAAGCAGGCGCGCAAGCGTCATCGCCAGTCCCTGGAGCGTCGGATGCGCAACCGCTCGGTGCGCACGAGGGTACGGCACCAGATGCGGCAGATGCGCGAGGCCATCGCTGCCGGCGATTCCGACACGATCGCGGGCATGTTGCCCCAGACGATGTCGGTGATCGACGTGGCGTGGCGTCGGGGCGTGCTCCACCGCAACACCGCCTCCCGCTACAAGGCCCGCCTGTCCCGCCAGGCTCAGGCAGTGATTACAGCCGGGGGCGCGTGAGGCATGACGGGGGCCTTGCTCACCACGACGGTCCCTGGTGGACGGCTGGTGAGCCGTGGCAAGGTCCGGGACATCTACGACACCGACAACGCGCTGGTGCTGGTCGCAACCGACCGCATCAGCGCGTTCGACTGTGTCCTGGATCCCGGAGTTCCGGGCCGCGGCATCATCCTGACCCAGCTCTCCAGCTTCTGGTTCCGCCGCTTTCAGGCGGTCGTGCCGAACCACCTGCTGGCCACTGATCTCGACGATCTCCCCGAACCGTACCGCAGCCACCCCGAGCTGGACGGCCGCACGGTACTCGTCAAGCGCCTGCGCCCGATTCCGGTGGAGTGCGTCGCCCGCGGCTACCTGGCCGGCTCGGGCTGGAAGGAGTACCGCGCGGGCGGGACCGTCTGCGGCATCCCCCTGCCATCGGGGCTGACCGAGTCCGACGTCCTACCGGAGCCGATCTTCACTCCGGCCACCAAGGCGACCACCGGGCACGACGAGAACATCACCTTCGAGCGCATGGAAGGGATGGTCGGCGCCGACGTCGCGCGGCAGCTGCGGCGGCTGACGCTCGAGCTCTACAGCGAGGCGGCCGACTTCGCGGGCCGGCGCGGCATCATCATTGCCGATACCAAGTTCGAGTTCGGCCTCGATGACGACGGCGCCATCGTCTGGATGGACGAGGCGTTGACCCCCGACTCGTCCCGCTTCTGGCCGGCAGACGCCTACGCACCTGGCCGTGCGCAGCCCTCGTTCGACAAGCAGTACGTGCGCGACTGGCTCGAAGCGAGCGGCTGGAGCAAGGAGCCGCCGCCGCCGACCCTCCCCGCGGAGGTCGTGAGCGGCACCCTCGACCGCTACCTGGAGGCGTACGAGCGGCTGACCGGCGCCCGCCTCGACCTCACCTCGTTCGGTTCGGCGAGCGATGCCAACGGCCGGAGGACCCCATCTTCTTTTCTGGAGGAGACAGAATGAGTGAAACGACGTTCACCCCCGAGACGATCCGCAACATCGCCGTCGCCGGCCACTCCGACACCGGCAAGACGTCGCTGGTCTCGGCCATGCTCTTCGATAGCGGCACCGTCACCCGGCTTCTCAAGGTGGACGACGGCAACACGATCACCGACTTCGACGAGGACGAGCAGGAGC
Source organism: uncultured Thermoanaerobaculia bacterium (assembly GCA_964552395.1). Classification (GTDB taxonomy): domain Bacteria; phylum Acidobacteriota; class Thermoanaerobaculia; order Thermoanaerobaculales; family Sulfomarinibacteraceae; genus JAJDNH01. The sequence goes on along the minus strand of CAZKGM010000029.1, from coordinate 2,132 downwards.
GCAAGATCACCATCAACACGGCGGTGGCCCACTTCGAGCACCGCGGCACCAAGATCAACCTCATTGACGTCCCGGGCTACGGCATCTACACCACCGACGCCGTGCAGGGCCTGCGGGTCGCGGACGCCGTCGTGCTGCTGGCCTCCGCCGTCGCCGGCATCGAGGTCCAGACCGAGAAGATGTGGAAGGAGGCCGCGCGCTTCGAGCTGCCGATCATGATCGGGGTCAACCTCATGGACCGCGACCGTGCCTCGTTCGACCGCACCCTCACGTCCTTGCAGAAGAAGTTCGGCCGTGAGGTGGTCGCGCTGCAGATGCCGATCGGCGAGGCGGCCTCGTTCTCGGGGCTGGTCGACCTGCTGTCCGGCAAGGCCTACACCTGGGAGCATGACGAGAGCGGCACCCCCAACGAGGTCGAGATCCCGGCCGATCTCGCCGACGCGGTTGCGTCGAGCCGCGAGGCGCTGATGGAGATGGTCGCCGAGCAAGATGAGGAGCTGATGGAGGCCTACCTGGAGGCCGGTGAGCTCGACGAGGCCACCCTCAGCAAGGCTCTCGCCAAGGCCATTCGCACGCGGGCGCTGTTCCCGGTGTTCGTCCTCGCCGGCGGCAAGAACATGGGTGTGCAGCCGCTGATGGACGCACTCGTCGACCTCGCTCCGCCCGCCGACTGGCGCCCCGTCCAGGTCAAGATCGGTGGCGAGGACCAGGAGCTGGCGGCGGCGCCGGACCAGCCCTTCTCGGCCTACGCTTTCAAGACGATCTCCGACGCATACGCGGGCCGCATCACCCTGCTGCGCGTCTTCACCGGATCGGTAACCTCGGACGCCACCGTCAAGAACCCCACGCGCGACGTTCCGGAGCGGCTCGGCGCCCTGTCGACCCTGCAGGGCAAGGACCTGGAGCACATCAGCGAGATCACGACCGGTGACATCTGCGCCGTGCCCAAGCTCAAGGACACGCACACCGGTGACACCCTCTGCGATCCCAAGGCGGACATCGTGCACGTACCGGTCCCGATTCCGGAGGCAGCGATCAGCTTCGCGCTCGAGCCGAAGTCGAAAGGTGACGAGGACAAGCTCGCCAGCGCGCTCGCCCGCATCCGCGACGAGGACCCGACGATCAAGGTCGGCCGCGACCCACAGACCAAGGAGATGCTCATCTCCGGCACCGGCCAGCTGCACGTCGAGGTCGCCGTCGGTCGGCTCAAGAAGCGCTTCAAGGTCGACGTGCTCCTGCACCCGCCGAAGGTGCCCTATCGCGAGACCCTCACCGCCTCGGCCGAGGTGACGACGCGGCACAAGAAGCAGACCGGCGGCGCCGGCCAGTTCGCCGAGTGCAAGGTCAGGCTCGACCCGGTGCCGCGCGGCAGCGGCTACGAGTTCATCGACAAGATCTTCGGCGGCTCGATCTCGCAGGGATACCGGCCGGCCGTCAACAAGGGCATCCAGGAGGCCGCCGAGCGCGGCGTTCTCGCCGGCTACCCGATGGTCGACTTCTCGGTCACCCTGCTCGACGGCAAGGAGCACTCGGTCGACTCCTCGGAAATGGCCTTCAAGATCGCCGGCCGCAAGGCGTTCAGGGAGGGCGCGGCGAAGTGCAAGCCGACGATTCTCGAGCCGGTGATGCACATCGACGTCTTCACGCCCGAGGAGTTCATGGGCGACGTCATGGGCGACCTCAACTCGCGCCGCGGCCGCGTCCAGGGCGTGGACAGCGAGGAAGGCACGACGGTGATCCACGCCCTGGTGCCGCTTGCCGAGCTGCTCACCTACTCGCCTACGCTGCGCTCCATCACCGGCGGCCGCGCCGACTACCACATGGAGTTCAGCCACTACTCCGAGGTGCCGAAGCAGCTGCAGGAAAAGGTCATCGCCGAGTCCAAGCGCGAGGAAGAAGAGGAAGAGGACTAGGACCGCCCGGGTCATCCGCCCGCGATCTACTGCGACTGGTGATGGCTGGCGTTTAGCAGTCCGCACCGACTGGATGTTTCCGCTACGGCAGATCCGCGGCCTACGGCCGCACCCCTCGGAGACCGTCAGTCCGTCCTCGAGGAGGACCTCGGGCCGTCCCGCCGGCCCCGAGGGGCCGCTGCGCTCGGATCTGCCTCCCGGGTTCTCTGAGAGGCTGTG
>CAZKGM010000028.1:0-40551 GCA_964552395.1 uncultured Thermoanaerobaculia bacterium | reverse complement strand
CCCGCGCAGCCTCGCCACAACCGCCCGCTGAAACCAGCCATTCCGGATGGGAACTCGTTAGCGCCAAGGAGGTGCCACCCATGAAGGCTCTAACCCGCCGGACTCTCACCCCCATCACGCTCCTGCTCCTTGCTCCCGCTCTGGCTTTGGCCACCCCGCAGACGAAGGAGAGCACACCGCTCAAGCAGGGGCTCGCGGCCTATCAGGCCGGCCGCTACCAGGAGGCGCTGGAGCTTTGGCGTCGACTGGCGTCCCAAGGAGACCCGGAGGCCCAGTTCCGCCTGGGGTACCTCTACGCGACGGGACAGGGAGCTCCGCAGGACCAGGGGCTGGCCTTGACGTGGTACCGGAAGGCCGCCGAGCTCGGCCATGCCAAGGCGCAGTACAACCTGGGCATTGCCTATCTCAAGGGCAACGGCATCGAGAAGGACCCGAAGGAACGGAAACCTCCAGGCTATCTATAAGCTCGGAACGCCCAATCCGGCCCACGGGCTCAAGCCGGACTCTCCGGAGGCGCTGGCCAAGGTCCGCAAAGCGGCCGAGCTCGGTTACGCCCAGGCGGAGTACGACCTCGGCAAGGCGTACGCCAACGGCGAGGGCGGGCTCAAGGCGGACAAGAAAGAGGCCGCGGTCTGGTTCCGCAACGCCGCCGACCAGGGCATGGCACGCGCCCAGTACGACCTCGGGTGGCTGTACGAGCACGGGCAGGGAGTCCCCGAGGACCAGGCGAAGGCGGTTGAGCTCTACACCAAGGCTGCCAACCACGGCTTTGCCCGTGCCCAGTATCAGCTCGGCATGCATTACGCCTCGGGACGCGGCGTGGAGAGGGACGCCAACAAGTCGTTCGAGCTGATCTCGAAGGCCGCCAACCAGGGGTTCGTCGAGGCCGAGTACGCCGTCGGCGTCATGTACGACAACGGGAACGGAGTCCAGCAGGACTACTCCAAGGCCATGGAGTGGTACAGGAAGGCCGCCGCCGACGGCAACGCCACTGCTATGTTCGCGGCGGGCAACCTGTACGCCAACGGTTACGGCGTTTCCAAGGACCTCGAGGAAGCCAAGAGGTGGTACTGCAGGGGCGCCCGTCTCGGCCTGCCGCAGGCCAAGCAGATGCTGGGCGACAACGTTGACGTCGAAAAGGTCTGCAAAGGGCTCCACTGATCGAGGTGCGTGTGCCGCATCCACCAGCAGCGGCCTGACACAGGGCCGTCCGAGGTTCGTCCGGCTACCCCCCAACCATCGATGACGGGCCTTGCGGTCCGCCCTCCAGACCGCTTGAAGAGCTGCGCAGCAGATGAAGTCTGCCCGTCCCTGCCCCGCAATCCCTCGGTCTACCCCCTCTGCATGCCGATTCCGCCCGCGGCATGACCATGGCGGTGCTCTCCAACGGCGGCGGGGTCGGCACCGGCAAGGCGATCAACAGCGGCTTCGGCCTCGTCCTGGACGGCTTGCCGCGGGTCGACCCGATCCTCGCCACCGCCCTCGAGTGGAACGCCATGAGCGGCGTCTCGCGCCGCGCCTGGGCGCGCAACCCGAACGCGCTGACAACGGTCACCGAGTGGAACCAAGCCAACGCCGAGCGCGGCCATATCAGCGAGCCGGCCCTGGCCGACGAGGGCTACCTCGAGGGGCTGGTGGACGCAGACCGGGGTTGACCCGATTCCCCTTGGTGGGGTGGCGGTCAGACCCGCCTCGACACGACCGCCGGCCGTGGCTCGCGCATGGCGAGCGTGATCGAGCGCGCCGCCGGGGTCAGGCGCGGCAGGATCACCGCGTATATCAGAAACAGGCGCTTGAAGTCGGTCCTGTGGCCGAGTGCGACCTGGCGCCTGATCCGGCGGAAGACCAGGCCGAGGCTGGTGAGCCACCAGTAGTGGACGGACCGGACCATGAGCCGATGGTAGCGAGCGGCCGCCCACCCCCGCTCCCTGCCTCCCGCCGCACCCTCGACGATCGCCCGCGCCGCCATCTCGGCGCTCAACACCGCGTACACCAGGCCCCCTCCGGTGACCGGGTTGACGAGGCCCGCGGCATCGCCGACAACCAGCCCCCCCGGCCGGCCGAGGCGGCGAGCAACGGCGAACGGAATGCCGCCGCCGCGGGTCCGGGAGCACGGCAGCGACTTCAGCTCCGCACGCTCCGCGATGAAGCGATCGAGTAGACGTCGCAGCGGCTCGCGGCGCTCGCCGTGGAACCTCCCCACCCCGACCTGGACCAAGCCGCGCTTGGGAAACACCCAGAAGTAGCCCGGGTCCTCGTCCTCGAGATCGAGCATGAAGTCGACCTCGTGGCTCCGTTCCTCGTCGTTCTGAAGCTCGCGGTAGATTGCGGAGGCCATTGGCGTGTCGCCGTCGATCCCGATTCCGGCGGACCGCGCCACGCTGCTGAAACCGTCGGCGAAAACTACCTGGTCGAAGGGCTCCCTTTCGTCGGCGCCGTTGCGCCTCCACCTCAGCTCGCCGCTGGCAGGGTCCCAGCCGACAACACGACATCCGGAGTGGAGCCGGGCTCCCGCGCCCACCGCCCGCTCCGCCAAGAAGGCGTCGAACCGGCAACGGTCGAAGTTGATGAACACCGGCCGCCGGAATTCAAGCCGGTCACAGCGGCCCCCTTCGAACAGCCGCAGGCTCGTTACCTCGCCGTCGATCAGGTCCGGCGGCAGCTCGAGCCGGCGGTAGAGCGCGTGCAGCATCACGCCGCCGCACGCCGCACTGACGCCGGGGGTAGGGTCCTTGTCGAGGAGGACCGGCGCTAGGCCGGCCTGCGCCAGCCTCCACGCCGCGACCGCTCCCGCACAGCCCGCGCCGACGACCGCGATCCGACGGCGGTTCAGGCTCACGACCCGTCCCCGCGGGCGGGCCGGGCGCCGGTGATGCCGGCGCCAACCTGAATGACCGGTTCCCGGGCAAGTCCGGCCCTCGCCGCAAGCCACCGCGGGCGCCGGCCAAAGCCCGCTCCGAGCCGCCATTCACCGATGTGCGCGGGGTTGCCCGGGACCCTCCACAGCGCCAGCAGAGGCTCCACCCGGCTCCACATCGGCGCCGAGGTGACGACAAAGTTGATGCCGACGGGCCGCAGTACCACGAGCCCCTGGCTCCACTCCGGGTGACGCAGCTTGACGGCGGCGTCGAGGGAGATCTCGTCCCCGGCGCCCTCGACCCACACCGGCCCCGCAGCGCCGAGGCCCTGCGCCTCGAGGGCGCGGCAGGTTCGTTCCACCAGCGCCTCGCTGGCTCCGGCTACTTGGACCCACCTGCCGACCCTGCCGGCGGCCAGCCAGCCTCCCCCCGCGAGGGCGAGGACCATTGCCGCGGCAGTCGCGTTCCGAGCCGCTTCCGAAAGCGCAGAAGCACGTGCGAGACCTGCCCCGACGAGGACGGTGCTAACCACGACCAGAGCGAAGAACAGACGCAGGTAGACTCCATGGGGATCCTTGGGGATCGACAACGCCATGAGCGCCGAGAGCGCGGCGGTCGGAGCGACCAGCAGCAGCCCCAACCGCCACCAGGTGCTCGACCACGAGAGCCAGAGCACGGCCACCGACCCTGCCGCCAAGAGACCGCCGACCAGAGTCTGCGGCGCAACGAGTGACGACAGGTTTGCGACTCCGCCGAACCCTCCGAGCACGGCCTCCCGCCAGGCAAGAGCGGCAGCCACCGCCGCCACCACCCCGGCGGCGTGAAGCACGCGGTCCCGCGGTCGGCCTCGCCCGCACCAGGTGGCGTAGACCACGGCGGGCAGGAACACCACCGCCTCCTCCTTGGCCAGCGTCGAGAGTCCAAGAAGCGCCGCCGGCGCCCAGCCCGACCATCCGCCGTCCAGGTCGAGGGCCAGATCAACTGCCGCCAGGGCCAGCGTGACACACAGCATGGAGTAGAGGTTGGCCGCCCACACCACCGTCGCCGCCGTGATCGGGTTCGCCACCGCCAGCAGGGCCGCCGCAGCAGACACCTTCTCACTCCCCCCGAGCCGGCGCCCGAGCCGGTACAGCAGGACCGCGATCGCACCGAGCAGGATCAGGTTCACCACGTGCAGTGGCAGCGGAGCCGAGCCGAAGAGACGGCCCGCAACCCACCACACGAGCCCGCCGAGCGGCCTGAAGTAGACCTTCAGCATCCCGTGACCGAGGAACCAGCTCCAGGGAACGCGCCCGATCACCCAGAGATGAACGTAGTCGTCCCAGAACATCGGCGCCGCCAGAGCACGGCCGTAGAGCAGCAGTGCGCCGATGGCCGTCACGACGGTGAACCACACATCCGCCCGACCCCAGCCGCCCTCGCCCGAGCCGGCCCGCTTGCGCCGCAGCGACATACCGGCGTCTTCGGGCTTCGTTCGGCGCGTTGACGCCGTACGGCCGGCCGCTGGCTTTCTGGTGGAACGCTTGCGACTCCGTGTCACGCGCACGCGAATATACCATGCAAGAGGCGAATCGATCCTGGGTCTCATTACGTAGGGTCGGTGTATACTACCACGCGGAGGGGAACCTGGTGAGAAGAGCACACGGAATCTTGCGGCCACCGGCGTGGGCCGCAATCGCATGGTGCGCGGGCATCATGGTCCTGCTTTTCGGAGGCAACGCGGCGGCGGGTCCGGCGGTCGAAACCTCCCACGAACCTGCTCATCCTTCGATATTGCTAGTGACGGTCGACACGATGCGCGCCGATCACCTCCAGGTGTACGGGTACGAACGCCCCACGGCACCGTACCTGACCTCTCTCGCCCAGAACGCCACGGTGTGGACGCGCGCGTACAGTACCTCGTCGTGGACCGTACCGTCCGTCACGTCGTTTCTGACAGGCGTCTACCCGGCCACCCACGGCGTGGTGCACGGGGTCATCCGCGGCGGCCACGTGTTCGAGCAGGAGGTCATCCCGGACGACCTCCCGCGCCTGGCCGAGGCGCTCAAGGCCGCCGGCTACAGCACCTTCGGCGTCACCGCCAACGGGCACCTGGATCGCGAGCACGGGTTCGCCCGCGGCTTCGATCACTTCAAGTGCATCGGGATCGGCACTGCCGATCAGGTCAACGCCATCGTTCGCGGCTGGGCGGACGCGATCCGTTCTGCACCCGGGCCGGTGTTCGTGTGGCTGCACTACTTCGATCCCCATTACCCGTACCACTGGCGTCAGCCCTGGTCGAGCCGGTTCGGCAGCAACCCGACTCCGCATGAGCTCCAGCTCATCGGAGAGATCATGCACACCTGGCCCAAGGCCCCGCCCGAGATCAACCGTAACCGGAAGCGCTTCTTGGTGGTCGGGAAGGGGCTCTACGACGCCGAGATCCGCTACTGGGACACCTCGTTCCAGACGCTGCTACAGCAGGTCCCGGAGCTGGCAACGTACCTCCTGGTGGTCAGTGCGGACCACGGCGAGGAGTTCTGGGATCACGGCCGGCTCGGCCACGGCGTCGATCTCTACAACGAGACCGTTCGTGTGCCGCTCATCGTTCGCCTCCCCGGCGGCGGACCGGCGGCCACCCGAGCAGAGCCGGTCAGCCTCCTCGACCTGCCGCCCACACTGGTCGAGGCGGCCGGGGGGAAGATACCGGCCAGCTGGCAGGGGCGCTCGCTGTGGACGGCCCTCGTCTCTAGCAAGCCGCTGCCCCCTCACCCCCTGCTGGCGGACCTCGACCGGTTCGAGGACAAGCCGCGTCAGCTCGCCCTGATCACGAGCCGCTTCAAGCTCATCTTCAACACCGAGACCAAGGCCGAGAAGCTCTACGACCTTCAGGACGACTTCCATGAGAAACAGAACCTGAGCAGCCAGGACGCGCAGGAAGCTCGTACTCTGTACACCGAGCTCGCCGACCTTGTCCGCTCGCTGCCCAAGCCCAAGCAACCACCCCGCGCTGCAGCCATCTCCGCCGAGCGCGAGAAGCAGATGCGGAGCCTCGGTTACCTGAAGTGAGCACCTCCGCCACGTTCGGGCGCGGAGATCGCAAGCACACCTCGAAAAGACACCGTCCAGGCAAGCGGCCCACCCCCCGACGCCAGCAACCAACGGGTGCCGCACTCGATGCCCCGCGCCGCGCTCCCGCGCTGATCGCGATCGCCGTGTGCGCCGCCTGTGTCGCGGTGGTGCCCGCCGCCGGGCGAGCTCTGGGCGGTTGGTCGCAGCTGCGCCGCTACGGCACCAACCTCTCCAACGGCATCAGCTGGGCGAGCCAGATTGCGCCCCGGGAGGCCGCCTTCCTGCTCGTGCTGGCCACTGCGGGCGTGGGCGCGATTGCCGCCCTCAGCCACGGGATCCGTATCCTCGCACCAGAAACGCTGTGGCGGTCGGTCACGGGGTTTCTGTTCGCCACCAACCGTCGCCTCTTCCTGGGCATACTGATGGCGGCAGTCGTCGTGTCGACCCAGCTGATCGGCTCCCACGTGCTGCACCACTCCCCGATCACCGACGACGAGGGGGTGTACCTGCTGCAGGCACGGATCTTCGCACAGGGCAAGCTGTACGTGGACAGCCCCGAGCCCCGCGAGTTCTTCGACAACATCTTCGTCGTCAACAATGGCCGCTTCTACGGCCAGTACCCGGCGGGCCACCCAGCTCTTCTCGCCTTCGGCGTGCTGCTCGGCGCGCCCCGGCTGATCCCCTCGCTGCTGGCCGCGGCCACACTGCCCCTGATTCTCGGCATCGGTTGCGAGCTCGGCGACGAGCGCACGGGTCGCCTCGCGGCCCTTCTGCTGTGCGCTTCCCCGTTCTTCATCCTGACCTCATCGACCCTGCTCCCGGGACCGAGCTCGCTGTTCTTCGTCAGCCTCGCCATCTGGGCGGCCCTGCGTGTCGGCTCCGGCGAGGGCGGACTCGGCGCCGCGTTCCTGGCCTCGGCGGCCGGCGGTCTGGCGTTCCTCGTCCACCCGCCCTCCGCCACCGTGTTTCTGTTCCCGGTCTACGCCTACCTGCTTCTGGGCCCGGTTCGCCGTTCGCCCGGGGCGATCGGGAAGGCGGCGGCCCTGGCGGCCGGCGGCCTGGTCATCATCGCCATCTTCCTGACTCTGAACAAGCTGCAGAACGGCGGCTGGCTGGTCACCGGCTACCAGGCCCTGTGGGGCGGCAAGGCGGCCCAGCTGGGCGTCAGGACCCCGTTCGGCTTCGGCACCTTTCTGTGGGGGATCAAGCACACGCCGGCGCTGGGCCTCCGCAACACCCTGGTCAACCTCCTACGGACCGACTTCTGGCTGTTCGGCTCGGCGATCTCCCTCCTCCCCGCAATCGTGGGTGCGTGGTCCACTCGTCACCGGGCCTGGACGCGCGTGTTCCTGGTCGCGTCGGCGGCGACGGTGGTTCTCTACTTCTTCTACTTCTGGCCCGGCATCTCCGACACCGGCCCGGTGAACTACTACCTGCTGCTGCTGCCACTCGTTGTGCTCTCCGCGTTGGGTCTCGGCACACTCGGCGAGCGGCTCCAGGCCGCTCCGCACGAGGCGCGGAGGCGGCTGCCGGGGGCTACGGCCGCGGCGTTTCTCGGTGTGGCGGCTCTCACCTTCTGGCCGGTCCAGCTGCAGGCGCTGCAAACACTGGGGAGCTCCGTCTCCGAGCCGTACCGCCTCCTCGCCGCCGAGGCCGTCCGCAACGGCTTGGTGTTCATGCCGTACTACCTCAACCCGGACGCCCCGAAGAGCTGGGTCGCCGGCAGGAGGAACAACTCCCCCGAGCTGGACGACGACGTGCTGTACGTGCGCGACCTCGGACCGGCGCGGGACTTCAAGCTCATGGCAATGCACCCCGAGCGGTCGGCCTACCGTCTCGTCTACCGAGACGGGCGCCCAATCGTGACCCGGCTCAAGCAGCCGAGACGCTCGTCTGCCGGACCGCAAACCTGGCTCGGACGGCAGCCGTGAGGCTCGTGCTCCTCCGCAACCTGTCGCTCTCCACGAGGGCGCCCGAGGCCATCCTGATGTGCGGATTCCCGGCCATGGGCTTCGCCCTGGGGCTGGCCGGGACGCAGACCGTCCCCCTCCCCCGGCTCGCGGTGTTCCTGGTCGCGACCTCGTTGCTTTCGCTCGGTGTTTACGTGTTCAACGGCTGGGGGGGCGCCGTCCACGACCTCACCAACCCGAGGTTCCGCACCAACTCGATCGCCAACGGGACGGTCCCGCTCACCGGCGCCCTCGCCTGCTCCCTCGTGACCTCCACTCTCAGCATCGCGGTGTTCACCGTGGCGGACCCGATGGCCGCCGGGCTCGCGCTGGCGATCTTCTGCCTCTTCGCGGCCTACAGTCACCCCGGCCTTCGCCTCAAGCAGGGCCACACAGCGCCAACGCTGATCCACCTCGCGGGCGGGTTCCTGATGCTGTGGCTCGGCTACACGATGGTCCGGCCGCTGGACGGCACTGGCATCGTGCTGGCCGGGTTTTTCTCGCTCGTCTTTACCGCCGGCCACTTCAACCACGAGGCGCTCGACGTCGACGCCGACCGCGCAGCCGGCCTGAGTACCCGCGCCGTCCGGTGGGGACCGCGGGCATCCCTCACAGCCGGCATCGCCGTGTTCATCGTGGCCTACCTGCTGCTGCTCGCGGCGCTGCTCGATTCGTGGCTCGAGCTGCGTCACATGGTCCCGTTCTTGGTTATCGCGCCGCTCCACGGTGCGGCGTTCGCCAAGGTGGTCCGAGACCCGAGCCATGAGGGAATCACGCGGTACCGCCATGTCTACCGGCAGCTCTACCTGGCCGCAGGAGCCGCGTGTGTCTTCCTGATCTGGTTCCTCCACGGCCGCTGATCCGAGGCCCGGCGTTCGGCGCCGATGGTAGGCGGAACAGTGGCTGGCCGCACCTCTCCTCCGTCAAGCCGCTGCGGGAGGCAAGGACAAGGGGCGGCCTCGAGTGGAGCCACCGCTGCGGTCGCGCTCGGCCTTGCCCGGTTGCCGGCCGGCCTCTTGTGTGCGTGGGGAGCCATGTATCATCTGCAAAGTGTGAGCGGAAGGAGCGCGGCATGAAGGCGTCACGGATCGCGGTCGGCATCTTCACATTGGTTCTCGTGGCGGGCCTGACCTGGACGGCCCGGGCTGGGTCCGACGACCAGCTGCAGCGCGGGCTCGACGCCTACAAGACCGGGGACTTTGCGCAGGCGCTTGCGGCCTGGCGCCCGCTGGCGGAGCAGGGAAGCTCCGAGGCACAGTTCCGGCTCGGCTTCATGTACGCGCAGGGGCAGGGCGTTCCCGAGGATGCCGAGATCGCGGCGAACTGGTACCTCAAGGCCGCCGGGTCCGGCCACGCCAAGGCCCAGTACAACCTCGGAATCGCCCTGCTCCAGGGCAAGGGCGTCGGCAAGAACGCGGCGGAGGCCGCCACCTGGCTCCACAAATCCGCCCAGCAGGGGTATGCGCCGGCGCAGTACGCCCTCGGCCTGCTCGACGTCCAGGGGCTCGGCGTTACGCGCGATCCGGCAGCAGCCGCAGAGTGGTTCCGCAAGGCCGCCGACCAGGGAATGGCCGAGGCGCAGTTCAGCCTCGGCATGGAGTATCTGCGGGGCACTGGGGTCAAAAAGAGCATGCCCAGCGCCATCGAGTGGCTGCGGAAGGCGGCCAAGCAAGACCATCTCGAGGCCATCTATCAGCTCGGAATCCTGAACCCGGCGCGCGGTCTCGAGGCTAGCTCTCCCGAGACGCTCGCCAAGATCCGGGCCGCTGCCGAGCTCGGCTACTCGCAGGCCGAGTATGACCTCGGCAAAGCGTATGCCACCGGAAAGGCGGGACTGACGACCGACAAGAAGGACGCCGCAGCCTGGTTCCGCAAGGCCGCCGACCAGGGGCTGGCACGCGCCCAGTACGACCTCGGCTACCTGTATGAGAACGGCGATGGAGTCGAGAAGAGCGATTCCGAGGCCGAGGCATGGTACGGCAAGGCTGCCGACCAGGGGTTCGCACGCGCGCAGTACGCCCTGGCCCTCCTTGTCGCCTCGGGCCGAGGCACTGCGCCCAACCTCGAGCGTGCGTTCGATCTCATGTCCCGGGCCGCCGCCCAGGGCAACGTGAAGGCCGAGTATGCGCTCGGCGTGATGTACGGCGGCGGCCGCGGCACAACGAAGGACTATTCGAAAGCCCTCTCCTGGTACAAGAAGGCGGCAGGCGACGGAAGTGCGGAGGCCATGTACGCGATCGGCAGCCTGTACGCCAACGGCATTGGCGTCGGCGAGGACCAGAGGGAGGCCGAGCGCTGGTACTGCCAGGCCGCCAGGCTGGGCCTCGAGGACGCCCGCAAGGTGCTCGGGGGGGATCCCGATACCGTGTGCAAGGAGACTGCCACGCCTCACAAGAGCCTCACACCGAAAGCAACGCCCACGCCCTGAGATCGAGGCTTTTGCCGACGGCCTGAGGCCGTTCCTTGCCCAGGAAGATGCTCTCGGCCCGAGTCGGCCTCCACGGTCCGGACGGCCCCCTACGGCTGGCCACCGATAGCGCCCTCCCGAGGATTGACACGCCCCGCGTTCCGTGTCACAGTCGTGGGTACCGAAACAATCTGTGGGTGAGCTGGCAAAGGAGGAACTCCTCGAAAACCCCGGCCTCGAACCTACGCAGAAGGGAGTTTTGTATGAGAAGGTATTGTGTCGCCCTGATCGTTCTCGTGGTAGCCGCCATGGCTACAGCATCGCTGGCCCAGGCCCAGATGGTGGCCTGGAACGGCGCGGAGATGGACGCCTCGCAGGTGCCCGCGGACGTCCCGGCCACGACCGAGGTTGCTACGGGGAACATCCCGGAAGGCCCTCCCCCCATGGACCCGAAGTGGGGCATTCAGGACTATGTCACCTACACGGTTGGCGTAGCAGACTACGTTCGGCGCTGGGGATGCAGCTCCAACGGAACACCCTCCATCAGCAATCTGGACATTCTCAGGCCCTCCTCCGACACCGGCCTCTGCGTCGGCTACCCGGTCCACCTCCCCACCGGAGCACACCTCGAGTACGTGCGGGCCATCATGTACGACAACACGACCGCATCAACCCCGAGCATGGGAATGTTCGAGAACTACATGTACGGTCCGAAAGCTACCATCGTGAGTCTGACGCCCAGCGCTTCGTCCGCCGGTAACAGGTATGTCGACTTCGCGGTCGATTACACCGTTCCCAATAAGGGCACGTCGCAGTATGTTCTGGCGATCCTCCATCAGAGCGGGTCCCTCTACGAGGGTCTGTACGGCATGACGTTCTGGATGCACCTCCAGATCTCCCCGGCGCCGGCGACGGCGACCTTTGTCGACGTGCCGGTGGGTTCCTTCGGCTTCCGGCAGATTGAAGCGCTCGCATCCTCCGGGATTACGGCAGGATGCGATGCGACCCACTTCTGTCCCAACTCGCCAATCTCGAGAGCGCAGATGGCCGTCTTCCTGGCCAAGGCGCTTGGCCTGCACTGGGATATCTGATAGCCGTTCTCGTTTCGGATCGAAACCCGGCGCGCCGTACGGCGCGCCGTTTTGTATCTCCACAACGGTTCTCCACAATCCGCCCGGCCGCGAGGCTGTCGCGACCGCGGGTCGCATACGGCTCCCGTGCCGCTCAGAGCGCTTCCATCCAGCCGGTCCACACGGCCACGGACCCGGTAGAGGGGCCGTTCTGCAACCTCTCGCCCCCGATCGGCAGCTTCCGGCAGATCGAGGCGCTGGCAGCATCCGGCATCACCGCCGGCTGCGATGCCACCCACTACTGCCCCGACGCCCAAATCACGAGGGCACAGACGGCCGTCTCCCTCGCCAAGGCGCTCGGTCTGCACTGGTCGTCCTGATCCAACCGTCCTAGGGCTAGGCTCGAACCGGCGCGTCCCTCCTCTTTCGGGGACCCGTACGGCAGCGGTGCCCCCCAGCGAGCGCCGGTGCCTGCCGGGAGCCCCTCACGGACACTCCGGCCGTAGAGCGGGCGCCTCGGCCCTCTTTGCCATGACATCGAAAACCGCGCCGGTGCAAAGCTGCTCCGCGGGGCATCTTGACACTCGGTAGTTGAGGATGTAACTTAATCTCAGTTGGGGGTCGAGAAGAGATCATCCTGACAGATTACTGAACGCGGGCGCAATGAGCGTGGACGGAGTCATGTGGCCGCGCCCATGACACAAGGGGGTTGGATCGATGAAACATCGTCTTTTCCTTTTCGCCTTGTTCCTTGCCGTTGCTGTACTGGCGGCTCCTCCGCCTGCCGCAGCCCAGTATGCCAATGGCGCGCCGGCTACGGGAAGCTCCTCGACCCCGGTTGTCACGCCGCCCCCGGGTCAGCAGGCCCCCGACGGTTTCGGGACCGCTGGGACATACACGGCGTTCCAGGCGGCGCGCTGGATCCCAAAAGCTGGCACCCCAAACCCTCAGTTCTATGCTGCCTCGGGTTACGTTGGACCTTCCGGCACCAGTCAGGCGGACTACTGGACCCAGCTCGATCTGCCGAACGGTGCCGCGATCGACTACGTGTACGCCGTGCTCTACGACTACGACCCTAACGGGTACTGGTCCTTCACTTTCAAGGGCTACGAGGGCGCGGCGTTCTCCGGAAGCCCACACATCGTGACGTGGCAAGGTGGTAGCACCAGCGCTGGCGGCCAGCCGGGCTACACGGCGATCCAGCTGTACCCGAACCCACCAATAGTGGTCCACGAGTGGGCCGATCTCAACGACGACGGCACGCAGGACGTCGTCAGCTACAACCTGGAACTGGAGGCTGTGCCATCATCCTTGAACACTCTTGCCTTCTGGGGTGCCGTCGTCCACTGGACCCGGACGATCTCCGCCGCTCCCGCGACGGCGACCTTCCTCGACGTGCCGGTAGGCTCGTTCGGTTTCAAGCACATCGAAGCTCTGGCCGCATCCGGTATCACCGCCGGCTGCGACGCTACCCACTTCTGCCCCAACGCCCCGCTCACGAGAGCGCAGATGGCCGTTTTCCTTGCCAAGGCTCTCGGGCTTGAGTGGAGCGAGTGATGCATCCGTCTCCGAGGGGAGGCGGTGCGCCCCTCCCCTCTCGGTGACCCGGACAGCAGCAACAGTTGCGCCCGGCCGGCGCCGGGACCTGCCGCCAGGTCCTGCCGGACACCCGAGTCGTATAGCGGTCGCTTCGGTTCTTCTGCCATCCCATCGAAAACCGCACCGGTGGGGACTTGCTGCGCACAACACCAGGGCACCCCACAATCGAGTCTGTAGCTGAAGCCGAGTTGCAGACCGAGAAAGATGGACTCTCCTCCGACATGAGCTCAAACGAACACAGGACGGGCGAGGTCGTGTGACCACGTTCACGACATAAGGAGGTCAGATCGATGAAACGCCGTTTTGTCCTTTTCGCTCTGTTTTTCGGCGCTGCAGCGCTGATAGCCCCTCTACCGGCCGCAGCGCAGTACGCCAAAGGCACGACTCCCACTGGTGGCACAGCCACACCGGTTGTCACGCCGCCCCCGGGTCAGCAGTCGCCGGAGAGTTTCGGACCCGACGGGGCCTACACGGCCTACCAGGCGGCCCGCTGGGTCCCCTGGCAGGGAACACCAACGCCGTCAGCCTACCTCGGGACGGGTTACGTAGGACCGTCCTACGCGACGCCCGCAGCCTACTGGACTCAGCTCGATCTGCCCAACGGGGCTTCCATCGACTATGTGTACGCGGTGGTCTACGACAACGACACTGGCGGAGGGTGGTACTTCGACTTCCACGGCTACGAAGGGGCACCGTTTGAAGGTACCCCGCATTACGTCTCGTTCGCATCCGGCAGCACCGGGGCTTCAGAGACCCCGGGCTACACGGCGATACAGCTGTATCCGAACCCACCCGTGGTGGTCCACGAGTGGGCCGATCTCAACGGCGACGACATACAGAACATCGTCAGCTACAACCTGAGCCTGGCAGGAACGCAAACTTCCGGGACCAATACCCTCAGGTTCTGGGGCGCCGCCGTCCACTGGACTCGCACGATCTCCCCGGCGCCGGCCACGGCGACCTTTATCGACGTCCCCGTGGGTTCATTCGGGTTCCAGCACATCGAAGCTCTGGCCGCATCCGGTATCACCGCCGGCTGCGACGCCACCCACTTCTGCCCCGATGCCCCGATCACGAGAGCGCAGATGGCCGTCTTCCTTGCCAAGGCCCTTGGACTCCATTGGTATGAGTGATTCCACCACCTCAGGGTCATGGCGGCGCGCCCCCAGGCGCGCCGCTCTTCACCTCTTCGGCTTGTAAAGCGCAGAGCACCGGGGTTCCACCTGAAGCACCGCGGGCGTACCATCTCCTCGTTAGCGCCAAGGAGGTGCCACCCATGAAGGCTCTAACCCGCCGGACTCTCACCCCCATCACGCTCCTGCTCCTTGCTCCCGCTCTGGCTTTGGCCACCCCGCAGACGAAGGAGAGCACACCGCTCAAGCAGGGGCTCGCGGCCTATCAGGCCGGCCGCTACCAGGAGGCGCTGGAGCTTTGGCGTCGACTGGCGTCCCAAGGAGACCCGGAGGCCCAGTTCCGCCTGGGGTACCTCTACGCGACGGGACAGGGAGCTCCGCAGGACCAGGGGCTGGCCTTGACGTGGTACCGGAAGGCCGCCGAGCTCGGCCATGCCAAGGCGCAGTACAACCTGGGCATTGCCTATCTCAAGGGCAACGGCATCGAGAAGGACCCGAAGGAAGCGGCCACGTGGCTCAAGCGTTCGGCCTCCCAGGGGTGGGCGCCGGCCCAGTACGCTCTCGGGCTTCTCTGCATGCAGGGGATGGGGGTCGACAAGAACCCCGGGGAAGCAGCGGCCTGGTTGACGAAGGCGGCAGACCAGGGACACGCCGATGCGCAGTACGCCCTGGCCATGATGTACCTGGAAGGACGGGGAGTCGAGAAGGACAACGCCCGAGCGATCGAGCTGCTTCGGGAGTCTGCAAAGAACGGCAATCTCGACGCGATCTACCGGCTCGGAACACTCAATCCGGCACGGGGGCTCAGGCCGGACTCTCCGGAGGCGCTAGCCAAGGTCCGCAAGGCGGCCGAGCTCGGTTACGCCCAGGCGGAGTACGACCTCGGCAAGGCGTACGCCAACGGCGAGGGCGGGCTCAAGGCGGACAAGAAAGAGGCCGCGGTCTGGTTCCGCAACGCCGCCGACCAGGGCATGGCACGCGCCCAGTACGACCTCGGGTGGCTGTACGAGCACGGGCAGGGAGTCCCCGAGGACCAGGCGAAGGCGGTTGAGCTCTACACCAAGGCTGCCAACCACGGCTTTGCCCGTGCCCAGTATCAGCTCGGCATGCATTACGCCTCGGGACGCGGCGTGGAGAGGGACGCCAACAAGTCGTTCGAGCTGATCTCGAAGGCCGCCAACCAGGGGTTCGTCGAGGCCGAGTACGCCGTCGGCGTCATGTACGACAACGGGAACGGAGTCCAGCAGGACTACTCCAAGGCCATGGAGTGGTACAGGAAGGCCGCCGCCGACGGCAACGCCACTGCTATGTTCGCGGCGGGCAACCTGTACGCCAACGGTTACGGCGTTTCCAAGGACCTCGAGGAAGCCAAGAGGTGGTACTGCAGGGGCGCCCGTCTCGGCCTGCCCCAGGCCAAGCAGATGCTGGGCGACAACGTTGACGTCGAGAAGGTCTGCAAGGGCATCAACTGAGCCGGCCATCGCGTCCGACGGCCGCTCATGTGTGACACTGATGCGGATGGGGATGTGATCGGAGCGGAGAGCTGGGGCGCTCCGCACCCGCGTTCTACGGGCGGGCGGGCTTCTATCCTCTACCCCCTCTCTTCTACCTTCCTGGCCGGGCAGGTTGGCGTGCTCCGTCAGGCGGCGAACAATGCCTCGCCGGCGCGCACCAGGGCAGCGTAGCGGCCGTCGGCCGCCATCAGCTCGTCGTGGGTCCCCTGCTCCGCGATGCGGCCCCTCTCGAGAACGACGATGCGGTCCGCGTTGCGGACGGTCGACAGGCGGTGGGCGACGACTATTACGGTGCGTCCCGTGAAGAGCCGCTGCAAGGCATCCTGGATGAGCCGCTCGGTGACGCTGTCGACGCTCGCCGTAGCCTCGTCCAGGATGAGCACCTCGGGCGCAAACGCCATCGCCCGGGCGAAGGTGAGGAGCTGGCCCTCCCCTACCGACAGGTCGGCGCCGCGCTCTCGCAGCAGGTGCTCCCAGCCCAGGCGGCGTACGATCCGATCCGAGTGCACGGCCTCTGCGGCTTCCTCGCACCGGCGCAACGAGACCGCCGGGTTGTCGAGGTCGACGTTGAAGCGGAGGGTATCGGTGAACAGCTGGATGTCCTGGCGCACGCCCGCGACGTGACGCCGCACGTCGGCGCGCCGCAGCCCCGAGAGCTCACGCCCGTCCAACGTGATGCTCCCGCGGTAGCCGTCGTACGAGGTGTCGAGAAGGCGGGTCAGGGTCGTCTTGCCCGAGCCGGTGGTCCCGACCACCGCCACTACCTCGCCGGGCCCGACCTCGAGGTCGATGCCGTGCAGCACGTCCTCGCCTTCCTTGTAGGCGAAGCGCACGTCTCGCAGCGCCAGGTGACCGTGCGCCTCGTCCACTGTCTCTCCCGAATACGGGTCCTCCACCGGCCGCTCGAGCAGGCCGAATATCTTGGTCAGTGCGGCCGCCCCACGCTGCAGCACGGCGATCTTTCCCGACAGCTCGCGGAGGGGACGGAACAGCCGCTCCAGGTAACCGATGAACGCCACCAACAGCCCTGCCGACAGACCACCGGCGTACGGGATGTGATAGGCGGTGGCGCTTCCAGAGCCGATCCAAAGCATCGCCGCCACCGCCAGTGCCGATGCGCCGTCCACCAGCGCGAACATGAAGGCGTCGTAGACGTTCGAGTGCGTGGTGGCTCGGCGGAAGCGCCGGTTCAGCTGCTCGAACTGCCGCTCGGCGACCGGCGCGTGGCGGTACAGCTGTACCAGCTCGACGCCGTCGACCCGCTCCGCGAGGAATGCGTTGATGGCTGCCAGCGCGTTGCGGATCGCCATGAACAGGACCTTGAGGCGCCTGCGAACGACCTCGAGGATCAGCAGCAACGGCGGCGCCATCACCAGCAGCAGCAGCGTCAGCCGCAGGTCAAGCCACAGCATGGCGGCCAGCGTACCGACGATCATCAGCAGGTCGAGCACAATGGTGATTACGCCCGAGCTGAAGGCCTCGCCAACCGCATCCACGTCGGACGTCACCCGGGTCAGCAGGCGCCCTGCCGGCACCCGGTCGAGCGTCGCCTGGGGCAGGCGCAGGAGGTGCCGGTAAAGGCCCTCGCGCAGGCGCAACACGCTGCGCTGCCCGCCCCAAGCCAGGCACAGGCTGTAGGCGGCCTCAAGCACGTAGGCGCCAGCCAGGGCCGCCAGGTAGAGCCCCGCGATCCGGCCGAGGCCGGCCAGCGCGCCGGTCACGATGTGCTCGTCTATCGCCTTTTTGATCAGGTACGGCTGCACCAAGCTGAGGGCTGCGGCGGCCGGCGTCAGGACCAGGGTCACGACGAACGTCCACGCGTCCTTGCGCGCGAAGGGCCACAGGCGCCGCAGCAGGCGAACCTCGTTCACGATGCGGCCTCCGAGGTGACCTCGCTCGGCATGCTGCGCTGAGCCAGCCACGCGTCCCGGTAGGGGCCTCTGCGCTGCACGAGCCCGGCATGGCGACCGGAGTCCACCAGACGGCCCCGTTGGAAGACAAGCACGGTGTCGGTGTGCTGGAGAACCGACAGGCGGTTGGACACGATGACCACCGTCGGCCGGCGCTCGGAGCGTGCCAACGAGCCGAGCGTGTCCACCAGTCTTACCTCGGTTTCATGATCGACCGCGGACAATACGTCATCGAGCAGCAGGAGGTCGCCACCGCGGTAGAGCCCCCGGGCCAGGGCCACGCGCTGGCGTTGCCCGCCCGATAGCATGATCCCGCGCTCGCCGACCACCGTCTCGAGGCCGTCCGGGAGGGCCTCGAGATCGTGCTCCAGGGCGGCGTCTCGCACCGCACGGTGGAGCCGCTCCTGATCGGGATGCTCGTCCAGGGCGACGTTGAAGGCGATCGTCTCGGAGAACAGGAATGGCCGCTGCACTACGGCCACGACCCGCTCGCGCCAGGAGGCGATGTCGAGGTCGGCGAGGTCGGCACCGTCGACCCGGATCGCGTTCGGCGGCGGCTCCTCCAGGCGCGCCAGCAGGCGCAGCAAGGTGCTCTTGCCGCTGCCCGTCCTGCCGAACACTCCCACCACCGAGCCCGCCGAGATTGAGGCCGACACCTGCTCCAGCGCGGGCCGGCCGTCCGCCCCGGGGAACGAGAAGCTCACATTGTCGAGAACAATCGCAGGTCCCCGGCCGGCCGCCGTACGCGTCGAGCCCGAGACCTCTTCCTCGGTCGGGGTGTCCATCAGCTCCAGCAGCCGCTCGAGCGACGCCCGCCCGCGTTGCAGGACCGACAGCAACCAGCCGATCGAGCGCAGCGGAGGCAGGAGGACGGTCAGCAGGGCAACAAAGGCCGCAAGCTGTCCGACTGTCAGCGCGCCGCTTTTGACCAGGGGCGCGCCCGCGACGATCACGATGTAGAGCGACAGACCACCCGACAGCACCAGCACCGGCAGCGCCAGCGACCGAAGGACGGCGATCCGCATCCCGGTGCCGAGCCAGGCCAAGTTCTTGCGCCGGAAACCCTCGATGAACGCCCGTTCGGCCGAAAAGCCCTGGATCGTCGCCATTCCCTGCAGACTGCCCAGCACGCGATCGGAGATGTCGCCAAGCTGGCGCTGGTTCTCGCGGCTGAGGGTGAACAGGCGCCGGATCCACCACTGTGCGGCTGCCACCGCGGCCAGGATCGGCAGCATTGTGAGGGCGGTGAGGCGCGGCGACAGCGCCACCATCTTCCAACCGGTCAGGGCCACGGCGAGGGTCACGTTCACCACCTGAAGGCCGCCGAAGCCCACCATCACGCGCACCCAGCCGATGTCGTTGGCGGCACGGCTGATGATGTCGCCCGTCCGGTGGCCCGCGTAAAACGCCGACGGCAGCCGCAGCAGGTGGGCAAAGAGGTCCTGCCGAAGCTGGTACTCGAGGTAGCGGCCGGGGTTGAAGATCAGGATGCGCGACAGCGAGCGCACGAAGATGATGGCAAGGCCCATGAGGGCGATCGCGGCCACGTTACGGCCGAGCGACGCCGAGGCGCGCAGGGCGTCGATCGCGTGCCCGATCTGGCCCGGGATCGAGACTGCCAGGTAGTTGGTGACCCACAGGAACCCCGCGCCGGCGAGGTAGCTCCACCGGTACGGCCAGGCGTAGCGCCGCAGGAGGCGGACGATGGGGGCAGAGCGCACCCTTCCAGCGCCGTCGAAGATCATCGTCCTCATCCCGTGAACCCTATCACCGAACCAGAGAACGTCGACCCGCCGCGTCGGCTTCCCTGACGCTCCTCTGGAACCCCGGCGGCCAGGAACTCCGTCACTCCGTCACTCCGTCACTCCGTCACAGCTAACGGTACAATCGAGCCAAGGAGAACAACATGAACAGACCGAGACAGTCGCTCGCCGCGACCTTGGCGCTTGCCGCACTCATCGTTGGGCCCCCGCCGACAACTGCGGCAACTGACGATCCGCTGCCCGGCCTGGGCATCGCGGCACACCTGCCCGCCGACCCGCTGATCGCCTGGGCGGCGGACATCGGCAACGCCGCAGAGCAGTATGACGCCGTGCTCGTCACCGTGCGCAGATTCCTGCCCGAAGAGGAGACGAAGGAGCTTGACAAGCGGCTGGCGGACCTCGACTCCAAGCTCGGGGTCTCGCTTCGCGAGGACCTACTCGCAGGCCTCGGGCCGCAGGCGGCGGTCGCCGTCGACCTGCCCCCCATCGACACGGCGGTGGGCCTCATCATGGCCGGCGCCGAAGATGGGCCGGCCCAGGTGCTGGCGAACGTCGGCGCATGGGCCGACGTCCGCGACTCTCCTCGCGTCGAGCGGGCATTGCGGGCGTTGTTTCGCACCCTCGGCTTCGAGATCAGCGACGCCGAGGGCGTCGTGCGGCTCCACTACCCCCTGAAAGTCCCGGAGACCGAGGGAGCACAAGGAAAGCGCCAGCCTCGGCTGGACCTGTACTACACGATCGACCGGGAAGTGCTGGCCTTCGGCTTCAACTCCGAGCAGGTACGCTCGATGACGAGGGTCCTTCCGGTCGCACAGCGGCTGACGGCCGGAGCCGACTTCCGGACCGTGCTCTCACACCTCGATCCGTCCCCGCGCAGCATCCTGTACGTGAACCTCCCCAGGCTCCAGGAGATGATGCGCTCGTCCCAGATGGTGCAGGGCGCGCTCGCCGCCAACCCGGAGGCGGCGCCCGCCCGCTCGTTGCTGCTCGATCCGAGCCTCGCCGCAAGCGGCTTCGGCGTCACCAAGACGGACGTGGCGAGCGGCGTTCGCCAGGTCAGCTTCGGGCCGCGATGGATGTCCGGTGGGGCCGCCACGGCCGGGATCGTAGCGGCGATCGCAATCCCCAACCTGATCAACGCCATCAACAGGGGACGAGCAAAGCGTACGATGACCGACTTGAGGACGGTCGGGACGGCGATCGAGATGTACCGGATCGACCACGAACGGCTGCCCCCTCCCTCCGACAGCATGGTTGAGGTCAGCGCTCTCAGCAGCGCTCTGGTTCCCGCGTACATCAAGTCTTTGCCGACCGAGGATGCCTGGAAGCACCCACTGATGTACTGGTCTGACGGGAAGCACTACCGCCTCATCAGCCAGGGGAGGGACGGCGCGGCCGCCCGGGACTGGTCCGCCACCGTCGAGGGAACCGCCACGGACCCAGCCGCGGATGACATCGTGTATGTGGACGGCGAGTTCCTGTCGGCGCCTGAACCTGTGCACCGCGGCGCCAAGACAACTCGACCCGAGCGGAAGTAGCCGGCGGCTACCCTCTCTCGCACGCTCGGCCCGGCGTGTCCGGGAGCCATCGTCAGTGTGTCTTCTCGCTCAGGAGGCCCTTAGCCCGGATTCTTCATGAGCGATCGTAGCGAGACCGGCGAGACGCTTGTTTTGGGAGGAGGTCCGGCTGGAGAGCCCGTTCGCAGCGAAATGCGCGAGACGCGCGTCAGACGTGCGTTTTGTCGCGCCGGAGCACCGCATCTCCTTCGAGCCCGGGTTATCCGGGCGCGATCGTAGCGAGAACGGCGAAACGCCTGTCAGGGCTGGGATCTGAGCGTCGAGCCGCCGCAGGCATACTCCCTGTATGTTGAGGACAGCGAGGCGCGAAGAGCACGGCGATGGCTGGCGTATCGCCGGTCGCAGTAGATCGCGGGCGGATGATCCGGGCTCAAATGGTGCCGGAGGAGGGATTCGAACCCTCACGGCCTTGCGACCGGCGGATTTTGAGTCCGCTGCGTCTACCGTTCCGCCACTCCGGCCCAAAGGGACCTCATTCTGTCCTCAGGCGAGTTGATGGTCAACCCCTCAAAGGGCCACTCTGTGACTCACGAGTCCCCCTGCGCCGCGGGCGGCTCGGGAATCCACAGCTCCCCGCTGGCACGTCGCCGCGAAACCTCGCTGCCGACACTCTCGGCACGTTTGCTATCAATCCCGCCGTCTCGACCAAGGTAGAGCGTCTGGGACGGGAACGCGAACCCGCTTCCGGAGGCGGCCACGATGTCGAAGATCTTGAAGTTCAGCTCCTCGGCCAGCGCAGTCGACTCGGCGTAGTCTGCTGCCAACAACCAGGCGAAGATCCCGATATTGATCGAGTACGCGCCGAACTCCACGAGGCGCACACGCACAACCTCCTGCCACACCTTCGGGTGCCCAACGAGCAGCTTCTTGATCTCGTCGATGACGAACTCCAACTGCTCCTTCGTCGAGTCATAGAGAAGACCGATGGTGGGGCGGTAGAGGAACCGGTCGCGCAACCCATAGTTCTCGACGCGCTCCGAAATCAGGGGCCCGTTGGGGATCGTCACCACCGTACGATCGAGGGTGCGTACTCGTGTCGATCGCAGCCCGACCTCCTCGACGGTGCCCAGGATGTCGCCGATCTTGACGAAGTCGCCGATCCGGAACGGCCGGTCGGCAGCAATTGCCAGCGAGCCGAACAGGTTCTCGACCGTCTTCTGGGCCGCGAAGGCCACCACCACGCCGCCGATGCCGAGTCCGGCCACCAGGCCCATCACGCGCAGCCCGACCGAGTCGAGCCCGACCACGATCGCAAGGGCCCACACGCCGACCTTCATGATGCGCGCAAAGATGGGGATGAAGTTGCTCGCCGTGTCGTTGTCCTTGGCCACCGCAGCCAGCCTCAGGACGCCCGCCGCAATCTCAACCCAGCGGCTCAGCAGCCAGCCGAGGAAGATCACGGCCACCAGCTTCCAGACCACACCGACGGTTCTCGTCGCCGGCTCGGAGAGCCCGAGCCAGGGCACCACGAAGAACAGGAAGGCGGCCAGAATGCCCAGGCGTGCCGGTCCGTCAAGCGCATCGACAAAGGCATCGTCCCACCCCACGGCCGTGCGGTTGGCAAGACTGCGGAACCCACGCATGAGCCTCGGGGTCACCACCCTCGACAACAGCAGGCCAACCGACAGCAGCAGCACCAGGCCGAGCCACTGCCAGAGTTGGACCTCGCCGACCTCAATGGTGAAAAAGAACGCCGGCAGGTGGTCGCCGAGCCAGCCGAACCCGTCCTGCTGGTACAGCGGGTCGATCGCCGCCACGGTGGCCCGGTGGAAGACCCAGATGTCACCCCGGTCCGCGAGGTGCCGGTGCTGGAGCAGGATGTCCACTTTCGAGCCCTTGAGGTCGAGTGTCGTCAGACGCTCGACATCGGGGCCGAGGCCCTTCTGGGGCGCCGGCTCGGGCTCGTCCGGGATCGCCTCTGGATTGACCCAGAACGTGCGGTCGAGCACGATCTTGAAGCGACGGGCCAGCCGAGCGCCCTTGACACGCTGAACGCTCGCTGGGTAGGCCTCCAGATCGAGGTAGTGGGCCGCCGTGGCGAAGCGGCCCTCACGGCAGGCAGTGAGAAAACCGATCACGGTCTTGCGCGGGGTTGACCGGTGGACGTCTTCGGGCATCGGCCCCAGGCCCAGGTTGACCGGATCCAGCCTTGCCGCTGGCGCCTGCGTTGCCGCCGGCGTTGCCGCCTGAGCCAAGACGGGGCCGGTCAAGGCCAGCCACGTCATCCCCAGGATCCAGAACAGACGAGCGGTTTTCATGCAGCCCCCTCCAAGAGGTCAGCCCGCCAGACGGCGCGCCGTCTCGGCGAGCCTCGCCTGAGCCTCCCGATCGATGGGTGGGAACGGAAAGTCGGCGAGCCGGTTGGTGGGTAGAAGGTGGATGTGAACATGCTCGACCTCGTAGCCTACGATCACGGTGACCACACGGCGGCATGCGCTGCGTTCTTTCAACAGGCGAGCCACTGTCCGTGCCGCCTGCCACAGCTCAAGGTAGGGCTCCTCGTCCATAGCGTAAATCTCCGACCACGCGCGCTTGGGGATGACCAGGGTGTGGCCTTCAACCCGCGGGTTGACGTCGAGGAACGCCAGGTGCCCGCCGTCCTCCCACACCTTGTGGCAGGGGATTTCACCGCCGACGATACGTTCGAAAATGGTTGACACGCGACACCTCCGCGCCGTGACTCGGAACCGCCCTTGGAGGCCAAGCTTACCATCGCCGCCACGGGCCGCCGCCCGTGAGCTCGTCGTGTCGGTGCCCCACCCGGGTGGCGATCGTCTCAGGTTGACGTTGGCCGCATGGAGGACTATATTCGTAATTGGTGATGAATATGAGCTTGGGGGGAGACACAGGAGGGACCGTGCCCCTATCCGATGAGTTGCTTCACAAGATCGCCGACGTCCTCAAGGCAATGGCGGACCCCACCCGGCTGAAGATTATCCACTGTCTTCACAACGGTGAGCGCTGCGTGTCGGCCATTCTCGAGGCCGTGGGCGGCAGTCAGGCAAACATCTCCAAGCACCTGTCAGTGCTCAAGCGAGCTGGCCTTGTGGACAGCCGTCGCGAGGGCCTCAATGTCCACTACCGGATCATCGATGACGGCGTGTTCACCATCTGCCGGAATGTCTGCGATTCGCTGGAGGAACGCCTGGATCGGGAGCGAGAGGCCGTCGTCTCCGGTCGACAGCAGATGGAGGAAGAGGAATGGGGTGAGCCTGTCATGATGCCGGGCCACCCAAGCCGGTAATCAGGGCTGTCGCAGCCGCTCCTGCCGCCGGTCGGCTCCGGCTGGCCGTGGGGTTCCCCCTCCAGACCCGTACTTGCACGTCGGATAGCATCGAGCACAGGAGGATTCGATGCCCATTTACGAGTACCGCTGCAAAGAGTGCGGCCACGTGTTCTCGCGCCTGCAACGGGTCGGGGCGCCCGGTGACGGCATTCCGTGTCCGGAGTGCGGCAGCGCAAGCTCCGAGCGCCTGCTGTCGACTTTTGCCAGCGCCTCGTCGAGCGGCTCGCACGGCACGAGCACCTGTGGCAGGTCGGGTGGCGGGTTCACCTGAGGCGCCTGAGCCCGATGGGGGCCCGTGAGGCCTCCCCGCACACGTGATCTGCCCAACCGGCCACGCCCCGGGCATCGACAGCCGGCGTCTCACGTTGTCGCTACGGCCGCCCTCGAGGAGCCTGGGTCACCCCGCCTGCAAGCCCTCTGAGCCCGGCTTCGCCTCCTCCGTACACTCGCGAAGCCGAAGCACCCCGCGCTGCATGAGCCCCGCCACCAGGACCTTGTTGCGGAGCTCGGCGCCCGGCAGCAGCGTCAACACCTCCCCGAGCGTGTAGGTGCCGTTCACGCGCGACAGCAGGAATCCCTCCTCAGGGCTGCAGTCGATCTTGGGCAGCTCGGCGGGTGTGATTGCCAGCTCTGGAATCGCCTCGTCGCTGAGGCCGGCGGTTTCGAGCGCTCCCTCGATCTTCCCCTCCAGGTCGGCGGCCAGCTCCTGGACCTCCTTCTGGCTGCTGTGCTTCGTGCGGAGCTGGTGGACCCGTTCGCTGGCCTGAAGGAGCTCGCCTCGCTCGAGCTCACGCTCGCCGTGCCTCAGAATGACCCTCCAGGAGCTCTGCGAGAATCCTGGGATAGAGGCGCCTTCCTCCCCGGGAAGCAGCTCGAACAGGCCCTGAGTGATGCCCTGGTAGACGAAGTTGACGACGTGGAACTCCGACAGCTTGCAGGCGAGCGCAATCTGCTCGATGGTGTTGGCGCCGTTGGTTTCCCGCAGGACCGCCAGCTCCGTCTCGCCCAGAGACTTGACCTCCACCGCCCGCACCAACTTCGGCTTCCAGTGCCCGGCCGGGATCGTCGTCCTGATCCGCTGCCACTCATCCTGACGGCGAACCCCTTCGAGAATCAGGACGTCGACGGCCAGGTCGAGCGGCTGGAACCGCTTGGCAGGGAGGATGTTGTCAAGAAACCGGAACTCCCCCTCGTCCCACAGGAAGAGGTCGAAGATGACCTCTTCCGTCTTGACCCTCAAGACGTGGAGGAGCTCCTCTCGGGTGACGCGCCCAACGATGACGAGGAGCTCCCCCAGCATCGTCCCGTGGCGATCCTGCATGTCAAGCAGCTCCTGGAGCTCGTCCTCCTCGAGAAAGCCCCACCCCACCAGGAAGTAGCTCAAGTACTCCTTCGGGTTGTCCGACGACGCCGCCACCACTTGCCCATCGCGGAAGTACACCTTCTTGCTGTGCAGGCTGCCGTCGATCGCCAGCGTGCCCGTCTTCTTGCTCTGCGAGACCCACTGCAACAGATCCGCAAACGGCATGGTCCGGAGGTTGCCGCCGATCGACACGCGTCACCTCCGCCGGCGAGCGGTCGGCGAGCCGTTAGGCGCGGCGACAAGGACGGCACGCCAGCACCACACTCGCCGCGCTCGAGCGCGTGACCAGGTTGACGCAGGGGCTGCAGTTCTCTGTCGCATCGTTTCGAGGACCGAGAGTCACCTCCCGGCCGTGCAGACCGGTAGCACGGGCATCCGCTCAAGTATAAACGCGATCGCAGCCGAATCGGGGTTGTCTGGCCGGGCCTCTACGACACTCAGGAGGCCGCCCGCTGCGCCCGAGGGACCTGGACAGTCTCGCGCAGGTAGCGGTCGATCCCCCGCGCCGCTGTCTTCCCGGCACCCATTGCGAGAATCACGGTTGCTGCTCCGGTGACGATATCGCCGCCGGCAAAGACTCCCGGGATCGAGGTCATCATCGTCTCCTCGTCGACGACGATGTTGCCGCGACGGTTGAGCTCCAGGCCCGGTGTACTCTGGGTCACCAGAGGGTTCGGCCCCTGCCCGATAGCCATGATCACGTTGTCGATCTGGACATCGTACTCGCTGCCCTCGATGGGAATCGGACGCCGCCGGCCGGAGCTGTCCGGCTCACCGAGCTCCATCTTGATGACCCGGACACCGGTTACGAGCCCCTCTTCGTTGCCGTAGATCGCGACCGGGGAGTTCAGCCAGCGGAAATCGATGCCCTCCTCCTCGGCGTGCTCCAACTCCTCGAGGCGTGCCGGAGACTCGGCTCGGGTCCTACGGTAGAGACATATCACCTCTTCGGCACCCAGTCTCAGCGCCGTCCGCAGGCAGTCCATGGCGACGTTGCCCGACCCCACGACGGCCACCTTCCGGCCCACCTGCACCGGTGTGTCGTGTCTTGGAAAGTCAAATCCTTTCATCAGGTTGACACGAGTCAGGAACTCGTTTGCCGAGTACACGCCGATGTAGTTTTCGCCCGGGATCCCCATGAAGTAGGGGAGGCCGGCCCCCGTGCCCACGAAGACCGCATCGAACCCCCACTCGTCGAACAGCTCCTCCACCGTGGCGGTCTTGCCGACAACGAAGTTGCAGCGGATCTCGACTCCCATCCTGGCCAGATTCTCGATCTCGTCCTTCACGATGGCCTTGGGCAGGCGGAACTCGGGGATCCCGTACACCAGCACCCCACCCGGCTTGTGCAGCGCCTCGAGAATCGTGACGTCATGCCCGTTGCGGGCAAGCTCGGCGGCGCAGGTCAGCCCGGCAGGCCCGGAACCCACGATCGCGACCCGGAATCCCGTGCCCCGGTCCCTCGCCGGCATCTTGATCTCACCGCCCGAGCGCTCGAGGTCGGCAACGAACCTCTCCAGTCGCCCAATCGCAACGGGCTGGTGCTTGTTGCCGACCACGCAGGCCTTCTCGCACTGATCCTCCTGCGGACAGACACGGCCGCAGATTGCCGGCAAGGTGTTCATGTCCTTGATAATCTCCAATGCACTTTCGAACTTCTCCAGCCGGACCGCATCGACGAACCCGGGGATGTCGATACCGACCGGACAACCGTCCACGCACTTGGGCTTCTTGCAGGCCAGGCAGCGTTCGGCCTCGGTCTGGGCCATCTCGGCGGTGTACCCGAGAGCAACCTCATTGAAGTTCTTCCCACGCTCGTGAGGGTCCTGTGCCGGCATCGGCTGGCGCGGTATCTTCAGGCGTTCGGCAGGCTTGAGTTCGCGCGCCATCACTTCACCTCCGCCGCCTGCAGCGCGTGACAGGCGTGCTCCTCGAGGAATCTCCTCCGCGCCTCTTCCTCCTCTTTGAAATACGTCCTCTGACGCTTCATGAGGAGGTCGAAGTCCACCTGGTGCCCATCGAACTCGGGTCCGTCAACGCACACGAACTTGCTCTCGCCGCCAACCGCGACCCGGCAGCCGCCGCACATCCCGGTCCCGTCAACCATGATCGAGTTCAACGACACCACCGTGGGGATACCCAGGGGACGGGTTTGCTCGGAAACGACCTTCATCATGATCGCCGGTCCTATCGCCACCACCAGGTCGGGCTTGCCGCGTTCCTCGACCAAGGTCGCCAACGCATGGGTGACGAGCCCCTTGCGGCCCAGGCTCCCGTCGTCGGTGGTGTAGATGATCTCGTGCGAGGCAGCGGTCATCTCCTGCCGCAGGATCACGAGATCCTGGTTGCGCCCGCCGAGTATGGAGATGACGTGGTTCCCCGCCTTCTTGAGAGCGCGGGCGATCGGCAGCATCGGCGCGATCCCCGCACCGCCGCCGATGCACACACAGGTCCCCCACTTCTCGATGTGGGTTGGCGTCCCGAGCGGCCCGGCCACGCCGAGCTCCGCGCCGATCTCCAGCTCGGCCATCTCCATGGTCGTCTTGCCGACCTCTTGCACTATCAGCGTGATAGTCCCGGCCTTTGCATCCGAGTCGGCAATCGTGAGCGGGATCCTCTCCCCGTACTCCCCGAGCAACACCATGACGAACTGCCCCGCGCGGTGCTTGCGCGCCACTTCCGGCGCTGACACCACGTAACGCGTGAACTTGGGCGCAATGGTCTCCTTGTGAACGAGCCGTGCCACCGGCAGCCTCCTCTCCAGCGGGGTCCCCTCCCCCATCCCGCGCAGACTCTACAGATTCCCGACTTTTCTTTCAAGACCTCCTCATGAATTGAGATAGAGTCTCTCTGTCATATTGCCGGAAACGTTGATCTTTGACTCTCTACCGACCCCTCGGTACACTCACCTTGTCGTTACATGAGCCAGAGCGGTCGGGCCTCGGGCGCGGCCGGCTCTTGGTGGCGAATGATGCTGATATCCGCGTTAATCCTTGCCGGCGGCTGTGCCCTAATCAGCCTCGCTTCACGGCAGTGGCGCTGGAACGCTCTGCCGTGGGGAGTCGTGGCGCTCTTCGTCGCCAGCGGGCTCGGCGCATCCCTGGGGCTGGTTCTCTTGCTGTCCGGCATCCTCCTCGCTATGGAAGCGGCCCGTCGCCCCCGTGCCCTTCTCCATGCGCTGCCGCCGGTGGCGGTGGCACTGGGAGCTTTCCACCCAGGAGCCCCCGGCCTCTCGCGGGCCGTTTCCGATGTTGTTCTGATGTTCGTCATCGCACTCTTGGCCGCTGCGGTCATCCACGCGGTCCTGCCCGGGGAGCACCGGGAACCGCGCAGCCCGTGGACCGAAACCGCCACCGGCCTGTTCCTCCTCAGCGGCGCCGTGTCCCTTACCGCCGGCCTGATGCTGCACCTGCCAATTCTGGCCATCGTCGGCATCATCGGCCCGACCATGCTCCCCGCGCTGCTCCTTCAGAGCAGTGAGCGAACAGCCAGGCTCATCCGGCTCGACGCTCTTCTCGATGCGGCTCGTACCTCGAAGGCCGGCCTGAACGGTGCGGACGAACCTGGTCTCGAGGTCTTTCTCGGGAACCTCCATGGCCTGCTCGAGCCAATCCTGAGCCACGAGCTGACCGTTCTCGCCGTCAACCCCACGCTGTCGGCGACGGGTCCCGCTGCCATCGCCTGTCCCGCTGTCGGCGAAGAGCTTCCCAGGATCAGGGAGCGGGCACGGTTCCTCTTCCAGTCCGGACGAGCGGAGAAGCTTGACGCGCCGACTTCGAGCAATCCAGGGGACGTGCTTCATCTGCATCCACGTTTCTCCAGTCAGCTCCTGCTGCCGGTCCGCCAGGGTCAACAGGTGGTCGCATTGATCGCCCTGCTCGGGCTGCCGCAACCCCCTGAAGGGACATCCCTGCATCGCCTCGGGACGGCAGTGGCCGACCTCGTCCGCGATGCCCTCTCCAGGTCCGAGCTGGCGAACCGGTTGCGCCTCCTCGAAGAACGGAATGAGTCCCAGAGCCGACGTCTCCGGCATCTGCTCGAGCTCAACCAGCTGGTCACGACATCGAGCAGCCTGACCAGCCTGACTCAGAACCTGGTGCGGGCCGTCAACCTCGGCTTCGGTTGCACCTGGACCGGGCTACTTCTCCGACAGCAGGGCAGCGAGCGATTCGTTCTCTCGGCCTGGGCAGGAGACGTCGAGGATTGGAGCCACGAGGCCGACAGGCTCCCCGCGATCGCGGAAGACGAGATGCGCCTGCTCCTCGACACCGGCTCAACCGTCTCGCAGCTCAATGTCGTTCGCTGGGAAAGCTGGCCTTTCCGGCTCCCCCACCCCGTGGGCGTGGAGCACACCCTGGTGGCGCCGCTGATCTCCAAGGAAGAGACGCTGGGGTTCATACTCATCGTGCCTCACCCGGTGCAGCCGATGCCGGACCTCGATGATCTCCGGGCGTTGGAGCTGGTTCTCAGCCAGATCTGTCCTTCGGTCCAGACGGCCCTGCACCTCGAGGAAGTCGAGCGAAAGACGCTTCAAGACCCGCTCACTGGGATAGCGAACCGACGCTCCCTGGACAGCTTTCTCAAACAGACACTCGCCTCGTGTCAGGCCAAGCAGGCGACAGCTTCGTTCGCAATGGTGGACATCGACGATTTCAAGCTCGTCAACGACCGGTACGGCCACCGCATCGGCGACGTCGTGCTCGTCGAGCTGGCGGCTCTCCTGGCCCGAAACGTCCGTGCCAACGACTTCGTGGCCCGGTACGGCGGCGAGGAGTTTTCGATCGTCCTGCCAGGGCTCTCGTACCAACGCGCCACAGAGGTTCTTGAACGTCTGCGGGAGTCCATCGCGCGGGAGCGCTTTGCCAGCGGCGAGCTCACCCGTCCAATCAGCCTCACCGTCAGCATCGGCGTCGCCGCCTTCCCGTATGACGCGGACACCGCCTCGAACTTGGTCGAGCAGGCGGACAGCGCGCTGTACTTCGCCAAGAGACACGGCAAGGACAAGGTCATCGGCGCCTGGGAGGTGACCCCCCTCCACAACCTCGATCTCGAGGAACCGCTTTCGACGTAGGCCGCAACTCCGGCGCCCGGACGTCTGCTCCGCCGACGCCCGTCGTCGCCTTCCCAAAGCGAGCGACATCGGGAGGGGTCTCCGAAGCCCCGACGGCCGTGCGGTCCAAAGCGACCGCACGTCCGTTTGAGTGCACCCTTCTCTGGAGTGCGCTGTTCCAGCGTTCTCCGGGCGGGCGGGAGGGTCGTTCCCCGTTTTCCGTTTCCCGTCTTCCCGGGTGGGTGCGGGCCTCCGTCACTCCGTCACCGGGTGGGTAGTGGGGGGCTGCCAGAGGAAGCGGAGGGGCCAGGTGGCGGCCTCTCCCGCGTAGGCTACGCCGACCCTCGGGAGGCTTCGGACCTCGGTGAGCGGCACCTTCGTTCCGTCATCCCCGAGGTACAGTCCGCTCTCAGGGTCGCAGAGGTCGAGACCGTTGTCAGTCCGAGTGATGGACAGCGCCTGACACAGCTTCCCAGGGCCGTCGCTCAGTCCCCTGCCTCCCGCGCGACGCTCCCGCATTAGCTCTTCGCCCAAGACCGGAAGGCCGCCGCGGACCAGCACGGCCTCTCCGTGCCCTTCGCCTACGGTGACCACATTGAGGCAGTGGTGCATGCCGTAGACCAGGTAGACGTAGGAGAACCCGGCCGGGCCCCACATGACCTCGGTCCTCGGTGTCCGCCGTCCACCGAAAGTGTGGCAGGCCAGGTCGCTGGGCCCCAGGTAGGCTTCCAACTCGGTCAGCCGCACGGCCGCGAGGCCCGCCTTTGTGGTCCTGATCAACAGCTTGCCGAGGAGGCTCCGCGCCACCAGCTCCGTCGAACGCTGGTAGAATCGCCGCTGCATGGGCTCGAATTCGACCACGTAGATCCATCCCAGAGGAGACCCCCCCGCATGAGCCACGTCATCTGTGTCACCGGAGGAGCAGGGTTCATCGGTAGCCATGTCGCCGAGGCGCTGCTTGCCGCAGGCCACCGGGTTCTCATTGTGGACGACCTGTCCAGCGGCCGCAAGGAGAACGTCCCGGCCGGCAGCGAGCTTCATGTCTGCGA
The DNA here is from genome assembly GCA_964552395.1 of uncultured Thermoanaerobaculia bacterium. Classification (GTDB taxonomy): domain Bacteria; phylum Acidobacteriota; class Thermoanaerobaculia; order Thermoanaerobaculales; family Sulfomarinibacteraceae; genus JAJDNH01. The sequence continues at coordinate 8,972 of CAZKGM010000028.1, read as the reverse complement.
CATCCGAGGCGAGCAGGCGGGCCGCGTTCTCGTCGACAACGACGTCGATATTCTGGTCCACCACGCCGCCCAGATGGATGTCCGACGCTCGGTCGCCGACCCTCGGTTCGACGCCGATGTCAACGTCGGCGGCTTGCTCAATCTCCTGGAGGTTGGCCGGCGCGGCGTTCTCCGGCAGGTGATCTTGGCCTCGACCGGCGGCGCCATCTACGGCGAGCAAGACGAGTTCCCGGCGAGCGAGACCCACCCCCAGAGACCGGTCTCCCCTTACGGAGTGTCCAAGCTCGCCGGCGAGCGCTACCTGTACTTCTACAACCAGGAGTATGGTCTGGACGCCACCTGCCTGCGGTACGCCAACGTCTACGGTCCGCGACAGAATCCGCACGGAGAGGCGGGCGTGGTCGCCATATTCCTCGATCGCCTGCTCCGCGGCCAACAGCCCATCATTCATGGCGACGGGCTCCAGACGCGGGACTATGTGTACGTTGGGGATGTGGTGCGCGCGAACGTGGCTGCCCTCGGACGCGAGGGGTTCGAGGTGTGCAACGTCGGGACCGGTGTCGAGACCGACGTCAACACTCTGTTCGAGGGGCTGTGCGCGGCGGCCCGCTCACCACTCGCAGCGGTCCATGGTCCGGCCATGCCCGGAGAGCAACGCCGCTCGTGCATCTCCGCACGCCGTCTCGAGCGCGAGCTCGGCGTCCGGATCACGACCACCCTCGAGGAAGGCCTCCGCCTCACCGCCGAGTGGTTCGCACAGAACTCGCAGGCCTGAGCCACCCGGCATCATCGCAGCCCTCTGACCGCTAAGAGCAGCACTGCAACCGTTGGCTGCCCAGGAACCGAGTGCGCCGCTCCCTCCCTCAAGCTACTCGGTCACAACCAAGCCAATCCGAGAATCCCGTGAGGAAGGTCATCCAAGAGGCCCGACCGGGAGCCCCGTTCAGACCTCAAGGGCCTTCAAGCTGGATGGTGCGGCCCCCGGCGTCCTCCAGCCAGGCCGGGTTGCGTCGCGCCTCGTCGCGCAGCTTCTCGAGGCGACGAGCGTGGGACCGCTCGAACTCGACCAACTGGCCCAGCAGCCTCTTCCCCGAGGGATCGGTGGCACGGGCCCCTGCCGTTGAGTAGGCCGTTTCCGCCAGCTGCTCCTTGGTGATTGCCAGGTCGAGAACCTCGAGCAGGTTCATACCGTCGTGAACGTCGGGTCCGAAAATCTTGATTCGAACGTTCGGCGCCGGGGGCGGCGAGTCGTCACCGGTGGCTGCAGAGTAGTACTCCTGCAGCCACCTCTCGTGCTGACGCTCCTGATCGGCCAGGCCAGCGAACTCGTCCCTCAGCTCGGCCTTGGTCACCTGGGAGGCCATCGCCGAGTAGAGGTCGAACGCATCACGCTCCGCCCGGATCGCGACACCGATGATCTCGAGGGCGGTCAGGCTGGGGTCGATCATCTTCCACCTCCTTGTGAAAAAAAGTATAATGCGCGCGCTGACGGACGCCAAGCGGATGGCGCGGACTAAACGGTACTTCCCCGCTGTTCCCGGAAGGTGAAAGGAGGTCTGATGCGACAACCCGATGGGAGCTCCTCACTTCTGACCACGCGGGTCGATGCGATGCTGCGTTGGGTACGCAAGAACAGCCTCTGGCCCCTCCCGTTCGGAACAGCATGCTGCGCCATCGAGTTCATGTCCGTGGTTTCCGCTCACTACGACCTCGCCCGCTTCGGAGCAGAGGTAGTGAGGTTCTCGCCGCGGCAGTCCGACCTGATGATCGTGGCCGGTACGATCACGGACAAGATGGCGCCGGTCGTCAAGAGGATCTACGACCAGATGGCCGAGCCGAAGTACGTGATCTCGATGGGCGCGTGCGCGTGCACTGGCGGATTCTACCGCGCCTACCACGTGGTCCAGGGAGTCGACGAGTTCATCCCGGTAGATGTCTACGTTCCGGGCTGTCCGCCGACCCCGGAGGCCCTGATGCATGGGGTGCTCAAGCTCCAGGAGATGATTCAAAACGGAGAGACCCAGCATGACCGCTTCAATCACCGAGAGCTCGACACGACGGCCTGACCCGGCGAAGCTGCTGCCCGACGGAGCCGTGACCTCAAGCGAGCGCGGGGCGGACGGGCACTCCGTCCTCACCGTCGACCGCAGCCGGCTGCTGGAGGTTCTACGAGCCTTGAAGGAGCGGCCGGAGCTCGACTGCGACCTCCTTCTCGACATCTGTGGGGTTGATTACCCACGGCGCGACCCGCGCTTCGAGGTCGTCTACCACATCGCCAGTCTGGCCCACGATCACCGGTTCCGGGTCAAGGTGCCGGTCGCCGAGGATGACGCCACGATGCCGTCGGCATACAGCATCTGGAAGGCGGCCGACTGGTTCGAACGCGAGGCGTACGACATGTTCGGGATCACCTTCGAAGGTCACCCGAACCTCAGGCGCATCCTGACCCACGAGGCGTTCCACGGCCACGCTCTGCGCAAGGACTATGACCCCGGGCAGCGCTGGCTCCTGACCGAAGACAAGAGCATGGTCCCGGCGTGGGCGACCGAAGACCCCGCCGATGAGGACCACCTCGAGTCACAGGTACTCAACCTCGGCCCATCGCACCCGGCCACGCATGGAACGCTCCGCATCGTCGTCCGCCTTCAGGGGGAGACCATCACCAAGGCCGAGTGCGAGATCGGCTACCTCCACCGCTGCTTCGAGAAGATGTCGGAAACCCACGGTTGGCAGCAGGTAATCCCGTATACCGATCGCCTCAACTACTGCTCCAGCATGATCAACGGCGTCGGCTATGCACTTGCCGTGGAGAAGATGCTCGGCATCGAGGCGCCTCCTCGTGCGCAGGCCGTCCGCGTCATCCTGTCCGAGCTGTCGCGAATCATGGATCACGCGGTGTGCCTCGGGGCCAACCTCGTCGACCTCGGCGCCCTCACCAACTTCTGGTATTTCTTCCAGCCGCGGGAGGAGATCTACGGGCTCTTGGAGTCGTGTGCCGGCGGACGGCTCACCGTCTCCTATGCCCGGATCGGCGGCCTCGTCCACGACGTGCCGTCGGACTTCGAGGCGCAGGTCCGATACCTGCTCGACTACATCCCGAAGTTCGTCAACGACGTGGAGAAGCTGATTACCACCAACAAGGTTTTCCGAGATCGCTCCGAGGGAATCGGCGTCGTGTCGGCGGCGGATGCCGTGGCCTGGGGCTGGACCGGCCCCTGTCTGCGGGCCAGCGGCGTTCCGTACGACGTGCGCAAGGCTCACCCGTACATGGGGTATGACCAGTACGAGTTCGACGTCCCCGTCGCGTCGACGGGCGATACTTACGCCCGCTACCTGGTGCGGATGGAGGAGATGCGGCAGAGTCTGCGCATCATCCAGCAGGCGATCGATGCCCTCCCCGGCGGCCCGGTGGTGACCGACAACCATCACGTGGCCCTGCCGCCCAAGGAGAAGGTGTACACGGAGATGGAGTCGTTGATCTGGCACTTCAAGCTGATCTACGAAGGTATCCAGGTGCCGGCAGGCGACGCCTACTCCTTCACCGAAGGAGCCAACGGCGAGCTCGGGTACTACATCGTCTCCGACGGCACGGGCCACCCGTACCGGATCAAGGTCCGACCCCCCTGCTTCGCGATCTTCCAGGCCTACCCACATATTCTCGAAGGTCACATGGTGCCGGACGCGATCGCCATTCTCGGCAGCCTGAACATCATCGCAGGGGAGCTCGACCGATGAAGGAAGTCCCCACAGTCAACGTCGACCGCGGCGCCATCCCGTTCACGGAGCGCATCTACCTCGGACCGATTGTCAAGGGTCTGGCCGTCACCCTCCGCCACTTTCTCCGCAACCTGTTCGGCCACCGTGACGTGGCCACCATTCAGTACCCGGAGGTCAAGCGCCAGTACTCGGAACGGATGCGGGGCCGGCACATCCTCACCACCAAGGAAGACGGCTCCCTGCGTTGCGTGGCGTGCTACATGTGCGAGACGGCCTGCCCGGCCGACTGCATCACGATCGTCGCCGAGGAGGACCCCGAAGCCACAGTCGAGTGGGAAAAGAAGGCTGCCGTATATGAGATCGACCTCCTCCGTTGTGTCTTCTGTGGCTACTGCGTGGACGCATGCCCCAAGGAGGCGATCATCATGAGCCGCCAGCATGAGATGGCCTTCACCGACCGAGCGGAGGCTATCGTGGGCATCGACGATCTGCGCCAGAAGGGCCCGATTGAGGACGAAGATCTCGGTTACCGCCCGTACTTCTGATCGGCACTCCGTTTTCGTCGGGCGAGGGAACGGCTGCCGGTCACGGGCTCTCCTGCAAGCCTCGACCCATGGATGCTATGATGAAACCGAGACGCACGTGGAGGAGCTGCATGACCTCAGATCGCCAGTCAAGGGAGACCGAGGTGACTGACTACGACGAGCTGCTCCGACAGCACCGCGACTACGAGCGCAGGCTGGAGGAGCTCAACAACAAGTCGTGGCTCACGCCGGACGAGGAGCTGGAAGAGAAACGGATCAAGAAGCTCAAGCTGAAGGTCAAGGACCAGCTCGCCCAGCTCAGCCGGACCGCTTCCTGAGGACGCTTCCATGATTGCTCAGGAAGGGTGGCCCTTTGTCCTGCTGCCCGCCGCAGTTGGAATCGTTTTCATAATCGTTGGCTGGCCGATCCCAGGCTGGGTTCTGGTCTCACTCGGGGCCTTCGCCCTGTTCTTCTTCCGCAACCCCGAGCGCCGTTGTGAGGCTCCGGACGGGGTTGCCTGCTCGCCCGCCGACGGCAGGATCATCGCCGTCGACGAGGCTCCGAAGGAGCTGCAAGAACGTGGGCTCACGCAGCGCGTGAGCGTCTTCATGTCCGTGTTCGACGTCCATGTGAACAGGGCTCCTCTCGGCGGCACCCTGGTCGAGTACAGCTACAACCCGGGCCGGAAGGTCTCGGCGTTCAAGGAGAAGGCCTCCCTGGAAAACGAGCAGAATCTGTCGCTCTGGGATACCCCAAACGGTATCGTAGCGCTCAAGCAGATCGCCGGCATCATTGCGAGACGGATCGTCTTCGACCACCGCGAGGGCGCCAGCGTTCAGCGCGGTGATCGGATCGGGCTGATCCGCTACGGCTCGCGCGTGGACGTCTTTCTGCCCGAGACCGCCGAGGTCCTGGTCGCGATCGGCAACCGCGTTCGGGCCGGCGCCACGCCCCTGGCACGCCTCGGCTCCCCGGACTCCAGATGACTGCGCGGGCTTCCCGGCGGCGCCGCCGTTCACCCGGACGGTTCCACAAGGGGATCTACATCATCCCGTCGCTGTTCACGGTGGCCAACATCTTCTGCGGCTTCTACTCCCTGGCGCTGACGACTCGTGGACGCCTCGAGGCCGCCGCGTGGTTCATCCTGGCGGCGGTCGTCGCCGACATGCTCGACGGCCGCATCGCGCGCCTGACCAGAACTGCCACCACATTCGGCGAAGCTTACGACTCGCTGGCAGACGTCGTCTCGTTCGGTGCCGCACCCGCACTGCTGGCGTTCCAGTGGGGGCTGTGGCAGAAGCCCAGGCTCGGCATGGCGGTCGCGTTCCTGTTCCTCGTCGCCGGCTCGATCCGCCTCGCTCGGTTCAATGTGAGCGGCCACGAGGACCCCAACTTCAAGGGGCTGCCGATTCCGGGCGGCGCGTCCGCGATTGCGCTGCTGGTCCTGATCTCGCCGGCACCGGTGACCCACCGTTTGTTCATGCCAGTGGTCGTCGGCTTCGTTCTCGGACTGGCCCTGCTGATGGTGTCCAACCTCCCCTACCGGTCGTTCAAGGACATCGATCTCCGCAAGCGCTGGCCGGCGACGACGCTTTTCGTTATCGCGACCCTGTTCGCGCTGCTAACCTACGTACCGACACACGTGCTCGCCATCCTCCTGTCCCTCTACATCGTTTCGGCCCCGGCGGCAGTGCTGACGGGCTGGTTGCGGAGGAACCGGAGCGGCCCCGGTCTTCCCTCGGAGCCCGGACCTGTCGGGAAGACTGAAGAGGAGAGTTCCCGCGATGAGCCCAGCCCCCGGCTCGATAGCGCTGATTGACCCGCTCACGCTCCTTGGCCACGAGGTCTTGCAACGCATGCAGGGGCTCCCGCAGCTTGGCGCCGGGCTGCTGCTCCTGCACACCCGGTTGGAGGAGGAGCACGAGATCGCCGAGATCGGGGACAGCCCGCGGCTGGTCCCGCCGCTCATGGAGGAGGGTGATCTCGAAGGGTGCGCGGCGGTCGTCGTCGCCAGCGACACACCCTCAGAAAGGCTGTCCAGGCTGCTCCCGTTCCTCGACCGCAACCCGGACCTGCCCGTCGTCGACCTCAGCCGCCTCGAGCTGCTTTGGGAGAAAACGGTGCCGCTCGCCGCACCGGCGCCCCGGCGTCCGGCCCCTCCTGCCGTTCGCGTCGCCCATCCGTGTCTGGTAGCAACCCACCACATCGTGCAGGCGCTGCGGGACCTGGGACCGACGGCGATCACGCTCACCGCGCTCGAGCCGGCCTCCATTCACGGGAAGGCGGGCGTGCAGGGCCTGGCGCGACAGGCGGCAGCCCGTCTCCGCGGTGAGCCGCCCGGCGATCTCGTCGGCGGGGAGACGCTCGCCTTCAGCCTCGTCGCCCTGCCGGCGGACGAGCTCATGGAGGAGGCATCTCTCATTCTCCAGGGTCTCCAGGTGACGGTTGGCCGTGGCGCCGGGGGCTGGTTTCACGGCCACGCGGTGCTCCTCGGGATCAGCTTCACCGAGCCGGTAGAAGAAAGCGATCTCCTCGAACGGTGGATGGCCGCCGAGCCCATAGCCATGGAAGAGAATCGCCTGCGGCTCGACGCCGTCACCGACCGGGAGGCGGTCCTGGTCGGCACCCCGTGCCTGTCAGCGGACGGACGGACAGTAGCCGTCACGGCCATGGTCGATGGGCTCGTCGTTGGCGGCGCGCTGACGGCGGTGGAATTGTTGATGTCGTTGCTCTAATATCTGCGGTGCGACTGCGTCTCGCAACGCCGCAAACAGATTCTTAAGGAGGTTTCGTATGAGCAGCCCTTTGGGAGAGCTTGAGCCACGCTACCTGTGGCAGAATTTCGACGCCATCCGGCGCATCCCCCGACCGTCGAAGCACGAGGAGAAGATCGCCGAGCACGCCGTGAGCTGGGCCAAGGGGCACGGTTACGAGGTTGCCCGGGATCGGGTCGGCAACATCGTCATCAAGGTGCCGGCAACGCCCGGCCACGAGAACGCGCCCATCGTGATCCTCCAGGGTCACATGGACATGGTGTGCGAGAAGAACTCCGACGTCGTCCACGACTTCATGAAAGACCCGATCCAGGTTGCCGTCGACGGCGACTGGGTGAAGGCTGTCGGCACGACCCTCGGTGCCGACAACGGCGTCGGCGTCGCTGCCGGAATGGCGATCGCGGAAGACCCCGAAGCCGTCCACGGCCCGCTCGAGCTTCTCCTCACGGTAGACGAGGAGACCGGCCTCACCGGCGCCATGCAGCTCGACGGAACGCTGCTCGCCGGGCGGACCATGATCAACCTCGACACCGAGGAGGACGGAGCGGTGTACATCGGGTGCGCCGGCGGCGCCGACTCCATTGCCGAGTTCCCGCTGGCTCGCCGCAAGGCGCTGTTGGGCTCGGTTCCGGTCCAGCTCACGATCAAGGGCCTCCGCGGAGGGCACTCGGGCGTCGACATCCATGAGAATCGCGGTAACGCGATCAAGCTCGCGGTGCGCACGCTGCTGGCCGCCATCGGCGACGGCATCGAGCTCGACCTCGTTTCTCTCAACGGCGGCTCGAAGCACAACGCCATTCCGCGGGAAGCGTTCGCGATCTGCCGGGTTGCCGCCGAGTCGCTCGCCGGAATGGAGGCGATCGCGAAGCGTTGCCTCGCCGATTTCCGCCAGGAGTTCGCCGCCATCGACCCCGATCTCGAGGTGAACATCAGCCAGTTGGACGACGGGGAGGACTACCTCCATCCCCTGAACTCCCACGCCCGCGACCGGCTGCTGTACGTCCTCGACGGCATTCCACACGGTGTGCTGGCGATGTCGCGTGAGGTTCCGGGCCTGGTTGAAACCTCCAACAACCTCGCCGTGGTCCAGACCGAGGACAACCGTGCAGTCGTCACGACCTCGCACCGGTCCTCGGTCATGGCGGCGCTGTTCAGGGTCCAGGAGCAAATCCGCTCCATCTGTGTGCTCGGCGGCGCCACCGTCGAGGTCCACGACGCCTACCCGGGCTGGAAGCCGAACCCGAGCTCACCGATCGTCAAGAGGACCGTCGGCGTCTTCGAACGCCTGTTCGGCTCGACCCCCGGCGTCAAGGCGATTCACGCCGGTCTCGAGTGCGGCCTGTTGCTCGAGAAGGTGCCCGACATGGACGTGGTGTCGATCGGGCCGGAGCTCCGGAACCCTCACTCCCCGGACGAGAAGGTGCAGATCTCATCGGTCCAGCGTTTCTACGCCGTCCTCAAGGAGGTTCTCGCCGAGCTCGCGTAGCCCGAGTCATCCGCTCGCGATCTACTACGAGCGGCGATACGGCAGCCAGGGCCGTGATCTTCGCGCCTCGCTTTCCTCGACGTACAGGAAGTACGCCTGCGGCAGCTCGACGCTCAGATCCCGGTCCTGACAAGCGTCTCGCCGCTCTCGCTACGAACCGGTTCTCCGCCCGGACCTCCCGAAACTCTGAACGGAGGGGCCCACTCACGTCTCGGAGAACCCCAGAGGCAGATCTGAGCGGAGCGAGCCCTCGGGGCAGGGAGAGCGGACCAAGGTCCTCCTCGAGACCGGGCTTCCCGATCCCGAGGGGCGCGGCCGCAGGCCGCGGATCTGCCGGTGTAGCGTCCTGTTCCCAGGGACGGTCCCGCGGCGGGGCGGGGAAGGAACGGAAGGAGGCGAGCGGCTATCCCGCCGTGGGCGGCGGGGGGACCGGGCGCAGGAGGCTTGGCCCGAGGTTTCACGAGGGTAAG
>CAZKGM010000027.1:2352-42175 GCA_964552395.1 uncultured Thermoanaerobaculia bacterium | reverse complement strand
CGCCCCGCCGGCCCGCACAGCGGGCTGCGGGCGTAAGCCCGCACGGGACATGCGACCGCGTAACACCCACCCAGACGGGATCGCGCAGGGCGTTCTCCTCGCGCCTCGCCGTCAGCGAGCGAGGAGTCGCTGACCTCGTGGTCGCGACGACGAAGCGAGCGCAGCGGCGGGGTGCGAGAGGGCGCTCCTGCGCGATCCCTCCCCTATCAAATGGGAGGGGAGCTCACTGGCCTTCCGGAGAACCCGGGCGGCAGATCCGAGCCCAGCGGCCCCTCGGGACCGGCAGGACGGCCCGAGGTCCTCCTCGAGGACGGACTGACCGTCCCCGAGGGGTGCGGCCGTAGGCCGCGGACCTGCCGTTGCGGGGATTCGGGTAGTGAGGCGGCCCGGAGACGGTTCTTTGAAGCCCCGGCAGCCGTCTGGGGCTGCCTCCCCAGCCGTCTCGCAGCTCCGGCGGTCGCAGTGTCACGAGTGGGGTTTGCCACCCTCATGGCGACCGCCGGAGCGCGCTGCGGTCGGATTCTCCGGGTGGGCGGGGGAACTGAATCACTTAATGACTTAATCACTTAATCACCGGGAGAGCGGGCTTTCTCCGCAATCCAGCACTAGGGCGCCCTCGACGTCACCGGCGCGCAGCCGGTCGAGCGCCAGGTTGGCGTCTGCCAGCGGCAGCACCTCGGTGTGGGTGCGAATCGGCACCTTCGGCGCCAGGGCCAGCAGCTCGTCGCCGTCTCGCCGGGTGAGGTTGGCGACCGAGCGCACGACCCGCTCCTGCCACAGGATTCGGTACGGGAAGGACGGGATGTCGCTCATGTGGATGCCGCCGCTGACCACGACACCGCCCGCGCGCACGGCGCGCAGAGCGGCCGGAATCAACGGCCCGACCGGAGCGAAGATCAACGCCGCGTCGAGCTCTTGCGGGGGCGTCTCGTCCGAGCCGCCGGCCCACACCGCGCCCAACGCGCGCGCGAACTCCTGCGCGGCGGTATCGCCTGGACGAGTAAAGGCGAACACCTTCCGTCCCTGGTGGACTGCAATCTGGGCGACGATGTGCGCCGCGGCGCCGAAGCCGTACAGCCCCAGCCTGTCGATCTCCTCACCCGCCAGGCGATAGGTGCGGTAGCCGATCAACCCGGCGCACAGCAGCGGCGCGGCCTCCACATCGCCGTAGCCGGGCGGAAGCGGAAAGGCGTAGCGGTGGTCGGCCACGGTGAGCTCGGCGAACCCCCCGTCGAGCGTGTAGCCGTGAAAGCGCGCGTTTTCGCACAGGTTCTCGCGCCCCGCCCGGCAGTGGGAGCACTCGCCGCAGGTCCAGCCCAGCCACGGCACGCCAACTCTTTGGCCAGGCTCGAACCGCTCGGCACCGTCGCCTGCGGCCACCACCTCGCCCACGATCTCGTGCCCCGGAATCACCGGCAGCTTCGGGCTCGGGAGCTCGCCGTCCACCAGGTGCAGGTCCGTCCTGCACACCGCACAGCAGCGAACACGCAGCAGCAGCTGGCCCGGACCGGGTCGCGGCGCCGGCAGCTCGCGCAGCTCGAGGGGCTTCCCCGGCTGCGTCAGAACCATCGCCCGCATCGTTCGAGGAACCGTCATCGTCGACCTCCAGATCCCTCCTCCCACCTGCCAGTGTACCGACTACCGCCGGCAGGGTTCGCACGTTGACCACGTACAATGGCGAGCGATGGACGGTCACCACCTGACCCTGGGGGCAAGCCTGCTGCTGTGGATGTTCCCCGTGCTGCTGACCATCGGCGTGGTGGCCGTGGCGCTCCTCACCCGCGGGGATGAGGAGGACGCCGGGTGACCGTGCTCGCTCCCTCCGCGCTCCTGACCGTGGTCCTGATGATGGCTCTCTACCTCGGCGCGCTGCTGTTCATTGGCTGGCGTGCGGCGCAGCGTACCCACGGCGGCGAGGACTTTCACCTCGCCGGGCGCTCGCTCGGTGCATGGGCGGCGGGAATCTCGTCCACGGCGAGCTCCGAGTCCGGTTGGGTTACCCTCGGCGCGGTCGGCATGACCTACACCTACGGCATCTCCGGCCTCTGGTTCGCCCCCGGCTGCCTGGCGGGCTACCTCGTCAACCTCTACCTGGTGGCGCCGCGGCTGCGGGAGCTGTCCGAGGAGCAAGGATCGCTCACCCTCTCCGACGTTCTAACGCGGCGGTGGGGGGACCCCAAGCACGTGCTGAGGATCACCTCGGTGGTGATCATTTTGTTGTGCATGATGGGCTACGTGGCCGCGCAGATGACGGCCGCCGGCAAGGCGTTCTCATCGACCCTCGGCTTCGCCGGCCAGGGCGGCTACGTCCTCGGCGTGCTCATCGGCGCCGCCGTCATCACCGCGGTGACCTCCTTCGGCGGCTTTCGCGGAGTTGCCTGGACCGACCTCTTCCAGGGGCTTCTCATGGCTATCGCCCTCATCGGCCTTCCTCTCTACGCGGTGGCGAAGCTGGGCGGCTTTGGGGCCCTGATCAACGGCCTCGGCACCATTGACCCCAACTTGCTGACCGCCACCGGCGGCCGCCTCGGTCCCGCCCTGTGGGGCTTCGTGATCGGCGAGCTCGGCATCGGTCTTGGCTACCCCGGAATGCCGCACGTGATCACGCGCTATATGGCCGCCAGGGACCAGAGAGAGGTTCGCCGCTTGCGGGTAATCGCTCTGCTCTGGGGCGTCGTGGTGTTCTACGGCGCGGGCATCGTCGGCCTCGCCGGACGAGTGATGATGCCGACGCTCGCGGACGGCGAGCAAACCCTGATGGTCATGGCGCTGAAGCTGCTCCACCCGGTGCTAGCCGGTATCATGCTGGCGGCGGTGATCTCCGCCATCCTCTCGACCGTGTCGTCGCAGCTGCTGGTCGCTGCCTCGGCAGTCTCCTATGACGTCGTCGAGGAAGTCATGGGCCGCACCGCCGACGACCGCCGTAGCCTCGTGCTCGGTCGCTGGACGGTGGTCGTGGTCGGCGTCGTCGGCGTCCTGCTTGCCCTCTCCGGAGTGCGGCTGGTGTTCTGGTTCGTGCTCTTCGCTTGGTCGGGGCTCGGCGCGAGCTTCGGCCCTCTGGTGCTGCTCGCGCTGCACAAGAACGCCGTCAGCCGCCACGGGGCACTCGCCGGTATGCTCACCGGCTTCGGAGTCACGGTGGCGTGGAAGCTCGGACGTGACGCCGCCTCGGACCCGGTCTCGTTCTCGCGCGTGCCATTCCTCGTCCTCGCGGCGGCCGCCGTGATCCTGATCCTGGGACGCATCTCAGAGCGCATGGAGGTCGGCGACATGGCTGCGGTGCTGGCGGCGACCGCCGTGACCTTCGCCTCGTGGTGGTTGGTCCAGCGTGGCGGCCTCCACAACCTCTACGAGCTGGTACCTGCCTTCCTGCTCGCCGGCGGCACGACGCTGGCAGTGAGCAGAGCCTTCCCGGCCGGGTCACCTGCCACTGGAACGACCTGACTCTGCAGCTCACGCAGCTCGGTCGCCGCTTCGAGAGCCGCAGGGTTGACAGCGGACCACGAGGTCGCGAGGAGCGCGAAGTTGACCAAGGGGTCTCTTCTCAGCCCAGGCTGTTCATGAGCGATCGTAGCGAGACCGGCGAGACGTCTGTCCGCCGGATGCATGCTTGACGGCATGTTGAGGACAGCGAGACGCGAAGAGGTAGCTACCCGGCGGGGGGTGGAGTCATCCCGAATGACAGCCTCACGTACCGCTGCACCTCCTGCTGGTAGGCGGTGAGGTGCGGATCGTCCCCATTGACCACCAGGTCGTGCCGGGCCAGATTCGGGTTGCCGCAGAAGCCGGCCAGTGGCACGCCGCCGATGCCGGTCTCGTAGTACAGCGCAACCGTGGGTGGAACCTCATACCGGGCAGCCGCCTCCAGGCAGCGGTCGGACAGCCGCAGCACCGCGTACATCGACCCTTCCCAGTCGAAGCCCTCGGGATCCGGCAGCAACGGCTGAGAAGGATCCAGGAGCTCCCCGTGGCGCGCAAAGGCACGGCCCAGGATGAGTCGGCGGCGGCGCCTCAGGTGGCGACCGATCCGCAGCTGGAGACGAAGCCGGGCGCGTTGGAGATCCTCGTCCCCGGTCGCGTACGGCGCCAGCAGCGCCAGCGTCATCGCCTGCATCATGTTCGATGGGCCGGCCATCACGTTCTGCGCGTAGCGGGTGATCCCGCCCACGAACGGCGTTGCCCGGCTGAAGATCGCCCCGGCGCGTAGCCCGGTGACGCCGTGCGTCTTGGACAGGGAGTCGATGAAGACGACGCGCGCCGCAAATCGCGGGTCGTCTTCGAACCAGCTCAGCAGCTGCCGATGCTGCGGGTGAAGCCGAACGTATACCGAGTCGAGGATGATCCCCGCATGCGGCCAACGATCGAGAAACGCCGTCAGGAACGCTCGCATCCGCTCCGGCGGGAGAGTCCGCCCGGTAGGGTTGTTGATGGGCATCAGGTACAGCCCGTCGATCTCCTCGCCCTCGGGAACCGCTGCGAGATCCCCCGACTCGGGGTCCATGTCGGCGCGTGAGGGCGGCAGCAGGTGGACACGCATGCCCTGCAGTGCCATCTGGTCGAGCGGGCACGAGAAGGTGGGGAGCGGTACCAGCACCGTGGCCGGACTGGCACATCCGGCGCGCTCCCGCCTGGCCTCGGAAACCCCCATCAGTGCGGCCTGCAGGCACTGGTTGCCGCCATGAAACACGAACACCTGCGGCACGCTCCCGGAGGTGTTCGTGAACTGCAGGCCGACCTGGTGCCTCCACACCTCACTCCACGCTCTCGTCACCGCCGGGTACCCGATCGAGTCGAGGTTATAGCCCATCGGGTGCTCGGAGAGCTGGTACAACCAGCCGTCGACGTGGGTGACCGCGCACCTCAGGAGATCCCCCCAATCCTGACGCAGCTGGGGATCCTCTGGATCGTTGGCCGGGACAGTGCGCCAGTCGAGGTCACCGATCGCGGTCGCCTGGTCATCGAAGCCCTGGCTTCGCATCGCGCTCACGACCCGACTCATCAGACGGATCGGCGCGCTCGCAAAGACGTCCCGGAAACGTTGATACGTCTCGATGCGGATGGAGAGCTCATCGGAAGGACGCTCGGGGTTCACGAATCACCTCCTGCTTCGAGCCCCCGCATGGTAGCCGCACAGGCCACCGACGGACAACCCCGCGGTTGACAGTCTCAGGTTTCGAGTGAAAGAATGAATGAGGATTCATTCATCTGGAGGCCCCATGCCTGAAGGCCAGACAGCACATCAGCTCTCCCCGCGTGAGCTCAAGCGACAGCGGATCATTCGCGCAGCAATCGACGTGTTCGCCGAGAAGGGCTACTTCGGGGCCCGGATGACCGACGTTGCCCACGCCGCCGACGTCGCTGACGGCACCTTGTACCTGTACTTCGACGGCAAGGAGGACCTGCTCCTGAGCCTGTTCGATCACGTCCTGACTCGTTTCGTCGAGCGGCTCCAGAACGAGATCGCCGAGGTCGAAGACCCGCTCGACAAGCTCCGACTGATGGTACGGCTCCACCTGGAGACGCTCGGCCGGGACCCCGCGCTGGCGCACGTGCTGCAGATCGAAACACGCCACTCCCGGCGCTTCATGAGCCTGTTTACACGTGGTAAACTCGGCGAGTATCTCAATCTGCTGCGGGCAATTATCGAGGAGGGCCAGGAGATGGGGCGGTTCCGCCGCGACATCAGCCCGGGTCTCGCTACAAACGTCGTCTTCGGCGCGGTCGACGAGCTAGTCATGAGCTGGCTCCTGGCCGAGGAGCCGGGTGACCTGAGCCGCCATCTGCATCCGCTCCTCCACATCCTCGCCGAGGGCCTGGCAGCCAACAGCAACCAGAGGGAGGTTGTGAAATGACGGATCGCACGATTCTCGACCTGTACCGGCACGAGGTCGACAACCCCAGACCTGCCCACTATCTCCACTACCTCCCCGGCGGCCGTCGCGACCTGAGCACGGAGGACTTCTTCGGCCGAACGGCAGGGCTCGCTACGGCTCTCGAGGGGCTGGGGGTGGGACACGGCGACCGCGTCATGCTACTGGCGGACAACCGGCCCGAGTGGCACGTCGTGGACCTCGCCGTGGCCGACCTTGGCGCGGTCCTGGTCCCGGTCTATAGCACGCTGACGCCGGCCCAGGTCGAGTACCAGGCAAGAGACTCCGGTGCCATGGTCGCCTTCGCCGAGAATCCGGAGCACATGGCCAAGTTCGTCGAGGTCGTCAAGCGCTGTCCGGCCCTCGAGCACCTGATCCAGATCGAAGGCGAGTCGACCACCGGTGTAAAGGCCTTTGACGATGTCATCGCAGCCGCCGAGAGCTCCTATAACGGCGACCTCTTCTGGCAGCGGGCCAGCAAGGTCACCGAAGACGATCTCCTGACCCTGATCTACACCTCCGGGACGACCGGCGAACCCAAGGGCGTGATGCTGACCCACCGCAACCTGGTTCAGAATGTTCTGGCGTCCGCCGAGCGCGCGCCGGTCGATCCCGACGGCCTTGCACTCGAGTTCTTGCCGCTGTGTCACGTCTTCGAGCGCATGGTCGGGTACATCTTCATGTACCGCTCGGTTCGCAAGGCCTACTGCTCGGTCTACCACATCGGCGACCTCATCGCGGACATCGCTCCGAACATGTTCGCCGGCGTCCCCAGGTTCTACGAGAAGGTGCACGACAAGATCATGGACAAGGTCGGCTCGGCGCCCGCAATCCGGCGTGCCCTCTTCAACTGGGCCCTTGGAGTCGGACGCCGTGCGATCCCGGAACGCCTGGCCGGTCAGAAACCGTCGGGACTCGCCTTCACGCTCGCCGACAAGCTGGTGCTGTCGAAGGTGAGGATGGGGCTAGGCGGGCAGGTAGACTACTGCATCTCGGGCGGAGCTCCCCTCCCTCGCTTCGTCAACGAGTTCTTCCACGCGATCGGCGTCGACCTGATCGAAGGCTACGGGCTGACAGAGACATCACCTGTGATCGCGGTCAACGGCACGGCCCCGGGAGAGACGCGGCTCGGCTCGGTCGGCCGGGCGCTTCCCAATCTCGAGGTCGCAACCGCGGCCGACGGCGAGCTCCTCGTCAAGGGTCCAAGCGTCATGAAGGGATACTGGAACCTCCCCGAGAAAACCGCCGAGGTGTTCGACGAGGCCGGCCTTTTCCACACCGGCGACATCGCCGATATCGATGACGACGGCTTCATCTGGATCACCGACCGCAAGAAGGACCTCATTGTCACCGGCGGCGGCAAGAACATCGCGCCGCAACCGATCGAGAACGAGCTCAAGCGCTCACCGTACATCGACGCCGCGGTCCTGATCGGTGACCGACGCCCCTTCCTCGTGGCACTGGTGAGCCCCAACACCGAGGTGCTCGAGAAGTGGGCGTCTCAGCACGGTATCGGAGGGCCCACGATCGCCGAGCTTACAGGCGATCCCCGAGTGCTTGCTCTCTTCCAAGAGGCCGTAGACAGGGTCAACGCCAACCTTGCACGCTACGAGCAGATCAAGAAGTTCGCGGTGCTGCCGCTGATGCTGTCGATGGAAGGGGGACACCTCACCCCGACCTTGAAGGTGAAACGGCGCGTCGTTGAGAAGGAGTACGTCGAGCTGATCGAGCGGCTCTACTCGGAGTGACCCGGATCGTGCTCAGAGCGTGCGCACGCTCTGAGGGCGAGAGATGACGTAACGGCTAGGAGCCTGTAGTTCATAGGCGGATGGTGGATTTCGGAGCGTCGTGAGTGGCCCGTTGAGGCGCATCCGAGGAGCAGTACTCCGAGTACGGTCCGAGACTGCAACGAATACGGGACCTTACGCCGCCCGAAAGGCGCCGTCCGCTCTATGTGTTACAGGCTCCTAGAGGATCATTCACTCGCAATCTACTACGACCGACGATACGAAAGCCTCGCCATGCACCTGCGCCGTGCTGTCCTCGGCAGGCCGTCAACGTGAGCCACACCCTCGTGTCGCAGTACACTGCGCAGGTGAACGGCCCACAGCTGCACGCGATGTTCCCCCCGAGATCGGCGATTCGCGTCGTTCTGATCGCGCTGTTGGTCGTGGTCGCCGTGTCTCGCCTGGCGGCAATCCCCGACCAGCCGTGGGAGCAGGACGAGGCGTTGTTTGCAGCTGCCGCCTTCGACACCAACGTGATCGAGCACCGCCCCCATCCCCCCGGCTTTCCGCTGTGGGTTGCCGCTGCCAAGGTCACCAAGGTCGTCCTCGGCGATCCGGTGCTCGGCCTGCAGCTGCTCTCAGCCCTGTCGTCGATCGCGCTCGTGCCATTGCTCGCACTTCTCTGGGGTCGCCTCCTCGGCCCCGAGCTTGGCCTCGCTACGTCGGCTCTCTTCGCCTTCCTGCCGGGAGTCTGGTTCCACGCTCCGCGAGCGTTCTCAACCACGCCGGCCCTCGCCCTCGCGGCCCTCGCCGGCGTGCTGTGGCTCGAGCCGGGCCGGGCCCGCCTTCTCGGTGGCTCGGCGTTGCTGGCATGTGCAGTGCTGGTCCGGCCGGTGCTGGCGCCGCCGCTCATGGTCGCCGGCATGGTCGCCGTGTGGTGGCGCCACGACCGGTGGCGCGAGATCGTGCTTGCCGGAATGCTGGCTGGGGCGCTGATTGTCGCCGGCTTCGTGCCCCTGATCATCGACACCGGTGGGCTCGGCCCGTTTCTTGGCGCCCTCGCCACGCACGCCGCGTATCAGGAGAGAGGCGTCGGGATGGTGTCCTGGACAGTCGGCCGGCTCGGTATCGTGCGGGCCGCCGGTGGCCTCCCCGCAGCCGTCGTCCTCCTTGGACTTGGCATTGCCGGCTGGCTGGACCTGGCGCGGCATCGCCGGCAGGTCGCATGGGGCCTCGCGATCGTCATTCTCACAACCGCCGCCTGGCTCCTTCTCGCCCACAACCGGACTTATCCGCGGTACACCGTGCCGTGGCTGGCGCTCTGGACCGGGCTCGCCGCACTGGGACTGCACCGCCTCGGAGGCTCCAGACGCCTCGCGGTTGCTGCCGTCGCCGCCCTCATCGTGGCCTCGGCAGTCTGGACCCTACCGGCAATTGCCACCCAGGCCACCGCCGTCTTCCCGCCTCTGGCGGCGCTGGCATCTACCCAGACCCCTGGAGCTGGCCGCTCGATCATCACAGACGGCGGAATCAGCCCGTTCGTCGACCTGCTCACGCTGGCCAGGCGTGGATCTCTTCCAACCTACTGGCGTCCTCTTCTCGTCGACGGTCGGCAGGACGCACGCACGATCCCGGGACCGTGGACCTACGTCTGGGCCGAGGGAACCCGTCCCGCTCTGGTGTCCGCTCCCGCGCCTGCGCCCCGCACCTTCAGATGTGGCGATACGAAGCTACGGTATCTCTCCCAGCAACGCTATCTGACCGCTTGGACCGCCGCCCGCGGCGCCATCGTGCTCGCCCCTGCCGGGCTCACGTCGGCCGCAGGAGGGCGGCTCGCGGTCACCGACGAGGTCGAGCTTCTCACGCAGCCGGCGCCCCCGGGGAGCTGGCTTGGCGCCGTGCTTTCGGCAGTTGGCCGGCCGGCGGGAGTGGAGCTTGAGCTCAACGGACACGCCGTACTCTTGACTACGGTACCGCCTGGAGCCCACGCCTACCGCGTTCCCCTGATGCACCTGACGGCAGCCGGCACGGACCGGGCGGCTGTGGTTCGGGTTCTTCGAACTGCGGCAGGCACCGGGCAGCTCGAGCTGCAACACCTGTGGATCGACGCGCCCGGGCGGCCGGACGGGCCACGCACGATCCCGGCGGAGCAGCTTCCCGACGGTCTCGGCGGACTGATCGATGGGGGCGGCCTCTACGGCCTTGAGCAGCTCGGCGAGCCGGCACGGCCGGCCCGGTGGAGTGGGCCGCAGGCGTGGCTCTCGCTCCCCGCAGGCTTCCCCAGCATGACGGTCGCCCTGTGCGCACCGCGCCCGGGGGGCGCCCAGGTCCGCCTTCGAACCGAGCCTCCCAGCTCGGAGCTCAGCGTCACCGTCGGCCCGGAGTGGTCCACCGCGACCCTGTCACTGCCACGCGGGACCGGCCGTTGCGTCCTGTACCTGGAAGTCTCGAACCCGTTCGTGCCCGCCGCCACGAACCCTGCGAGCACAGACCATCGGCACCTCGGGATCGCCGTGGGCGATATCAGGTTTCAGAGTCCGTAAACAACCAAAGATCCGGGGCGTCACCGCCCCGGATCGTGTTCGTGAGAAGACGCGGACTACTTCACCGACACCTTGATCGAGCGCGGCTTGCTCTCCTCGCGCTTCGGCAGGGTCATGTGGAGAACACCACTGTCGAAGCGTGCGTCGATCTTCGTCGGATCGACGTTGTTCGGTACCTGGAAGGAGCGCTCGAACGAGCCGTACGTTCGCTCGATCCGGTGGCAGGTCTCGCCCTCCGTTGCCTCCTCGAAGCTCCGCTCGCCCGAGATCGTCAGCATGGAGCTTTCCAGGGTAACGTCGACGTTTTCGGAGCTGAAGCCGGGCAGCTCGATCTCGAGCTTGATCGCGTCGGCGGTCTCGCGGACATCGACCGGCGGCGTCCAGCTACCACGCACCGACTCGCGACCGGCCCTCCCACCGAGAACTTCGTTCATCAGCCTGTTCATGTCATCGGCGAAACGCGCCATCTCACGCGGCTGCTGCCAGATTGTCATACGTGCCATTGCTTGATTCCTCCCTTTCTTTCCCCGGGGAGAACCCCGGTGCCATCAATATAGAACATGACTGTCCCTTTGTCAAGTTCTATTTCAGGAGAATGACACTATCTGAGTGTTATGCACTCATGTTCTCAAGGATCCGCCCACGTCAACCCGAAGGGCGCGTCCGTCGTCCTTCCCATGCAGACGAAGGGAGGACCCAGCGATGCAGCCCCGGAAAAGCTCGCAACCGTTTGTCTCGGCCCTCTTCATCCTCGCCCTCGCCGGGCCCGCGGGATGGGCGTGCGTCCCGCCACCCGCAGCCCTCGTGGTGCGCGTCCCGCCGCCCGCGGCGCGAGTCGAGGTGCGACCGGCTCGGCCTGGAGCAGGCCATGTCTGGGTCGGGGGTCACTGGCGTTGGAACGGCCGGCGGTACGTGTGGGCCAACGGCCACTGGGCACGCCCGCCGCATGTGAGTGCGGTCTGGGTCAGCGGTCACTGGGCCAGACACGGCGGCGGCTGGGTGTGGGTGGCCGGCCACTGGAGGCGGTAGGAGCGGCCGGGCCTTCTCCGCAGCTCCGGCGGCCGCGTTCTCCGGGTGGGCGGTGGATCTAGTCGCCTAGTACTTATTCACTTGATCACTTGGGTTGGTGCCGGGGACCTCCTCACGATTTCACTTCCGCGCATCCTGACCGATCTCCGCTACAATGTCCGCGGAGCCACCATGGTCCAGATCCCGGTTTTCTTCACCGCCGACCTTGCGGGCGTGGCGGGTGCCGCTGGCGTGATCGATAGCGTCGAACAGGCGCCTGAGCCGGCGGTTGTAGTTGCTTCGGCGCCGGCATGCTGGAGCCTTGTCCCTCCGCTGGACGGCAACCGAGTTCTGGTCGTTCTCGGTGAGCCGCCCAACGGCCTGCGCCCCTTCCTGAGCCTTGCGGCCGAGCCCTCATCCGACCACCTCGAGAGCGCCGTCTCGGCGGCGAGGATGGCCCTCGAGCACAGCATGGAGGTGGAGCGCCTGCGGCGCACGCTGACCGCCCACCGCGCGCTGGAGCGAGAGCTGCTCGAGATCGGCACCGCGCTGTCGGCGGAAAACGACCTGCGACGTCTCCTTGACCGTATCCTGACCTCGGCCCGCACCCTGGTCAACGCCGATGCCGGCTCGCTCTACCTTGTCGAGAGGGTCGGCGAGGACGAGCGCCGACTCCGTTTCGTCCTCGCACAGAACGCGTCGCGAGAGATGACCTGGAGCGAGGTCACACTGGCCATCGACCAGGGGAGTATTGCCGGCATGGTCGCGAGCACCGCCCGCCCGCTGCGCATCGACGATGCTTACTCCCTACCGGAGGATTCGGTCTTCAGGTTCAACCGTAGCTTCGACGAGGAGACCGGTTACCGCTCTCGCAGCCTGCTGGCCGTCCCGATGTTGACACGAACCGGCGAGCTCGTGGGCGTCGTGCAACTGCTCAACCGCAAGCGTGATCCGGAGGCGCTGCTGCTGACCGAGAGCGACGTCGACAGGTTAGTGCTTCCGTTCACGGCCCAGGACGAGGACCTGCTGCGCGCCCTCGCCTCGCAGGCCGCGGTGGCACTCGAGAACACGCGTCTTGTGGAGGAAATCCAGGCTTTGTTCGAGTCGTTTGTTCGCGCCTCAGTAACCGCGATCGAGCAACGGGACCCGCCGACCTCCGGCCACTCGTTCCGGGTCGCCGCCTACACCATAGGCTTGGCACAGGCGCTCGAGCGGCAGCCGCCGGCGAGCTACCGCGGAGTCCGATTCTCCCACGACGAGGTGCGGCAGCTGCGGTATGCAGCCCTCCTCCACGATGTCGGCAAGGTCGGCGTCCGCGAGGCAGTTCTCACCAAGGCACGCAAGCTCTACCCGTACCAGGAGCGGCTCGTCCTCGAGCGCTTCGAGAGGGCCCGCCATGCCCTCAAGCTCGCGCGAACCAGGTCCCTGATCGAGGATCTGACACAACGCGGGAGAAGTCCCTCGGCAACCGATCTCGAGCGTCTCTCGCAGGAGCTGCTCGCCATCGACGCCGAACTCGATGACGCCCTCGAGATCGTCGACCGCGCGGGAAAGCCGAACGTCACCGACCGCGAGGTGACCCGAACCCTCGAGGAGATCGGCCGACGCCAGTTCCCGGGCCGTCACGGGGAACCGGTGCGCCTCCTGCAGCCGGACGAGCTCCACTTTCTCCACCTGTCGCGCGGCAACCTGGATGACCGCGAGCGAGAGGAGATCCAGTCCCACGTCGTGCACTCGTTCCAGTTCCTCAACACCCTCCCCTGGCCCAGCCACCTGCGCAGGGTACCGGACATCGCGGCGCTCCACCACGAGAAGCTCAACGGCCAGGGCTACCCCGGCCGCCTCTCCGCGCCTGACATTCCGGTCGAGGTACGCATGCTCACCATCTCGGACATTTACGATGCATTGACCGCGGGTGACCGTCCCTACAAGCGCTCGGTCGAGCCCATGCGCGCCCTCGCGATCCTCGAGCAGGAGGTCCGTGAGGGCACCCTCGACGCCGCCCTCTTCCGCGTGTTCGTCGAGGCCCAGGTCTACCGGTTCCCCGCTGCCCCTCCCCCGGCGTAGCACCGGCCCCCGTCGCGGGCCCCGGGCACGGGGTTCTGCAGTCCAAGCAGCCAACCTGGCCGGACTCACCCCCCCCCAATGAGCTCCAGCAGGCGACGGCCGAAGCGGCTTGCCTTGGCCGGGCCGATGCCGGGGACCTCGAGCAACTCGGCCTCGTCTGCCGGTCGTGCCCGCGCCAGCGCCTCCAGGGTACGATCGCCGAGAATGCGGAAGGCCGGTACCCGGCGGCGGCGCGCCTCGGCGAGCCGCCACTCCTTGAGGTCGGCGAGGAGGTGCTCGTCGGCCACGGAAAGAGCTGTCGCCGGTGCAGCGGCCGCCTTCGGCCGGCGCCGGGAACGGGCCCGAGCGGTGCCGGCCAGAGGCTTGGACACCCGTACGACGCCGAGCCCCAACTCGCCCTTCAGGCGCCCGTCGGCCGTCAGCCGCACCCGCCGAAAACGAATCTCGCGTCCGTCGCGGGTGAAGGTGTCGGCGATCAGCTCCGCCAGACCCGCCGTCGCCAGCGCCTCGAGCAACGGCTCGAAGTCGCTGCGGGCGACGCCGATTGGCTCCGCCAGCCGGTGGTACAGCTGGCCGGTCGTTCGCTCACCTTGCTCGGCCAACGCGGCGAGGACGCCGCGCAGGAGCTCGGATTCGCCGCGCGAGAGATCGCGCCGAGAGGCCAGGACGGCCTCGGCCGGGGCACAGCGGTCGCAAAGCCCACAGTCACGGCCTTGGTCGTTGGGATCACCGAAGTGACGGACCAGGGCGGTCATGCGACAGCTCGCCACGGTCGCCTGCGCGACCATCTCCTCCAGCTGACCGAATCGGTGTTGCCGCTGCGCGAGGTATGGCTCCCGCCAGTCGTCGCCGCCGCGGGTCACTCGTTCGTCGGGGCTCACCCGGGCGCCGCCGTGGATCCACAGCTTGTCCACCGCCGCCGCTGCGGCCTCGCGCTCGAGGTCGAGGCGCGCGGCCAACTCGTCCAGCGCCACCGGCGCCGAGCCCAGCGCCGCGAACACCCGTTCGAGGCGTGAGGGCTCGGGGTAGTCGCGCTCGAGGAAGTACTCGTGGGTACGGCGGTCGCCCCACGACCACAGCAGCACCGCCCGCGCCCCGGCGCCGTCGCGGCCGGCTCGGCCAATCTCCTGCGAGTAGCCCTCGACGGTGGCCGGCAGCGCCGAGTGCGCCACGGTGCGGATGTCGGGCTTGTCGATCCCCATGCCGAAGGCGATGGTCGCCACCACAACCTCAAGCTCGCCGGACAGGAAGGCAGCCTGGACGCGGTCGCGCTCCGAGGCCGGCATCCCGGCATGGTAGGCGGCAGCCGTGTGGTCGACAGCCAGCTCCGCGGCCAGCTCCTCGCTCTCGCGGCGGCTCGGGGCGTAGACCAGGGCCGGACGGCGCGAGTCGTCCCCCAGCAGGCGACGGATCGCCGCCCGCCGCGCAGACGGCTTCGCCTCCACCACCTCCAGAGCCAGGTCGTTGCGCCGGAAACCGCGGATGAAGATGGCGGCGCCGGGGATGCCCAGCTGCTCGATGATGTCGCGCTGAACCCGCGGGGTCGCGGTCGCGGTGAGGGCCACCACCGGTGCCGGCCGGAGCGCCGGCAGACGCTCGCCCAGCATCCGGTAGTCCGGACGGAAGTCGTGACCCCACTGTGAGATACAGTGGGCTTCGTCGACCGCCACCAGGGCTGGGGGACGAACCCCCAGCCGCTCCACGAATCCCTCCACCCCGAGACGTTCCGGCGCCACGAACAGGAAGTCGAGGGCGCCGTCGCGCCAGGCCGCCAAAGCCTCGTCCTGCTGGGCGGCGCTGCGGCCGGAGTGAACGCGGTCGGCGGCAAGTCCGAGACCCGAAAGCGCCTGGGCCTGGTCCTCCATGAGGGCGATGAGCGGCGACACGACCAGGGTCGAGCCGGCTCGGGCGAGACCCGGGAGCTGGTAGCAGAGGCTCTTGCCGGCGCCGGTCGGCATCACGACCAGCACGTCGCGTCCGTCCGTTACCGCCCGGCACACCTCCTCCTGGTCGGGCCTGAAGGCACGGTGCCCGAAGACCTCGTGCAGCAACGACTCGAGCTCGCGCGGCGCAGGCGCCGCCAGCAGCGTCCCCACTTCGGCCGGCGCCACCTCCTCGGGCTCGAGCAGGCAGCCGGCCGCCATCAGCTCCGCACGCAAGCGCGCGCGGATGCCGGTGGACTGTACCACCGAGACCACGCGGGTGACCTTGGGGCTGGTGAGAACTCGCGCCAGCAGGCGGCGACATGCCGCCGACGGCGGATCGCCGTCGAGCCACACCACCACCACCCGCGGCGAGTGGAGGAAGCCGTCGCCGCGACGGTCGGCACCGACGGCGGAGGCGGCCGCGGCCGCCTCCTCCTCGCTCGCGGTAAGCACCGCCAGGGTCATGGGCGACATGATAGCGGGGCTTGCCTCGGTGCGGGCATGCAAGCGACAGGCTGCGGCCCTCTCAGACGACGGGTACCAGGTCGACCCGGGCTTCGAGCGGAATGCGCCAGCGCTTGAGGCACTGGGCGCACTCAGCCGGGCGGTTAGCGGTGGCCAGACGGCGCCGAAACGACCGGCTTGCGGGGCCGTGCCATACCGCAGCGAGGCCGGCAGATCGGAGCTCGTCGTACGCGAAGCAACGGCGCTGCTCGATGCCGCTCCAAACGAACGAGTCCAGCGTTCCGTCGACGGGAACGCCGTTGAGCACGCAGGGGTAAACGTGTCCGTCGGCGCCGATGAAGACCGAACGCTCCGCATTCTCGGGGCAGCCTCCCGGCTCGACGAAGGGCGACAGCAGCTGCCAGTGGATCCGTACGCCGCGTCGCTGCACCTCCCTGTCGACCTCGAGGAGTTGCCCTCGCACCGCTTCCACACCGGCTGCATCGGACGCGAGCACGGCTTCGGTCAGCAGCTCGCGACAGGTCACCAGCGACAGCGAGCTCACCACCACCTCGTCGACGCCGGCCGCCTCAACCAGGTCGGGGAGTCGATCGATGGAGGAGAGACCCGAGCGCAGCAGTAGGTACGCCAGGTGGATCCGAGGGACCTCCCGGCCGCCGCGCTCCTCTCTGAGGGTCCGGGCCGCCGTGATGACCCGCTCGAGCGGCACGCCTCGGCGGACCGGGTCGTTGGCTACGGCATCGGCGCCGGCCACCGACAGCGCAACGACGCCGGCTCCCGCCTTGACCAGCGCTCGTGCACAGGCACGGTCGAGCAAAAGGCCGTTACTGGTGGTTCCCACGCGGCGGCCGGCGGCCCGCAACCGCTCGAGCACCTCGAAGAAGCGGGGGTGGAGCAGGGGCTCGCCCCAGCCCTGCAAGTGGACGTAGCGGGTCCTGGCAAGGTCGGGGATCAACCGGTTGAGCAGCTCCAACGGCAGGTCGCGACCGCGCCAGCTCGCCCCCGCCGCAGTGCGGGGGCAGTAGGTGCAGGAGGCGGTACAGCGGGAGGTGACCTCGAGCTGCACCCAGTCCAGCCTCGGCGGCCGCCGCCGGAGGTGCTCCCGGGCCCTGGCCAAGGGATTCATCGACCTACGGTAGCAGGACGGATGGTACGGCGAGGCGGAGAGACCACTGCGAGGCCCGGTCGCCACGGGAGCGGTCTCCCACGACTCTCCACGGCCGCCGCAGTGAAGGAAGGGAGAGGCATCCGAGATGCCCCTCCCGGGCGACGTGTTTCACGGACTCAGTCCTTGACCTCGACCTCTCTGGCGTCCTCGGCGGCCACCGGCTTGCCCTCGCCGTCCAACACCGGCAGGTCGGGCGAGTTGCCCCAACCGATCATCGACGAGTCGAAGATGTGCAGGTGCTCCATCGGCCAGCCGTCCAGGTAGAGCGCGAACAGGGTCTGCGTGACCCGGACCCCGGACTGGCAGTAGAAGACGTTGTGATCGATGGGCCTGATGCCGATGCGGGCTATGTAGCTATGCAGCTCGTCGGCGGAGAGGAACGAGCCGTCCTCACCGTGGACGTCCTTCCACGAGTGCCACTTCCCGTTCTGCCACGGGATGTGGCCGGGGCGCCGGACTCGCTTCCGCTTGCCGCTCCACTCGTCCTCACTGCGGATGTCCCACATCACCCAGCGCGGGTCGTCCTTGCACTTCCACACGGCATCCCGTCCGACCTTGAGGTACGGATGTCCCCAGTCGGCCAGGGTGACGGTGCCGTTGCCCGGGCGGTCCGCCGATGCCAGGCGGTCGATCTCGTAGCCGGCATTCTTCCACCCCTTGATGCCGCCGTCCAAGACCCGCGTCTCGAGCCCGTACAGCTTGCAGGCCCACCACAGGCGGGTGGCATCGTACTTGTGGTCGTACCACACCACCATGCTGTCGTTATCGATGCCGAGGGTGCGCAGGAAGGCCTCGAAGTCGGCCCGGTTCATCAGGTCCTCGCCCCGCGCCCCCCAGTGCTTTTCGGCCGACTCGTAGTCCGAGCGCCAGATGTTGATAGCGCCGGGGATGTGGCCATCCACCCGGTACTGCGTCGCCGGATGGCCCACATCGATGATCACCAGCTTCGGGTCGCTGGTCGGCATTGTGCCGTCGGCCAGCCGGATCTTGGTCCGCCATGCCTTCTGCAGATCCATGGTGTGCTTGAGCTCCTGCGGGCTGATCAGGGCCCAGCCGCGCGTGTAGCCCTTGTAGGGCGGGTCCGTGTTCTGCATCCACGGTGGGATGTTCCAGGCGGGTGCGCTGACCTCTCCTCCAACGCCCCACACGGGGGCTGGGGTCAGGAGAAGACAGAGCAGTGCCACAGCCGCCACACCTGTTCCGATTCTCGCCACGTTCGTCATCGCAAGACCTCCTTTTCACAAGGGTTGGAGCTCTCGAGCCGTGCGTACCACTGCTCGAGCTGGTTCACCAGCTCGTCGTCGCCCCCCCGGAGGCGGAGGTGATCGGCACTCCGCCGCAGGAGAAAGGCGAAGAAGTCGGGCGTGACGCTCCAGCGGGTGAGGAGCTCGAGGCTGCCCCGCACGAACTCGAGCGAACCTTCCTTGCGGTCGAGCCGTTGGAGCGCGCCAACGAGGCGGTCACGATCGTGAGCCGTGACCGCGTCGTCTCTCCACCAGCGCGGAGGCGTGGCGTCGAGATACCGGATCATCGCCTCCGCGATCTCGTGGCATCGCAAACCCTGGCCGACCATCTCGCGCGTCCGCCTCACTTCGGTTTCGAGAACCCGCACTGCGGAGTCCGGGCCCACCCGTTTCTCGAGGACTCCCAGGAGCGTGTCCGCTGCTGCGAACCGCCCATCGTCCAGTTGCCTCCGTACTTCACGAAGGAGGCGGCCATGAACGTCGAGGGCACGATCGGGATTCCGCGCGCTGATCTGGTCCAGGCGGGAGTCGAGGTCGAGCCTCGGAGCCCCTGCCACGTAGAGTCGCCCCAGCAGAGCGACCTGCTGCTCGAGGGCAGGGGACTCCAGGCGCACGGCTTCATCGAGGATCGCGAGGGCCTCCACCGGTGCGGTCTCGAGGCGCAGGGAGGCCGAACGGGCATAGGCCCAGCCCCGTCGCGCCGGAGAGAGGTCGGGCTGACGCGCCAGGCGATCGTAGATCTGGCGCGCCTGGTCGACCTCGCCGCACTCGCGCAAGCCGCTCGCCAGAAGGTACTCCGCCCACCCCAGCAGCTCAGGACCGATAGCGGTTCGATGGAGAGCGAGCAGATCGCGAATGGCTACGACGGAGCCAGCTGACCGCCCCTCGTCCTGCTCCAGGATCGCCCGTTCGAGCCCCGCCTCCATGACCGTGGCCGGGTCGTTCACGAACCACTCCTCGACCAGCATCAACGCTGCCCGCCGCCGGTCCGGTGCCTCTCCGCGTGGGAACATGACGTCAACTAGCTCGAGCTGCGCCCGGCCGGTCGGCAGGCGTGGCAAGTCCGCGACGTGCGCGGCACGGCCGCCTCGCACGGCGTCGACTGCCGGGGCAACGACAACAGGGACCGAGAGCCAGGCCTGGAGGCTGGACATGGCCCGCACACAGCCAACCCACGCGGCAGGCTCGATCAGGCTGCGGGTCGTCTCGTGGCGGACAAGGGCCGAGAGCCCCTCGGCCGATCTCGTCCATCCGGCGTGAATCCTGCGGCAGCCGGTGTCGACATCGAGCGCCTGCGGCAGCTCCTCCGTGAGCCGCCAGGCCCGCGGCAGCCGGTAGGTGACCGCCACGGTGGTCGAGCCCAGATGCTGGAAGTAGGAGGTCTCCCGGCGCTCCTCCGTACCTATCCGGGGGAGCAGAGCCGGCGCCGTCGGGACCCCGAGCGCTGTGCCGACGGCGGAGACGGGAGCCGCGGCGCGGAAGAAGACGTCGACCGATCGGGTCCCGCTCTCAAAGGTGGTGTCACCGACCCGGACGCCGAGGACCTCGGACTCAGGGAAGAACCCGGCCACGAACTCGCCCACACGGGCCCGGCGCCCCTCCGCCAACGGACCGAGCAGGTGCGTCACCGCCAGAGCTCCCTGATGGGAGTCCGCCTCGACGTGCAGCCAACCTTGCAGGTGGTTCGGTGGCAGCAGCGTGAGGTCGAATTCGAGCCAGAGGTTCCCCGCCGAGGTCGCCGGCAGATCAATTAGCCTGCCGCCGGACTCCTCCACCAACAACGCCTGCCGGCCCCCGGCGCTGGTTGGGAGCACCCCCGCGGGAAGACCGGCAGCGCTCGGATCGCAGAAGAGCAGGGTGCCGTCAGCCCGCGCCACCGCCAGGACGATGTGGTTGAACTGCTGGTAGCTTGGCACGCCCACTTCGATCCGGCCGTCGTGCTGGGTGTTGACCAGCACCAGGTGCGAGGTGATGCCGGCACGAGCCAGCATCGCCCGCAGCAAGTTGGCGGTGTCCTTGCAATCACCGAACCCGCTGCTCCAGACCTCGGCGGGTGGCCGGGGGCACAAGGCACTGAGACCAAACTCGAGTCCGAGAAACGTCACGTGCTCCGACACACGCCGGTGCAGGGTGCTCACAATCTCGGCCGGCTCGGTCAGCGTACCCGTCCACTCCACCACCAGGCGCTCGAGCACGGGCCCGAGCTCGTCGCAACTGAGGACCAGCCCGCCGTACCACCGAGCCATCTCCGACCAGCTCGACAGGGTGCTCACCCAGATTCCGGGGCCGCCCTGGCGAATCGGCTGCCGCCCCTGTTCCAACCTGAGCGCGGGAACATCACGCATCTCCCAGCGGAACGTGTCGCACTGCTCCCCGCTGCGCTCGCAGGCCGGCTCAAGCTTCCCGAGCCCCAGAGCCCTGGACTTGAGGCGGGCCCCCCAGCCCTGTGGGAGCGCGATCTGGCGACATGCAACGGCGACCGGCCAGAGGTCCGCCACCGTCAGGAAGGCCGAAAAGTGCCCAGGAATGGTCGCGGCCGTTTCCTTCTCGATCGTGTACTCGATCGTGTCGCCGGGCCGAGCGCCTGGAAACAGCAGCACCAACTGCGCCACGTCGGTGTACAGATGCTGCTCCGCAAGGGGTTGTGGCGTCTCGACCAGGACGGCCTCTGCAGGCAGGGGAAAAGACCGGCCGTCCACAGTCGTCCGCCGACCCGATGACAGCCGCAACCTCTCGGTCCACGACCGAAACGGATATACGATCTTGGCAACCCGCTCGGCGCCGCGATCGGTGAAAGGCCGGAGCACGCGGTGCACCGTCGTCGTCGAAGCGCCGCCGGCGTCAACGACAATCACCTCCTCATCGACCAGGACGATCCCGTCCTGGTCGCTGTCCGTGCCGCGCGAAGCCAAGGTATCCACCCGGGCAGCCGAGAACCGGCGTTCCGCCGAGAGGAAGTGGGGCTCGTCCGCCCACAGGACGCCGACCCCGGCCGTCGCCATGGCGATGCCGGTCATCAGCAGAACCGTCGGACGAACGGCTCGGCGAGCCTTCACGCGCCACCTCCCCTCAGCCTTGTGGGACAATCACGAGCGCTGCAAGATCCGCGCCGTGGGCGGTTCGGTCTCTCGACCAGGCTCCGGTCCCTTGACCACTGGGATCCCGGGCCTCGTGTCGGGTGCGAGCTGTTGCAACCGTTGCAACGCTGGCGTTGCACCGCAACAGTCGATGCAACACGTACAGCCTCCCGAGTCACGCAGAATCCCCTTCCCCGTGGCACCCGGCCGCGCCGGGAAAACGGCACGGGCCTTGCTCGGCAACGGGACAAGGAGCGCTTCATGGTTGTCGCGGTGCCGCTGCTCGGAGATCGAGTCGCCCCGCGCTGCACCACCGCCAACCGGCTGCTCCTGGTGCAGCCTCGCGCCGGCTTCGCAGCCTCCAAGCGGCTGCTTCCGGTCCAGCTCGAGAGCGCCGCAGATCTGCTGCAGCTGATCCAGGTACACAACATCGATCTTCTCGTCTGCGGTGGTATCACGGCCGCCAGCCGTGAGCTGGTGGAGGCCCAGAACGTCACCATCATCGACAACGTGACGGGCTCGGTAGAGGAGCTGTTGGCCGCCATCTCTGGCGGTTCGCTTCGCTCCGGTCTTGGGTTTGGGAATCGCAGCATCTCGGCACATCCGCTCGAGCATCCCTTCGACTGCCTCGCCTGCGCCAACCGGGTCTGCGAGAACGGCGCGGCCTGTCCGCAGGTTCCGACCGACCTTCTTCCAGAGCCTCCCGATCGCGGCGGCCCCTGGTTCCCACGCGCTGCTCTACCATGCCAGTGGTCAGCGCGGCAGGGGTTGTGCCGGGTCGCCGAGCTCGTCCGATTCGCTCGTGCCTCCGGTGTTTCGACACTGGGGCTGGCTTTCTGCCGGGACCTCCGAGAGGAGACCGAGATTCTGGCGCGTCTGCTGCGCCGCTTCTTCCAGGTCGTCCCGATCTCGTGCGTGGTTTCCGGCCGGGCTCGGCCACCGGGTACCGCCACCTGCGACCCACTGCTGCAGGCTCACCTGCTCAACCTGGCCGGCGCCGAGATCAACGTGCTCGTAGGGCTTTGCGTCGGCGCAGACTGCGTGTTCGCGGCGGCAAGCCGGGCGCCGGTGTCCACCCTCTTCGCCAAGGACACCGCGCTGGCTCACAACCCGATCGCGGCGATCCGCTCCGAGTACTACCTCCGCCAGTGCCTCGAGGCCGGCGCTACGCAGCCTGCCGATCCGGGCACCGAGAGCCACTAGGCGGCACTCCTCCTTACGACGCGACGGTGGAGAACGTGGGCCATGTTTGCCAACCCAGGGTATTGCGACCTACCTTGGAGAAGAGGTCATCATGGCTCAGACTCGAAATCGCGAACCCGTGCGGCCGGCCGCGCGTAGGGGTCAGGATCTGGCTTCCGACTCCAATGGCCTCCTACGAGCGGTCTTCGACAGCATCAGCGAAGGCGTGTTCACGGTGGACCCGAGCTTCGTGATCACCTCGTTCAACCGTGCGGCTGAGCAGATCACCGGTTTCTCCGCCGCCGAGGCGATCGGAAAGCGTTGCTATGAGGTCTTCCGTACCGAGGTGTGCCACCGTCAGTGCGCCTTGCGGGACGCACTCACCAGCACCGCGCCGGTGGAGAACGTCAGGGTCCACATCATCAGCCAGGATGGCGTCGAGAAACCGATCGCGGTCAGCGCCACGGTACTTCGCGAGAATGGCGAAGTCACCGGCGCCGTGGAGTTCTTCCGCGACCTCAGCGAGGTCGAGCACCTCCGCCACCGCCTGGCGCAGAGGCACACCCTGGACCGCATCGTCAGCGAGAGCGCGTCGATGAAGCGGGTCATCGACAAGCTCCCCAACATCGCGAGCTCGGACTGCTGCGTCCTGATCACCGGCCCGAGCGGTTCTGGCAAGGAGCTGATCGCGCAGGCGATCCACAGCCTGAGCCCGCGCCGCTACGGTCCCTATGTGAGGATCAACTGCGCCGCGCTGCCGGCCACCCTGCTCGAGTCCGAGCTCTTCGGCTACATGAAGGGGGCCTTCACCGACGCCCGCAGGGACAAGCCAGGTCACTTTGCCCTCGCCAACGGCGGCACCCTCCTGCTCGACGAGATCGGCGAAATGGATGTGAGCTTACAGGTCAAGCTGCTGCGGGTACTCAACAACGGTGAGTATCAGCCGCTGGGGTCCACCACGACGCATCGGACCGACGCGCGCGTCATCGCCTCCACCAACAGCGACCTCCAACATCTCATTGAGGAGGGGCGCTTTCGCTCGGATCTCTACTTCCGCATCAACGTGGTATCGGTCAAGCTGCCGCCCCTGCACGAACGCCCGGAGGACATTCCCCTCCTGGTCCAGCACTTCCTGGCGAAGTTCCGGGCGCGGAGCGGCAAGGAGATTCGGGGGCTCTCCCCTCCCACCCTCCGGATCCTGTGCCGCTATGACTACCCGGGCAACGTGCGCGAGCTCGAGAACGCCATGGAGCACGCGTTCGTCATGTGCAGCGCCGACACCATCGAGCCGGAGCACCTGCCGGGCCACCTCAGTGAGCCCCCTGCCTCCACCCCGAGGGAGATCCTGGGGGCCAAGGCCGAGAAGGCGCTCATCCGCGAGGCGCTCGAACGCCACCGCGGCAACCGTAGCCGCACCGCCCAGGAGCTCGGCATGCATCGCACAACCCTGTGGCGCAAGCTCAAGGCGTACGAAACCTGAGATCTGCCTCTGGAGCCAGCCGGTGGCCCGGGCCAACAGTGCCTCGTCGCGGCCGCGTTCTTCGCCGCCCCGCGAACCAAGAACCTCTTCTCTCCCCGCCGCGCATCTCCCGCCGCAGGACCCTCACCACCGTGGGCACCGTCCTCAGACCGCTTGTTGCGCTCGTGAGCGACGCCGGCAGGCTTCCCCTGCTCGGGTCCAGGGAGTGTCGCGCCGGCTTGCCGTCCGCAGGTGCATGAGCACGAGACCCAGGCCGAAGGCCGGCAGCACGGCGATACCGGCCTCCGGGCCGAAAGCGCCGCCGGTCACCCAGGAAGGACCGGAGAGTGTGGGGTGGACCAGGCTGTCGGTCTTCATTCCGCTGACTGAAAAGCCCAACACGGGACCCTGGAAAAAGTCCCATCCGGCGTGCATTCCCATCGACAACCAGAGTTGCCCGGTGCGCAGCCAGCCGAGCGCGCGTAGGTACCCCAGTGCGGCAATCAGTACGCCCGACAGCAGCGTACTGTTGGGGTTCGCCATGTGGATCGCACCGTAAAAGGCACAGCACAGAACGACGGCCCAGGCAAGGCCGATTCCCTCGCTCAGGTTCTGGAGCACATAGCCCCGCAGCGCCAACTCCTCCGACCACGCGACAGCGATGCCGATTGCGAAGAACCAGAGGGGCAGACCGACGAGGGCCGAAGCCAGCCCGCCCGGCCACGCAATCGAACCGATGTCGATGAGCCCGAAAACGGCGCACACCACGACCACCAACCCCACCATGGCGCCGCTGATCGCGAGCCCGGCCACGAGGTCCCTCAACGCCCGGGTGTCCAGCCGGAGACCGAGAGACCCGAGCGAGCGCCGATCCACCCAGCGGCGCACGAGCCACACGGACAGAGTCGCGGCAGCCACCACGATCGCGCCCCGCAGCACCCACCACCTCACGGACCCGTGCTGAGCCCGACCGAGCAATCCGAACGTCACTGCGGTGGCGAGACGGGAGGTTGCCACGAAGACCAGGACGAAGACCAGCAGCCGCCACCCTGCTCGCAGTCGACCCTCGGCGAGGTTCATCAGCAAGGGTTGGACCTTGGACATCGTTGTCTCCCCCCAACTGTATCGGCCGAGCCCAACCGTTGCTACGATTGCTGCGCGCTTACACCGCCACGTGTCCGGCCGCCAGCAGCACCAGCGCCACGGCACCGATGACCGTGAGCATCACGCCGGCGACGCCAAGCCAGCGGCGCTGTGCCTGATCGAACGCGAGGATCGGTCGGATCACCGGAGTCAGCGCGCGCCGGAGCGGGCCCCACAGCCCGGCCAGCACGACCCACCAGACACCGAGCCCGAAAGAAACCAGGCCAATGCGGATCAGCGCCTCCCTCGTCGGTGCGTCGACCGTCGCCGGACCGAGCCCGACGGATGCGAACCATCCCTCCTCGTAGCCGACCTGCCCAATAGGGACGAAGGCTCCGGTGAGCACCACGACCAGGACCGGAACGACCACGATGAGAATGGGCACGAGCACCAGCCAGCGCCGCGGACCGAGCTGCTCACCACGCTCCTCGGCCAGCGAGACCGCCGCCCTCGCGAGGAGGAAGCCGGCCGCGAACAGCAGCAATGAGATCGGGCTCCCGGCAACCAGCAGGACGGCGCCGAGCACCGAGATGCCGAGGCACAGGTACGCCAGCCGCCAGTCCTCCCCAAGGTACAGCCGGGTCAAAGCCCGCCGCCATGCCGGGATCTCGTCTTCGCCCACCCACTGCGTCGGGCTACCAAGACGACGGAGCACATGCCCAAGCTCCTCGGC
Source organism: uncultured Thermoanaerobaculia bacterium (assembly GCA_964552395.1). GTDB lineage: Bacteria > Acidobacteriota > Thermoanaerobaculia > Thermoanaerobaculales > Sulfomarinibacteraceae > JAJDNH01. The sequence goes on along the minus strand of CAZKGM010000027.1, from coordinate 16,624 downwards.
CGTGATCGCCTCTTCCCGATCGCCGAGCTCGGTCTCGATATGATCGCGGATGTCACCTTCCACCTCGTTGGCATCGACGCCGGATGTCCCGCTCAACAGCAGACGAACCTCCTGCAGGTAGCGGTCGAGGTGGTGCTGTGCTTCGAGCGTCAGGGTGGCGGTCATGATGTGGCTCCCTTCTGGAGGCTGCGGATGGCAGCGACGAGGTGCTCCCAGGTCGTGGTCATCCACTCGAGCTGTTCGTGACCCGCCGGGGTCAGCTCGTAGTACTTGCGGGCCGGACCATCGGGGGACTCCTCGATGGTCGTGCTGACGAAGCTCTCCCGCTTGAGCCGGTTGAGGAGGGGGTAGACGGTCCCCTCGCTGATCACCAGGCCGTCCAGAGCGCCCAGCGTCTTGACGATGTCGTACCCGTACAGCCTCCGATCGCGGAGGATGCTGAGAACGCAGAGCTCCAGCAGCCCCTTGCGGAGCTGCGTGGTCCAGTTGGCCGCGAAGTCGCTTCCCATACCGTCACTATAAGGCATAACATTGTACTTGTCAATACATGCTACTATGCCAAACACTCTATGAATGGTAACCTGTTGCGAACGTTGAGGATCATCTGAGAGTACATTCAGCGAACGTCAGCTACGATCAGCCCAGCTTCCCGCAAAGCCACGTCAAGCGGAGCACGGAAGGCATCGGCGGCTTTCGCGCAGCGGCTACTCTCTGCTGACCGCCGCCGGTTTGGTGTGGGTGCCGCGCTTCCGGCTCGGGAACAGGGGGCAGGCGGCGCCGAGGCACTCGCGGTTTTCCGCGATCTGGGTACAGACCAGTGCCTCGGCTGCCGGCAGCTGCACGCCCAGCGTTTCCTGAGACGATGCCGATGCCTCCTGGAGGGCAAGCCAGCAGTCGCGTTGGCAGCAGCGTGCCGCCTCGAGGGAGGCTATCCGTGCGAGAGCGCGGCCGACCACTTGCTGCACTGTCCGGCGCTGATCTCCCTGGTAAGGGTTGGCGCCCAGAATGGCGGAGAAGGCGGTTCCCACGCCGATGGCGGCTCCACAGGCCCCCATGAATGCACACGCTCCGCCAGCGATGGTCCGGCCGCGCATGATGGCGGTTTCGAGGTGCTGCTCCCCGATCTCCAGGCCGGCATTGCGAGCCGCGGTGACGATCACCGCCGGCACCAGCATGTGATGCTCGGGCCCGTGGATCGCCACCGACGGGTGCTCGCGGATACGGCACATGAGAGCCACCATGTCAGTCTCCCTCGAGGTGAGACAAATCGCGCGGATTGCCGCCACGGCATCTTCCGAGTGACACGCGTCGCAAACGAAGTGGCCGGCGGCGCACCGTGCGGACGCCGGCAGCTCACGCCCGCAGTAGTGACAGCGGACCGGCACCGTCACCTCGAGATACTCCAGTGCAGCCCCGCACACCATGCACCCCTCGTGGTCGGTGATCCTCGCAGGCGCCGGGTCAGCGGCCCTCTCCTCCGGGTCGACAAAGCAGCTGCAGCCGGCGCCCAGCTCCACGTTGGCGACGCCCCCCTCTTCGTCCAGCACGAATACCGGCTCAGCAGGAGCGGCCGGCGGCGCTGTCGCAACGGCTGGAACGCCACGGCGCAGGAGGCGGCCGTCGTCAGTGACCACGGCCGCAAAGGGGCCTCGGTAGACGAGCATCGCGTCGGCGGTGGCCGTCGGCTTCTCCGCCCGGTAAGTGACCGAGAAGAACCGGTGACCCGCAACCGTACGGTATGGGAAGCGCTTGAGTAGCGTAACGGCGGCGAAACCGCAGTCCTCGAGCAGCGCAAACAGCTCGCTCTGCAGCAGCGCGCCCCCCAGACACTCGCCGCGCAGCCGCTCGCTGGTGCGGATGGAGGCCGGCGGCTCCTCGTCAGTGACGACGTCGGCCACCACCAGGCGTCCTCCGGGCCTGAGCACGCGCATGATCTCCTGAAAGGTACGTCGCTTGTTCACCGACAAGTTGATTACACAGTTGGAGATCACCACGTCGGCCGAGCCGTCGGGACAGGGAACGGCCTCGAGAAGGCCGCGACGAGGCTCGAAGACATCAAAGCCGAGCTCGCGAGAGGCATGGGCTGCGGTCCGGCGAGCGAGCTCAAGCATCTCGTCAAGCATGTCGACGCCGATCACCCGCCCGGTCGGTCCTACCCTGCGGGCCGCGATAGCGCACTCCATGCCTGCTCCGCAACCGAGGTCGACCAGCCTTTCCCCCGGCGCCGGGTCTGCGTCGAGCACGGGGCTGCCGCAGCCGTAGGAGCGCGCCGTCGCCTCGGGGGCGACCTGCGCCGCATCCTGGCCGAAATCGACCGGGTTCGTGATGTCCGCCGCCGGCGCGCAGGCCGCCGCGGCGTAGAAGTCCTTTACCAGTGTCTGTCCGTCCTTACCCGGCAGCGACAGCACGCAGTTGGAGTGCGTGAAGGCAAAGCCGTGACTCGACTCGGAGCACGCCTCGAGGCGCTCACCCATGCGAGCGCGCAACGCGGCGCGGCCGGGTGTGAGATCGGGTCCGGCCGAGGTCGCGATCAGCCAGAGAGCGAGCTTCTCGGTCAGCTCAAGGTATGGGTCGTGGCCGGAGAACTGACCGCCGGCGAAGAAACTGTGGTCCACATCCCCGCCGCCGGTGAGGTACGTGAGGGGGGAGGTCGTGGCGGAGACACCCGCCACGGTTGTGCGCCGCAGCCTCTCAAGCACCGGGCTGTCGCGCCATACCTTCTCGAGCGGCGCCCCGGGAGGGCCACAGGCGACACGATCGTCGAGCACCATCGCGGCGGTCGGGTAGACGCGGTCGTCGGGACCGACGGCGAGAGACTCCCAGCCGGCGTTGGAGAGATCGTGACGGGTGCCGGGAAGGGAGAACACCTGCGAGGCGACGATGGCCACGTTGTCTATGGCAACGCCACAGCGGGCCCCGAGGGCGTGCGCCTCTCGCATTCCGGCGTAGAGGGCGGCGACCGGCGCTCGCGGGATGGCAAACCCACCGCCTCGCACGAAGTGCCAGAGGTAGTGGACCGAGGTGACCCCGAGGGAGTCGGCGACTCCTACGAGGTCGGGCATGTTGTGGGCGTTGCTGGCGTCCACGACCATTGCCAGCGCCACGGGGAAGCTCATCTCGACCAACCGGCGGGTGCGCTCCATCACGCGCTCATAGCAGCCACCGCCGCGCACCGCGTCGTGGTGGTCACGTGGGCAATCGAGGCTGACCTGGAAGTGCACACGCTCGCGGGGCATGGCCATGAGCTCGCTGGAGAGACGTGGCACAGCCAACGTGTTGGTGAGCACGACCACGTGCGCTTCCGGATCGATCAGGATCTCCCGGCACAGGGCAGAGAACCCGGGGTGGACAAGGGGTTCGCCGCCGGTGAGGTAGAAGATCCGGCAACCGAGGGCCCGCGCCTCGCAGACGATCTCGAGCAACCGCCGGGCCGGCAGCTCGAGACTGTCGTGGGGCGAGGAGGCAAACATGCAGTGACTACAAGAGAGGTTGCAGCGGTTGGAGACGTGCAGCCAACACTCGCCGAGCCGATCGAGGCTCAGCACGTCGGCGCGGCCGATCCGCGGCTTGGACGAGCGGGCCGGGAGCCGTGCCAGCACCCGCTGCACATCATCCCAGGCGACCTCCACGGCGCTTCCCCAGGCATCGCGGTAGCGCGCGGCCGCCTCTGGGGGCGTTACTCCCACCAGGAGGTCCCTCAATATCGAGTCGGCCCTGGGGTTGGGCACCAGCCAGTCCGGCGTGGCGGGGTCCACGTAGACTGGCGCGCCCTCGACCTCCAGCCGGCGCCAGCGCCCGAAAGCCGTCGAGGGGGAACGTCCGGGCTCAGGCGTTGCGGCAGCGAGGGAAGGCAACTCGGACACGGCACTCTCCTGAGCTCATACTACCAGGAGCCGTGACAGCCGGGCGGGGATGGCGGCACAAAAGAACGCCGCCTTGAAGGCGGCGAGGTAAAGGGTGGAGGAGAACATGGTCCGACAGATGAACCAACGTCATCGTCTCATGAAGGGTCGTCACGCTCCGTGACCGGTGTCACTCAGAGAGTCGTTCCAGAATGAGCAGGGTCGCATCGTCGTGCAGCGTCTCGCCGTCCGTGAAGGCGGCAACGTGCTCGAGAAGACCGTCGCAGGCGATCCCAGCCCCGACCGTTCCCACCTCCTCCAGCGCCACCTTCAAGCGCTCGATGCCAAGCTCTTCGCCCCCAGAGTTTTCGGCCTCGGTGATGCCGTCGGAGTACATCACGAGGAGATCACCCGGCTCGAGGCGACCTTCGGCGGGCTCGTACCTCGCGTCGGACAGGATTCCGAGCGGCAAGCCCGACACCGGTAACTCCTCGACGTCCCCGTTGCGCCGACGGATGAGCGACGGGCAGTGACCGGCGTGCAGGGCTCGGAATCGTCCATCTGCAGCTGCATTCACAAGCACCATGGTCGCGAACCGGTTGTCCTCGGTCGCCCCCAACAGGTACGAGTTGAGCTGCTCGGCAATCAGGTTCAGATCCGCGCCACTCGCGGCGAGGAGGCGGACGCCGGAGTGTATCCCCGCCGCCAGCATCCCGGCCCCGACGCCCTTGCCGGAGACATCGGCGACCACCGCCAGCAGGCTGGAGCCGCCGTCAATGACGTCGAACGAGTCCCCGCCGACCTGTCGCGTCGGACGGGACCCGCCCCGGATCCGGTACCCCGGGACCTCGGGGAACCTGGTCGGGTACAGGTGGGACTGGATGGCTGCCGCCACTTCCATCTCCTGCCGGAGACGAGCGCGCTCGATCGACTCCCGGGACAGACGCGCGTTCTCAAAGGCCACTGCAGTCTGGACGGCGAACTGCTCGACCAGACGGGCATCACTGTCCAGAAAAGGCTCGGTGCCGGCCCTCGCCTCCTTGTCGGCGACAACCAACAGCCCCAGCTGGCCGGCCTTGGCCACGAGCGGCACCGCAAGCACGGCGTCGGACTGCAGCCCGCCCTCCCACACGCCGTTCTCGAGAGGCTCCGGGAGTGCAGACTCGCCAAACAGCGCCACCGACCTCGCCCCCCCCGCCGTCTCGCCGAGAAAGAGCTGGGCGCTACGAACCCCGAGCAGCCCGACCACGTGAGCGATCACCTCCTCCGCAATCCTCGAGGGATCGAGGATGCCACCGATCCCCGCAGCGATTGAGCGAACGGCCTCCAACTCCCACAGGCGGAAACGAGCGTCGAATCGCGACTTGCGCAGCTCCTCGCGCAAATCCCATAGCCGGAGCGCGAGCCGGGCCGCCACGGCCAGACCCTCGCCGACGGGCCGGGAAGCGTGAAGAACGGCCATCCACTGGCTACCGTCGCCCCCGAGCTGGAGCTCATGCGTCCCCTGGTCGTCCGCCGCCCTGCCGGCCGCGGGCCGCCCGGGCGGCCAGACCGCAACCAGCTGGTCGCCGTTTGCGTACAGCTCGCCGCCGGCCGCACCGGTTGATTCCGACAGGATGCGGATGACCTCGCGGGGTAGCTCCGGGCTCAGATGACCGCAGAGGGCGAGGTCTGCCAGGCGCAGGAGCTCATCTGACTGCATTCATCCCCAGCCCGTCGAGCGCCGACCGACGATCTGGGAAGACCTGCGCATACTCAGCCAAACCCATGATCTCGAAGGTCTTGGAAATCGTCGGCGTGAGGTTGCAGAACGCCAGGCGGCCGCCCCCGTCAAGGAGCTTCTCCAGGATCTCGAGGAGGATCGAGACGCCGATGGAGTTGATGATGCGGGTCCCGTCGAGATCGATCAGGAGGTTGGAGCACCCCTTCTCGAATAGGCCTTCCACGGCATCAGCCACCGCCTGGCCACCCTCGTTGTTGATGTAGCCCGCGGCAGCCACGACACCCAGGCCCTGCTTGACTACCTCGCTGGACAGCTTGAGTTGCTCGTCGTTCATCCTGCGCCCCCACCATACTTGACCATGCGAATCGTGGTCAGCCCGGGCTGCGACTGCACCTTGACTTCGTCGACAAGCTCGCGAATCAGGGTCAAACCCCAGCCGCGCTTGCGAGTGCAGCCAAGCACCCGGGACGGGCTCCTGACCGGCACGGACTCGGGGTTGAACCCGCCACCGTGGTCCTCGACCTCGACTGCGAGATAAAGGCCCGCTGGTGACTCGCCACCGTCAAGACGCACCACGAACCCCTGGTTTCCGCCGTGCTCGATCGCGTTCAGGCAAGCCTCGATCGCCGCAACGGCCACGGCCTCAACCTCGGTCCTGGCCATGCCCAAATTGCGTCCCACGATCTCGACCGCCTTGGCCGCTACCAGCTCGACGTCCGGGATCAGCGGCAGGTGCAGCGCCACCTCCATGATCTCGCCTAGAACTCTATCAAAAACCGCGCCAACGTCCAGGCGATCCGGAAGTGATGCAATGGCACGACGACCTGAAGCTGCAATGTCGCCAAGGCCACGGCTGCAGCCGCGGCACCCGCGGAGATGAACGATACCCAGCGCAGCGTCAGCGTTCTCATCCAACAACCTCCGACGCTGTAATGAGCAAGGTCCGTACCAGAATTCAACGCGTTGGAGCGCCATCATATTGTTGCACAATACGACACCATGGCGCGGTCAGGTATGGCTCCTGATCGTAACTCCTGGAACTCAAGGAGATTTGTCTATGTCGCTATTTGCATCGTCTGGTGCAAACCGCCTCAGCTTGCGATAAAGCGTGCTCCGGTCGATGCCGAGGATGCGTGCCGCTGCCATCCGGTTCCCCTCCACCGCCTGGAGAACCCGGGCAATGTGACGCTGCTCAACCTCCTCCAGGCTTTCGGTCGAGCCGCTTGGCCCCCCCGCCACAGCCCACGCCGGCAGCGCCAGCTCGGCCTCCCCGATGACGTCGCCCGGCGCGAGTACCACTGCGGCCTGGATGAGGTTCTCCAGCTCGCGGACGTTGCCCGGGAATCGGTAGGCCATGAGCGCTGCCATGGCCGCCGGTGACAGCCTGAGGCCCGTCTTGCCGAAACGTTCTCCGTACAGGTGAAGGAAGTGGTGTGCCAGTAACGGAATGTCAGTCTTCCGTTCACGCAGTGGAGTGAGCTCGACCACCACCACCCGGAGTCTGTAGTAGAGGTCGCGACGGAACTCGCCACGCTCGACCATGTCCTCGAGATCTCGGTGGGTCGCGGTCACCAGGCGCAGATCGACAGGGATCCGCTCCCGGCCGCCGAGACGCTCGAGCTCGCGTTCCTGAACGACCCGCAGCAGCTTCGCTTGAAGTGCCAGGGAGAGATCTCCCACCTCGTCGAGGAACAGCGTCCCTCCAGCCGCCAGCTCGATCTTCCCCAGCCTCCGGCTGACGCCGGTGGCCACACCTTCCTCGATACCAAACAGCTCCGCCTCGAGCAGCGACTCCGGGAGGGCCGCGCAGTTGAGCGGCACGAACGGAAGCTCCGCGCGCTCCGAGAAGCTGTGGATCAGGCGCGCCACCCGTTCCTTGCCGACACCGGACTCGCCCCGTAACATGACGTTGGCGCCGGTGGGTGCGACCCGACGAACCAGGTCCAGCATCTCCCGCACCGGACGAGACTCGCCGACGAAGCCCTCCCGCTGCGCCACGTCCCGCAGCGCCCGATTCTCATCGGCCAGCCGTTGACGGTCACGTTCGATCGCGGCCACGGTTCGCGACGTCCACACCGCAGCCGCACCCATGGTGGCGAGCGAGAGAAGGAAACGCATATCACCTTCATCAAAGGGGATCTGTCCCCAGCGCGCCTCCTTGTCGCCGAGAATCACGAGACCAATGAGGTCGCGTTGCCAGAGCATGGGAGCACCGATGATCTCGCTTGGCGCTCCGTCACGCGCCGGAGCAACGCGGACCGCACCGCCGGCGGCGAGCCGCTCCATCTCCTCGCTGACCAGCTGGCGGGCCGCGTCGAGGCTGGCCGTCATTGCCACCGCCCGCGCGACCCCTTCACGTCCGCCCGAGTGCTGCGTCACCACCAGCCCGGTACGGGCATCGAGGGTTCCGACAGCTCGCTGCAGGAGCTCCTCGACAACCTGTTCCTCGGGCCGCACGCCGCCGATAGACAGCGACAGATCGACGAGAGTTTCGAGCTGCAGCTCGCGCCAGTTGCGGTCGAAGGTGCTCATGAACGGCGATCCCGGACTAGTGTACACGGGTGGCTGCCACCACTCGAGATTGCCCGGATCATTCCTCACGATCCACTGGGCCTGACGACATGCCAGCCACCGGCAAGATCTTCGCGTCTCACCGGCCCCTTCACGATCGCTCTTGAGCAATACGGGTCAGCCCGCCGGCACCGCCTGCTGGGGACCGCTCCAGGTCTCCATGTGCCAGCTGATCGCGCGCACCAGTGAGTCGAGCGGCTGCGGCCAGTCCGGCACAATCAGGAGGGAGGGCACCGACGGCGCCGTCGCAGCATACCCCAGCAGCACCACAGTGACGTGCGGAGCCACCTCTTCTACCCAGTCGACATCCGCACCGCCCGGCGCCAGCAGCAAATCGTAGTCGCCTCCGATCAGCTCCATCCGAGCCGCACCCGGCGATGCGACGGCCAGAGCCTGGATCCCGTAGCTGCCCCTCAGACCGTCGGCCAAAGCGTCAGCCTCGCTCACCGATTCGGCCAGAACCAGTGCCGTGACACTGCTATGGGGCATGGTGGGCTCGCGATCGGGCATCGTCACCTCCGCACAGGCACAAGGCAAGATCGATGCCATCGTCTGGCCCGCGCTGGCAGACGAGCGGGGGCCGGTGTCGTTCCATCCTGGATCAGGGTGTCTCAGATTGGGAAGCCGACCCCGGTTCTTCTGCTCGCGACTTGCTGTGCCCGCCTGGCTTCCAGCCCGAACCATGCACCGGCAATCTACGGCGACCGCCGGCGAGCGGACATCGCCAGAGCCCGCGTATCTCGAGGCGCAGCCGCGCGCAGATGAGAAGTAAGGGCTAGGAGCCTGTAGTTCATAGGCGGATGGTGGATTTCGGAGCGTCGCGAGTGGCCCGTTGAGGCGCATTTGAGGAACAGTACTCCGAGTACGGTCCGAGAATGTAACGAAGACGGGACCTCGCGCCGCCCGAATAGCGCCGTTCGCTCTATGTGCTACAGGCTCCTAGCTCAGCCGACGGGCCGGGAACCAAAGGGTCAGGAGCAGCAGCACGACACCCGACACCGCCATGCCAAAGAACACCGGGTCCAGCGGAGTAGCGACGTGAGCAACGGCCAAGCCGACCGTCGTGCCGCCCCCGCCGACAATGCTCCAGAAGGCCGCCCTCCCGCTCACACGACGCCAGAACAGGGCGCCAAGGGTCGGAAAAAACAGGCCAGCCACCATGAACGAGTAGGCGAGGAGAATGGAGTCAATCACGCGGGGCACGTAGAGCGCAAACGCGACGGATCCGAAGCCCACCACCGCCGTCAAGACCCGGGAAAGTCGCAGCATGGAGCTCTCCGACGCCGCAGGCGCAACGTGACGACCGACGATGTCGTCCACGAGGTTGCCGACGCTGGCCAGCAGGCATGAGTCCGCCGTGGACATGATGGCAGCGAAGTAGGCCGCCAGGACTAGCCCGGTGGCACCCACGGGGAGTACGTCCCGGATCAGCAGCGGCAGTCCCATCTCGGGATCCACGTTCGGGTACAGGACCCGCGCGAACATGCCGAGGATCGCTCCCATGAACGCCATTCCCGGATACTCCAGCAGCCCTGCGACAAACCAGGCGCGACGAGCAGTGGCGACGTCCCGCGAAGCGTGTATCCGCTGGTAGAGCGTCATCGCTACGAACCAGATCGGGACGATCGTGACCATCCAGGTCACGAATTGGAGCGCACTTACGTTGCCGAGAGAAAAGAACTTCGGCGGCAGAGCACTCCTCAGGCCGGACCAGCCCCCAACCTCGTAAAAACCCAGCGGCAGGCCGAGGCCGAGCAAGCCGATGAAGAGAATGCCCCACTGCGCTGTGTCGGTGTAGACGACTGCCTCAAGACCGCCGAGCGCGGTGTAACCAACGATGACAACCGACATGACGACCACCGCTGTCGTCAGGTTGAACTGGAAGGCCGCCGAGGCCAGCTTGCCACCTGCCAAGAGCTGCGAACCGGTGAAGCCGGCATAGCCGATCGCGGACACGACAGCCGCCACCAGCCGCGTCGGCTCGCCGAACCGGTGAGCCAGGAAGTCCGGGAACGATCGATGCCGGTGCACTGCTCCTAGTGACTTGACCCTTGGCACCAGCACCACTGCCGATACCCAGGCGCCGACAAGACCCGAAAAGAGCAGCCACGAGGCGGAAATCCCCATGACGAAGCCGAGGCCTCCCAGGCCAATCGAGAACCCTCCACCGACATCGGTTGCAACCACGGACAGGCCGATATGCCGAGCGCTCATGGACCGCCCGCCGACGAAGTACTCGTCCAGGCTCGTTTGGCGGCGCTGGAAATACATACCGATCCCCAGCATGCTGAGGAAGTAGGCACCGAGAATCAGATAGTCGGCTACGTGCACGCGACAATCTCTCTGGTCAGTTGTCGGGCTTGAGCACCATCGAGAGGTCACGCCCCTGCAGGTTGTCGGGCGGTGCGCTCGCTATCTGTGCTACGTCGCCGAGGCGCTCGGACGCCCTTTCCAGGAGCTCGTAGCCGTTCTCCGGGCGCCTCAGCTCACGCCTGCGGAACATCACGGTGAGCTTGACGTGGAAGCCGGTACGGAGAAACCCCTCCGCCCGCCTGACCTTGGTGGAGAAGTCATGGTCGCTGATGTTGGGCCGGAACTTGACCTCCTTGGTCTCGATCCGGTGCTGGTGGCGCTTCGCCTCCTTTGCCTTCTTGTCGCGCTCGAAGAGAAACCGGTGGTAGTCCATGATCTTGCACACCGGCGGCAGTGCAGCCGGCGCGACCTCGACGAGATCGAGCCCTTTCTCGCCGGCAATGGCCCTCGCCTCGTCCACCGGGATCACTCCCACCTGCTCGCCATCGGAGTCAACCACCCGCACCGGGGAGATGCGGATCATCTCGTTCAGGCGATGCTCGGGACGTGGCGGCGGCTCGCGAAAGAAACGTTTCCTGCCTCGGATAGGCTGCCTCCCTTCGGTTCGGTGGGGTCGTGCTCAGCCGCGAGCGTGGTCGGTACCGCGCTGAACGTCTCGACGTCAGGCTCGTCCGCACCCCTAAGCATTGTACTCAAACTATTATTTCTTTTTCGATCCGTCAAATCGCTCTCAGAGAATCGGGGACGAACCATAGGAACTCGAGTAGAATGGCGCGGGAGGCGACCCGAATGTCATCGATGAAGGCTTCGGAGAGGCCAAACCCAGAACCACGGATCACGAGAGAGGTCCTCGCCTCTCTGCGGCGCATCATCCGCGCGATCGACCTCCACTCGCGCTCGCTCGTCCAACGGTACGGGCTCACCGGACCGCAACTGGTGGTCCTCAAGGAGCTGACCGAGAGATCCCCGCGCACCGTTGGTGAGCTCGCGCGTGCAGTCAACCTCAGCCAGGCGACTCTTACAGGGATCCTCGACCGCCTCGATCGCAAGGGCATGGTGTCACGGGTTCGGAGCACCGCGGACAGGCGAAAGGTCTTCGTCTCAAACACCGAAACGGCGGCAGAGGTGGTCGCCGGCGCGCCACCCCTGCTGCAGGAGGGCTTCACCCGTGCTTTCAGAGAGCTTCCCGACTGGGAGCAAACCCAGATCCTGTCGTCGCTACAGCGGATTGTCGCCTTGATGGAGGCGGGGGATGTGGAGGCCGGGCCGATCCTCTCAACAGGACCACTCGACGCCAGCTCGGAAAGGACCGAGGCATTTCTGAGACCATCGGACCACGGCGTCCAAGAACTGTAGAGACGGCACCCCTCACCGCTGATCCTTGTTCAGAGGTGTTGCGTGTGATAATCTTCTGTATGCAATGCAATTGATGCTCGCGTCCTTGCCACCTTCCCTATCCCTCTCTCAGCGTGGTTTCACCGCCCCCGGCGAGGCGCCGTAACCGCCCTGAGTGCCCGAAAGGACCAGATCCGATGACGACTCCGGCAACCGAGCGTTCGGCGTCCCGTGCGCAGCCTGGGTACAAGGAGCGCTCCATCTGGCGCGACGTCCCGTTGGAGCAGTGGCGCGACTGGCATTGGCAGATGCAACACCGCATCACGTCGGCCGAGGAGCTGGCCCGCATCTTGCCGATGACACCACGCGAGCAGCGGACGATTGAGCGCGCTCTCGATCGCTTCCGCTTCGCGGTGCCGCCCTACTACGCGTCGCTGATCGATCCGGAGAACCCGGAGTGTCCGATCCGTCTTCAGGCCGTCCCGGGCGAGGGGGAGCTGACGCTGAGTGACTTCGACATCGAGGACCCCCTCAACGAGGAAGGCGACTCGGTCGCCCCGGGCATGACTCACCGCTACCCCGATCGCGTGCTGTGGGTGGTCGTGCACGAATGTGCGATGCTGTGCCGGCACTGCACTCGCAAGCGCAAGGTCGGCGAACGGCCGGCGGCGATCACCGACACGCAGTTGGACGCTGGGATTGCCTACCTCAACGAGCATACGGAGATTAGGGACGTACTGCTCTCCGGCGGCGACCCGTTCCTGCTTTCCGACGACCGCATCGAACACATCCTGCAACGGCTTCGCCGGGAAGCGCCATCGGTCGAGATCATCCGTTTCGGGTCGCGGCTGCCGGTCACCATGCCCCAGCGCATCACGCCGAGCCTGGTGGAAACGCTGCGGCGCTACCACCCGATCTATGTCAACACTCACTTCAACGTGCCCAAGGAGTTCACCGCCGAGTCCAAGGAGGCCGTGGCCTTGCTTGCTGATGCCGGGATCCCGCTCGGAAACCAGACTGTGCTGCTGCGAGGGGTCAACGACTGTTGGGCCTTGATGCGCAAGCTGATGCATAGGCTCACAGCCAACCGCATCAGGCCGTACTACATCTATCAGTGCGACCTCGCCGAAGGCCTCATGCACTTCCGGACCACCGTCTCCAAGGGCATCGAGATCATGGAGCATCTACGCGGCCACATCTCCGGCATTGCCGTCCCCACCTTCGTCGTCGACGCTCCCGGCGGTGGCGGCAAGATCCCGGTGCATCCCAACTACGTAGTTTCGCAGCATGAGCACAAGGTGATCCTCCGGAACTTCGAGGGCCGGATCGTCGCCTATGAGGAGCCCCGGGACTACACCGGGATGTGCACCGAAGGACGCCCGTGCGCTCACTGCCGAGATGTGCTCCGCGAGGGAGTTGAGACGGTAGGCGTGGCCGGGCTGTTCGACGACGATCCGGAGAACATCGCGCTCGTCCCATCGGGGCTCTCTGTGGAAGATGAGACGGATGAGGCAGAGACAACTACAGGGAAAAGCGCATGACTGCAACCGCATCCACCGCTGGTAACGGAATCGATGCTCGGGTGCGAGTTGCCGGAGACGGCTATCGTGCTGAGGTCGTCGTCAGCGAGTTCAACCGCAGGATTCACATCCTCGAGTACGACGGGCCCGACCTCGCGGCCATGATCGAAGATCTCTCAGACAGGGCTCGGGATCTTGAGCTCGGCAAGATCTTCGTCAAGGCACCGCCGGGCGATCGCCAGGCTCTCGAGAACGCCGGCATGCACGCAGAGGCCACCATCTCGGGGTACTTCAGTGGGCAACCCGCTGTCGTCATGTCGAGGTTTCTCCGCGAGGATCGTCGCAGGCGTGCCGCCGCCGAAGAGCAGCAGTCAATACTCTTGAAGATCCGCTCCCGTCCGGCGGATCCATCAGTGGCTCCGCTGCCCCAAGGTCATACGATGCGGGTTGCCCGGCCGGGCGACGCCAACGAGCTCGCCATGCTCTACGACCTAGTGTTCAAGAGCTACCCGTTCCCGATCACCGAGCCCGGCTACCTGGTCGAGACGATGCAGGCCAGTGTCGTCTACAGAGTCGTTCGGGACGACCGGGGAACGCTGATCGCCGCTGCCTCCGCGGAGATGGTTCGCAAACACCACAATGCCGAAATGACCGACTTTGCCACGCTACCGGACCGGCGCGGTCTGGGGCTGGCCCAGCACACCCTCGCGGCTCTCGAGGAGGACATGAAGGAGCGCGATATCCTGAACCTCTACACGATTGCCCGGGCCCGGTCGGCCGGAATGAACCGTGTCTTCTACAACCGTGGCTACGACTGGACCGGAACCTTGGTCAAGAACTGCCACATCGCCGGCCGCCTGGAAGACATGCACGTCTGGTGTAAGAAACTGGGCTGACCGTACCTCCTAGATGACCGCGAGACGGTGGGGCCGTCGGAGCGTAGCGATCAGCGACACTCATCTGTCGGA
>CAZKGM010000027.1:0-2252 GCA_964552395.1 uncultured Thermoanaerobaculia bacterium | reverse complement strand
CTTCTTCTCGCGATCCTGGAAACACTGATCCCCGGGGAGGCCATCATCGATGTTAAGACCATCGCCCGCCTCGAGAAGCTCACCAACCGGACGATCCCCGAGAATGAGCGCGGCGTCCTCAGGGAGGTGCTCGCACTCTACCCCGCTCGGTTCTCGACCCACACCATCCGCCAGATGCGGCTCTCGCCGACGGTCGCCTACCAGTACGAGCCTTTCTCGGACGAGCTCGACCACGAGGGTCTCGTCCACACCTGGGTCGGTCAGTTCCACCGCGGGGTCATCGAGCAGATGTACCGCAACCGGGTGATCTTCATCCTCAACATGACCTGTCCCGTCTTTTGCCGGTTCTGCTTCCGCAAACACAAGGAGTGCAGGACCCAGAGGCCGCCGACCCAGAAGCACGTCGACCAGGGAGTGGCGTACATCAAGAGCTGCCCCGAGATCAAGGAAGTCGTGCTGACTGGGGGCGACCCCTTCATGAACCGGCCGACCCTGACCGAAGCCATCGACGGCCTCGGCAAGGTGCCCCACGTCGAAACGTTACGGGTAGCCACCCGAGCCCTTTCCTACCATCCGGCCCTGTTCACCGCCCGTGACGGCTTCTGGCTTGACTATCTGAAGCGGAAGCAGCTCGAGTTGCTCCAGAAAAACAGGAAGATCGAGATCGCCACCCACTTCATTCACCCCGACGAGGTAACCGTCAAGAGCCTGGAGGTGATCTCCGAGCTGGTCGGGAACGGTATCGCCGTCTACGTGCAGACCCCCTATCTCGGCGGCTGCAACGACTCGGGGAAGGTGCTCGCCGAGCTCTACCGCCGCCTCCGGGGAGCCGGCGCCGAGATGCACTACATCTTCATGCCGTGCAGCCCCATCCAGGGCAACCGCAAGTATGCATCCACTCTCTCCTCCGGGCTGCAGGCCGCCCGCGTGCTGAGGGCGACACTGTCTGACCGCGCGGTGCCACACCTGTGTACCGCCACTCCCATCGGCAAGATCGACTGGGGAACCAGCGGTTGGGCGGTCGAGGTCGACGGGGAAGACGAGCGCTTCGTATGGCTGCGCACGCCGTACTCTCTCGACTACTTCGAGGCGTTCGCCCCCATCCTCGATCTGTCACGTATCGCGCGGCCCAACCGGGAAGGTACCCTCGATGCCAGGCTGATGGTCAAGGCCGGTGACGACGGCCTGCTGCTGGGACCACGCGAAGCGCGAAGCTGGGCACGCCCGCTGGCCGAAACCGCCGTCCTGCCCGAGCACAGACGTGAGGAGAAGCTGAACGAGCTCCGACAGAGTTTCCGTAGTGACCCTGCGCCGGGACCCTCAATCGTCTCCACCGGCCAGGCTTCACTGTCCCGTCCACACATGACCCGCGTCGAGCTTGACTGCGATGCGGCGGAGGACGAGATCGCACACTCCCTCGAGTACATCGCCGCCGACACCCGCATCACCGATATCGTCATCTTCTCTCAGAGGGACGTGGTCCACAGCCTGTACCGTGCGGGGGCCATTATCGAGCGCCTGCAGCCGCTGCCCCACGTGAACGCCGTACGGCTGCGAAGCCAGGCCGCCGGTTTCGAGCCGGAGGCGTTCTCGGACGGGATGATCCGCCGGATTACCTCGCTGAACAGGCTGTCGAGCGTGAATCCGACACGCATCGAGGTCGAGACCCTGCTCCTCCATCCGACCGAGGTCAAGCCGGACCACATGAGGCTCGTCAAGTCGCTCCGCAGGCGTGGGGTCGCCGTCCACGCCAGTATCCCTCTGCTTTTCTCCATCAACGATGGCTGCGAAGAGATCGCGGAGATCACGGCGCTCTGCCGTCGCCTCGGCATCGAGGTCCACCACCTATACCTGGCCGGAATGTCGGCTCAGAGACGCTGGAACGGCAACCACCCGATCCACCTGTCTCGGGTGCTGGACATCGCCAGCCACCTGAGGCGGACCGGCAGCGGCCGCGAGCTGCCCCGGTACATCATCAGCACCGAGCTCGGCGAGGTTGACTTCGGCCTCACTGCCGAGGTCGTGGACAGCAGTCGCCGCGGCCGCACCCGGCTGCGCCTCACGGCATACACTCTCGACGACTACAGGGCTCTGGACCCTGACTTCAGGGTTCCCGAAGGCGTCGAGGTCGACGACGAGGGGCACCCGATCGTGACCGTTTTCGGCCTGACGGCCTAGCGATTCGCTGCGCGAATCGCTCCGAGTCCCTTCGGCCCCGACGCGATACGAAAACGGCCGCCCAAAGGGCGGCT
>CAZKGM010000026.1:0-44013 GCA_964552395.1 uncultured Thermoanaerobaculia bacterium | reverse complement strand
CTCGCCCCTTCGGCCTTCGGCCGAACGCCCGGTCCGCTTAACGTTGGCGTTAGGCCGCTGTCTGCCGCGCATGAGTGGATTAGTTACAGCCCCTCCACTCAGCTCGTCGATCTGGTTCCCATCGCATGCCTGATCAGCTCTTTTCGCATGACCTCGCACCCTACATCGGACTTGGGTGGGTGTTGTTCATCGGGATCCTCTCGGCGATCTATCGAACTAAGAAGGGCAAGCCGGTTCTCTTCTGGTCCGTCCCTGACGCTGACTTCATTGTCCACTTCGCCTCAGGTCACGCTGGACGCAATTGGCTATTCGCCTTTGGTGCAGCGAACAGCTGCCTGGTTGTAGCGGTTGCTCACGGCCGCTTCATCGTGCGTCCCTGGTTTCCTTTCAATCTTCTATTCCTCCCCGAGATCTTCGGGATCGAATGTGACGTCCCGGTGGACTGGGTGACTTCAGCCGACTGCTCAGACTCTCGCTTCTCCATCCGTCGGGTAGTCATCGATTTCCACGATGAACTTCTGCAACCCCACACGATTAGCCTAAGGTTCAGAGACCCGGAACGTTTGCTCGACTTCTTGCCGGTTACTACAAAGCACGCGGCCTAACACGGTATTCAAGCTACTCCTATCCTCGTCGATGAGGTAACAGGGTCTGTCCTTAGCGGGGCCGACGTTCCCCATTGGAACCTCGGCTACGACTTTCGCTTCGAGAGGCTTGGCAGGGACGATCGTGGGGTGTGGATCTACGAAGGCCATGGGGGCTTCACATACATAGTAGGCCACGGAAAGCTGATCAGTTTCTCTAGGGGACGGGTCTTGCCAGGTATCTCCCCTACCCGTCCTCCGCAGAAGCCGACCCCGACCGGTGCCGAGCCCGTCGAGCCGCCCGGAGGAGACCGCTGATCGTTGGCTGTGGGGGGTGGCGGCCTGACCCCTACTTCTGGCGGGCGGCGTGGCGTTTGTGAGTCTTGGCACGGAGGTCGACGGACTCGAGGTCTTTGCGGAAGCCTTCGAGGATCCGTTCGGCAAGGGCTTCGCCGAGGGCGGTGGGTGAGGGCGCGAAGCGGGGCAGGAAACGGTGCCTGGCACATGAATCTAGTGTTCTCCCACCGCTCGCCACCCCCATGGACGCCCGTTCCAGCTCATGAAGGCCGGCTGCAGCTCATGAGTGGCCGTTGTGGCCCATGAGTGCCCGGAGCTGCATTCTCCGCGCGGTGGGGGGAGCATTCTCCGTAACTCCGGCGGCCGTGCGGTCGCTGGGCGACCGCACGTCTCACGATTCCCGGCGGTCGCATGGCCACGAGAGGGGATCGCCGTGGAACCGTCCGTGGGGAGAGTCCCCCACCCGCCCATGCCGTGATTAGGTGACTGAGTATTCACGTGATTAAGTTCCCACCACCCGCCCAGGAGGGGGAAAGGAAGACGGGAAAAGGGAAACGCTCCCCCACCCACCCAAAGAACGCTGCCGCAGCGCGCCCCAGAGAATGGTGCGCTCGGTGGCACGTGCCATGCTTCGAGGTTTCCTGGAGAGCGTGCTCCGTACCGGCGCTTTGGCAGGAAACCTCGAGCTTGGCAATGCGCGGGAAGAGCCATCGGCCGTGTGGCTTCAGCTGCGATGGAGGCGCTTCGTTGCCTGGCCGGAGCGGGCCGCGAAGGCGCTTCTGCGGCGAACCTCATTGCCCGCTTCGGGCAGGTGACGACGGGCATCTGCAGAGCAGGCGCCCGGGCGCCGGAGTTGCACGGAAAAGGTGTTCCCTCGGCCCGTGGCGATGGGAGTATCGGCTTCACGATTGAAGGAGACGGCTCGAACAAGCTCCGGCGGTCGCCACAAGGCTGCTGACCCTTTCTCGTGGCCGTGCGACCGCCGCAGCTGTGAGACGGCTGGGTGCGCCAGCACCCAAACGGCCGCCGGAGCTCCAGGGGACCGGCCCCAGCCCGCTAGAACCCAACCCCCAACCCCCAAGTGAAGAGCCAGCGGTCGTCGCGGCGGCCCTGGATTCGGCGCAGCGCGCCGAGCTCCAGGTTGACCTTGGCGATCGCCACCTCCATGGTCCCACCGAAGTAGGTCGTCGCGGGAGGTGCGCCCGCGGGATCGCCCCAGGTCCGAAGGAGGGTGGCCTTGACGCCGAAGCCGAGGTAGGCGTGAGTCAGCAGCCGCCCCCGGCGGAGCTCGCCGAGGACCTGGCCATAGCCGATGCTGAGCCGACCGCCCGCGAGCCCACCATCCAGCTGAGCGTACGGCCCCAGGAGACTGCAGAGAGTGGCGCAGTCAGCGTCCGGCTCCAACCGCGCCAGCATCAGAGCCAGCGAGCCGGAAGGACCGCTTGGGTGGATCCAGCCTACGCGCTGGAGCACCACCAGGCGTGTCTCGCGGTCTGCATCCTCCGCGGCGATCTGTTTCTCCAGTGCCGGCAGGTCGGTAGTTGGGGTGTTCGTGATCTGGACGCGTGCGGTGCCTCCGTCGATTGACCGACCGGGGCGGCCACACACCGCCTCGAGGGTGAACGTCTCCGGGTCGGGGAGCTTGCCCTGGTCGACCATCTCGCGCACGACGGACTCGTTCCGGGTCAGGCCGTCACGTAGCCGGTAGCGCTGCCTCTGCTCCTCGAGCCACGGGCTGTCCAGCCAGTGACAGTAGCCGCGAAGGACGGGCTGCATCGACCGCCAGCGGCCCTTGCGGAAGATCTGCGGCTCGTACGACTCGTCCCACTCCGGGGTCACGTAGCGCGCCAGGTCGATCGGCCGGCGGATCCGCCACCGCTCTCCGGACAGCTCGAGCACGGGGTCCGAGCCGCCGCACAGATCGCGGTAGAAGCGCATCCCCTGGTCGTCGGCCTCGAGGTCGGAGATCGACAGGATGCCAGAGGTGCGATACCCCAGTAGGAGGTAGCGCTCGCCGACGATTCCCTTGCGGATGACGGCGAGCTCTGCCTTCTCGGGTGACATGCCGTGCCTTACCAGGCGCCGGTAGCCGCGGAAGTACTTCCAGCCCAGCGAGACGAAATGGGCGAGCTTGTCGGTTCCAATGCGGACGCCGGCCACCTCGATGGTGGCTCCGAGCGGCATCCACATGCCGATGTCGAGAGGGCCGTGGCGGCTGTAGACGTTGCTGCGGCGGCTGTCGCGCTCGTCCTCGGCGGTTGCCGGGTACCGGCCCACGAGCGGGCTGCTCGAGCTCCACACCTCGACCGGGTGGAAGATGAAGAGGTAGCGGAGACGGCGCTGAAAGCGGACGGTAACGTCCCAGCAGGTGGCAGGGGGGCGATCGCTGGGGAGGCCGTCGAGAGTTCGCTGGAGCTCGCGGTTGAACCAGGCGTTGAGAACCTCGGTCGAGTCCTCGATCGGCTTGCCCCAGCTCTCATACTGGTCCGTCTCGGTAGCCGTGACCGGCCACGCGACCGCCACCGCGAGCAACCACGCGACTGGCCACGTGAGCAGCCAACCGCGCGCGGCTCGCCGCAACAGCCGGTCGGGAATGCGCCAGCCGCATTGGGTCATGCCGGGCCCTGCCTCAGTATCGGTAGCCGAGCGTGAGCATGGCCGAGTCGCGATCACCGAAGCCCGCCTCCATGGTCAGGATCCAGTGCTGTCCGATGCCAGCCGTTGCTCCGAGCAGGTAGTTCAGCGGCTTGGCCTGCTTGAAGTCGACCTTGAACGGGAACGTGCCGAAGTACGGCATGGTGTAGGCGCCCTGGTCGTGCTCCTGGGTGTCCTGGTACATGGCGCCGACCCAGACGGCGCCGCCGTTCACCTGATAGCCGAGCTTGAGCGTAGCCACCCAGGCCTTGATCGAGGAGGTGGTGACGTTGAGGCTAGTTTTCGTGTACTCGTAGGTGAGCGACTCGAAGGTTCGCTGCCAGCCGCCCGCCAGGGTGAAGCCGCCGCCGTACACCGTGCCGTGGTAGTCGATCCTCAGATCATTGAGCTGCAGCGGTACGCCGAGGTCGATGTTGGCCAGGCTTACCCTGGTCTTGCCCCCCACCGTGCCGCCGAGGGCGAACACGTTGAGAAACGGCAACACCCAGTAGTCGACCATGAGGTGAGTCGTGTCGGTCGTGTTGTCCACCTTGAGGCCGTCTGCCTGGCTGAGGTCGATTCCCGGGATTCCGACGTCGAGGCTCACGATGTCGTAGTCCTGCCGCTGATTGTAGACGGTCAGCGTGATGCCCAGGCGCGGCGGCAGCTGCACGCCGGCGTCCCGCGCGGCGTCGAACGACTGTGCCTGGCCGTGTGACGCCAGGGCGAGCGCCAGTGTGAGACTGCCGAGGATGATCGCGGTTCGCCGGCGACCCGCCGGGCGGTGCCCAACTGCCATAAGCCGAGCGCGAACGCAGCTGTCTGCCTCGATCATTGCGCTTTCCCCCCTTTTCTCATCGGTGAACCTGTTGACGCAATTGTAACCGGTATCGGGGGGCTGCACCTGCACGGCCGCCCACCCGGAGGCGAGTGGGTGGATAGACGCCCGTGGTGCACCCGTCGCAGGTTCTTGCCGATCACTTCAACGACGGGGCGGTGTTGTCTCCGGCCAGTGCGAAGGGTCTCCGGCCCGGGGGTCGGTGCGCGGCTGCGCTGGTGTGGCGTCAGGCTGTCAGGAGCTCGGTGCCGAGCCCGGTCCAGCCGGTCGGATGGGACGCGCCGAGCCCCTTGCCGTTGTCGCCGAACAGCCCACTGTCGGGCTTGCCGGAGCCGCGTTTCTCCCGCACCGTTTGCGGCCAGGTACGGTGCCCACCGTCGCCGCGTAACAGGGCCGGCAGCGGCGGCAGCGAGCCGCCGCCGCTCGGGGTTCACTGCCCCTCGTCCGACAGGGAGCGGCAGTGTGCCCGTCGCCGGAGGCCGCGGGCAGCGGCGGCGTCCACCAGCCACAGCAGCTCTCCTACATGTGGTTGAACCGCCTGCGCCGGGAGCTCCCGCGGCCGGGCCGGACCCTCAAGCACCTGCGCCAGCATCGCCGACTTGGCGGCGCCGGCTACCAGGAAGATCACTTTGCCGGCGTTGTTGAGCACCGGCAACGTGAGTGTAATCCTGGTCGTGTCGAGCCGCGGCACCCGGTTGGCGACGACCAGGCGCTCGGTTTCATCAACGGCCCTGGTGCCCGGGAAGAGCGATGCCGTGTGGCCGTCGGCGCCCATCCCCAGCAGGACGAGGTCCAGTCGCGGCGGCTCGCCGGACTCGAGCCCGAACTCGCGCCGCAACTCCTCCTCGTAGAGAAGGGCGGCTCGGGCGGCATCCGTCTCCTCACCGCGGATGCGATGGATGTTCTCCGGTGGGATGTCGATGTGGGCGATCAGGATCTCGCAAGCTGTGCCGTAGTTGCTCCTCGGATCCTGCGGCGGCACCGCCCGCTCGTCTCCCCAGAACAGCTGCACGGCGGACCACAGCTCGGCGGGGACGGCCGCGGGGAGGAGCCCGTACAGGCGCTGTGGAGTGGAGCCACCGGACAGGGCGATGGTGAATCGGCTGCGGGCGGCGATTGCCTCGCGCGCGGTGTGCAGGAGCTCGTCGGCGGCCGCCTCTGCCAGGTCCTCCACTGTCGCGAGAATGCGGACGCCGGTCCCTGCAGCCGTCATGCCGTCTCCTGCGGTGGGCGGCGGTAGCCACGGCAGCGGCTGCGGTCGTGCCGAGAACTCAGGGCGCTCATCCGCTGTTATCCCTCACCAGCGTCGCCCTTCTTGCCGCGCCGAGCAGGGCCACGCTGTCGTTGAGGATCACCTTGACCGGCATCTTCTCGAGCAGACCGCTCATGCGTCCCTTCGCTGCGAAGCTCGTCCGGAATGCCGGCCGGCGCAGCCAGTCGGCGATCTTGGGAGCGATGCCGCCGCCGAGGAACACCCCGCCCCTGGCCAGGAAGGTGAGGGCGGCGTTGCCGGCGGCGGCGCCGTAGAGGCGGACGAACAGTTCGACTGCCGCGAGCGCTGCGTCGGAGTCCCGGGAAGCTGCTGCTTCGACGACCGCGGCGGCGCGGTCGCCGCCCTCGGCCGCCTCGAACCATGCCGGGATCTCGACTCCGGCTCGGGAGAGGAAAAACTCGAAGAGATTGACGAGGCCGGGGCCTGACAGCACGCGCTCCCAGCTGACGTGTCCGTAGCGGCGAGCGAGAAAGCCGAGCAGCTCGGCCTGGAGCTCGTCGGCCGGAGCGAAGTCGGCGTGACCGCCTTCCGAGGGAATGGGGCGGAAGCGTGCGCCGTCCCAGATCAACGCCGCCACACCGAGGCCCGTCCCGGCAGCGATGACGACGCCGTTGCCGGTGGCTTCGGGCTCGCCGTCGTTGAGGACCAGAAAGTCCGGTGCGGACAGCTCGCCAATGCCCCAACCCACGGCCTCGAGGTCGTTCATGAGGATGACTGTCGCGATTCCCGTCGCGGCCTCGATTGCATCGGCGTCAACCTGCCACGGCAGATTGGTGGTGTGCATCCTGCGGCCGGCTACCGGCCCGGCAATGGCGAAGCATGCCCGTTGGCAGCCGCCGCCCGTGCCGGAGAGGAAGTCAGCGACGATCGGTTCGAGCCCCGGGTAGTCGGAGCTCGGGAAGATCCGCTCCTCGACGAGCCTCGAGGTGTCGCCGGTCGCCTCGACGAGGCCGAGCCGGCTGTGAGTGCCGCCGATGTCGCCGGCGACGATCCTCATGCAGGGTTCCTCCACGCCCGCCCATCGCGGGCGATCAGCTCGTCCGCCTCGACCGGTCCCCAGGTTCCCGCCGCGTAGTTCGGAAAGTCCCGGGGAGGCAGGGCCTGCCATACGTCGAGGATAGGCTGTACCACGCTCCACCCGCGCTCCACGCTGTCGGCCCGGTGGAACAGGGTCTGGTCGCCGCGCATGGCGTCGTACAGCAGCGTCTCGTAGCCGGTGGCGGGGCTGGTCCCGAAGTA
Organism: uncultured Thermoanaerobaculia bacterium; assembly: GCA_964552395.1. Classification (GTDB taxonomy): domain Bacteria; phylum Acidobacteriota; class Thermoanaerobaculia; order Thermoanaerobaculales; family Sulfomarinibacteraceae; genus JAJDNH01. The sequence goes on along the minus strand of CAZKGM010000026.1, from coordinate 37,148 downwards.
GTCCCGGTAGCAGAAGTTCATGTCCACGGATCCAATGTCCAGGGTTGTGCCGGGAATCTTGGCGCCGAAGCGGAGCGCAATCCCTTCGTTGGGCTGCAGCCGAAGCACCAGTTGGTTGGGCGTGAGCTCGTCGACGTGGGTGTCGCGAAAGAGGCTCAGGGGAACTCGCCTGAACTGGATCATGATCTCGGTCGAGCGTGAGGGAAGCCGCTTCCCGGTGCGCAGGTAGAAAGGCACGCCCGCCCAGCGCCAGTTGTCGATGCCCAGCTTGAGGGCGACGTAGGTGGGGGTCCTGGACTCGGGGTCGACCAGGGGCTCGCTCCGGTAGGGGGAGAGAGGATCGCCTTCGCCGGTGGTGCCGGCGCCGTACTGACCGCGGACGGTGCGGACGAGGACCTCCTCCGGGCTGGCTGGCGGGATAGCGGACAGCACCTTGCCCTTCTCGTCGCGGACTGCGTTGGCGCCGAACGACGCCGGCGGCTCCATGGCGAGGAGGGACAGGAGCTGGAACATGTGGTTGGGGACCATGTCGCGCAGAGCGCCGGCTTCCTCGTAGTAGCGGCCGCGGTGCTCGACCCCGAGCGCCTCGGCGACGGTGATCTGCACGTGGTCGATGTAGCGGCGGTTCCAGACCGGCTCGAAGATGCCGTTGGCGAAGCGGAGGACCAGGATGTTCTGCACCGTTTCCTTGCCCAGGTAGTGGTCGATGCGGTAGATCTGTTGCTCCTCGAGGATGCTGCCGACCTCGCGGTTGAGGGCGCGCGCCGACTCGAGGTCATGGCCGAACGGCTTCTCGATGACAACCCGGCGCCAGCGGCCGTTCTCCTCTCTCACCTGGCCGGCAGCGCCGATCTGGCTGACGACCTCGCCGAAGAGGCTCGGCGGCGTCGACAGGTAGAAGAGAACGTTGCCGCCGGTGCCATGGTCCTTCTCGACCCGGTCGAGCGCTTCCTGCAGCTTCTTGTACGAGCCCGGGTCCTGGAAGTCGCCGGCGATGAAGTAGAGCTGCTTGACGAGCCGGTCCCAGACGCCCGCATCGAACTGGTCACCGAGGTGGTCCTGCACCGCCTCGGTCATGTGCTGGCGGAAGGAGTCGGTGTCGTGCTCGCGGGTCGCCAGGCCGACGACCGCGAACCCATCCGGTAGCCGCCCGTCGCGGGCCAGGTTGTGGAGCGCCGGCAGCAGCTTGCGAGCGGTGAGGTCGCCGGAGGCGCCGAAGATCACCATGGCGCATGGCCCGATGCGGGGCGCGCCTGGAGAGTCGAGCTTTGACCCCTGCTCTGACATCGTCTTCATCTCCTTCTCGAGCGCGGACACCGACTATCCGGCGTGGTCCTCGACGTGTCCGCCGAAGGCGTGGCGCATCGCCGATAGCATCTTGTCGCCGAAAGTGTGGTCGCGCCGTGAGCGGAAGCGTGCAAACAGCGAGGCGGCGAGTACGTTGGCGCTCACCCCCTCTTCGACTGCTGCATCGACGGTCCAGCGTCCCTCACCGGAGTCGTGGACGTAGCCCGTGAACGCCGTCAGCTCGGGGTCCGCAGCCAGTGCCGCTGACGTCAGGTCGAGCAGCCAGGAGCCGACGACGCTGCCTCGCCGCCACACCTCGGCGACCGCTGCCAGGTCGAGGTCGTAGCGCCTGGCCTCCGGCACCCCGTCGGCAGCGGCGCCGCGCAGGATGTCGAGGCCTTCGGCGTAGGCCTGCATGATGCCGTACTCGACGCCGTTGTGGACCATCTTCACGAAGTGGCCAGCGCCGGCAGGGCCGCAGTGCAGGAACCCCTCCTCGGCGGTTCCGGAGCGCTCCTCCCACCCCGGCGTCCGGGCAATGTCGCCGCGCCCCGGCGCCAGGGTGCGAAAGACCGGCTCCAACCGCCGGACGGCCGCGGTGGGGCCGCCGATCATCAGGCAGTAGCCTCGCTCCAGGCCCCAGACGCCACCACTGGTACCGGCGTCCACGTAGTCGATTCCCGTCTCGGCAAGGGCTGCCGCACGGCGGACGTCATCCTTGTAGAAGGAGTTTCCGCCATCGATGATAGTGTCTCCGGCCGCCAAGATCCGTGCCAGCGCATTGACCGTACTCTCGGTCGCCGCGCCGGCTGGGACCATGACCCACACCGCGCGCGGCGCGGAAAGCTGCGCCGCAAGCTCCTCGAGAGACCCGGCTCCCTTGGCACCTCGCGCCGTCGCCCGCTCGACCGCCGCCGGATCGAGATCGAAGACGACACACTCGTGCCCTCCGGCAAGGAGCCGTTCCACCATGTTCGCTCCCATCTTTCCCAGTCCCACCATGCCGAGCTGCATTCTGTGTGCTCCCCTCTTCCGGTCCGGGTCTACAGCAGCGCCTCTTCGATCGCGTGTCGCAGGCGCTCGAGGCCGGCCTCTGGGCCTCGGGCCAGGTGCACGCGCAACAGACGCCGTCCGCGTGCCGCCAGGACCTCGAGGTCGCCCTGCGCCTGCGCCGCTTCAACGGCGCCAAAGTCGTACGCGCGGCCGGGTACCGCAAGCTCCTTCTCATCGGCGGCGGTGAGCTGGAGGAAGATCCCCGAGTTTGGCCCTCCCTTGTATGCCTGGCCGGTGGAGTGCAGGAAGCGGGGGCCGAAGCCGAGGCACGTCGCGACCCGGCGGCGGTCGCGCACGGTGTGGCGGATGGCCTGCAGCCGCTCGATATTGGCCGAGCTCATCGCCAGGAAGGCCATCACCGCGACGTAGTCTCCGGGCATCGTGCGGGCGAGGTGCGCCCGCAGGTAGGCGCCGAGCGAGGGTCGGCTGCCCACGGCTGCGGCCAGCTCGGCCGCATTCCGATCGTCGGCGAAGAGCAGCAGGCCGTCCTCCTCGTAGATCGGTGTTTGCTGCGGCAATGCGCCGTTTGCCTCGACCTCTTCGGTCAGCCGTCGCGCGGCAACCTTGGCCGCCTCGACATCCGGCTGATCGAAGGGGTTGATACCGAGGGCCGCGCCGGCCGCTGCGGTCGCGATCTCCCAGTGAAAGAACTCCTGCCCGAGGTCATGATGGTCGGGAATCGTGATGTCGACGACGGGGTGGCCGGCCTTCTCGAGCCGGTCGAGGGCAGATTCGGTGTCTCTGTCGTCATCACCGTGGACGGCCACGCGAACGAACAGGCGGTCGCCGCCGTAGACCTCGGGCGACCCCAGTCGCTCCTCGTCGACCGGAATCAGCCCCTTACCGTGCTTGCCGGTCGACTCGGCCAGCAGTTGCTCGAGCCAGGCGCCGAGACCCTGTAAGCGGGGCGAGACGACGATCGTTACCTTGTCCCGCCCGGCCAGCGCGGATGCCCCCAGTACGGCTCCCAAGACCAGCCCGGGGTTCTCTTCCGCCGGCACGCTGGCAGCGCAGGCTTTCACCATCTCGGCGGCGCGGTCAAGAAACCCGGGCACATCGAGGCCGATGAGCGCCGCCGGCACCATGCCGAAGTCCGACAGCGCCGAGTAGCGGCCGCCGATCGACGGGACACCGTAGAAGACGTGGCGGAAGTCGTCCTCGCGTGCCAGGAGGTCGAGGGGCGATCCGGGGTCGGTGATGGCAATGAACCGCTTTCCCGCATCGTGGCCGAGAGCCTGTTCGACTCGCTGGAAGAAGTAGCTCAGGAGGATGTTTGGCTCGAGCGTCGTACCGGACTTGCTGGAGACCACGAACCACGTCGAGGCCGGGTCCACGGCGTCCTCGACAGAGGCGATCTGGACGGGGTCGGTGGAGTCCAGCACCAGCAACTGCGGAAAGCCGCCGGCAGCGCCGAGCACCTTCCCCAGCACCTGAGGGGCGAGGCTCGAGCCTCCCATGCCAAGCAGCACGAGCCGGGACGGTCCGTGCTGCCGGACCTCCTCGGCGAGGCGGAGGAAGCGATCCCCCTGCTGTCGCTGCTGGTCGACGATACCGAGCCAGCCGAGCCACTTGCTCTCGCCGTTACCGGTCCACAGGGATGAGTCCCCGGCCCACAGCCGGCTGCTCATCTGCTCGCCGGCCCAGCGCTTCAGGAGAGCGTTGGCCTTGGCGGCGAGGGCGACTGGAAGACGAAGAGTCTGAAGTACGGTGGAAGCAGCGCTGGTGTTGGAGCGGACGGACTCGTGGAGTGGACTCATGATCGACCTTTCTGCTCCCGGAGGACTGCCCGCCGGTCGGGGGAGCGCATCGGGAACCGACGCCGGCCGCCGTTCGGGCGACGACGCAGAGCCGCTTCCACGACCCCCGCCCTCGCTCTTGGTGCAACAGCGCTCCGCTCGCAGTTGATTCCCGCCGCGGGCCGCCGGCCGGCGCGGAGTGTCAGCTCAGCTCGAGATCCAGCGATGACTCCCACAGGCCGTGGATGTTGCACATCGACACGGCGATCAGGGTGCCCGGCTTCGAAACCTCAATCGAGAAGGTGGCCTTCGGGTGGACGTGCACGGGTCCCTCGTTGGCGCCCCGCGTCGACTCGCCGTGGGCGCGGAAGTCCGAGTGACCGACGTGGTACGCGAATGCCTCTCCCTGGGGCTTGAAGTAGAGGTCGATCCAGGCGATGAAGTGCTCCGTGGTGTTCGGATGCGGAATCTCGGTGCCGACGGCGACCGTCACATCGAGCGGGGCCCCGGCCGTCACCGAGGCGGGCGACACAATCACGGGCACGTGCTTCTCACCCTTGAAGTCTCCGGAGCGGTAGAGCTCACCGATCTTCATCTGCGCCTCTCCTTTCCCCGCGGCACGGGTGCTCACAGAACGAAAGGTAGCTTGGCACGGTCCTGAACGCAACTGCTGATCTCATGACACGAGGTACTAAACAGGATATTTTCTCGTTAATGACTGCGACTTAGCCCGGATCATTCATGAGCGATCGTAGCGAGGCCGGCGAGACACTACGAGCACAGCGATGGCAGGGCCATCGCTGGTCGCAGTGAATCGCTAGCGATGCTCGGGCTTGTAAAGAATGATGTCGGCGTGCTCCAGCGTGATCAGCCCGCCGCAGTTGGCCTCGTCGAGCATCGACTCGACCCGCTGAATGAAGGGTTCCAGCGACTCTTCGGTCTCCACCACCTCGATGACGATGGGCAGGTCCTCGGAGAGACGAAGCAAGCGCGCCGTGTGGACGATCGAGTCGGCGCCGTAACCCTCGATGCCGCGCAGCACGGTGGCGCCGCCGAGGCCCATTTCCCGGGCCAGGTAGACGATCGCCTCGAAGAGGGGACGTCCGCCAAGACGATCGCCCTCGCCGATGAAGATCCGTACCAACTTGCCGTCGCCGCGGCTGCGCATCATGGCATCACCTCCGTCAGACCATGCGGCCGAGTTTCAGCCCGATCCAGCACGCGCCGAGGCCGAGGACCAGGCTCACCACAAGGTTGGCGAACGCCACCCGCAGGTCACCCAGGCGGGCGGCCTGGACCGTCTCGTAGCCGAAGGTCGAGAACGTCGTGAACGCCCCGAGCAGGCCGATCGTCAGGAACGTACGCCCGGTGGGGGACATCATCAGGCGGCCCGAGGTCGTGGCCCCCATGACGAGACCGAGAATCGCGGCGCCGATAACGTTGACCGAGAGCGTGCCGTAGGGGAACGGGGACGACCGGGTGGCCGCAGAGACCCACCCCGAGAGTGCATAGCGAGCCACGGCGCCGGTGGCGCCCCCGATCGCGACCGCCCCGAGTCGCACCAGGCTCATTGCCCGCTCCGGTATTTGCCGGCCCGGGCGAGCTCGTGGAGGTGGCACCGAAGTGGGGCTCGGACGATCATCTTCATCAACGCAGGATCATACGGAAGAAGCCCTTCGGCCGCAACGGAGACGTCGGGTTGGCACAGGTGGTTATCCCCGGGGCGTACCGAGAAGAGAAGAGATGGCGTCAGATCGATCCGTGGGAGATCCGCCGTGTCAGTCGCGTGGCAGCAGGTAGAGCGACCGCGCCTTGAGGCTCGCCCGTGCCTCGCTGCCGGCGCGCAGGCCGAGATCGTCGGCGGCGCACTGGCTGATGCGGATGACGATCCACATGCCGCTGCCGATTTCGAGGTCGGCCTGGGTGCGCCCGCCGGGGAGAAGGTCCCTCCCCCTTATGAGCGGTCGCCTCCCCGGGTGGATGCGATCACGGGGAGACCACCGTTCGCCGAGCGCCGCCCGTCGTCGAGGTGCGCCGTGTCACCGCGCAGGAGCTCGACGGCGTGGGCGAGGGCGGGCAGCACGACAGCGAGGTTCTCGGTTGCGCCTTTTGGGCTGCCGGGAAGGTTGAGGATCAACGTCGAGCGGCGGATGCCCGCGACCCCGCGCTGCAGCATGGCGTGTGGGGTCAGGCGGAGCGAGGCTGCGCGCATCGCCTCGGCGAGGCCCGGGACCTCCTTGTCGAGTACGGCGCGGGTTGCTTCCGGAGTAACATCGCGAGCCCCGCACCCGGTGCCGCCGACCGTCAGAACCAGGTCGAGGCCGCGGCCGGCCAGCTCCTTGAGCCGGTCCTCTACGCGGTCGAGATCGTCAGGCTCAATCCCCGCCCAGGCGACGTGGGCCAGGAGCTTGTCACGAAGAACATCGGCCACCGCCGGCCCGGCACTGTCCTCGGCCGAGCCGGCGGCGCAGCTGTCGGACACCGTGAGTACAGCCGCCTGGACCGCTTCCCTGGGTACCCTGTCGCGGACCTTGACGGGCGCTCCAGGACGGACCATGCCGTCGGTCAGTGCGCGTGTGAAGACGCCGGCCCGCGGCATGATGCAGTCCCCGCTCCGGTAGTAGATGGCACACCGCGTGTGACACACCTTGCCGATCTGGGTGACCTCAAGCTCGACGTCGCCAATCGTAAGGAGGCTTCCGATCCCGAGCGACTCCAGGTCGAGGCCCTCGACCACGAGGTTCTCGCCGTACGCACCGGGGGCGATCTCGAAACCCTTGGCGCGCATGGCGGCAACGTCGGCTTCGTTGAGGAGGCTCACTTGTCGGTGCCAGTGGCCGGCGTGAGCGTCGCCCTCGATGCCGTGGTCGGCAATGATGTGTGCGGCCTCCACCGCCCGCTTGACGGTTCCCCTCTTCTTTGATGTGCAGATGAACTTAACGATCGCGTGGGTCACGGGGATGGCTCTTTCGCCCGGTAGTCGCCCGAGCTTCCGCCCGACTTGGAGAGCAGGCGGATGCCCGTGAGGGTCATGGTCTTGGAGATCGCCTTGAGCATGTCATAGAGCGTCAACCCTGCCACGGAAGCGGCCGCGAGCGCTTCCATCTCAACACCGGTGGCCGCCCGGGTCGAGGCGGTGGCGACGATGCGAATGCGATCCGCACCGGGCTCGAGCTCGATCTCGACGTGGTCGAGGGACAACTGGTGGGCCAGCGGGATCAGCTCGGACGTTCGCTTGGCCGCCATGATGCCTGCCAGCCGTGCGGTCTCGTACACGTTGCCCTTTGGGCTTCGCCCGTCCTGGATCGCCGTCATCACTTCTTCACCGACGAGAAGCACCGCCTCGGCCACCGCCACCCTGCGGCTGACGGACTTGTCGCCGACGTCCACCATCCTCACGGAGCCGGCCCCGTCGAGATGACTGAGGTTCTTCATGTCACCCGCCGACCGCCGCCATCGGCAGCCGTATCGACATCGCGCCGGGAGGTCGCTTGTCGCCGAGATAGCTCGCCAGAGCGGTCCTGGCAGCTGCTCGTCCGTCCGCGAGGAGAGCCGCGAGCTGCAGGGACGTGGGGTCCATCAGGCAGCGCCGGAGGCGTCCCAGCGGATCGAGCCGGAGACGGTTGCAGGTCGCGCAGAAGGGGTGCGACCGGGGAGTAATCCAGCCCACCGTGAGATCCCGTCCCGCCCACCTGAGACGAGTGCTGCGCGACGGCGTCGTCAGCGGCGCAGCGAGATCGAAGAGCTGGGCGCGGCGCTCGATCCAACTTCGAACCATTGCCGCGGGGACCAGCTCGCTCGCGGCCCACCTCTCCTCGGTGCCGGTACGCATCAGCTCGATGAAGCGGACCTCGAGCGCGTGCTCGGCGGCGAAGTCAAGAAGCCGGGGCACGTCCAGCCGCCATGACGAGGCGAGCAGCACGGCGTTGAGCTTGACGGGCCGCAGGCCGGAATCGAGTGCGGCGTCGATGCCGGCGAGGGTGTCCCGGAGACGGCCGCCGCGTGTCAGGCGGGCGAAGCGAGAGGGGTCGAGCGTATCCAGCGAGACGTTGACGCGTCGCAAGCCGGCCCGTTGCAGCGCCTTCGCGTGCCGTGCCAGGAGTGTCCCGTTCGTGGTCATCGAGATCTCGTCGATGCCGGGAATCGATGCCAGGAGTGTGACCAGCGTCTCGACTCCCTGTCGTACGAGGGGCTCACCACCGGTGAGCTTGATGCTCCCGACGCCGACCTCGGCTGCCAGCCATGCCACGATCGCAGACAGCTCCTCGAGCCTGGGCAAATCGTGGTGCCGGAGCTGGGAACCGCCTTCGGCCGGCATGCAGTAGTGGCACCTGAGGTTGCAGCGATCGGTGACCGACAGGCGGAGGACGTGACGGTCGGCACGTGCGGCAGCTGGAAGGCGGGTCATCGTGAGGCGATCGTAGCAGACCTACAGCGCGTAACAGGCGACTGGGCTGCCTGCAGCGAGCTCGACTCTTGGCTCGAGCCGCGCCAGCGCATTTGCGCCCGCGCCGGCAACCAGGTCATGGGAACCCTTCCACGGTATGATCGTGACGAGTGCACCGTCGGCTGTGTTGACGAGCTTGGCCGGCCGGAGATGGGTGCGTTCCTCGTGGTTGCAGGTGGCCGTCGTCAACAGGGCGCTCAACGGGCGCTCGTCGAACGCAGCCGTGTCCCCTCCGAGGGCGCGCAGGAGCGGCAGGACATAGAGACGCCATCCGACCAGGACCGCGAGCGGGTTTCCGGGCAGGCCCACCAGCCAGCCAGTCGGGAAACGAGCCACCAGCAAGGGCTTGCCGGGTTTCTGAGCGACCTTGTGGAACACGGTACTGCCGCCGAGCGAGGAGACGGCGTCCGGCACCAGGTCGTGGTCGCCGACCGATACCCCACCGGTGGAGACGACCACGTCGGCGCCGGCTAGGGCGTCGCCGAGGGCCGCCCGGAGCGCGCTCGAGGAGTCGGCAATGCGTGCAACGCCCAGTGAGGCGAGGCCGATGTCACGTGCCAAGGCATCGATGAGGGGCCAGTTCGCGTCCCGGATCTGGCCCGGGTGGGGCCGCTCACCGGCCGCCACCAGCTCGCTGCCGGTGGAGATCACCGCCAGGCGGGGTTTCCGGAACACGCTGATGCGGTCTTTACACCCGGCTGCGAGCAAGGCCATTGCCGCCGGTGTTACCGCGGTACCTTTTGATAGCAGTGTCGCTCCGGCCCGGAACAGCTCGCCTCGGCGGCGCACGTGGGTACCCGTGGAGAGCCTGGCCAGCCGCGCACGGCCGTCGGCCTCCAGCTCGGCGAGCTCCTGCTGTACGATGGTGTCGGCGCCGTCGGGGAGGGCTGCACCGGTAAAGATGCGCGCGGCCGAGCCATCCGGGAGACGAGCTGGCATGCTGCCGGCCGGGATCTCGAACGCCACTGGAAGTGGGTCCCCGGCCTCGAGATCGGCCGCCCGCACCGCGAAGCCGTCCATTGCAGAGATATCGGCGAACGGAGAGTCCACGTCGGCAATGGGCGGAGCCGCGAGGCGGCAGCCGAGCGCTGCCCGGAGCGGGACTTCGACCGGCGCCAGCGGCTCGACGCGGGCCGCCAGCAATGAGCGAGCTTCATCAATCGTCAGCACCGGCTCAGCATAGCGCAACGGATGAGCCGTTCGCGATTCCCCGCGGCCGACCGTGAGTCCGGCTGCCGGTTCCCAGTCGCGGCCGGCGAGGACGCCGACCGGTGCCTCGCAGCCTTGTCCGGATACCTCGGATAGGAAACTTGTGAATGATTGTGCAAACTGAACAGCCTTGTTAGAATCCGCCTCGCATGCCGCGCGGCGGTGGCCGCAGGCAAGGGGGGACCGAGACGATGGCTGAGCTTTCCAAGCGGCGAGACACCCTGGGGCGGGCATTTAACTACGCCAACAACCCGACCACCTTGACGGGGATCGTCATCGCGACCGTGTCGGCGCTGACGATCGTGATCTTCATGGTGGCTGAGCTGGCGGGCGCGTTCCGCAACCCATACATTGGGATCTTCTCCTACCTTGTTCTGCCGGCGCTGTTTGTCCTCGGGCTCCTGATCATCCCGGTCGGCATGTGGCGACGGCGCAGGAAGCTCGTGGCCTCGGGCGCGACGATGGATGAGCTGTCCCATTACCCCCGCCTCGACTTCAATGACCCCCACCTTCGACGCATCGCCACCATCGTGCTCATACTGACGGGCGTCAACGCGATCATTCTCGGTTCCACCTCGTACCTGGCGGTCGGCGAGATGGATACGGTGCAGTTCTGCGGCGCGACCTGCCACACCGTGATGCGCCCCGAGTACACGGCGTACCAGCAGTCCGCGCACTCCAGGGTGCGCTGCGTCGAGTGTCATATCGGGCCCGGCGCGTCGTGGTTCGTGCGCTCCAAGCTGGATGGTCTTCGCCAGGTTTGGAAGACCGCCTGGGGGACCTACGACCGCCCGATCGAAACCCCGCTCCACAACCTGCGTCCCGCCCGTGAGACCTGCGAGCAGTGCCACTGGCCTGAGAAGCACCACGGCGACAAGCTGAAGGTCTTTGCGCGCTACGATACCGACGAGAAGAACACGGCGAGCTACACCGTGATGCTGCTGAAGACGGGAGGGGGCAGCCTGGACCTGGGCAGTCACGGCGGCATTCACTGGTGGCACATCTACTCGGACAACAAGATTCGCTACGTCTCGACCGACGAGCGTCGGCAGGAAATCGGTTGGGTCGAGTTGACCACTCCCGACGGCCAGGTCCGCACCTATACCCGCCCCGGAGAAAAGCCGCCTTCGGCCGACGAGATCGCTGCCAAGGCGCGCGTGATGGACTGCATCGACTGCCACAACCGGCCGACCCACCTTTTCAAGTCGCCGGCCAAGGCCCTCGACGACGTGTTGGAGGCATACAGGAGCTACGCGAGCTTGCCCTTCTACAAGCGGACCGCGCTGGCCGCCATCAACGGTGAGTACCCGGACCACGACACCGGCGTGGCGCGAGTCCGCCAGGCGGTAGTGGACTTCTACTCGAAGAGCTACCCGGAGCTGGCGAGCGGCAAGGCGAAGACGATCGCTGCCGCAGCAGATGCTGCTGCTGAGGTGTATGCCAGGTCAGAGTTTCCCGAGATGCACACGACCTGGCGCACGCACCCCAACGACCTCGGCCACGACGATTTTCCCGGATGCTGGCGGTGTCACGACGACGAGATGACGACGGCTGACGGCAAGCACACGATTCCGCAGGACTGCGACACCTGCCACGTCTTCCTCCTCCAGGACAGCTCGACTCCTCCGGTGCTCGCGGATCTGGTCGAGAAGTAACCGACACGGGGTGGGTCCGCAGGCAGCCTGAACCGCTTCAGGTGGTGGGCCTGCGCGCACGATAGCGCGGGTTCGACTCTTGTGCCGGCGGCGCGTGCGGGCTATATTGGGAACATGCGGAACCGCAGCGCTCCCCAGCTCGCGCTCGTGCTGGCCATGGTGGCCATTGCAGCAACGGCCATGGCGGGGGAGCGGTTTATCCCGGTCGTGGCGCAGGTCAAGGGCGCCGAGGGCGCCTACTGGAACACCGAGCTCTGGGTGTCGAACGTGTCGGATGCGGTCGGCAGCTATGCGCTCACGTTCCTGCCCGCCGGCACCGACAACACGCGGCTGCTGGCCGAGGATGCCCCCGCGACCAGCATCGGTCCCGGAGAGACGGTCCACCTCCGGGACGTCGTGCCTCCGGGTAGCTCGGGGGCGCTGCGCTTCGTTGCCACCGAAGGTGTGGTTGTGCGGTGTCGGGTCTACAACGCTCGCGGTCAGAGCTCGGTGGGTCAGATGGTGCCGTCGCTGGACCGCAGCGGAATGGTGCCGCCAGGAACCGACGGCGTGCTGGTCCCACTCCTTCGCAGCTCGCAGTTTCGTACCAACATCGGGTTCTTCAATCCCGGAGAGAACACCATCAGAGTCCACGCGGTGCTGTTCGATGAGCAGGGCCGGCGTGTCGGCGCCGCGAGCTACGGCGTAGAGCCGGGCTCGCAGGTGCAGATCAACGATTTCCTGCTCTCCCACCGCGTCAGCCGGGCCAACGGCTACCAGGTGCTGCTCACGGCCAACGATACCTTCGCGGCCTACGCGACCATCGTTGACAGCCGGACTGGCGCCGCAGTCTTCATCCTCCCGGTCCTCCGATAAGAACTGGTCGGCCAACCTCGCTGCGGCTGAGAGTCGCGATACCGGGCCGTGTGCGTGCCTCTCCCTTGTCGCGGACCTCAAGAGACTCCGTGATTCTCCCGTGAAATGCTGAGGCACCAGAAGACGCAACGCTCTGCCGGTGCAAGAAGAGAGTCGGCAAGCTGCTGGTGTAGAGTTTGAAGTACATAGTTAAATAGTGATATAGTAATGACGATGAAAGGGGGACCGGATGGGGCCACAGCTCGTCGTCGCTACAGCCGGAGGTTTGATCCTGGGTCTGGTTGCCGCCGTCGCTGCCGGGTCGGTGTTTGCGCGACACCTGCTGATTGTCGAGGAACCCAGCCCGCTCGGCTTCGAAGAGACAGTCGCGGGCATCGTTGCCGAGGCCGAGAAGCGAGGCTGGAGGGTGTCAATCGTTCACCAGCTCGACATCTCGGCAGCGAAGGAGGCTGGCCAGCTGCTGCTCCCGGCCTCGGTGGTCGAGCTGTGCCGGCCCGATTACGCGGCCGAGGTTCTCAGGGATGACGGTGGCCGGATGGTGACCTCGCTGATGCCGTGTCGCCTCGCGGTCTACATGACATCCGACGGCGACGTCACGGTGTCGCGAGCGAACACGGGCTTGTTGCGTCGTCTCTTCGGTGGGGTGGTTTCCAGGGTGATGCGGAGGGCAAGCCGAGATGCGGAGGAGATTCTGACCTCCGCCCTGAGCCGGGCCTGAAGGAGCTCCTCACTCCGAATCCACGTGAGGGGGATGTTGACCCGGCTACCGGTGCTTGAGGGCTCGTTCCAAGCGGTGCAGTCGCTTCTTGATGGCGCGTGCCTCCTTGCTGCGGTGGAGGGAGTGGAGGAGCTTGTACTGCCGCTCGAGTACCGGTATCAGCGACGGGTCGGTTGGCCCGTGCGCGGCCTCGAGACGGCTCAAGAGCTCACCGTTGGCCTCAACGGTCTCGGCGGTACGACCTGCGGCGGCGAGCAGCGACGTTCGGTCCTCGAGCGCTTCGAGCTCTCCTGCGGTGTCGCCGGCTGCCCGGCGGTCGTCAATCAGGCGTGTGAGAGAGGCCAACGCTCCATCGGTGTCGCCGGCGAGCACCGCGCAGCGGCTGAGGCGGTCTTGGGTCCGAGCTCGTGCCGGGTCACCGGCTGGGAGGCTCTGCTCCTGGAGCGCTGCCAGCTCCCGGAGGGATCGCTGCGCCGCTGCAACCGCCCGACTTTCCTTTGCCGCTCCGAGCAGGTCTGCGAGCGCTGCGTCCGTGCGTGGTACCTGCAGCCATGCGGCGTCGGCGAGGGTCGCGCGGACAGCGAGCTCTGCGGTGGCCGACGGCCTGGACTGCAACGCCCGCCGAGCCAGGCGCTCCGCCGCGTCCGGATGTCCGGCGGCGAGCGCGACCTCGGCGCCGCGGGCCAGCACGGTAGCCGGGTCTTTCTCGTCCCCGGTGCCGTGGGCCAGTCCGGCGGCCTTGACCATCAGGCGCTCACCGGCCTCAGCGGAGCCGTGACGCAGCTCCAGCTTGGCGAGCGTCTCGAGAGTCGACATGCGCTCGGCGTCGTCGGGCGTGCCGGCGTCGAGCAGGGCGACCGCCTGCCGCTGGTAGGAGAGCGCCTCCTCCTCACGTCCGGCCAGGACCGCCATCCGAGCCAGCGTGGCCAGTACCAGCCGATGCTGGTCGGGGTCGGCGGTGGTCTTGGCCGCGGCCAGCCTCGCGTAGCGGCTGAAGCTTGCCTCAGCCGTCGGCGGGTCACCGGCGGCGAGGGCAACCCGGCCGAGTGCGGCCAGAGGATCGAGCAGGTCGGGGCTGTCTTTGCCGGCTCGCACCTCGACCGCTGCGACCAGCAGATCGTACATGGGCTGGGCCTGGTCGAGACGGCCCTGATGCTCATACAGGCGACCGAGATCGTGGAGTGTCTCCTCCAGACGACGGTCTCCCGGCGCGAAGCCGTTGGCGATGTGCAGAGCCGCTTTCAGCTCGGCCTCGGCGCGGTCTGGTTGACCATGGGCGAAGTACCACTCCCCGGCGGCGAAATGCTGATACCAGTCACCACTGTTGGAGTAAGTGATGACGGCCGTGAGGATCACCAGCGCCAGCACTGATCGTCGCATCGGATCAACCTCCAGAATCCTCGGCCGAGCGGCTCGGGAGGAGAGAATACACGAAGAAGGACCGTTGCTGGAGGAAACCCCCGACGGTCCGTCGGCGTAACACCTACCGATGTGCTGCGGGCGTGGGAGACCGTTATGGCCGGTGTCGCGCTCGCTGTGGGGGGACAGACCAATGGCTCGGAAGAGGCGCATCTTCGTGGAGGCCGATGACACGGCCCGTTTCGTGTGCCCTGTTTGCGACGCGGTGACGATCCTGCAGGTGCCGAGGCGGCCGGGGTGGTCGACGCCGCTGCGCGAGCGATTCCGTTGTTGCTGCGGCCGTTCCCACGTTGTTTACCTCGAGCACCGCGTTTCGACGCGGAGAGAGGTGTGCCTTCCGGGAGCCTACCGGACAGACGATGATGGACCGATGCAGCCGATGACGGTCTACAACCTGTCGCGGACCGGCCTCGCCTTCGAAATCAGGGAGGGAGAGCGGGCTGCGCCCGGGACCCGCGCCGTGGTCGAGCTTGAGCTCACCCATGCCGAGAGGACACGGTTCGTCAAGGAGGTCCTCGTGAGCTGGGTCGAGGGCCGCAGGGTGGGCGCGGAGTTCTGGGTCGGCGAGGGCCAGGATCCGTACGATCCGCGCTACGACCTGGCCTTGGCCCAGCTCACGGTCACTGGGTGACGCGGTTGGGTCCGGGGGCGTCGTTGGACCTTGCCGATGGCGGCGGCCTGTGTACACTGCGGCGGTGTGATACCGATGAGAAGCTCGTCCGGGAGGACGGGAGGAGAGAAAGGGGTTGGGCATGTGGAAGCGTGGACTGATTGTGGGTGCTCTGGTCGCCGCCGCGGCGATTGCGCCGGGATGCTCGAGGCACCAGGCACCGGCACAGAGCGAGGCCGACGCATACAAGGCAGCGAAGGCCGCTTACTACAAGGCCGAGAGCCCGGAGGAGAAGGCCAAGATCGGCGAGCGGTACCTGGAGCAGTACCCAGGGGGCGCGCACGCCGCCGGCATGGCCGACCTCGTGATCGAGTACCGCGGCAAGGAGCTGGGCGAGCCGGATCGTGCCTTTGCGACGGTTGACGGCGCGCTCCAAAAGACGACCGATCCAGAACTTCGATTCGAGCTCGGGATGGAGCTGTTGCCACTGTCGTACGAGGTCAAGAAACCGCTCGACCTGGCCGAGATCACCCGCGGTCTGGAGGCGAGCCGGCCGCTGACCTTCAACGAGAACCTGGATGTGATGGAGGCCGCTGTCAAGCACTCGAATTGGGCACTCGCCCAGGCGCATGCCGACCTCGCACTCGCCCAGGCGACCCCGGAGACGTACCGGGCCGATCATCCCAACAGCAAGGCGAACGATGCGAAGATCAAGCGGGCGGTGAACCGGCGTACGACCTTTGCTCTCGCGTACAAGGCGTGGGCGCAGTTCAACCTCGGACAACAGCAGGAGGCCATGAGCCTGTTCAAGCAGGCGGATGGCGGCGCCACGTTCAACTACCTCGGAGTCTGTGACACACCATTACGGCGGTTCTGGGGCGAGGCCGAGCTGGCGCAGGGCAACTGGGACCGCGCAAGTGAGCTCCTAGAGCCGTCAGCCCTGTTCGGGGCCGATCAGGCGGCGCTGGCGGACCTCCGGCAGGCGTACGCCGGCCGCCACGGCTCGGAGGCGGAGTTCGACGCCTACCTGTGGAAGGAGCGCGAACGCCGGGCCCGCAAGGTCGATGACTTCGAGCTGCCCGACTACAAGGGCGTGAAGCACGCCCTGTCGGCGGAGGAAGGGAAGGTGACCTACCTCGCGTTCTGGTTCCCCACCTGAGGCGGCTGCCGCGCGGAGTTGCCGCGCCTGCAGCCGCTGTATGAGAAGTACCGGGACCGGGGCTTCAGAGTCGTCGCGGTGGAGGCCACCCACGACACCGAGACCGCGAAGAAGTTCATCGCCGACAAGGGTCTCACCTACACGTTTCTCGAAGACAACGACGACGCGAACGTGGTCCGGGGCCTGTTCGACGTTCACTCCTTCCCGACAGCCTACGTGATCGACCGTCGAGGCAAGATCATGTACTACCACCTCGGCTTCGAGCCGGGCGACGAGAAAGCGATCGCGAAGCAGATCGAGACACTGCTGTAGAGGTAGCGGCTCGGCTACAATCGCTAGCCATGAAAAGATGGCTCCTCATTGCCGTTGCCCTGATGACTGTCTGCGGAAGCTCGATGGCGGCCCCAGACGGGCGTCTTATCATCCTCGGCTTCGACGGTGCCGATGCACGGTTGACCGAGAAGTGGATGGCCGAGGGAGAGCTGCCCAACCTCGCCAAGTTGGCGGAGGCAGGGGGTTACGCGCGCTTGAACCCGACCGTTCCAGCGCAGACGCCCGTGTCGTGGTCGACCTTTACGACCGGCCGTGATCCCGGCGGCACCCGGATCTTCGACTTCCTGGTCCGGGACCCGAACACCTACATGCCGGCGTTCGGCGTGGCGCAGGAAACCAAGCGCCGCTTCCTGTGGGGTGAGCACAACGCCGTCGTGATGCTGGCGGTCGGGGCGGTGGCCGGCTGGCTGCTGCTGTTCCTGCCGCTGCGGCTGTTCCGGCGGCGGTGGGCGTGGGCAACCGCGCTGCTGCCGGCGGTTCTGCTGGGTGCTGGCGCATACTGGGTTGGCGGGCACTGGGTGCCGACCGAGCTTCCTCAGGTCATCAACAACCGTCAGGGGACGCCCTTCTGGCGAGTGGCAGGTGAGCACGGAATCGAGTCCGTGGTTGGCCGCATTCCCGTGACCTTCCCGGCGCGGGCGTTTCCCAATGGGCACCTGCTGTCCGGCCTGGGCGTGCCCGATGTCAGGGGTCGAATCGGCAGCCCGTCGCTCTTCACGTCGGACCCCTTCTTCGATCTCGGTTCGGACAACGAGTTCTCGATCGAGGTGATTCACCTGTCCAAGGCCAGTGGGACGATCCACACCAGGATCCCCGGCCCGCCGAACCGCCTCTTCGGCTCGCCGCCGGAAATCGACGCTCCCCTGACATTGACGGTTGCCAAGGACCGGAGCTCCCTTGAGCTCGAGACCTGTGGCCAACGCGCAACCCTACACCCGGGTGAGTGGAGTCCCTGGATGTCGGTGGTGTTCAAGTTCAACCCGCTGCTCGGGGTGCACGCTCTGGCCCGCTTCCGGCTCCTGCAACTGGATCCGGAGATCCGTCTCTATTTGACGTCGCTGCAGTTCGATCCGGAGCACCTGCCGCCCGGCTTCCTGATCTCGGCGCCGGCCAACTGGGCGGCCATCCTGAAGCGCGAGGTTGGGCCGTACAAGACCGCGGGCTGGGCGGTGGACACCTGGGGTGTGAGCGAGAAGGTGGTCGACGAGGATGTGTTCCTCGAGGATGTCAAGAACACGGAGGAGGCTTTCCGCGCCCAGCTCAGGAGATTCCTCGGCGGGAACGAACGGCTGCTGGTCCAATACTTCGAGTTCACCGACCGCGTCGGTCACATCCTCTTCCGCTTCATGGACCCCGGTCACCCGGCGTACGACCCGGTGCGCGCCCCACGCTATCAGAAGGCCTTCCTCGACACTTACAAGACCATGGACTCGATCGTCGGTGAGGTGGAAAAACGGCTGGGCCCAAACGACGTGCTCATGGTGCTGTCGGACCACGGCTTCTCGAGCTGGCGGCGCTCGTTCAACATCAACACCTGGCTGGCCCGCAACGGTTACCTCGCGCTGACGGGCGGCAAGGGCAAGGTGCAGGACCTGGAGACCCTGTTCGATCGCGGGCAGTTCTGGCCCAATGTCGACTGGAGCAGGAGCAGGGCCTACTCGCTGGGGCTCGGGGGGCTCTATGTCAACCTGAGAGGGCGTGAGGCGAAGGGAACCGTGGCGGCAGGGAGCGAGTACGAGAGTCTCCGTCGAGAGCTGGCCCAGCGGCTGGAGGCGATCGTCGATCCCGCGACTGGGGCGCATCCGGTTGCCAAGGTCTACCTGCGCGAGGAGGTGTACCACACCTTCGACCCGGACATCGTTCCCGACATGATCGTGACAACCGCCAAGGACTACCGCATCTCCTGGCAGAGCGCACTCGGTGGCATGCCATCGGAGCTGTTCATGGACAACGCGCGTCCGTGGAGCGGCGACCACTGCACGATGAACCCGGCTGTTGTGCAAGGCATCCTGTTTACCAACAGACCCCTCGAGCGCCAGCAGGTCGACATGATCGATGTCTACCCAACGGTGCTGGGCTTGCTCAAGCAGGAGCCGCCGGAGAAGCTGGAGGGAGCTCCGTTCCTCCGTTTCGGCAACTGAGGGAGCCAATGCGCGAGCGGGCTTTCCCGTTGCTTGTGGTGCTTCTCGCACTGGGTGTCGGTGTGTTGGAGGGCTCATCCGCGGTCGAGCCCGTCAAGCCGCAGCTGGAGGCCGTCCGTTCTCGTATCCGGCAACTGAAGCAGCAGCTCGATGATCTCGATCGCAGGACCGCCGATGCCCGGTCCCGGGAGCTGCAGCTGACGGCGCAGCTCGACCTGGCAGAGGCCCGGGTCAAGGAGCTGGAGCTGGTTCTTACCGACAGCCGAGACGAGATCATCCGCTTGCGTGCCGAGGCGGAAGCCACCGCCAACGCCATGCAGCAGAGGCTCGGCGTGCTCTATCAGCAGCTGCAGATGATGGCGCTACTGGGACGCCCGGGACCGTTGCAGCTGATATTCGATGCCGCCCGCGGCGGCCAGCTGGAAAAGGCGATGGGGACGATCTCGGTGATGACCTCCGGCCAGCTGCGCCTCCTGGACGAGTACGGCAAGCTCGAGGCGAGGCATCGACGGCGGCTCGACGAGCTGAGTTCCGTGCTCGCACGAGCGCAAGGCGAGGCAGTCGAGCTGGAGACCCGCCGGCGGGACCTCGAGTCGATTCGAGCGCGAGCCACCTATGAACGCCGGCGTCTCGAGCACCGGCGTGACAGCACCGAGAACAGGTTGGCGGAGATGCAGCAGCGCGAGCAGGCTCTGGAACGCCTGCTCGGCGTTCTGGCCTCCCACGAGCGCGTGACCGGTCGGGATGATATCCGCCGTTACCGTGGGGCTCTGCCGTGGCCGGCTACAGGCGAGATCGTGGAGACGTTTGGCCGTCACCGTCTGCCGCGCTACGCTACTTACACTGTTTGCAATGGGCTTCGCCTACGGGTAGCTGGAAGTACGCCGGTCGAAGCGGTGTTTCCTGGCGTGGTGGCCTACGCACGGTACTTCAAGGGCTACGGGAACATGGTTGTCGTGGACCACGGGAGGGACGTGTACTCACTGGTGGCGGGGCTTGCTACAATCCTCGTGCGACGGGACCAGAACGTGGTGATGGGTACGCGCCTCGGTCTCGCCCCGCCCGCGGGCGATGGGAGCAACCTGTACCTCGAGTTTCGCGACCGGGGCAAGGCGTCGAACCCATTGACTTGGCTTCGCCTCAAGGAGGGACGATCCTGAACATCCGTAGAGCCAGAACCACCCTCATGGCCGCCTCGCTGGCGGTCGTGCTGTGCGGCACGGGCATGGTACTCGCCGATCGCAGCTTCAAGGACGACCTCTACCGCGCACTTGGCAACCTGGCGGAGGTGGTGCACCTGGTGCACACGCAGTACGTCGACAAGGTCGATCTCGGGGCGCTGGGCGAGGGGCTCGACGGAGGGATCGTAGAATCTGTGGATCCCTGGGCGGCGGCACTGGATGATGCAGAGCTCGCCCCCTACAAGGAGCTTCTCGCCGGGCCGCCACCGTTCGGAATCGAGCTCGGTCTGCGTTTCGGCACGGCGGCGGTGCGTCGGGTGGTGGCGGGGTCGCCGGCCGAGGCCGCTGGCTTCGCACCCTGGGAGATTCTGGAGAAGGTCGAAGGGAGGCCGACACGCGGGATGCCCCTGTGGAGGGTCAGGTTGCTTCTCGCCGAGCGTGAGAAGGCCGGTGGGGCCATCAGCCTGGTGGTGGTCGATCGTCAGGTCGAAAAAAGGCGCACGGTCGAGTTGGAAGCGCGTCCCTGGCAGCCGCACAGCATCGACAGCGAGGCTCATGACGGCGTATCGGTGGTCGCGCTGCGCGCTCTGCCCGCCGGGACCACAGGGGCGGTTAAGACAGCCGCCGGCACGGGGTCCAGGGTTCTCGATCTGCGCACGCTCGGCTGGGGCGTGGAGGACGAAGCGCTCGCCGTCGCCGACCTGTTCGTCGACCACGGTGAGCTCGGCCACTGGAAGGGACGTCGAGCCGGCGAGCGTGACTTCAAGGCAACGCCGACCTTACTTTCGGGTCCCCTGCCCGTAGTTTTGATCGGCGCACACACGGAGGGCGTCGGGGAGGTCCTCGCCGCGGCACTCAAGGCCGGGGGCTGCACCCTTGTGGGAAGCACGACCCTCGGGCACGCGCCACACATGATGTTCGTCAACGAGGGGGGCCTCCACTTGTGGATCCCCGTTGCACACTGGCTGCGCGGTGACGGGAAGCCGATTGATGGAAACGGCGTGGAGCCCGACGTCAAGGTTGCTCCCCCGGCAAAGCCGGGGGACGATCCAGTGCTGAAGCGAGCCCTCGAGATCGCGCGAGAAGGGCGGCATGCCGCGGCGGCGTAGGAAACCCCGTAGCAAGCAGAAACCACAGCTTCGCGCCATGGCGCTGTTGGCCTGCCTGATCGTGATCACCGCTGCGGTCTGGTTCTTTGCACGCGACCGTGGCGCTCCGGCTTCACGACCGCCGGCGGCTCGAGCAGAGTTCGGGAAGCGGCTGCGGACGCTGGCCGAGCGACGGGGAGCGCAGGCGGCCGATATCGACGGCGACGACCCGATCCGCAAGGTCGGTGGGGTGTTCGTTCGGACCTGGAAGATCTCTCTGCCCGATACGGATGCGGTGCGTTTGCTGCGCGACGATCTCGGGGCCGAGGCAGCTGCATGGGAGGGCCGGCTGAGCGCTCAGACGCGCTTGGCGGCCGATGCCGACCGCGTTCGCGTGGACCTCGGAGTCGAGGCGTTCGACATCCACTTCAGGGTTCGAGGAGGCACGACGGCCAGGGTGGCCACGAGAGAGCCGACCGCCCCACCGCAGCCGACCCAGCGACCCACGTTGCCGGCATCGGCCCGGGGCCGCCTGGCGATTCTCCTTGACGACGCCGGCCAGAGCCGGGAGCTGGTGCCGGCGGCGGCGGCCCTGCCGGAGGCGATCGCGGTGGCGGTGCTGCCCTTCCTCCCGCACTCGGTGGACACGGCGGCCGAGCTCCACCGGACGGGTCACGAGGTGTGGTTGCACCTGCCGATGGAGCCGCGGGGCTACCCCAAGGAGAACCCCGGTCCGGGCGCTATCTTGGTGTCGATGTCGGAGCAGAACGTGCGCACCACCGTGCGCTCCGCGCTCAACAACGTGCCGTTCATCGTTGGCGTTAACAACCACATGGGGTCCCTGGCGACCGAGAACCTGCGCACGATGACGTGGGTGATGCAGGAGATCGCGGGTCGGGGCCTGAGGTTCCTGGATTCGCGGACTACCGCCGGCACGGTCGCCGAGGATGCGGCGCGGGCGCAGGGTGTCCCGACCGGTCGGCGAAACGTCTTCCTGGACAACGACGGCCATGCCGATGCCATCGAGCAGCAGCTCGATGAGGCGATCTACCTGGCGCGGAAGGACGGCTCGGCGATCGCCATCGGACACATGCACGCCCGCACCCTGCGGGTGCTCGATCGCGAAGCGGAACGGTTCTCCGCGCGCGGCGTTACCCTCGTCCCCCCCTCCAAGCTGCTGCATTAACCGGAACCCCAGCTTGCGAGCGAGTCATCCGGGCTCCGGCAGATCCGCGGCCTACGGCCGCACCCCTCGGAATCGGGGAGCCCGGTCTCGAGGAGGACCTCGGCCCGGTCTTCCCGCCCCGAGGGCCGCTTCGCTCGGATCTGCCTCCCGCGCTCTCTGACAGCTTGTGAGCCCCCCTCCCCTTTGATAGGGGAGGGATCGCGCAGATGCGCCCTCTCTCACCTCGCCGCTGCACGACCTTCGTCGTCGCGACCACGAGGTCAGCGACTCCTCGCTCGCTGGCGGCAAGGCGCGAGGAGAACGCCCTGCGCGATCCCGCTGGGAGGGGCGTGGCGCGATCGCATGTCCCGTGCGGGCTTACGCCCGCAGCCCGCTGTGCGGGCCGGCGGGGCGGGAACGAACCGGCGCGTCGGCTCGAGGCTGTACCCGTCGCGGACGCCGGGGAGGCCGTGCTCGGAGGCTTACCCTCGTGAAACCTCGGGCCAAGCCTCCTGCGCCCGGTCCCCCCGCCGCCCGCGGCGGGATGGCAGCTCGCCTCCTTCCGTTCCGTCCCCGTCCTGCCGCGGGACCGTCCCAGGGGAGAGATTCTCGCGACTTTCTGGCTCTTGCCGATCATTCTGAGTCTGGTGTTTCCATGGAGGAGCCCGGCAACTCCGGAGCGACGACTGAATCGCAAAGGCGATCAGGACCCCGAGAGAAGTAAGAAGAGAGGATCGTGGAGCCCGGGCTAAGCGATGCCGATGAAGCTGTGCCACAGCAGGAAGAGCCCAAAGCCGATCATGGCGACGCCGACGAGGGTCAGGAGGCGCTGCTGGGCGGATGGGGAGAACACCTGCCGGCCGCGGTGAAGGGCGTACAGCAGGGGGAGGTACCAGGAAAGGACGCCGGCGAGGAACCCGAGCAGGACGATCGTCAAGCCGAGACGCCCCCAGTGGCGGGCGGCATGAATGAACGCCGTACCCACGGTCGTCCACCAGATCCAGTAGCCCGGGTTGGCAATCGGAATGAGGAGGCCGGAGATGAAGGGGCCGTGCAGCGCCTGCTCCCGGTCGGCGAACCTCTTGCCGCGCCGGCTGACCAAGCGTGAGACGTCTTTGGGAGCGGCGATGACCATGGCGATCCCTGCGAGGACGAGCAAGGCGCCTGCGACCGGAGGCATGTACTGCGAGCCCCCGATGCTGCGCAGCCAAGGCTGCAGCCCCAGCGCAAGGGCCAGGAAGACGATGGTGTCGAGTATGACCACGGCGCTCAGACAGGCCGCGGCGGCGCGAGTGCCCTGAGTCACCGCGTAGCGGCTTGCGGCCAGGGTGCTCGGGCTGGGAATGACGACGGTTGCGAAACTGACGAAGAAGGCGGAGGCCACAATGGCCGGGAGCGACGACAGGTCCATGATGTGTGTCCCTAGCGTTCCCGGCGCCACACGGTGCCGTGGGGGGTGTCTTCGAGGAGGACTCCTTGCTCGCGCAGCTGGTTACGGATTGCGTCGGCACGGGGAAAGTCACGGGCGGCGCGTGCGCCGTTGCGCTCGTCGATGAGCCGCTGGACGAGCTGTTGGTCTGCGGCGTCGGCGCTGTCGTCGGCGGGCATGAGGTCGAGGACCGTGTTGGCCTCGGCGAGTGCCGCCATCACGTCGGCGTTGGCAGCCTCCGACAGGCCTTCGCCGTCCAGCGCGATGTTGACCCTGCGCAGCAACGTGTGAAGGGCGGCCAGTGCACGCGCTGTGTTGAGGTCGTCGCCGAGGGCTTCGCGGAAGTCACTGCGAAACTCTGCAGCCCCCTCGGCCGCGAGAGCGCCGGCTGCCGGTACCGCAGGCGTCGTTCGCAAACGGCGGAAGGTATTGGCGATCCTGTCGATGGCCTGGCCGGCGGCATGCAGCCCGTCGAAGGTGAAGTTGAGCTTCTGGCGATAGGGGACCGAGATCAGGAGGTAGCGGATGGCAAGGGGGTCGTGACCTCGTGCTAGGAGGTCCCTCAGCGTGAAGAAGTTCCCTTTCGACTTGGCCATCTTCTCGCCCTCGACGATCAGATGCTCGGCGTGCAGCCAGTAATGGACGAATGGCGCGCTGGTGGCCCCCTCGGACTGTGCGATCTCATTCTCGTGGTGAGGGAAGATGTTGTCGACCGCACCGGTGTGGATGTCAAAGCTGTCGCCGAGGAGGCTCATGGACATCGCGGAGCACTCCAAATGCCAGCCGGGACGTCCGCGGCCGAGCACGGTCTCCCACGACGGCTCTCCCTCCCGTGCCGCCTTCCAGAGTACGAAGTCGCGAGCGTCCTCCTTCTCATACTCGTCGGAGTCGACGCGCGCTCCGGCCAGGTTCGCCTCCGGTCGGACGCCTGAGAGCTTGCCGTAGCCGGGGAAGCTCGAGATCCGGTAGTACACAGAACCGGCCGATGTGTAGGTGCAGCCGCGCTCGGTGAGGAGTTGAACGAGGGCGACCATCTGCTCGATGAAGTCAGTGGCGCGGGGGTAGTGCTCGGCGGGCTCCACGCGCAATGCCGCAAGGTCCTCGAAGAAGGCGTCGACATAACGGTCGGTGTAGGTGCGGAGATCGAGCCCGGATTCCTTGGCCCCGAGGATGGTCTTGTCGTCGACATCGGTGAGGTTCATGACCTGGGTGACGCGGTACCCGAACAGCCTCAGCGTGCGCCGGAGAACATCCTCGAACAGGAACGTGCGCAGGTTCCCGATGTGAACGTAGTTATAGACGGTAGGTCCGCAGGTATACAAACGGACGTGCCCCGGCTCCTGGGGAGCGAAGACCTCAAGCCTCCGGCTGAGCGTATTGTAGAGCCGCAGCGCCGCCTCCATTCGCACCTCCGCGAGGGATTGTACACGTCGCGCCTGGGGAGCCGGGGATTCACTCCTGGAGGGCGGGGATCGCCAGTGCTTCGACGAGATCGATCTCGTGGTCGGTGGCGCAGTGCATGCAGCGGGCGTAGATCTGCTTGCCATCGGAGCGAAAGTCGAGGTCCTTTGCGCCGCAGGAGCCGCAGATGAACCGGCGTGCGAACGCCCAGTCCATGATGACGTTGGCGGAGAAGCTGGACTCCTTCTCCAGCTGCCAGGACAGGCTCTTGGAGCTCTTGTCGCCAACCTCGATTGGCACCTGGAATGTGAGCTGCAGCCGAACTCTGTCCTTGCGTGCTACCAGCTTGCTGCCGATGTCGACATCGGCGACGAGCTCGAACGGGAAAGACAGCATGCCCTCGTCCCGCTTACAGAGAAAGCGGCGTGAGGTCAGGAGAAGCGGGCCCTCGTCGCTGCGGAAGAGTAGAAAGGGAATTTCCTCGCGGGTCAGCGCCTGTGCAAAGGGGATTGTCGCATCCGGTTCCAGGGGTTTGTTCTCGAGGAAACTCTTGGCGCGGTCATCCCACTCGCGGCGCACCTGAATCGCTTTCGTCAGGGCTTCCTCGAGGCGTGCCTCGCGCTGCATGCGCTGGACCTGCTCGCGCTCCCACTTGGCGAAGACGAGGCCGCAGCGTGCGCACTCAGGATCGGTGGTCGGCTGCACGAAACGGCACCGGGGGCACTCGTGAGTCGCGAGGGCCGTCTCTCCGACCGGCGGTCTCTCCGTGGTGGGCCGGACCTCGATCCGAACGCCGGCGTCGTCAAGTGCGTTGACCGTGGTCCGCGCCTGTTCGGTTGACAGGCCCCGAAACAATGGTGCGGAGCGCCTGCTCAGGAGCTCGAGGCACTCGTCGGTGGACCGTCCCGTCAGCCTCTCGAGAACGTTGGCGAACCGGGTCCTGCCGGCCGGCGACGGATCCCGCAGCCCCAGGAGATAGATGTCGAAGGAGATCTGATCGGCCATGGGATTGCCCCTTTCGGTGGCTCCATTATCGCGAAAACGGCCGGTGAGTTCCAGAGGCTCGGCCGGGGACCCTGATTCAGCTGGGATTTCCGATGTTGGTCCGTCTGCGCGCTCTTGGCTTCGACGTGCCCGTTGGTACCTGCGACGTGCTCCAGCGCGAGCAAGTGCACATCCGGCCCTGTCACGCGAATCTGGCCTCGAACAGAGTTCCCGGCCGGAGGTCTAGCCCGCATTATTCATGAGTGATCGTAGCGAGACCGGCGAGGCGCTTGTCAGCGCTGGGTTCTGAGCGTCGAGGTGCCGCAGGCATACTTAACGGTATGTTGAGGACACCGAGACGCGAAGAGCACGGCGATGGCTGGCGTATCGCCGGTCGCAGTAGATTGCGAGTGAATAATACGGGCTAGGGGTGATGGCCGCCGGCGTAGGCCTTCTCGCCAGCCCTGACCGCGATCGGCAGCTCGTTGCCGGGGATCGGCAGCGGGCAGGTCGCGAACGGCGTGAAGGCACACGGTGGGTTGTAGGCCCGGTTGAAGTCGAGCTCGACCGTGCCGGCATTGTCCGGCGCCGACGCCGACAAGAACCGTCCCGCTCCATAGGTCTCGCTACCGCTGGTCGCGTCGCGGAAGACGAAGAACAGCTCACTGTCCTGTTGGGACTCGATGAGCGGCTTGAGGCTCAGCTCGCGACCTTCGAGGGAGAAGTGCACGATGCCTGGAACCAGCATCGTCTGCGGCGTGCCGACGACGGTGGGAACCTCGACAGTCTGTGGCTTCGCGAACGAGACCAGCTTGCCCTCGACCCTGTAGGCGGGGTCTGGTGGGTAGTACTCGAGGCCGCGGAACTCGGTCCTCGTCGCCGCCTGCGGGTCCTTAACCCTCACCGCGTAGCGGGTTCCCCGCTTGATCAGGTAGAACGAGATGCGGCCGGCGTGGAGTACGTCCGGTGCGCCGACGGCATCGCTCGCAAGCGGCCTCTCGGTTACCGGCTCGCCGGCGACGGTTACCCCTGCGTTCGGAGCACAGCGGAGAGTCACCGTGCCGTCGCTGGCAAGGTCGAAGCTGCCTGCGTGGGCGGCAGCGTCGGGAATGACAATTGGGTTCGAAAGGTCCGATCCGAAGGTGTTGTGCCCGGGCTCGAGCCAGAACAGACCGACGAGGGTCAGCCAACCATCCTCGGCTGTGAGCTTCTCGAGGCGCTGTGCCCGCCACGCTTGTTCGTCGGCCACAAACTCGGGGGCCGGCTTGGGGGACCGGTCCTTGCGGCAGCCGGCAACGAGGGCGGTGGTCCCGAGAAGGCCAGCGGCGAAGAGCGCCAGGCCGAACGAAGCAGCGGATCGCGGGTAGCTCATCATGAGGCTCTTGTAGCATAGCCGGACTCGAGGTGCGCGTCGGGATCGGGGATGGACTTCCGACCCACAAGGTGGTACAAGCCGCTAGAGGCCCGGCCGGAAGCCCCGGTACCGTCCGCAGGCTCGGCGTGCGGTCGAGATCAAGGCGTGAGGAGGAAGCCGAAGCCCTGCTCCACTGCGACGACGAGCAACGCAGAGATCGGCCGCAAGCCGAGCCTGCCAGAGGGTTGCGGCGGCACGGGCCCAGCTTCTTCTTTGTCGCGCCTTGAGGACGAAACAACATCATTTGCGGCACAACGCCTAGAATCTGGGCCCGTGGCGCGAGCAACGGACGACGCTGGGGTTTCCGGCCGAACCTCTAGCTCTGGGGGCACCGAGAGATGAATGAACCTGGTTTCCGGAACATCGCCATCATCGCGCACGTGGACCACGGCAAGACCACGCTGGTCGACGCCATGCTATGGCAGAGCGGGACCTTCCGATCCAACCAGCGGGTCGCCGAGCGCGTCATGGACTCGGGCGACCTCGAACGTGAGCGGGGAATCACGATTCTCGCCAAGAACACCGCGGTTCGCTATCGCGGGCTGAAGATCAACATCGTCGACACCCCCGGTCATGCCGACTTCGGCGGCGAGGTCGAGCGTACGCTGCAGATGGTTGACGGCGTTCTCCTGCTCGTCGACGCCGCCGAGGGGCCGCTGCCGCAGACCCGCTTTGTGCTCGAGAAGGCTCTCCGGCTCGGGCTGCCGGCGATCCTGGCCATCAACAAGATCGACCGCGATGATGCACGTCCGGAGGAGGTTCTGAACGAGGTTTACGATCTCTTCATCGACCTCGACGCCAACGAGGAGCAGCTCGAGCTCCCGGTTTTCTACACGGATGCGCGCAAAGGGGTGGCGCACCGCCAGCTGGGAGACGCATCCACGGACCTGCGGCCGCTGCTCGACGAGATCGTGAACACCTTGCCGGCGCCGAGCGGCAACCCGGAGGAGCCTCTACAGCTGCTCGTCACCAACCTCGACTACAACGACTATGTCGGCCGCCTGGCAGTGGGGCGCATCTTCAACGGCCGGCTCAAGGCGGGCGCCAGGGTCGCCGTGGCGCACGCCCACGGTTTGGGTGAGGCCAAGGTCGGAGTGCTCTACACACACGAAGGCCTGGATCGCATCGAGGTCGAGGAGGCGGTCGCCGGAGACATCGTCGCCCTCGCTGGTCTCGAGGAGGTTTCGATCGGTGACACGTTGACGGACCTCGAACGGCCACGCCCGATGAAGCGCATCGTGGTCGACGAGCCGACTCTGGCGATGGTGTTCTCCCCTAATACGTCACCTTTCGGTGGGCGGGAGGGGAACTACGTGACCTCCCGTCAGATCCTCGGGCGGTTGGAGAAAGAGACGCTTCACAACGTGAGCCTGCGCCTCAAGGTGCTCGATGCGGACGCCTTCCAGGTGATGGGGCGCGGCGAGCTGCAGATGGCGGTGCTGATCGAAACTCTGCGCCGCGAAGGGTACGAACTGAGCGTGTCACAGCCGCAGACCCTGACTCGTGAGGTCGATGGCCTATTGCACGAGCCGATGGAGCTGGTGCTCGTGGACTGCCCTGAGAGCTTCGTCGGTGTCGTGACCCAGAAGCTCGGCGGGCGCCGCGGGCGGATGCTCAAGATGACCAACCACGGTCACGGCCGCGTGCGGCTGGAGTTCAGGGTGCCGACGCGGGGCCTGATCGGGTTCCGCTCCGAGTTCCTCACTGATACCAGGGGCACTGGGATCCTCAACACGCTTTTCAACGGGTACGAGGCGTGGCAGGGTGAGATCCCGGGGCGCACCACCGGCGCCATGGTGGCGGATCGTCCGGGTCGCGCGACGGCTTACGCGCTGTATCACCTGCAACCGCGCGGGACGTTGTTCGTGCGTCCCGGCGTCGACGTCTACGAGGGGATGATTATTGGCCAGTACAATCGCGAGAACGATCTGGTGGTCAACGTCACGCGCGAGAAGAAGCTCACCAACATGCGTGCGGCGGGCTCCGACGAGGCACTCCGCCTTGCACCGCCGCAGCGCATGACGCTCGATCGCGCTCTGGAGTGGATCGACGGTGACGAGCTGGTCGAGGTCACGCCGTCGGATATCCGCTTGCGGAAGCGCATCCTGGCGGAAAACCAACGGCCACGCCGGAGAAGCGAGAGCTCGCCCGGATGATCCGTGAGCGATCGTAGCGAGGCTGGCGAGAGGCGAGGAGAGCGGCGATATCTGGCGTAAAGCCGTCGCAGTAGGTTGCGAGTGAATGATCCGGGCTAGAGCGAAACCGGACGGGAGCCGGGCTTCTCGATTGGCCTACCCTCTGCGCACAGCGGGCACCGGGCGGGGTCCCAGGTCGGGAAGCTCACCGACAGCAACGCGGCATAGGGCAGCTTGTCAAACGGATCGGCGGCGCCGGAGCGGTTGACGATCGACGCCAGGGCGGCAACCCGGGCACCGGCGCTCTCCAGCACCGCGATGACCTCGCGGGTCGACTTGCCCGTGGTTACGACGTCCTCAACCACCACCGCCCGCTGTCCAGCCCTGACCGCGAAGCCGCGGCGCAGGGTCATCCGCCCTTCCTGGCGCTCGGTGAAGATGAAGGGGAGCTCGAGGGTGCGTGCCGTCTCGTGGCCAATGATGAGACCCCCGAGTGCGGGCGACACCACGAGCTCCGGTTCCACGCCAAGCTGTGAGATGGCGGCTGCCAGGAGCCTGCCGGCGCGCTCGGCGCGGCGCGGATCCGCGAGGAAGAGGGCGCACTGAAGGTAGTCGCCGGAGTGCAGCCCGGAGGAAAGTCGGAAGTGACCGCGGCGGTGAGCTCCCGCGGAGGTGAGGTCGTCGAGAGTCAGAGGTGAGGTCATCAGGATTCCCGTTCGATCCTATAGGTCTGGATCTTCTTGTACAGGTTGGAGCGCGGGGTGTCGATCGCGCGGGCCGTGGCAGCTACGTTCCAGTCGTTGAGCTCCAGCTGGTGAACGATGTATGCCCGCTCCGCGGCACGCTGGAAGTCATGGAGCGTAGGTGCGTCGAGCAGCCCAGCGGTTTCGCCCGCGGCCGGAGCGGAGAGGAAGTCGATGCGCTGGATGACGTCGTCGAGCTCCATGATGACGGCACGCTCGACGGTGTTCTTGAGCTCACGGACGTTGCCCGGCCATGCGTACCGGCAAAGCTCTGCGGTGGCGCCGGGGCTCCATCGCTTGAGGCGGCGGTTGTACTCCTCGCAGCAGACCTTGGTGAGGAACTCCGTGAGCAAAGGGATGTCCTCGGCGTGCTCGCGCAGGGGCGGCGTCCTCAGCATTACGACGGCGAGGCGGTAGTACAGGTCCTCGCGGAATCTCCCCTCGGACACCTCGTGCACCAGGTCCTTGTTCGTGGCGGCGATGACCCGAACATCGACCGTGAACGGCTCTCCGGCCCCAACCGGCTCGACCTCTCCGTCCTGGAGCACCCGGAGTACCTTGGCCTGCGTCTTGAGGGACATGTCCGCGACCTCGTCGAGGAAGATCGTGCCGCCGTTGGCCTGTACGAACTTTCCAATCTGGCGGCGGTGGGCACCGGTGAATGAGCCTTTCTCGTGCCCGAACAGCTCCGACTCGATCAGCTCTTCCGGGATGGCAGCGCAGTTGACACGGATGAATGCCGCTTTGGCCCTTGGTGACAGACGGTGGAGTCGGCGGGCCACGAGCTCCTTTCCGGTGCCGGACTCACCCTGCACGAGCACGGTCGCCCGCGACGGCGCGACGCGCGCGATCTCCTCGCGCAGCCGGCGCATGACGAGGCTGTCGCCGAGCAGCGGCGGTGGCTCGAGATCGGTGCTTTCCTGGCGGGCAAGACGCCCCTGAGCAACCGCGCCGCGAATTGCCAGTAGCAGCTCGGAGCGGTCTGGCGGCTTGGTGAGGTAGGCGGCCGCTCCCGCCTCGAGGCAGTTGCGAGCCGTGAACTCGTCCCCGTGGCCGGTGAGGATGACGACCGGGATCGCGAGACCGCGTTGGTGGAGGTTCTCTATCAGGTGCAGGCCGTCCATGCCGGGCATCTTGATGTCGAGGAGCAAGGCATCGGGTGGCGTCGTGTCGAGCCGGTCCAGCGCCTGGAAGGCGTCCGATGCTTCATCGACCTGGTAGCCGGCCCCGCTCAGTATCCGCCGCAGTATCTTCCGGACCCCTTGCTCGTCGTCGACGATCAGAACCCGGCCTTCCATCCGGCTTACCCCTCCACGTCGAACGTCACGCCCTGGGCGAGCGGCAGCTCTCGGCTCCAGTTGATGGTGCAGGTCTGGCGGCGCATGTAGGCCTTCCAGGCGTCGGATCCCGCCTCGCGACCGCCGCCGGTGTCCTTCTCCCCTCCGAAGGCACCGCCGATCTCAGCTCCCGAGGTCCCGATGTTGACGTTGGCGATGCCGCAGTCCGAGCCCTCATGAGAGAGGAAACGCTCGGCCGAGTACAGGTTGGAGGTGAAGATGGCCGATGAAAGCCCCTGGTCCACCGAGTTGTGGAGGGCGATGGCCTGGTCGAGCTCGTCGAACTCGAGCACGTACAGGATCGGAGCGAAGGTCTCCTCGCGCGTGATCTCCATTCCTGGGTGTGCCCTGACCAGGGTTGGCTCAACGTAGAAGCCAGGACGGTCAAGTCGATGGCCGCCACAGAGAACCTCGCCCCCCTGCTCGCGGATGGTGTCGATGGCTGCGAGGTAGGCATGGACGGCGGCCTCGTTGACCAGGGGCCCCATCAGCGTTCCCCTGTCGAGAGGGTCACCGATCGGGATGCTGCCGTACGCACTCACGAGGCGCTGCGTCATTGCAGGGGCGATGCCCTTCTGCAGGAAGAGGCGTCGCAGTGAAGTGCAGCGCTGACCGGCGGTGCCGACTGCGGCGAACAGGATTGCGCGCAGGGCGAGGTCCTGGTCCGCGTCGTCGGTAACGATCACCCCGTTGTTGCCGCCAAGCTCGAGAATCGAGCGGCCGAACCGACGCGCCACTGCCTCGCTGACGTGGCGCCCCATGTCACAGGAGCCGGTGAAGGACACCAGCGGCACTCGGCGGTCGTTGATCATCCTCTCGCCGACCACCGACCCGGAGCCAATGGTGAGGTTGAAGATCCCCTCGAGGCCGTGGCGCTCCATGATCGGGTTGACGATGTTCTGGACCGCGATCGCGGTCAGCGGCGTCGAGGATGAAGGCTTCCAGATCATGGTGTCGCCACAAACCGCGGCGACGGCTGCGTTCCACGCCCAGACCGCGACCGGGAAGTTGAAGGCGGAGATGATGCCGACGGTGCCGAGTGGATGCCACTGTTCGTACATGCGATGGCGGGCCCGTTCCGAGTGCATGGTGAGACCAGAGAGCTGCCGCGACATGCCGACGGCGAGGTCGCACATGTCGATCATCTCCTGCACCTCGCCGAGACCCTCGGAGAGGATCTTCCCCATTTCCAGGGACACGAGCCGTCCGAGCGCCTCCTTGCGCAATCGGAGGGCGTCCCCAAGCTCCCGCACGATCAGGCCTCGCGCTGGAGCCGGCATCATCCGCCAGGATGAGAAAGCACCTTGCGCTGCGGTGATGACGCTCTCGTAGGCGGCTTCGTCGGCCTGCACCACGGTGGCGAGAGGAGTGCCGTCCGCAGGGTTGATCGAGGCGAGCTCACGGCCGCCGGGCGCCGAGATCCACTTCCCGGTGCAGGCGCCGGGGTTACTCTCCCTGATGCCGAGCTCGTCGAGCACCTTCCTGAAATCACTCATCGGAGATCCTCCTTGACTCCTTCCGCCCTCCGGACGCGGGGAGTGTACCACTGGCTTGGGACCTGGCCTCTGGGAGCCCTCAGGACTCTCGTGAGAAGTAGGCTTCCCAGTCCGCGATCTCGTCTGCAGACAGCAAGGCGTCATCTGGGTGGCGGGATGAAACGGCTGGGCCGAGCTTCTCCAGCCAGTCAGCGACGCGACGCACCCGGGCGCCGCAGCGTCGGGCGCGGTCGGCGAGGCCTCGGTCCTCGGTGACCACGACCCAGTTCCTCGAGGCCGTACCGGCCGGCAGAGAGCGGATGATGACGTCGTCCGCCTCTGTCGCGCCGCTGTAGACGATCGTGACACGGCCAAGATGCTCACTTGTCGGCACGCCGTCCGGAGCGGGGCCGTCGAAGACCACAGTCACCGACATCTTCTCGCGCCGTACCAGCTCGAGAGTTTGTCGGCGCACTTCGGCCCGGGTCCGGTTACTGGCCCGGAGCCTGTGCATGAGGTTGTTGCCGTCAATCAGAACCGGCACCCCGCCTCCGGACTGGTCATCGCTGCTCACCGCGGGCGCGGCGGAGCAGCCGCTCGAGCTCGCGCCGGCCCATCAGCTGCTGGTACATCTGAGTCGCGCGCGGGTGCTCGGGCTCAGTCGCGAGGGCCCTTTCGAGGGCCTTGCGCTGCCGCTCCGGGTTGTTGCGGCGGCGCCAGAACTCGGCGAGCTCGAGCCAGGCATCGACGAAGCTCTGGTCGGAGTCGATAGCCTTGCGAAGACAGAGCAGAGCACGTTGGCCCCACAGTGGGTTGCGCATGAGGAGGCGGGCGAGCTTGAGCAGCTCGGGCGGGCGCGGGTCGAGATCGCATGCCTGCTCGAGGAGCTGGATCGCGAGGTAGACCTCACCATCCTTGATGAGCTCGTCGGCGCGCTTGAAGTTGGCCTCGACGAGGGTCGAGCGGGCCGCCTGGCTCGCCGAGCGGCGCTTCTTGCTCTCCTCGAGCTGGGTCAACTGCTGCTCCTCGATGGACCGCAGCACCTTGTCGTAACGATGCCGCGAAGCAGCGGCGGCGAGCACCTCGTGGGCCTCGGCGGCGCGGTTGAGAACGGTGGTCAGCTGCGGCTTGAGGTCGCGGAGGTGCATCTCGAGCGACCGGTCTGGGGAGAACTCCCGCTGGACGCGATTCCATGCAGTCTCGATTTCCTCGAGCCGCGCCGACCGTTGGAGATCCAGGGCCCGGTAGTGGTCCATCCGAGGGCTGTCTTCCGCAAGGGCCTGGACACGCTCGCGCTCCGCCATCTGGTTGGAGCTGAGAAGGGACTCGTCGACGACGGCGAGGCGCTCGCCCGAGGTCGTTCGCCGGGAACTGACGTCCGGGAGAGGAATCGGTGTCAGATCTGGCGACGTGCCGACGGAGAGCACTCCGGCGGTCTTCAGGGCGTAAAGCGTGGTGATGGCCTCGTCCTCGGCGAGCGGGGAGACTGCGATGAGCTCGGAGAGTCGGCGAGTCCCGCCGAGACGGCTGAGAAAGAACGCCTCGCTCGGGGTCAGCTCGAGATCGGTCAGCAGGGTGTCGAGAGTGGTGCTGGGCCAGGCGACCTGGGACATTGGCTTGAGGGCAGCCCGCATGACGTCGATGTCCGTGAATGCGCGTGCGGCGAGGAGGATCAGCTGCATGGTGGTGAGGTTCGGAAGCGTGTCGGGCTGTCCCTCGGCTCGTCCCTCCACAAACTCGCAGAACGTCCGCGGTGCTGCGGCCGCGCGACGGAGGATCGTAACCGCGAGCTCCTCCAGCTCCTGCTCCAGTTTCGACTGATCGAGACAGCCGCGGGTTACCAGCAGGTGCCCGAGAGGGGGAGCCTCGCCTCCACCCTGGGAGAGCAGAGTGAGCGCCTTGTCGTTTTCCGAGATCAGACCGCGGAGGACGAGCCAGGAGCCAAGCTTCTCCTCTTCGTGGTTGGAGCGGGCGGCGCGCAGCTCTCCGTTGACGAACAGGAGCTCGCGCAGGGTCTCGCCGCTAAGAGCAGTGATGATCCCCGTGGACTGGCTGCGTGCGACCCGAGCCATGTAGTCGGGTAGCGGGCGCGAGCGCCGGAGGTCGAGGCGGGCGTCGCGGTCCATGTTTCTAGCCACCCTGGTCCTTCCCGGACTCCGAGCCGCCGTGCCGGGTCAGCTCGACAACCGACGGTGTTACGCCTTCCTCGACCAACGCCTTGGGCACCGAGCCGACTGCGTTCCGAGCGGCGTCAGCCGAGTCGTAGTCCCCCCATAGTAGTTGCCAGCACGGCACGCCGCCTTTGAGGTCGCTCCTTTGTGCGGTGAGATCCTCTGGGTGCTGGCCGGCCTTCCTCAGGATTCTCTGGAGGTCCTGGGGATCGCAACCCGAGTCTACGACGACTCCCCAGTGGCCCTGCGCTGCCGCCTGCCGGCTGTTGTGAGTGAGCAGCAAGGCAACGGTCGCGATGGCAATCACGAGGATCGCGACCGCGGCGCCAATGAACCATGTCCTGCGCCTGCCGCCAGGCCGTTCTTCGTCCTCCGGGGGCACCGGTGCCACCGAGACCACGGGCTCCGAGACCGCTGCCACAGGCACCGCCTCGAGCAGGCCGGCCGCTGACAGGGCCGCCATCAGACGCGCCACCTCCGACGGGTCGTGAGGTGAACGGCCAGCGATCTCCTGGGCCGTGCGTTGGCCGGTGATCTTGGCCACGACGAGGTCGGCTTCTTCTGCAAGCTGCAGCGCCGCGTACGACTCCAGGAAGCCAGCGGTACGGCGGAGCAAGACGTTGAGGTCCGGGAGGATGGCGGCTGTGATCTCATCCCCTTCATCCGCAAGAACGGCCTCGACGATGGCATGAGAGAGGGAGATCGTCGGCCTTTCCCCGTCCTCGTCCTCGACCTCGTGCTCGGCAGCTTCCAGGGTACGGCCGGGATCGAGCAGCCAGGAGTGCACCGCCTGCTCGAGAATGGCCTTGACGATCGCCACCGCTTCCGTCTCACTTCGGCCTGCCTGCCGTGCAACGGCCCTTGCCTCCAAGAGGAGGTCGGAGAGACCCACCGGCCTGCAGCCGAGCCGCCGCGCGATGGTGGCGGAATCGGGCCCCTCAATGCCGATGGCCTTGCCAAGGCTGATGAGGAGCGTCAGCTCGCCGCCATCCCAGCCCAGGCGCACCTCCCCGCTTCTGCGGGCGGCGATCCAACGCCCAAGCCGCCAGATCGACTGCGGATCATTCATGGTGCAAGGTTAGTCGATTGCTGCGGTGTTGCCAAGCTGTTCGGAGGGGATTCACTGATCGATCGCCGGGGTGTTGCCGCTGCAGCGGGTCGCGAGTGCATTATACGGACTCACCCGCAGGTCAGCGCTCGACCCCCTTCCGACGCAT
Organism: uncultured Thermoanaerobaculia bacterium; assembly: GCA_964552395.1. Lineage (GTDB taxonomy): Bacteria > Acidobacteriota > Thermoanaerobaculia > Thermoanaerobaculales > Sulfomarinibacteraceae > JAJDNH01. The sequence continues at coordinate 786 of CAZKGM010000026.1, read as the reverse complement.
GGGGATGACCAGCACGGGGCACGGCGCCATGCGGAGAACCTTGTCGGTGACACTGCCGAGGATCGCATGCTCGAGGCCGCGCGTTCCGTGGGTTTTCATGATGATCAGCTCCGCATGCTCCTCTTTAGCGACCTCGACGATGACGTGGGCGGGACGCCCGCGCGACACCATGATCTCGATCTTGAGACCCGACGGAGCCTCGTCGACAACTTCCTGTAGGGTCGTCAAGGCGCGGCTACGAATCGACCGGTAGTAGTCTTCGTTTGGCGAGTGGAAGGAGAAGATGTCGGGGTACGGGAAGGTGTCCTCGACAACCGCGAGGAGGATCAGCTCGGCGCCGTTGAGCCTGGCCAGCTGCACCGCGAGGTCAAACGGCCGGCGACTGAAGTTCCCCACGTCGACAGGGACCAGGATCCGTGTTGGCAGTGGGTTCTGCATGGCAAACCTCCTCGTTGCGGCGTGCTTTCAACACCATTATGGGAGCGTTCTGCAGGGCTTGACAAGGTCTATACCAGCAACTAGGATGACGCTCCCAGCGGTGGTTCCGTTTGGGAGGTTAGCTCAGCGGCAGAGCACCTGCCTTACACGCAGGGGGTCGTGGGTTCAAATCCCCCACCTCCCACCACCTGCCGCGTCCGATGCGGGGTCGTAGTTCAGCTGGTTAGAACGCCGGCCTGTCACGCCGGAGGTCGAGGGTTCGAGTCCCTTCGGCCCCGCCACTCTACTCATACAGCCGCCCTTTGGGCGGCCGTTTTCGTATCGCGTCGGGGCCGAAGGGACTCGGAG
>CAZKGM010000025.1:0-45522 GCA_964552395.1 uncultured Thermoanaerobaculia bacterium | reverse complement strand
TGGTAGGGGAGGGATCGCGCAGGAGTGCCCTCTCGCCCCCCGCCGCTGCGCTCGCTTCGTCGTCGCGACCACGAGGTCAGCGACTCCTCGCTCGCTGGCGGCGAGGCGCGAGGAGAACGCCCTGCGCGATCCCGCTGGGAGGGGCGTGGCGCGATCGCATGTCCCGTGCGGGCGTTCGCCCGCAGCCCGCTGTGCGGGCCGGCGGGGCGGAAACGGACCGGCGCGTCGGCTCACGGCTGCACCCGTCGCGGTCACCGGGGAGGCCGTGCTCGGAGGCTTACCCTCGGAGGCCCTCGGGCCAAGCCTCCTGCGCCCGGTCCCCCCGCCGCCCGCGGCGGGATGGCCGCTCGCCTCCTTCCGCTCCGTCCCCAACCCACCGCGGGACCGTCCCAGGGGACAGACCACTACCCGCCCAGGAAGTGAGGCGTGAAGAGTAAGGAGTAAGGGGAGCCCCACCCACCCGGAGAAAGCGGGTGCAGTGCGCTCCGGAGCAGGGTGCGCTGGGTGGCACGTGCCGTCCTTGATGTTTCTCTGAACTGCGTTCACGAGCCGCAGACGCCGGCGAAAAACGTCAAGAGGCAATGTACGGGAAGAGCGATGGCCCGTGTGGCCGCAGCTACGGAAGAGGCGGCTCGAGCGATTCCAGGCAGTCGCCGCCAGGCCGGTGGTCCGCTGTCATGGCTTTGCGACTGCCCGGAAGCGTGAGACGGGCGTTTGCCACGCGAACGCCCGGCCGCCGGAGCCGCTAAAGAGGTTTCCCTAGGCTGTCAGAGAAGCCGGGTATTCCCCCACCGCACCCGCCCGGCCGCCGGAGCACCGGAGAACCCTCTCGAACTGCCCCACAAACCCCCACCGACCGCGTTGACACGTTGGCGGCCCTGTGCTAGAACGTACGTTCTTGAGGTGAGGTGTGCGATGAGCGACTTTGCGATCGTGGAACATGGCGGCAAGCAGTACCGGGTGGCTCCCGGCGAGGAGCTGCTCGTCGAGCGGACCGAGCCCGACTTGAAGAAGGGCGACAACCTGCTGTTCGAGCGGGTGATGCTGGTGAGTCAGGGTAAGGACGTGCGGGTTGGATCTCCGGTCGTCGACGGTGCTCTGGTGCGGGCCCAGGTTCTGGCTGCCGTGCGCGGTGACAAACTGATCGTTTTCAAGAAGAAGCGCCGCAAGGGCTACCGGAAGACGCAGGGCCACCGCCAGAACTACTACCGCGTTCGCGTCGACACGATCGAGGCGTAGGGGGAGAGATGGCTCACAAAAAGGGACAAGGCTCCAGCCGCAACGGCCGCGACTCCCAAGCGCAGCGCCTTGGCACCAAGGTCGGCGACGGCCAACTGGTGACAGCGGGCTCGATCCTCGTTCGCCAGCGTGGCACCAGGTTCAAGCCCGGGCGCAACGTCAAGCGTGCCGGCGATGACAGCCTGTTCGCGCTGGTCGAGGGGCGCGTGAAGTTCGAAAACCGTGGCCGCTCCGGCCGCTTCATCAGCATCTCGACGAGCTAGAAGGCTTTCCAGATTCCACCATGTTCATCGACTCCGCGCGCATCACGGTCGTCGCCGGGCGCGGTGGCAATGGGTGTGTGTCGTTCCGACGTGAGAAGTTCGTTCCCCGCGGCGGGCCCAACGGCGGTGACGGGGGTCGTGGCGGCAGCGTGATCTTTCGCGCCGATCCCTCGTACAACACCCTCCTGCACGTACACCACCGGCGGACCGTCCGCGCCGGCCGCGGCGCCCACGGCCAAGGCTCCAATCGCACCGGCGCAAGTGGTCACGATGCGGTGGTGCCGGTGCCACCGGGCACGGTGGTGCGCGACGCCGGCAGCGGCGAGGTGCTCGGCGACTTGGTGGAGCCCGGCCAGACGCTGATCGTGGCGCGCGGCGGCCGCGGCGGCCGCGGCAACGCGCGCTTCGCCACCTCGACCAACCAGGCGCCGCGACGCGCCGACGAGGGGCAGGCCGGCGATGAGCTGGAGCTGGAGCTGGAGCTGAAGCTCATCGCGGATGTCGGGCTCGTCGGGCTGCCGAACGCCGGCAAGTCGACCCTTCTGTCCAGGGTGTCGGCCGCGCGTCCCAAGATTGCGGCCTACCCGTTCACAACCCTCGAGCCGCACCTCGGGGTGGTCGACCTGGGCGGCGATCAGCAGCGGACGCTGGTGGTGGCCGATATCCCGGGCCTGATCGGGGGCGCCCACGACGGCGCCGGACTGGGCATTCAGTTCCTCCGCCATATCGAGCGCTGCCGCGTGCTCGCTCATCTGGTCGATCTCACCGAGCCGGAGAAGCTTGCGGCCAGTGTCGAGGCCGTCAGGGGGGAGCTTGCCGCTCACTCCCGGCCTCTGGACGGTCGCCCGTGGGTCCTGGTCGGCACCAAGCTGGACGCCGCGGTCCAGCGGCAGGAGGTGGTGGCCGCCGTCGAGAAGATCGCGTCCCGCCACGAGGTCGGCTGGGCGGTAATCTCGGCCGTGAGCGGCGAAGGTCTGGATAGGCTGCTTCAGCTGCTCGGGACACTCGTGGCTCGGCAGGAGGTGGAGGTCTGATGGCACGCATCGCGGTGTACGGCGGCAGCTTCGATCCGTTCCACCTCGGACACCTGATTCCGACGGTGCGGGCCCAGGAGACGTTCCGCTTCGATGCGGTGTACTTCGTGCCATCCGGCAAACCGCCGCACAAGAGCGGTGAGCCGCTGACGCCGGCGACGCACCGGCACGCGATGGTGGCGCTGGCGACGTTGCCCTACGAGCGGTTCTTCGCCTCGGATCTGGAGGTATTTGCGGACGGCCCCACCTACACGGTCGACACGGTGCGGCGGTTTCGCGAGATGTTTGCCGGCGACCACCTCTACTTCCTCCTCGGCTCCGACTCGTTCTCCCAGATCGCCACCTGGGAGCGGTGGCAGGAGCTCGCGGACCTGGCGCATATGGTGGTTCTCCACCGCGCACACATGTGGGGAGACGAGCTCTTGCGCAGGGTACCGCCGGTGCTGGCGTCGAGGACCAGGATGGTGGCGCCGTTCGCGTCGGTCGCGGACCCCGAGGACCACACGATCTACCTCCTGGACCACGAGCCGTTCCCGATCTCCGCGACCTCGATCCGTGACCGGCAACGCCACGGCCTGCCGATTCGCGAGCTGGTTCCACACGAGGTATACACCTACATCGAGAAGTACCGCCTCTACCGGCACGAGGGGGGACGCACCTAAATGCTGAGCGATGACGTTCTCGGTCTGCTACGCACCGCAGCGAGCGCAGCGGCGGAGAGGAAGGCCTTCCACCTCAAGGCCATGGACGTTGCGTCGGTGACCTCGCTGGCGGACTCCTTCCTGCTCTGCTCCGGAGCGCACGCGCGCCAGGTGGCGGCCATCGCCGATGCCATCCAGAGACGGCTGCGCGACGCCGGCCGCAGGCCTTTGCACGTCGAAGGGGAGCGGCAGAGCGAGTGGGTGCTGCTGGACTACGGCGAGATCGTGATCCATGTCTTCTCCGAGGAGCGCCGCGCATACTACGGCCTGGACGGCTTGTGGGGTGACGCCGAAACGGTGCCGGAGGAGGAGCTTCTCTTCGAGGCGGAGAGCGGCGGACGGGCGTGAAGGTCCGCGTTCTCTGGTTCGGCCGGCCGGCGGCGAGCCCGTACGAGGGTGAGGTCGAGACTTATCGGCGCCGGGTCGGACGGCGCTGGCCGGCGGAGGATATGCCGTTGAAGCCTGTGGCCGCCGGTCGGCAGGCGGATCCGCGCCGCGCCCTCAGGGACGAGGCGGAGCGGGTCGGCGGGCGACTGACGGAAGGATGGGTGACGATCATCCTCGATGAGAACGGCAAGCTCCTCGATAGCGGGGAGCTGGCGCGGCTGCTGGCAGAGCTGGAGGCCGGGGGCGTTCCCGGCGTCTCGTTCGTCATCGGCAGCGACCTCGGCCTGGATCCGAAGCTGCGGTCCGGCGCCTCGCAGGTGTTGGCTCTCGGCCGGCTCACCTACCCGCACCTGCTGGCTCGTCTCGTGCTCTGGGAGCAGCTGTTCAGGGCGACCGACATTCTGGGTGGTGGTCGATATCACCGCCACGGCTTACAATAGGGTTCAGTCAGAGGACGGAGGACCGAGGCGATGAGAAAGGCCGACCTCAAACGCTACGAGAAGCTCCTCCTGCAGAGGCGGGAGGAGGTAATGGAACGGGTTCGTGCGCTGCGCGACTCGGAAGCCGAGGGCTCGGGGGAGGATGCGCCCGACCTCGGGGATCGTGCCCTGACAACCGCCTCACGCGACATGCTGTACCTGCTGTCGACCGGGGAACGGGCCGTACTGCGGCGGGTGGAGAAGAGCCTGGCCCGCGTTACGGCGGGCACCTACGGGAAGTGCCTGCATTGCGACGGCAAGATCCAGAAAGGTCGGCTTGACGCGGTGCCGTGGGCTCGATACTGCATTCAATGTCAGGAGCTCTTGGACCGGGGGGAGTTCACGGACCCGGAGCCGTGACCGGCGCCCGTCTGCTGCTCATCGCCGCCAGTGACGATTTTCTGCTCGAAGAAGCTCGCGCCGAGGCCGTGACCGGCCTTGTCGAGCAGCTCGGCGGTGGTTCCGTGGAGATTCTGTCCGCCGAGATCACGCCGGAGTCCGCGGCGACGGAACTGCTGTCGCCGTCGCTTTTCGAGCCGCAACGGGTCTTTGTCGTCGAGGATGCTCGCGCCTGGGTCAAGACCTCGGCGCCCGCCGGAGCCGTGGGCAAGCTGCCGGCCGCGGACCCCGCACCTCTGGTGGAGACGCTCCGCAGCGGCCTGCCGGCCGGTGTGGGGCTGGTGCTCGGCGTCTGGTGCGGCAGCCGCCCGACGGGTCCGCTGGTCGATGTCATCCGCGAGCGGGGAGAGGCGCAGTGGATCCCGCTGCCACCGCCTCCGAAGCCGTGGGAAGAGGTCAGCCTGTCGGCGGAGCAGGTGGCGGTGCTGCGGAGGATCCTGCGCCAGGTCGTGCCGGGGGTCGAGATCCTCCCTACGGCCGAGACCATACTCCTCGAGCGTCTCGGCTTCGCGCCGCGGCGGCTCGCGCAGGAGGCGCGCAAGCTGGCGGCTGCATGCGGAGGCAACCCGATTGACCAGGAGCTGGTGAGGCGGATGACCTTTCCCAAGGAGCGTTCCCTGGAACAGCTCCAGGAGGCCGTGTTCGGACGCCAGGTCGGGCCCTTCGTGGACCTCATGAGAGCGGCCTCCGAGGGGGTCCCGGTGTCCGATTGGCGGGGCCAGCGCCTGGAGCCAAAGGCCTTGCAGTTTGTAGCGCTCGGCCAGGGAGTGAGCCTGGCGACCCAGATGCTGTACCTCCTCGAGCTGGGCCGCGAGCTCGGCCTGGGCTCACAGCTGTGTGGCGAGCGGGTGCACATCCGAGGGTGGTACTCGAAGGAGTTCAAGAATGACCTCGGGCCGCGGTTGCAGGAGGCCATCGCCGCCGACGAGGCAGCGCCGTGGAGCGGGCGCAAGCCGCCCAGTGCGTGGAGACTCAAGCAGCTGGTTGAGGGCGCGGTTCGCTACCAGCCCGAAGAGCTCGCACAGACGTTGGCGACTGCCGGTACCGTGGAGGAGCAACTACGGGGGCCGATGGCCGAAGAAGCGGTGAGCTCGTGGATGACGACGTTGCTGGCGTCTTAGCCCGGATCATTCACTCGCAATCCACTGCGACCGACGATACGAGAGCCTAGCCGTGCTCGTCGCGTCTCGCTGTCCTCAACATGCCGTCAAACATGCCTGCGGCGGCTCTCTCACGATTGTCGGGTTCAGATGGGCCATCGGGCGGAGTGGTGAGATCCGGGTTAGAATAGGCGAGGTGTATCGGAACGGAGCATTCCTCGACGGGGGCGGGCGCATGTCGGCGTCTGATCGGTGGTCTTCTTGATGACCGGCGCCGACGGTGACGTGTTGGCCGAATCCCGGGAGCGGATCCGCCGCCTGCAGGCGGTGGTGGACGCCAGCCTGCTGGTCAACTCGACTCTCGACGTGGGGGAGCTGGCACGGCACATCGTGGGTCTAGCGACCCGCCTTATCGGAGCGGAGCGGGGGAGTCTGTTCTTGGTCGACGGCGACGCCAGACGGCTGCGGGCCATGGTCGCGCAAGGTGTGGACGGCGGCTTTCTCGAGGTCGCGATGGGGGACGGCATCGTCGGTGCCGTGGCGGCTACCGGTGAGGCCATCATTCTCGAGGAGCCGTACAACGACCCACGCTTCGATCGCCGTGTCGATACGGCAACGGGGTTCCGGACGCAGTCGCTGCTGACGGTTCCGGTACGCGGACGGAACGGCGCGCTGGTTGCTGTTCTCCAGCTCCTCAACCACCGGCAAGGGCCCTTCACGACCGCCGATGTGGACTTCCTCGCCGACCTCGGGGTGGCCTTTGCCATCGCTCTCAACGCGGCGCAGATGCACCGGCAGATCGTCGAGCGCGAGCGGCTTGCCGAGGAGGTGCGCCTGGCGGCCGAGATCCAGCGTACCTTGAGGCCGCGGTCGCTGAGCGATGTGCCCGGCCTACAGCTGGAGTCGCTGGTGCGCCCGTGTCGTGAGGTCGGCGGTGACTACTTCGATGTGATTCCAGCCCGCGGCGGCAACAGCTGGTGGCTGGTGATGGCGGACATCTCCGGCAAGGGGGTGGCCGCCGGCCTGATCGCTTCCAACGTGCAAGCGTATTTGTGGACACGGCGCGCGGACCGCCGTTCGCTGACGCGGATCGTGGCCGAGGGCAACGACCTTCTGTACGGGCTGACCCATGGGCGCAAGTTCGCGACCCTCATGCTCGCGGAGTGGGTCCCAACGAGCCGAACCCTGCGCTGGGTCGGCGCCGGCCACCCGCCGGCGCTGCTGGTTCGCAACGGGAGAGTTCGCCGGCTCGACAGCACCGGCCGGCCGATCGGGATGTTGCCGAACCAGGACTACGGCAGCGGCTCGGTTCGGTTGCGGCGTGATGACCTCGTGCTGCTCTACACAGATGGGGTGACCGAGGCGACCGAGGACGGCGGCGAGGACGAGTTCGGCCTGTCGAGGCTGACCGCCTGTCTCGGTGGCGCGACCGGCTGCAGCGATGCCCTGCGGCACGTGGCGGAGGCGCTGGAGAGGCACGTGAACAACTGCCCCTTCGAGGACGACGTCACGCTCCTGTGCGCGCGCTGCACCGTGGCCGCATCGGCCGCAGCGAGAGGCGCAGGCAAGACAACGGTGGAGGAGGCAAAGGCACCATGAAGCGGGAAGGCGAGTCGATCTGGCTTATCGACGATGATGCTGCACTGCGGGAGCTTGTCGGGCACATCCTCGAGACCGCGGGCTACCAGGTCAGCACTTTCGCCTCCGGTCCGGAGGCGCTGGCTGAGACCGGAGGGCCACCGGACGCGGTCCTGCTCGACCTGATGATGCCGAAGATGGACGGAATGCAGGTCCTGTCCGAGCTCAAGCGTCGCTGGCCCGATCTGTCGGTGGTAATCCTGACCGCTATCAACGATGTCCACAAGGCGGTGGAGGTCACCAAGCTTGGGGCGTACGACTACCTGGTCAAGCCAGTCGACGATGACCGGTTGCTGACCACGCTCCGGCACGCGGTTTCCCACCGGCGCCTGGAGCGCGAGGTCGAGCGTCTGCGCGGGGAGCTTGGAGATCGTTACCACCTCCGCAACATCGTCGGCTCATCGGCTCCCATGTGCCGGATCTACGAGCAGATCGAGAAGGTGCTGGAGTCCGATATCTCTGTCTTCATCTCGGGCGAGAGCGGTACCGGCAAGGAGCTGGTCGCCAAGGCGATCCACTACGGTTCCCAGCGCGCCGACGGACCTTTCATCGACGTCAACTGCGCAGCGATCCCGGAGAGCCTGCAGGAGAGCGAGCTCTTCGGCCACGAGAAGGGCGCCTTCACCGGTGCCATCGCGGCCCACCCGGGCAAGTTCGAGCAGGCCCAGAACGGTACCGTGTTACTGGACGAAGTGGGTGAGATGGCGCCATCCTCGCAGGCCCGCCTTCTCAGGGTGCTCCAGGAGCGCTGTCTGCAGCGGATCGGCGGCACCCGCCGCATCGATCTCAACGTGCGCGTGATCTCGGCCTCGAACAGAGACCTCGCAGAGATGGTGCGGGACGGAGGCTTCCGGCGCGATCTGTACTACCGGCTGGTGGTCTTCCCGATCCATCTTCCCCCGCTGAGTGAGCGTCCTGAGGACGTGCCGCTGCTGGTGGAGCACTTCCTCGCCAAGCACGGCTCCGACGCCCGGCGCCGGGTCGAGCGGGTGTCACCGGCGGCGATGGAGCGGCTCGTTCGCCACTCCTGGCCGGGAAACGTGCGCGAGCTCGAGAACGTCGTTCACCGCACGCTGCTCGTAGCCTCCGGAGTCGAGATCAAGGCTGAAGACCTGCCGCCGGAGCTTGGCGGTACCAACGTCCGCGAGCCTGACGATGCCGCAGGGGCGTTTCTCACCCTCGACGAAATGGAGGGGCGGACGATCCGTCGGGTGGTCAAGGCCTGCCGCGGCAACCTGTCCGAGGTCGCTCGCCGGCTCGGGATCGGCCGCTCGACCCTCTACCGCAAGCTCGATCAGTACGGCATCCCGCGCAAGTAGAGCAATTCACTGCGCGAATTGCTAGAGAATGTCGTCCCAGCCGAGCTCCTGGAGACGGGAGACGACCTCCTTGACCCGCTGTCCGGAGGCGGCTGGGAAGACCAGGACCGCGTCGGCAGTGGCGACGACGATGACCCCCTCGATATCGACGGCGGTAATGACAGGACCCTCGCTGATGAGGACGTTGTGGCGGGCGTCGATTGGGAGCACGCGTCCCTGCAACACGTTGCCGTGGGGGTCGCGCGCCAGGATTTCGGCCAGGGCCGGCCACGAGCCGACATCGGACCAGCAAAAGTCGAGCGGGATCGTCCATGCGTCCTTCGCACCCTCCATGATTCCGAAGTCGAGGGAGGTGCGAGGGAGGTGCGGGTAGACTTCGCGCAGGGTCGAGGCCTCGTTTGGCAGGCCAATGGCATCGGCGATCAGCTGCAGGCCGTCGGCGAGGAGCGGCAGTTGGCGGCGGATCTCGTCCAGCAGGTCGCCCGCCCGCCATGCGAACATGCCGGAGTTCCACAGGTAGCCGTCCGATGCCACATAGGTGCGCGCCGTGGCGACGTCCGGCTTCTCGACGAAACGTTCGAGCCGATGGACCTGCCAGCCGCCGAGCTCGGAGTAAGCGTCACCTATCTTGAGGTAGCCGTACCCGGTCTCGGGCCGTGTCGGGCGCACGCCGAAGGTCAACAGACCTCCCTCGCTGGCAACGTGGCGGGCGCCGGCCGTGAGCGCCGAGCGCAGGCGTTCGGCGTCGTCAATGACGTGGTCCGCGGGAAGGACGACGCACACGCCGTCGGGGTCGCGGCTCAGCACCACCTGTGCGGCATACCCGGCACAGGCGGCGGTGTCACGCCCGCTGGGCTCGCCGAGCACGTTGTCGCGCGGCAGCTCGGGCAGCAGCAGACGGGTTGCCTCGATGGTCCGCTGACCGCTCACCACCCAGATCCTGTCAGCCGGGATGATCGGCGCCACGCGCTCGAACGTTGCTCTCAAGAGCGGCCTGCCGTCGGCAAGCTCGAGGAACTGCTTGGGCCGATCGCGCCGCGAAGCAGGCCAGAACCTGGTCCCCGCGCCCCCGGCCATGATCACGGCATGGATCATGAACGGGCGTCCAGTGGTCCGGCGGCGATGGACTCGACCTCAGTGAGGTTCGCGACCCGTCGGTAGGGGGAGCTCTCGAACAGGCCTGGACGGTCTATCAGGACGGCCTCTAGTCCGGCCGAGCGCGCTCCCTCGTAGTCCTCGCGCGGGCTGTCGCCAACGTGCAGGACCTGTCCAGGCTGGACGCCGAGTCGCGTTGCCACCCGGTGGAAGATCTCCGGCGACGGCTTCTCGACTCCCTCGAGGCTGGACACGGCGACGGTGTGGAAACGGGAAGTGAGTCCGAGGCCGTCGAGAATTCTCGGCAGGCGAGTGTCCCAGTTGGAGATCACCGCGAGCAGGACGCCTCTCTTACGAAGACGGTCGAGCACTCCCTCGACCTCGGGGAACACTTTCCAGGCCTCGGGCCGTGTGAAGGCGGCGTAAAGCCGCTCCAGCGCCTCCTGCCATGATGCATCGTGGTCGAGGTGCGACAGCACCTCCCGTAGAAAACCGCCCCACCAGGCCCGCTCCCCCCCAGTGGCCGCCTGGTAGCGGTCGCGACCGCCACGGGCGTCGCGCTGGGCGTCGGCCCAGACCTCGGCGAAGACCGGGCCGACCTCTTCCGGGGTCACCTCCCGACCCAGGTGACTGAGCACGCGCGCGTAGAGGACAGGCGGTGGCGGGTCGGCAGCGAGCAGCGTGTTCCCGGCATCGAATGTGACAGCGGCGAATCCGTTCCGGAGCATCGGCCCATTGTAGTCGAAGCACTGCGGGGCGACGGCTGCGGGCGACACTCGGTCTCGCCTGACGGAGCCGAATCTGCGATACTGACCGCCATGAGACGAGTCGGATTCGTTACCGTCGCAGTGTTGCTGGTGGTGGGTGGCGTGGGGGTGTCGGCGGCCCAGTCGACCGTGGCCCTGCGCCGCAACGCCGTGGTGCGGGTGGTCGAGAAGGTGCGACCCTCCGTTGTCAACATCAAGGCGCTCAGCCTGGTCCAGGTTCCCCGCCGCTCTCTCTTCGATCAGCTGTTCTCGGGCACCTGGGGGATGGACCCTACGCTCCAGAGGGCGCAGTCCCTTGGCTCCGGGGTGATCATCTCGGCGAAGGGCTACGTGGTCACCAACGAGCATGTGGTCGAGGGCGCCTCACAGATCAGCGTCACGCTGGTCGACGGGCGCGAGCTCGGTGCGAGCGTGGTCGGCTCCGATCTCGAGAACGATCTCGCGTTGCTCCACCTGGAGATCGAGGACAAGCACGGTCCCCTCCCGTACCTGGCGCTGACACCACGTTCCGACCTGATGGTGGGTGAGGAGGCGGTAGCCATCGGTAACCCGTTCGGCCTCCAGTCGACGGTGACCGCGGGGGTGATCTCCGCCCTCAACCGAACCGTCACCTCTCCCCGGTCGGGGCGGACTTACACCGACTTCATCCAGACCGATGCCTCGATCAACCCGGGTAACTCTGGGGGGGCCTTGGTTGACATCGCCGGCGATCTGGTCGGTATCAACAGCGCCATCATCGAATCCGCTCAGGGCATTGGCTTTGCCATTCCGGCCTCGCGGGCGCGCCGGGTCGTGGACGACCTGCTGCGGTTCGGCCACGTGCGGCCGCTCTGGATGGGCGTCGTCTTCCGCTCCGTCTCCGCCCATGGCAAGGACGTACTGCCGGGTAGTGTACAGAGAGGAATTCTGGTGCGGAACGTGCTGACGGACTCACCGGCGGGACACGCCGGCCTGCGTCCAGGGGATCTCGTCATCGAGGTCGACGACAAGCCGGTACGGTCGGTGGCACAGCTGCGCACCAGGGTCGCGTCTATGAGTGCCGGAGGCAGCCTGCGGCTGACCGTGGTTGGGGCGCAAGGCCAGTCTGCGGTTACCCTGACTCCGACGCGCCCACCGAGCGACATCGGCCGGCGCGTGCTGGATCACTACCTGGGTGTGATCGTGGGCGACAGTCGCGGCGGCGTCGTGGTTCGCCAGGTCCGGTCGGGGAGCCCGGCAGACGAAACCGGTCTGCGTCCCGGCGACCTGGTGCTTGCCGTGCACGGTCAGCAGGTCAACACGATATCTGATGTTGACCGGGTCGTGGCCAGCGACCCGGACGCGTCGTCGATCCTGATGGCGGTCGGCCGCGGGGGCTACGCCTATAACCTGACCTTCCCACTCGATGAGTAGACGGGCGCTCTTCAATCGTGTGGCGGTGCCGCTGCTGGCGGTGACCGTCGCCGCAGCCGCGTTCGCGAGCGATCTTGACCGCCGCGTCGAGCAGCACGTCGCCGCCGCCGTCGAAGGCGGCCTGCAGCCTGCCGATCTGCACCACCTGGTGCTGTTGTACGCTTTCCGCGAGGGGCTGTCGGACTGGGGCATTCTCGATCGCGACCTCGACCGCTTGGCTGCCGCGCGGCCCGCCGACCCGCTGATGACCGACGAGCTGCGCGCGTTGCGCGCCCGTGTAGCCGCCGCGGAAGGTCATCCTGAGGCCGCGCGCGAGCTGTTCCGGGCGATGGGCGGCCTCGAGCTGTGGTGGGCGCAGGGTCCGCAGCCGCTGCAGGAGCTGACCGACTTCTCGGGGGTGGCACTGCCGCCGGCGGATGGCGCCTGGCGGCACGCGGCAGGGGTGGATCCCCTCGGCTGGGTGAGGATTGCTGGGCTGGCGTGGCCGACGGAACGGCAGCTGATCTACCTCGCGACGACCGTGAACAGCACACGCGAGCAGGCGGTCGCTGTCCGGCTCGGCGCGGCGCAGGCCGCACGCGTGTGGCTCAACGGGCGCCAGTGCCTGACCACGCCGCAGCCGCTCGTCCGTGGCGAGGATCAGGCGGTGGCCGGTGGCTGGCTCGAGAAGGGCCCCAACGTGCTGGTGGTGGCGGTAGCCACGGAGCGTGATGACTGGTGGTTGCGCGTCCGCCTGACCGCTCCAGACGGCGCTGCGCTGCAAGGCGTTCACGAGATCGATGACAGGCCGGCGTCTGTCACTGCCGCAGACAGGAAGCCACCCCCGGTTCGTGATCTTCTCGGTGAGATCGAGCGCAGCCGGCGGCAGGGGGAACCGGAAGCGGCCATGGCGAGGGCCGCGTTCTTCGTTGTCCATCACCCCGGAGCGGCCGGCTCCGGCGCGGCTGCGGCCGCCTGTCGGGACGCCCGCGCGGAAGATCCCGCAGAGGCACGGCTTCTGGAATCGATGGTGACCACCGAGGCGGGTGCGGTGCGGAGCGTGCTCGAGGGAGCCCTGCAGAGCGACCCCGGGCTGACCCCGGCGCGAGTGCTGCTCGCCCGTTGGTACAACGCGCGCGACCTCGACCAGCAGGCGCACGACCTGCTTGCGACGCACACCGGTGATCCCGAGGTGGCCGCGACCGACCTCGACATCGCCGCTGATCAGTGGGGATCGGCGATCTACCCCGACCTGGAGCGGCTCGCCGCGACCTGGCCGCGTTGCGTGGAGGTCCAGCAGCTGTGGGCGAGGCGAGCGCTTCAAGCCCGCCTCGACGGTGCGGCTGCGACGGTCCTGACCCGCCTCGAGAAGCTGGTTCCCGGGGCGGAAACGACGCGCCAGCTCGGGGAGCAGCTTGCCGCCGCGCGGGGCGACGGCCGGTGGTTGCGCAAGACCGCCGAGCAAGAGCTCGAGAGTGATCCGAATCAGCCCGAGCTGCGTATCCGCCTGTCCAGGCTGCTGACGGCCTCCGGCGCTGCCGAGAAGGCGCAGAATGTGCTGGCCCAGGGCGTCGAGCGGTGTCCCACCCAGGTCGATCTTCTGCTCGAGGAGGCACGAGTCGAGCACGAGCGCGGTCGCGATGAGCAGGCGGCGGAGCTCGCCCACCGTTTGCTGAAGCTACGCCCACAAAGCCGGCCCGCCAGCCGCCTTCTGAAGCTGTTGGGACAGGAGACCGAGAACGAGGCGTGGCGCCGATCGGCGGCCGACCTGCTGCGAATGGCCGCCGAGACACACCCCACGGAGGGAACGCAGACGCTTCTCGACCATCATGAGGTGCGGTTCCTGCCCGGCAACCTCACCGAGGAGCGCGTGCAGCGCGTGGTGTTGGTGGGCAATCCCAAGCAGGCTGACAGTGTGCGACAGGACACCATTCCCTACGTGCCGGAGAGACAGCGGCTGCGGGTGCTGGCGGCGCGGGTGCTGCGTACCGGCGGCGCCGAGATGAGCGCTCAGCAAGACGACACACCGCGTCTCACGGATCCAGCGGTCAACATGTTTTACGACACCCGGCTGAGGGTGATCAGCTTTCCCGAGCCTGAACGCGGCGACCTGCTCGAGGTGACTTATGTCCTCAGCGAGACGGCCGAATCGAACGAGTCCGGGCCGTATGACGGCGGCGTGGTAGCGATCCGCAACGATGCACCGGTGCGCACGGCGGAGATCGAGCTCACGGCCCCCGAAGCGCTGATGCCCAAGTGGGAGCTGGCGAACCTCGATGGCCAGCCGAAGCGGCTCGAGGACGCGGACAAGACGGTGCACCTGAGCTGGCAGTGGCACGACATCCCGGCGGCCCCGGCGGATGCCCCGCCGGCGCCGATGCTGCTCACCACCCCACATCTTGCCTACTCGAACCATCCGGGTTGGGGCGAGCTCGCCGACTGGTACCGGCGCGACGTGGCCCCGAGGGTCGTGACCTCCCGCTCGGTGGCGGACACGGCGCACAGGCTCGTTGACGGGATCACGGATCATCGGGGGAGGGTGGCGGCCATCTACCACTTCGTCACCGACGAGATCCGATACGTGGCTCTGGAGTTCGGTGAGCACCGGTTCCGGCCATTCTCCGCCGACTGGGTACTGAGTCACAAGCTGGGTGACTGCAAGGATAAGGCCGCGCTCATGGTGGCACTGTTCCGAGCGGTCGGGATTGAGGCGCGCATGGTCCTCGTCAGAACCGCTGACGAGGGACCGCCCGCCGTTCACCTTGCCCTGATGGAGGACTTCAACCACGCCATCGCGTACCTTCCCGAGGACGGGCTGTGGCTGGACGGAACCGCGACCGGCCATGACCCCTTCCTGCCGCCGGGACCCGATCAGGGGGCCTGGGCGCTCGTCATCAACGGTCTGGACAGCCGGCCAACGACGACCCCGGAGGTCGGCTCGGGAGTCTTCCAGAGCTCGACCGAGCTGCGGCGCGATGCCGGCGGCACGGTGCGTGTCCACCTCGCGGTCACGGCAACAGGCGACGCGGCGGGCGCGATGCGCGGCCGTTTCGGCGGCACCCACGATCCACTCCGTTTCGCCCAGTGGCTGCGCCAGCTGTACCCGGGCGCGGAGCTGGTCGGCGACCCGGTGACGCAGGTCGAGCCCGGGACCGACCCGGTCAAGGTGGAGCTGGTGGGTAGCCTGCCCGAGAGCGCACTCGGCGCTGCCGGCGGGGTCCGGGTGCGGCCGGGCAAGTTCGAGCTGGCGTCGCAGCTGACGCCGACCGAGAATCGGCGTTCGCCGCTGATGGTCTCCATGCGACCGGACCTGCGCTGGACGCTCGAGGTCGACCTCGGGCGGCCGCCGGGCGAGCTGCCGGATCCAGTGCATGCCGACGGACCCTGCGGGCGCCTCGATGTCGTGGTCGAGGCGCGACCCAACGGTTACCGTGTACAGGGCTTCTTCCACCTCCAACCGGGGCTGGTGCCGGCCGCGCGAGCGCCTGAGCTGCGGCGTTTCCTGGTCCTGGCACAACGCACCCTCGAGCGGCGACTGGAGGCACCATGATGAGACGCCGGTCACCGTGGGTGTCAGCCATCGTCGTGGTCATCGCGTTGTCGGCGACGACCGCGCGAGCGGGCTGGATGGAGGTCTTCAGCAATGATGCCAAGCTGAACCTCGCTGCCGCTCGAGAAGAGGCGCTGCGGACGATTCGTTCGGATTCGACCTCGGCCGAAGCGGTCGCGGCCGCGGGATGGTGGCTCGAGAACATCCAGGCGGTACCGGAGCCGGAAGCGATTCTGGGTGTGGCCGGCGCCAAGGAGGACCCGGAGCTGGCCTTCATCCTGGCTCGCGTCGAGTCGACTCTCGACCATCGGCCGCCGCGCGGCGTCCTCGGCAAGGTCGAGCTTGCGGGGCCGTTCGGTGTGTTCGACACGCTCGATCTCGAGCGCAACGTGGTGCCGGACGATGCCGACCTGCCTCCCCTCGGCTCGCCCTGGCGGGCTGCGGCAACGCCGTTTCGTCTCGTCCTCCGTCCTGCCTACGGCACCGTCAGGCCGCCGGAGGAGCTCGCGGCAAGCGGTGTCTACCTGGCCGCGTGGACGCTGACGGTCCCATCCGCGGTGAACGGTTGGATGGCGGTCGAGGCGCAGGGCGGCTACAACCTCGAGCTGGACGGCAAGCAGGTGGCGCAAGAGCGGGAGTGTGGGGACATGGGCGCGGGGGTGCACTGGTACCGCCTCCGCCTCGATCCGGGAAGCCACCGGTTACGCGCGAGCTTCGCATCGGTCACTGTTCCCCAGCTCCGCGTCTCGATCTTGTCCCATGACGGTGATGCGCCCCGCCTCGGAGTCAACGAGCCGGGAGCGGGCCGGCCGTGGGCGCCATCGAGCATAGTTGCTGCGAGACCTCCAGCCGAGGAGGAGACGGTCGCCGGCGCCGGTCACAGCCCATCGGTTGCCACGGCGCTGCTCGCCGCCCAGCTCGCCCACCTGCGGCACGACCCGGTCGAGCAGCAGAAGTGGCTTGAGGCGGCCGTAGCCACGGGTTCCGACCCGAAGCTGGTCCACCTGGCCTATGCCAGGTTCTTTCTCACCGAGCGCACCGGTGAGGCTGCCGAGGTCGACTACCGCCACGCTCGAGAGCACCTCGATCGCTGCAGCGGGCTCGGGTTTGCGTTGCTGGTGGGGCGGCTGCTCGCCGAGCGTCAGCAAAGGCAGCAGGATGCGGAGACGGCGCTCGACCAGCTTGTCGACAGCTACCCGGACGATCCGCGAGTGCTGCAGATGTCCGTGCATGATGCGATCAAACGGGGTTGGGCGCGGGAGGCCGAGAGTGGGATCGCCCGCTTGCGGGCCGAGCTACCCGGCTCTCCCTGGGTGACGCGTCTGCGTCTGGTGGTGCTCAGGGCATTGGAACGTTGGGGGGAGAGAAAGAGGCTGCTCGAGGCGTTGGCCGAGAGTGAGCCCCTCGCCCCGGACACCGTCGACCTCGTCGCCTCGGCAGCGCTCAAGGAGCTGGCGATCAAGGTCGTCAACGAGCGGCGGCGCGAGATCGACGATCCAGCGCTGGACCTCGGGCTCATCCGGCTGCTGTACGAGACTGGAGAGCTGGATCAGGCTCGTCAGGAGCTTGCTAGGGCGCGGCAACGGTGGGGTGACCTGCGAGGGCTCGACGAGCTGGAGATCGCGCTGGCGGCCCAGGACGGGCACCAGGCGCTGGCGACTGCCGTCAACCGGGTCCTCCATCACGCGCCGTCGGACCTGGGCCTACGCACGTTGGCCTGGCGCTTCGGGGCCGAGCCGTTCTTCTCCTCGTTCCGTGTCGATGCAGGGTCCCTCGCGGCGGCTCAGGGGAGTGGTCCGAAGGACGTCGACTCGGAGCTCATCCTCGACCAGGCAGTCGAGCGCGTGTACCAGGACGGCTCAAGCATCTACTACTACCACGGCCTCACTCGCGCCCTGACCTCGGCCGGCGTTCAGCAGGCGGCGGCCCTGCAGCTCCTGCCGGGTTCGGTTCTACTGCAAGTCCGTATCTTCAAGGCCGACGGGACCATCGTCGTGCCGCCGGACCTCGACTCCGGGCAGGCCGGACAGGTTCTGGACGGCGTCAAGCCGGGCGATATGGTCGAGAGCGAGTACATCGCTGCGGTGGCGCCGACGGGCGCCTCACGCCGGGGGCACCTGTCGCCGTACGTGTATAGGTTCGCCGATGCCGGCCGCCCATTCGATCGCTCGGAGTATGTGCTCCTGGTTCCGCGCGACGTCGCTCTCAAAGTGGACGGTAACGTCGCCGGCCTCGAGCACCAGGACCGGGACTGGAACGACTTGCGTCTCATCAGCTGGAGCGCGAAGAATGTTCCTCCGGTGCAGGAAGAACCCCTGTGTCCGCCAACGCAGGAGCTGGTGCCGTGGGTCAGCTACGGCTTCGGCGTGACGTGGCAGGATGTCGGTGATGCCCTGCGGAACCGGCTCTTGCCGAGCCTTCAGGGCAGTCCGGAGCTGTGGGCGTGGGGTGATCAACACGCCGCGAGCACCAGCTCCCTCGACGTCGTGCGCGCCCTCGTCACAGCCATCGACGACGAAGTAGAGCAGGGCCAGGGGCCGCTCGATCCGAGGTCGACCGCCGGTGAGAGCTTCTCGCTGCGCAAGGGCAACCGCCTCGGCATCCTGGCCTCGCTGCTGCAGCACCTCGGGTGGCGAGTTGACCTCGTCCTGGCGCGGCCGCGCGAGCTCGCTGGAACTCACCTCGAGGTGCCGACTCTCGACAGCTTCACGGTGCCGTTGCTCCGCGTCGCGCATGGAGGCGAGACGGTGTGGATCGATCCCGCGGAGCAACGCCGTGGCGTCGACCACATTCGACCGATCCTGCAGGGGAGTGACGCGTTGTTGGTGCCGCTCAGCGTTCCGCAGGAGCCGGTGTCACGTCTCGCGCGGTTGCCGGAGTTCCCCAACCCGGACCTCGAGCAACAGGTTCGGCTCGAAGCTCGGATAGACACCTCCGGTGCCGCCGATCTCAACTACCGGCTGGTGGTCCACGGGGCCCAGGGCGAACGACTTCTTGACGTTTCTCAAACCGTGTCCGCAGAGCGTCTTCAGGTCATGTACCAGCAGCTTGCCGCGGGGCTGTTTTCGGGCGCCGAAGGGGTCAGCGGCGCGGTAAAGCGGACCGACGACGGCGTCCTGCTCAGCCTCGACCTCCGCCTGCCCGATGCCTGCACGGCGGAGGCGGGAGCGTTGGTGTGTCGCAACCTCGTGCTGCTGCGGCCGATCTCACCCGCGCTCGCCTCGCTGTCGAAGCGAACCATGCCGCTGGTCCTGCAGCTGCCGCTCGAGCAGCGGTTCGACATGACGCTGCACCTGCCCGCCGGCCGACGTATCGAGGGTGATCCGCGCCGCCTCGACTCACCGTGGGGCAAGGTGTCGGAAGAGCTGTCGACAAACGGCAACGTGTACCACTCGATCCTCCACCTCAGTATCCCGGCACAGACGGTCTCGCCTGCCTCCTACCCCGAGTTCGCACGCTTCTGTCATGCCGTCGACGAGCTGCTGGCGAGGCCGGCGCGGCTGACCGGGGCCGCTCGGTGAGCGACGGTATACTGTGGCGATGACGCAGACGGTGGAGGGCACCATCATCGCCACCCATGGACCGCTGGTTCGGGTGCAGGCCGGTGGCGAGACCATGGTCGTGGCCGCGCGTCGCAAGCTGCGGTGGGAAGGCGGCACCCCGGATGCTCCTCGTCTGGTTGTCGGCGACAGGGTCGATGTCGAGGTTCGCAGTGACGATGGCGTCGTGGTGGCCGTTCACCCGCGGCAGACGGCGCTGCTGCGGCGGGCGGCTCACGGGCGGCGTGCGCAGGTCCTCGCGTCTAACGTCGACCAGGCACTGATCGTCCTTGCCGCACGCACGCCCGAGCCGAAGCGCCGCCTCCTGGATCGCTTCCTGGTAGCGTGCTTCCACGCCGGCATCGAGCCCGTCATCACGATTAACAAGGTCGACCAGGGGCTCGATGTCGTGAATCCATGGCTCGGCATCTACTCGGGGCTCGGCTACCCGGTGCTGCAAGCCGCGGCCCGTACGGGCCGCGGGCTTGGGCAGGTCAAGCGGCGGCTCGCGGACCGGACAACCCTGTTCTGCGGACCCTCCGGGGTCGGCAAGTCTTCCCTGCTGAACGCGGTCTACCCTGGGTTTCGTCTACGGGTGGGCTCGATCTCCGAAGTCACCGGCAAGGGGCGGCACACGACGACCACGGCGGAGCTGATGCCGCTGCCCTACGGCGGATTCGTGGTCGACACTCCCGGTCTCAAGGAGTTCGGGCTGTGGAACCTGACCCAGCCGGAGCTCGTTCTCGCCTTTCCAGAGCTGTCCAAGGCGGCAGCCGGCTGCCGTTTTGCCGACTGCTCCCACGTTCACGAGCCGGACTGCTCGGTGCGTGGGGCGGTGGAGGAGGCCCTGATCGACGCCGAGCGCTACGGCAGCTACCTCAGCCTTCTCGAAGAAGCCTAACCCGGGTGATTCACGGACGATCGGAGCGAGACCAGCGCGAAGAGCACGGCGATGCCCGGCGTCTAGCTGGTCGCAGTCAGTTGCAATTGGATGGCCCGGGTTCCGGCAGATCCGCGGCCTGCGGCCGCACCCCTCGGGGTCCGTCAGTCCGGCCTCGAGGAGGACCTCGGTCCGGTCTTGCCGCCCCGAGGGGCCTCTGCGCTCGGATCTGCCTCCCGCGTTTTCCGACAGATGAGTGAGGCCCCTGCATCTTGGGAAGCGATCCGAGGGGGTGCGAGGACTGTTTGAGGAGTCATCGCAACGAGACCGATGAGGGTGTCATCAGAGGCACGGCCTCGGCCAGAGACCAGGGCGTTGCGGCAGCCCCGATCTTGTCGTTCAGAGTCTCGGGAGGTCCGGGCGGAGAGTCCGTTCGGAGCGAAATGCGCGAGGCGGGTGTCAGATGCGCGTTTTCTCGCGCCGGAACACGTCGCAGGCGTACCTGCAGGTACGTTGGAGACGTGCGACAAGCGAAAAACGCGCAGATGGCCCCGGATCGCGCATTTCGCTCCGAACGGACTCTCCGCCCGGACCTCTATCTAGCCCTGCTGTCGGTAGATCTCCGGGAACAGAGCGTAGAAGGCCATTGCAGGCTGCAGCTGAACGAGCGGGATCTGGTCGGTGACGGAGTGGGAGTGGATCTCATCGGCGGGGCCGAAGCCGATGGTCGGGATGCCGAACATGCCGGCGGTGGTGCAGCCGTTCGAGGAGAAGTTGGAACGGTGGAGGCGTGGCTCGCGGCCGAGCACCTTGGCGGCGGTTGAGAGCGCCGCAGCAACGGCCGGGCTGTCCGCAGGCGTGACCCATGCCGGGAAGAACTTGTCAGTCGGATAGCTGAGGCCGCGCCAGCTCGGCTGATCGTAGTGCAGCAGCCGCGGCTCGGCGCCGACGGCCTGCGCTTCGGTCAGCTCGGCGAGCTGTGCCAGGGCCTGCTCCTTGGTTTCGCCGATGGTGACTCGGCGATCGATGTAGATCGTGCACTCGTCCGGTACCGCCGTCAGCGACGGCGATCGCGAGCTGATGCCGGTGACTGCGAGCGAGCCGCGGCCGAGAAGGGGGTGCTCGGTGGGGAGCTCGCCGTGGAGGCGTGCTATGCCGAGCGCGATCGGCGCCATCGAGTAGATGGCGTTGGAGCCCCGGTCGGGCTGCGAGCCGTGAACGGCGACCCCGAGGGCGGTCAGCTCGATCTCCATGCGACCGCGCTGGCCGCGGCAGACGCCGAGGTGGGAGGGCATTCCGATGACCACGATCTCCGGGCGCAGGCCTTCGTCGTGGATCAGGTACTGCCAGGCAAGGCCCACGCAGTCCTCACCGTTGACGGTAGCGGTGACCCAAATCGTGAAGTCGTCGGGCACGCCGATGCGAGTCAGGATAGCGATTCCGTGAACGATCGCCGCTAGCCCACCCTTCTGATCGGAGGCGCCGCGACCGAACAGAACGCCGCCGGAGAGGACGCCCCGGAAGGGGTCGAACTTCCACTTCGACGGGTTCGAGATTCCCACGGTATCGACGTGGGCGTCAAACGCCAGGGTGCGCGGACCGGAGCCGAGGCGACCGAGGACGTTGCCCATGGCGTCGATGTGAACATCCTCGTAACCCAACCGCTCCATCTCGTGCAGAACGCGCTCGCACGCGAGACGCTCGCCGCGGGACGGCGACGGGATGGTCACCAGATCGCGCAAGAACTCGATGCACGCGGGGGCTGCTTCGCTGCTGAGACGAAGAAGGTCGGGCTCGAGCTCGGGGGAAACCAGCGGCTTCTGCTCCATGATACAGCTCCTACTGTGAGAATTTTTTCACGAGTGTAGGAAAAACACAAACCTGGAAGGGAAATCACCGAGCCCGGCTCACTGGTGAAAGGTGGTAGCAGATCGGGGCTGGATGGTCCTCGCAGCGGCAGATCCGCGGCCTGCGGCCGCACCCCCCGGGGACCGTCAGGCCGGTCTCGAGGAGGACCTCGGTCCGGTCTTCCCGCCCCGAGGGGCCGCTGCGCTCGGAGCTGCCTCCCGCGTTCTCCGAGAGGTGAGCGGCCCCCCCTCTTCTTGTGCCGATACTCGTCGTTGAGAGTCTCGGGAGGCGCGGGCGGAGAGTCCGTTCGCAGCGAGACCCCTAAAACGGATTTTAGATGTGCACAACTTCTCGAGCCCGGGTTATCCGGGCGCGATCGTAGCGAGAGCGGCGAGACGCTTGTCAGGGCTGGGTTCTGAGCGTCGAGCTGCCGCAGGCATACTCCCGGTATGTTGAGGACAACGAGACGTGAAGAGCACGGCCATGGCTGGCGTATCGTCGCTCGCAGTAGATCGGGACCGGATGACCCGGGCTAAAAGAACAGCGCTCGGCCGAGCTCTGACAGGAACACGCGCAGCATGTAGATGATAAGAATCGCGAATAGCGGCGACAGATCGAGCGCCATCGGGCGGCGGAATACGCGCCACTGAAGCCGCTGAAACGGACGCAGGAGGGGATCCGTCAGGACGCGGAGGGTGCGAACGATAGGGTTGTAGGGGTTCGGCTCGACCCACGAGATGAGGGCGCGAACAATGATGACCCACATCGTCAGCATGAGCAGGACGTCAAGCACCGAGAAGAGCGGCATCAGTACGACGCGCAGGGCGGTCATCATGTCCTCCTGGGGCCGAAGATCGCGGTTCCGACCCTGATCAGAGTCGCTCCCTCCTCAATGGCGATCTCGAAGTCATGGCTCATCCCCATCGACAGCTGAGGAAGTGCGACACCCATGTCGTCCTGCAGGCGTTCCCTCGCCGCCGCCAGGGCCCGGAAGTAGCGCCGGGAGGTCCCGGGGTCGGAGTCGAAAGGCGGGATCGCCATCAGGCCCTGGAGCTCGAGGCTGCCGGCCATGACGATCTCCCGCGCCAGCTTGGCAACTGCGGCGGGCTGCACGCCGGCCTTCTGCGGCTCATCGCCCACATTGACCTCCATCAGGACCGCAAGGCGCCTGCCCGGCCAGTGCTGTTGGAGGAGCAGCTGCAGCCGTTCCACGAGCCGGGCGCGGTCGATCGTGTGAATGGTATCGAACACCTCGAGCGCGGTCTGTGCCTTGTTGCGCTGCAGGGGCCCGATGAGGTGCCAGCGAGCGCCGGGTAGTGCGCCGTGCTTCGCGACTGCCTCCTGTACCCGATTCTCCCCGAGATCCGTGGCGCCTGCGGCGACCGCCGCTTGCAGCGCCGCAACCGGCTGTGTCTTGCCGACTACAACCAGCGAGATATCGGAACAGCTGCGACCGGACCGGGCGGCCGCAGCCTCCATTCGCCGTCGAACATCGTCCAGCCTGTCAGCGATCGTGGGCAGCATTCCAAGCGGCTCCCCTCGCGTCCTCCGGCCCCGTGCCTGCCGGCGGTGCTCAGTCCTCCTCTCCCGCGAGCTCGGGGAGGTAGAGGATGCGGTGGCAATGCTCGCACGTGATGATCTCCTGGGCCCGTCGCACCCGCTGCTGGAGATGGGGCCGGAGCTCAAAGTGACAGAGCGAGCAGGACCCCTCGATGACCGGGGCCATCGCCTTGCCCTGCTTGTTCTTGAGCAGACGGAGGAAGCGGGACCGGTTCGCCGGTTGAAGCTGCTGCTCGGTCTCGCGGGTTCCGCTGGCGAGCTGGTGGATGGCTTCGGTCAGCTCCTGCTTGCGAGCATCCCATCGCTGGGCGACCTCGCGGTGCGAGGCCTCCTCCTCCGGGCGCGCCTCGCGTCGTGAGGCGATGTCGGCGGTCAGGGCCTCGATGTCGGCCGTCAGCTCGTTGTGCCTGGCGCCGGCGTCGCTGAGGGCTTTGGTTGCGAAGTCGATTTCGTTGATGACCGCCGTGAACTCGCGCTCATTGGTGACGAGAGCTTTCTGCTTCTGGAAATGCTCGAGCTCCAGGCGGGACTCCTCCTCGCGCTTGGTGATTTCGGCAAGCTCCGCATTCTTAGCCTCTATGGCTCGCTCCAGCTCCTCGAGCTCCTCCTGACGACGGAGGTTCTCCTCCTGCAGCTCGCGCACATCGTTCGGCGGTGTACGCTGCTCGACGATGGCATCTCCAATTCGGTCGTAGATTTCCTGCAGACGAATCATCAGCTTGAGATCTTTGCGTGCGCTTTCCACCGGCTCTCCTCATCATGTGACGGCGCGAGGCGTCAGCACCCCGAGCCATGGGCCCACCAGGATTCGAACCTGGGACCGACCGGTTATGAGCCGGCGGCTCTGACCGCTGAGCTATGGGCCCCCGTCATGGTAACGCGTTGGACCACGGGCAGCAACCGCGGGCAACGCCGCAGCTGGGGTTGCATCTCCAACGGAAGGCTGTACAATGCAGGTTCCCGCGTGCGCGGGAGAACATCAACTCCTTGCTCCGGGCTCGGACCCGGGGCCGAAGGCCAAGAGGAGAGTCAACATGCCTCTGTACGAGCTGGGGGTCATCCTCGACCCCGAAGCAACCCCCGACCAGGAGAGCGGAGCGCTCGAGCGTCTGGAGAAGATCATCACCGACGCCGGCGGCGACGTGGTGAACAAGGACGCGCGCGGCCGTCGCAAGCTGGCCTTCCCGATCCAGAAGAGAACCATGGGTGTCTATCACTTCTGGCGCTTCAACGCGGAGGGGGCAGTCCAGGAGCCGCTCGGCTTCGAACTGCGCACGAACGACGTTGTCCTGCGCTCCCTGGTGCTCAACCTCGACCGCGAGATGAGAAACCAGCGCAAGCTGGATCGGGTGCAACAGGCCAAGATCGCAAAGAAGGCCGCCCGCGGCGCGGCCGCGGTCGACGCCGAGGAAGAGAGCTGACGATTATGGTGATGGCACGGAAGAAGCGGTTTCGGCGTCGCGCCAAGGTGTGCCGATTCACGGTCGAGAAAATCGGCTACATCGACTACAAGGACCTGGATCTGCTGCGGGACTTCGTGCCCGTGAACGGCAAGATCCTGCCGCGTCGGGTTACCGGCACCAGCCCTGCCTACCAGCACAAGCTGGCGCGGGCGATCAAGAGGGCCCGTTACATGGCGCTGTTGCCCTACGCGGGCGACTGACAAACCCGGGTTCTGCCACCCGATGGCTGAAGGCGGGGTGCGAAGGATGTCGCTCTTTGCGTGCGGCGGCCTCCTGCAGGTGAGGATTGTCTCCGGACCGACCGCGATGAGCGACGGGCGGATCTCTCAAGCCGAGGCCCCGTCGCCATGAGTGCCGGCGGTCTGCCGGATATGGCGCAGGGGGGAGCGCTCCAGCGCGTCGGGTTCGGGCCGCTGGGCAGCGGCCTGGTGTCGCTGCTTCTGTACAGCGGCCTGTTCGTGCTTCCGTTCCTCGGCATCGTGGTGGCGCCGTTCGGTATCATCCCGGTGCTCCATTTGGCGGCGCGGCGCCGCAGCGGCATCACGGCCTGGGGCTGGGTGGCGGTCCTCCTTGCCGGGGCGGCGGTGGCGGGCGGCGGCGTGGCGGCGGTGGTCTTTCTCTGCGGCTACCTGCTGCTCATCGCTGTTCCGAGCCTGTCGGTGGACCTTCGCGTTCGCTCGCGGTGGACGGACGGCCGATGGGTGGCGGTCACGACCGTGGCGGCGACGCTGCTCGCCCTGGGCGTCGTCGCAGCGCTGTCATGGCCGAAGGCGCCGGTTGCGGCGACCGGTGAGTGGCTGCGCACCACGGGTCAGCAGGCCATCGAGCTGTACCGGAAGGCCGGCGTGGCCAGCGGCAACCTCGAGCTGGCGCTGGATGCGAGCGAGCGCGTCCTGGCCTGGGTGCTGCCCTCGCTCCCGGTGGCCTACCTCGTCGCGGTGCTGTTCTGGATGCGCCCGCGGCTGCCGGTCCTCGGCTTCGAGATCGAGGCGGTACATTTTGAGGAGTACCGGGGCGACGAGTGGCTTCCGGTGCTGTTTGCGGTGGCTGGCCTCGGCGTCCTCGTCCTTGGCGGCACTCCGCGCTGGGTGGCCATCAACCTGCTGGCCGTTACCCTCATCTTGTATTTTGTGCACGGCTTGGCTATCATCCGAGCCCATCTCGTCCGCTTCGTGGGGCGTGGATGGTTGGTGCGCTGGGGGGTGGCGCTATTGTGTTTGCAGGTGCCGCTGCCCATCTTCGTCGCGGGTCTGGGAATCGTGGACAGCTTCCATTCCCTGCGGCCCCGGCCGCCGGCTGACGACAGGAGGCCAGAATGAAAGTGATCTTGAACGACTATGTGGAGAATCTCGGGGAACGGGGCCAAACCGTGGTGGTGAAGCCTGGTTATGCTCGGAACTACCTGCTTCCGAAACGCCTCGCGTACCTCGATACGCCCGGCAACCGGAGGCAGTTCCAGCAAGAGCAGAAGACCTGGGAGGAGATGGACCTCACGCGCCGGTCGGCGGCCGAGCAGCTGGCGGCGGAGCTCGACGGGGTCGAGCTGATCTTTGACCGCCGTGCGGGCGAGAACGATGTCCTGTTCGGATCGGTGACGGTCAATGACATTGCGGGCCAGCTGGCCGAGCGCGGAATCGAGGTCGACAAGCGGCGGGTGGTCCTGGAGAGTCCGCTCAAAGAGCTGGGGAGCTTCCAAGTGACGCTCCAGGTACATCGTGACATCGCCGTTACCCTTCCCGTGCACGTCGTGCGCCCGGGTGAGCAGCCCGGGAAGACGGCCGGCCAGGGGCCGGTCGTGGAGGAGACCGTAGAGGCGACCGCGCAGGACGCCGAGGCTTAGGCGTTCCGCGGGAGCCGGCGTGAGCTCCGACCCCCCGCGCGATCGTCCGGATCCGGCCGCCGGCCGGCGACCGAGTTGGCTCAAGCTGAGCGGTGTGCGACGGCTGCTGGGCAAGGCGCTCTTCGCCATCGACCCGGTCGACGTCAAGGCACGGCTCGGTGGTCTCGAGGAGCGCGTCGAGTCCGAGGCCCGCTTCGTTCGAGCACTGCAAAGGGAGCTCGAGCTGATGAGGGACGAGCGGGTTCCGGCGGTCGAGGCGCGGCTGGACACGGCCGAGGAGACTCTGCGGGTGCTCCAGGGGCTGCTGGAGACCGTACGCGACCAGCGCCTACCCGGCCTCGATGTCAGGGTGGACATGGCGGAGGCGGCCGCCGGCGAGGCCAGCGCCAGCATCGCGGAGATCCGCGACGAACGTCTCCCCGCGGTTGCAGAGCGCGCCGACGTTCTCGTCGAACGGCTGGCGGAGGAGCTCGAGGAGGTGGCGTCGCTGACCGAGCGCATCCTGCGTCGCGAGCCGTTGCCGGTACCTCAACCGAGTGACGCGGAGTCTGATCTCGCCGAGGCGCTGGCGGAGGTTCAGCCGCGGCTGGTGGAGGCTTTCCGGGGCAGCGAGCAGGAGATCCGGCACCGCATGGGCGCCTACCTGCCGATCCTCGAAGGCCACGGCCCGGTCCTCGACCTCGGCTGTGGGCGGGGAGAGCTTCTGCTGCTGCTGGGCGAGGCAGGCGTGGCCGCCACCGGGGTGGAGGGCGATCCGGCCCTTGCACAGGCGGCTCGCCGCCGCGGGCTGCGGCTGGTCGAAGGAGATGTGCTCACGGTGCTGCGCGAGCAGGCCGGCGGGGCATGGGGCGCCGTCACCGCAAGCCACCTTTTCGAGCATCTTCCCCCCGGAGTGCTCCTGAACGTGTTACACGAGGTTCATCGCATCCTTCGACCCGGCGGAGTGCTGGTGGCAGAGTGCCCCAACCCTCACAGCCTGAGGGTCGGGGCGAGTCTCTTTTGGCTCGATCCGACCCACAGGAGGCCGTTGCCGCCGGAGACGCTATCCGTTCTTCTCGAGGCCTGCGGTTTCGTGGTCGAGGGCAGCGACCTGATCCACCCCTTCCCCGACGAGCAGAGGCTGGCCCGGACGGTCGCGGATGACGGCAGCGATCTGGCGCGGCGCCTGGCCGACCTGGAGAGGAGCCTGGACGAGGTGATCAACGGTCCGCGGGATTACCGGTTGCGTGCGATCAAACCCGCGGCGGACGAAGACTGAAGAGGAGCCTTCGATGCGAGTCAGCACTCTCGTGGTCTGGGCCGCCCTCATGATAGGGCTGGCGGCGTGCGTTCCCGGCTCCACTTCCAAGACGCAGTCGGGCAATCTCTCTGTGGCGCCGGACATCGTCGCGCGGCGCGCCCAGTTCCAGCCCCACACCCTGACGGCGGACATGAAAGCGCTGGCGGCCGGGGACCGAGAGGCCCTCGAGCATCTGGTGGCGGCGGCACGCGAGATCGACGACGTTTTCAAGCTGCAGGTGTGGCGGGGCAACCCCCAGCTGGCGCCGCAGGTCGCGGCGTTGACCGGGCCGGATGCGCAGGCGGCGCAGGACTACTACCGGATCATGTATGGGCCGTGGGACCGCCTGAAGGACTTCAAGCCGTTCCTCGGTCGGACGCCGCACCCGGCAGGCGCGGGTTTCTACCCGGAGGACATGACGAAGCAGGAGCTCGAGAGCTGGGTCAAGGAGCACCCGGGCGAGCGTGAGGCCCTCACCTCGCTGGTGACGGTCGTGCAGCGAGGCGATGTGGGCCTGGTGGCGGTGCCTTACAGCGAGGCGTATCGGCCGCAGCTCGAGCGCGCCGCGACGGAGCTCAGAGCCGCCGCCGATGCCACCGACAACCAGAGCCTGAAGAGGTTCCTCCAGCTTCGGGCTGACGCGTTCGCCTCGGACGACTACTACCAGTCCGACCTGGCGTGGATGGACCTCGATTCGCCGCTCGAGGTTGTGATCGGACCGTACGAGACGTACGAGGACGGCCTCTTCGGCTACAAGGCAGCGTTCGAAGCGTTCCTGTGCGTCGTGGAGCCGGAGGACTCGAAACGGCTTGCCGTCTACAAGAGCGAGCTGCCGCTCTTGGAGCGCGAGCTGCCGATTCCGGATGAGCACAAGAACCTCGACCGCGGCACCGCGTCCCCGATTCGGGTAGCGGACGAGGTCTTCACCGCCGGCGACGCACGCGCGGGGGTGCAGACGCTGGCCTTCAACCTGCCAAACGACGAGCGGGTGAGGGAGGCGAAGGGCTCGAAGAAGGTGCTGCTGAAGAACATGATGAAGGCGAAGTATGAAGCCATTCTCGAGCCCATCGCGGCCCGGGTGCTGCCCGAGAAGGAGGCGGCGGAGATTGACTTTGACTCGTACTACCACTTCATTCTCTTCCACGAGCTTGCGCACGGCCTCGGCCCCGGCCGGATCACCGTTGACGGGCGCCGCACCGAGGTGAGACTCGAGCTGAAGGACCTCTACTCGGCGTTCGAGGAGGCCAAGGCCGATGTCGTCGGCGTCTACAACCTGTACGAGCTGGCGGATCGTGGCGTGGTTCCGATGGAGGTTGTCGAGCACCTGCCGTGGACCTATGTTGCGGGCCTGTTCCGAGCGGCTCGCTTCGGTACCTCCGAAGCCCACGGCTTGGGCGTTGTGATGCAGGCGAACTACCTGCTCTCCAAGGGGGCGATCGAGGTGACGCCGGCCGGCCGGTTCCGGCCCCACGTGGACCGCTTCCGGGGTGCGATCCGTGACCTCGCTCACGAGCTCCTGATGGTGGAGGCGCTCGGCTCTCACGACCGCGCACGCGACTTCGTGTCGCGCTATGGAACGGTTCCGGAGGCGATGACAACGGCACTCAACGGGCTCACCGGCATTCCGGTAGACGTCGACCCGGTATACCCGTTGACGGGGCTGCAGTGAGCTCCACCGTGTCGGGGCCGGCCGCTGCGGAATGCCCCGCCGACGGCGTTCCCTGCAGGGTCGGGCGGAGCTGCCGTCCGGGGCCGCAAGAAGCAGCGAATATGTCTCATTCTGAATTCACATCGTTGCATGGACATTGAGTGTGAAAGGGTTCACAATCGCGGCGTGCGCGGTACCGCGCCGAGGGAGGTAGCTGAGATGCCGAGGAGTGATCTGTCAATCGCCATGGTCGGCTCCGGCGGCGACGGCGTCGTCACCATGGGCGATATGATTGCGCAGGCCGGTGCGAGGGAGGGTCTGAACGTCATCAAGGTCGAGGCCTACGGGCCGCAGATCCGGGGTGGCGAGTCGTCGACTACGGTTCGCATGGCCGCGAGTGAAATCTATGCCCAGGCCGACTACGTCGACATCCTCGTGGTGTTCAACTGGAAGGACTTCGCACGCTTCAAGGGAGAGATCATGGTGGCGCCGGACGCCATCATCCTCTCCGAGGCGAAGGACGAGACCGAGGTCGACGGCGCCGATCTTGGGGCGGGCCAGGACGCCACCTGGGTCAAGGTGCCGTTCATCGACCTTGCCAAGGAGTCGGCCGGGACCACGCTGGCGAAGAACATTGTGACTCTCGGCCTTCTCAGCGAGCTCTTCAATCTGCCGAGAAAGCCGCTGAAGCGGGCCATCGAGAAGAAGTTCTCGAAGAAGAAGGCTGCCGTGCTGGAGGCCAACATCAAAGGTTTCAGTGCCGGCGTTGAGTTCGCCAAGGGCCTCGGTGACCGGTTCAACGACCGGCGTCTCGAGTACGAGCCGGGTGAGCCCAGGCTCCTGATGTCGGGCAACGAGGCGGCCGCAGTCGGCGCCATTCATGCCGGCTGCCGGTTCTTTGCCGGCTACCCGATCACTCCGTCGTCGGAGGTCTTGCACTTTCTCTCCGAGTGGCTGCCCAGGGCCGGCGGCTCGGTGGTGCAGACCGAGGACGAGCTCGCCGCAATCGGCGCGGTGATCGGCGGCTCCTTCGCCGGCGTCAAGTCGATGACCGCCACCTCCGGACCTGGTCTGGCGCTGATGACCGAGATGCTGGGCCTCGCTTCGATGGCCGAGATCCCGGCCGTGATCTTCGACGTCCAGAGGGGTGGCCCGTCGACGGGGCTGCCAACCAAAAGCGAGCAGTCGGATCTGTGGCAAGCGCTGTACGGCTCGCACGGTGATGCACCGCGCGTTGTCCTCGCCCCGGCCGACGTCGAGGACTGCTTCCACACCACGGTCGACGCCTTCAACATCGCCGAGGAGTACCAGATCCCGGTGGTGGTGCTGTCCGACCAGAACATCGCCCAGCGCCGTGAGACGTTGTCGATGCTCACCCTCGACCACGAGGTCAAGGAGCGCCTGGCGCCGACGCCCGAGCAGCTTGACGGCTATAAGAGGTACGAGATTACGCCGAATGGCGTTTCCCCGATTTCGTGGCCCGGGATCGAGGGCGGCCAGTACCAGACCAACGGTCTCGAGCACGACGAGTACGGGCGGCCGACCTCGATGTTCCTGACGCACGAGAAGATGAACGAGAAGCGCTACCGCAAGCTGCGCCCGATCCGTGACGAGTACCACTTCATCCGCCGCTACGGTCCCGATGACGCGGATGTTGGCATTCTCTGCTGGGGCTCCTCCAAGGGCCCGGTGAAGGAGGCCGTGCTCAAGGCCAACGCCCGCGGCATCAAGGTGGCGGCGTTCGTGCCGCAGGTGCTGTACCCGTTTCCCAAGCACGAGTTCGAGGAGTTTCTGAAGGCCATCAAGGAGTTCATCGTCATCGAGCTGAGCTTCTCGGCACAGTTCTACAAGTACCTCAGGACATTCCTCGAGCTTCCGGAGGGACACACCCACATCTTCAAGCGGTCCGGCGGCAAGAACCTGACGGTTGCCGAGGTGGAGGAGCAGATTGCGGCGGTCCTGCCCCGTGCGATGACGAAAAGGGAGGTGCTGGTATGAGCGCCCCGGACGTGACCTTCAAGCCCGGCGACTTCAAGACCGATCTCAAGCCCGTGTGGTGCCCCGGCTGCGGCGACTTCGGCGTCCTCAACGCCCTCTACCGGGCCATGGCGAACCTCGGCCTCAAGCCGTGGAACACGGTGATCCTGTCCGGAATCGGCTGTTCGTCCCGCCTGCCCGGCTACGTGGCCACCTACGGCTTCAACTCGGTGCACGGCCGTGCCCTGGCGCTGGCGACCGGCGTCAAGGTGGCCCGTCCCGACCTGGCGGTCATAGCCGTCGGCGGCGACGGTGACGGGATGGCCATCGGCGGCAACCATCTGATGCACTCTTGCCGGCGCAACCTCGACGTGGCCTACATCCTGATGGACAACGAGATCTACGGGCTGACCAAGGGCCAGACGGCGCCCACGACGCCCCTGGGAGACAAGACGAAGTCGTCCTACTGGGGCAACCCGGAGCCCGCAGTCGATCCCGTCGAGCTCGCCATCTCAACCGGTGCAACCTTCGTCGCGCGCGGCTTCGCCGGCGACCTGAAGAGCCTCACCGGCATCATCCAGAGGGGCATCGAGCACCGAGGGTTCTCGTTCATCAACGTCATGTCGCCGTGCGTCACGTGGCGTGGCGACTCCCAGTACCAGCTACTCAAGGAGAAGCTGCGGCAGCTGCCCGAGGACTACGATCCCACCAATCGTGGTTCGGCGCTCAGGTACACCCGCGAGACCGAGGTGCTGACCACGGGCGTCCTGTACGAGGTGGAGGGGCCAACCATCGGCGATCGTATTGAACACATCAGAATGATGGCCCAGGAGGGCGGACACGTGCCGACGACGCGGGAGATCCTGGAACGGTTCATGCCAACGGTATGATCGGCGGGAGCCTCGATCTCTTCGACGGCGGGCGCTTGCGCCCGCCGTTCTTGTCTTGCGAGCCTGGTTGCAAAGGGGACTGTCGGCAGGCTCTCTCGGGCCGTCCCCGAATTTGCGTCTCAGTTCATTTGTTATGATGATGAGGTTGCCGGAGGTGCGCCATGATGACAGAAGAAAGGGCCGGCAGCGGCCTCGGAATCATAGGTTACGACAGCTACGAGTTCATCGTCGCGGACCTTGAAAGGAGCCGCCGTTTCTACACCACGATGATGGACGTGCCGCAGACCGGCCGGCTCGCCGAGCGGGTCTCGGCAGAGCACGGCGAGAGCGGGATCCTGTTCGCAGTCGGTAAAGCGTCCGTCGCGTGCATCACCTCAAGGGAGCGGGGATCGAGGGCCGACCGCTGGCTACAACGACATCCCGACGGTGTGGCTGTCGTCGGGCTGCGGGTCCGGGACCTCGAGCAGGCGCACCGGGTAGTGGTGGAGCGCGGGGGCACCGTGTGTACGCCACCCACGGCCACGACCGATCATCATGGGAGCCCCTACCGGCTGTTCGAGATTGCGACCCCGCTGGGCGACGTGCGGTTTCGTTTCGTCGAGCGTTCCTCGGGTGCGCTGCCGCCGGGTTTCGAGCCGATCGAGGGCGCGGATGAGCACAATAGTAACGGTTTTCAGGTCATCGACCACGTCACGTCGAACTTCGTGACCCTCGAGCCGCACGTGACCTGGCTGCGCGACGTGATGGGGTTCGAGGAGTACTGGCGCGTGCACTTCCACACCTCCGATCTTCACGGCGGCACGGGCGGCTCCGGCTTGGCCTCGATCGTGATGTGGGACCCGGAGTCGGGGATCAAGCTCGCCAACAACGAGCCGGTGACGCCGAACTATGAGGCGAGCCAGATCTATGCCTTCGTGGAGTCCAACCAGGGTGCCGGCGTCCAGCACGTCGCCTTTCACGTGCCGAAGATCATCCCCGCGGTCGAAAACCTGCGCAGCGCCGGGATCGAGTTTCTCGACACCCCGGCGACGTATTACGACATGCTGCCGTCGCGTCTCGCCGAGCACCGGGTGACGGGCTTCAGCGAGCGCATCGACGACCTGCGGAGGCTCGGCATTCTGGTCGATGGCGATGACGATCGTTACCTGCTGCAGATCTTCATGGTGGAGGGCGGCCTCCTGTACGGCGACGCGCAGGCGGGCCCGTTCTTCTACGAGGTCATCCAGCGCTGCGGCGCCCGCGGTTTCGGGGAGGGCAACTTCCGCGCCCTGTTCGAGGCGATCGAGCGTGACCAGCTGAGGCGGGACGCCGTCGACAGGCAGCTGCAGGCGGGGGCGGGCTCCTGATGCGTCTGGCGACCGTGCGAGCCGCGGGGGGACTTCGCGTTGCGGTGCTGTGGCGGCGACCAGAAGGCGGGCTGTGGATCGACGTCGCGGAGGCGGCGCTCGAGCTGCTGGGCGAAGACGGCTGCCCGTCGAGCCTGCGGCTGCTGCTGGCGCGCGAGGGAACGGGGCTGGCGACGCCGCACCGGATCCTCAGCGAGCTTGAGCGAGGAGCCCTTTCCGACACGGTTGCGACCTGGCCGCAGCGCGGCGTCCACCTGGCGCCGCCGGTACCGGATCCGGGGGTGCTGATCGACTTCTACGCCTTCGAGGAGCATGTTCGGCAGGCACGGGCGCGGAGAGGGCTCGAGATCGTCCCCGAGTGGTACCAGTACCCGGTGTACTACCGCTCCAACCAGCGGGCCCTGCTCGGAGACGGAGCCGAGGTCTGGTTCCCGGCCGGCGAGGGCCGGATGGACTACGAGCTCGAGCTGGCGGCGGTTCTCGGCAGCCGGCTCGAGAGTCCCACACCGGCCGAGGCCGAGGCGGCGATCGCCGGCTACTGTCTGTTCAACGACTGGAGCGCGCGCGCCATCCAGGCCGAGGTCATGAAGGTCGGGCTGGGGCCCGCCAAGGGCAAGGACTTCGCCTCGTCGCTGGGCCCGTGGATGGTCACGCCGGATGAGGTCGGTGACCTCGGCGCGCTGCCACTGTCGGCACGGGTCAACGGCAAGGTGTGGTCCCAGGGCACGCCGGGGGCGATGCGGTGGACCTGGGGCGAGCTCCTCGCTTTCGCCGGCGAGGGGGTCCGCCTGGAGCCGGGCGACGTTTTCGGGTCTGGCACCATTGGCGGCGGCTGCGGTCTCGAGCAGGACCGCTACCTGCAGCCGGGAGACGTGGTCGCGCTGGATGGCGGCGACGCCCTCGGGGTGCTGACCGGCACCGTCCGCCGCCGGGAACGAGATGTCTAGCGTGGTGGTTGCACCAAGCGGGCCGGCTCGACGTCCGCGGCCGAGGCGTGGGCTCGAGGCGGCTTCGCAAGGAGGAACGAAATGATCCACCGAATGGTCCGAGGCAACGTTCCCGACAACCCGCACACTGCCTTCCGGCCCGACGGCAGCCTCGCCTTCGAGCACTGCTTCACGAGACGCGGGTTCGATGGCACCTACACCATCCTCTACCACCGCCGGCCACCGCACTGGGTTATGGCCGAGGAGGATCTTGGGCTCCATTCGGGATGGGCCGAGCCGGAATGGGACGGGCCGCTGCGCCGGCGGCACTTTGTCAGCGGCCGCGCCGCCGAGGGCGGCACGCCGTTCCTCGGCCGCCGACTCCTTCTTGCAAACGCAGATATCGGCGTCTGGCTAGCCCGGCCGACCGAGGCCGAGCCGACCCTCGTCGCGAACGCGGACGGTGACGAGCTCACCTTTGTTTACCGCGGGGCGGGCGCGGTGGACTGCCCGCTCGGCCGCCTCCACTACCAGGCGGGGGACTACGTCTTCGTCCCGCGCGGCCTGCCACACCGCTGGCTCGTAGAGGACACCGCTGAGCTGCTGGTGATGGAGGGGCTGTCTTTCATGGATCTGCCCAGACAGTACCGAAACCCGGGCGGCCAGCTGACCATGTTCGCCCCGTACAGCCACCGCGACTTCCGACCGCCCGCCTGGCCTGAAGGCGGCCCCGCAGCGCTGGATGCCCCATCCCGTCTCCTGGTCAAGCGAGGACAGCGCCTGACCGCGTTCGAGATGACGCATGACCCCTTCGACGTGGTCGGCTGGGACGGTCAGGTGTGGCCGTTCGCCTTTCCGATCCGCGCCTTCAAGCCGCACACCGGCCGCGTTCACCTGCCGCCGACGATCCACACGACATTCGCGGGTGGCGGCTTCGTGGTGTGCTCGTTCGTGCCACGGCTGGTCGACTACGACGCCGAGGCGATCCCCTGCCCGTACCCACACTCGTCGCCAGACTGCGACGAGGTGCTTTTTTACGTCGAGGGCAATTTCACGAGCCGCAAGGGCGTCGGCCCCGGCTCGATCAGCCTGCACCCGACCGGGCTGCCGCACGGCCCCCACCCGGGCACCTACGAAGCATCGATCGGGACCACCCGCACGGATGAGCTAGCGGTGATGATCGATACCTTTAAGACCCTGCTACCAACCACATACGCCGTCGAGATTGAGGATCCGGGCTATAACCTGAGCTGGGTAGCCGGCGGAGAGTGACCGGCGCCGAGCCCGCGCGCTTGACTCTCCCCCGCTACCACATGACATTTACCGTCTACCGTTCTTCTTCTCCGTATGATTCTCCGGGAGGTCACATGTCTGAGAGCCCACTCACGATCGACACCGCCGACACCCCGTGGGTCGACGTCTACCGCCGCCTGGTGGAGATCGTCGTGCCACGGCCGATCGCCCTGGCGTCTACGGTCGACGCCGAGGGCCGGACCAACCTGGCGCCGTTCTCGTTCTTCAACGCGGTGTCGGCGAACCCTCCCCTGATCGTCTTCTCGCCCGCCCTCGCGGGCCGCACCGGCGCCAAAAAGGACACCCTCTGCAACATCGAGGAGGTTGGCCAGTTCGTGGTGGCGACGGTGACGGAGGAGATCGCCGACAGGGTCAACGCCTGCGCGGCGGCCCTTCCCCGCGGCGAGAGCGAGTTCGCTCATAGCGGTCTGACCCCGGTCCCGGCCATCCGCGTCGCGGCGAGCCTGGTCGCGGAGTCGCCGGTCAACATGGAGTGCGAGCTGGTCGAGATCCACCGCTACGGATCAGAGGGCGGCGCCGGCAACCTGATCGTCGGGCGGATCGTTCTCCTCCACCTCGATCCGGCGGTTCTCGACGAGGAGGGCAGGGTGCTGTCCGACCGCCTTCGCGCTGTCGGCCGCATGGGTGGGACCGACTGGGTCCGTACTCGCGACACATTCGCCATGCCCAGGCCCTAGCCTGGTGTGGCCCACAGGTGGATGATGCCCGCCACGGCAGATCCGCGGCCTGCGGCCGTTCCCCCAAGTTCTGCGTTGCTCCGGCGGCCGCCGGAGCTACGCAGAAGCTCGCGGTGCAGTTCAGGAGGGAAGAAGCCTGCAGGGCCCTACCAGCTCTGCTGGCGGCGGACGAGGGCCAGGAACTCCTCGCGCACCTTGCGGTCCGAGAAGCACCCGCGCAGCGCGGAGGTGGCGGTCAGCGCGCCGGGCTTCTTGACCCCGCGCATCTCGACGCACAGGTGGCGGGCCTCGATGACAACCATGACGCCGAGCGGCTCGAGCTTGTTCCACAGGAACTGCGCCACCTGCTCGGTCAGGCGTTCCTGCAGCTGCGGGCGCTTGGCGTAGAACTCGAGAATGCGCGGCAGCTTTGAGAGGCCGACAATGCGTGAGTCGGGAATGTAGGCGATGTGGGCATGACCGTAGAACGGTACAAAGTGGTGCGCGCACATCGAGTAGAACGGGATCTCCCGCTCGATCACCATGTGGCGGTAACCCTCCTCGTTGGGGAAGCAGGTGACCTTCGGCTCGGCACCCTCGAAGATCCCGTGGAACATCTCGAGATACATCCTCGCCACCCGTGTCGGTGTGTGGCGGAAGTTGGGATCCTCCAGATCCAGGTTGAGCTCACCCATCAGACCCGCGATGTGGTGCGAGATACGCTCCACGAGCGCCTCCTCGCTTCCCTTCGGGACGAGGTTCCCGTTGCGCTCCTCGAGCGGCCCTGCTTTCGGTCCTTCAACGGGCTTGACTTGTCTCATGATCGGTGACCTCCTGTCGTGGTCATCCCTGAGAATACGCCCGCCAGAGGTGGTATTCCAAGTCTGTTACCATCGCCGTCGGGCAACGAGCCGCTCAGGAGGTCTATACCGTGCGACGTGTCTTGGTCACAGGGGGCTGTGGCTTCATTGGCTCCAACTTCGTGCGCCGCTTGCTGGCAGAGCGCCCCGGTCTCGAGGTTGTCAACCTGGACGTTCTGACCTATGCCGGGCGACTCGAGAACCTGCGCGAAGTCGAGGATGATCCGCGCTACACCTTCATCCGCGGTGACATCTGCGATGCCGAGGTGGTGGCGGCCGCCATGGCCGGGTGCGACGCGGTCGTCAACTTCGCGGCCGAGACCCACGTCGACCGTTCCCTCCTCGGCGCCGGCCACTTCATCCAGACCGACTGCTACGGTGTCTGGGTGCTGCTGGAGGAGGCACGTCGCAGAAAGGTGGAGCGCTTCGTTCAGATCTCCACCGACGAGGTCTACGGGACCATCGACATCGG
Organism: uncultured Thermoanaerobaculia bacterium; assembly: GCA_964552395.1. Classification (GTDB taxonomy): domain Bacteria; phylum Acidobacteriota; class Thermoanaerobaculia; order Thermoanaerobaculales; family Sulfomarinibacteraceae; genus JAJDNH01. The sequence goes on along the minus strand of CAZKGM010000025.1, from coordinate 7,682 downwards.
CTCCTTCGACGAGACGGCGCCGCTGATGCCGCGCAACCCGTACTCGGCCTCGAAGGCGGGCGGTGACCGCATCGCCTACTCGTTCTGGGCTTCCTTCGGGGTACCGGTGATCATTACTCGGGCCTCCAACAACTTCGGGCCATACCAGTTTCCGGAGAAGCTGGTGCCGCTGTTCGTGACCAATGCGCTTGCCGACCGTCCGCTGCCGTTGTACGGGGATGGTGGCAACGTGCGAGACTGGCTGTTCGTCGCCGATCACTGCCGTGCGATCGACTTTCTGCTCGATCGCGGCGAGCCGGGCGAGGTGTACAACATCGCCGGCGGCAACGAGCGCCCCAACGTGGAGGTGACCCGGCTGCTGCTCGACGTCCTCGGCAAGCCGCACGATCTCATCCGTTTCGTAACGGACAGACCGGGCCACGACCGCCGCTACTCGCTCGATGCCTCGAAGCTAGGCCGGCTCGGCTTCAGGCCCGAGGCCGAGTTCGAGAGCGCGCTCGAGAAAACTGTGCGCTGGTACGTGGACAACGCGTGGTGGTGGCAGCCGATCCGCGAGCAGGATGCCGAGTTCGCGGCGTACTACGCCCGCCAGTATGACGAGCGCTTGCGGGGCTCGACGCCGTGACCGACCTCATGGTCACGGGCTCGGAAGGTCAGCTCGGGCGGGCTCTCGTCAATGCCGCGGCGACGCGAGGGATGTCGGTGGAGGGTTTCGACATCGATACGCTCGACATCACCGATGCCGGCGCGGTACGAGAGGTCGTGGGTTGGCTGCGGCCTCGGATCCTGATCAACTGCGCTGCGTTCACGGCGGTGGACGACTGTGAGAAGCGCGAGCCAGAGGCGACCGCCGTCAACGGCAGGGCGGTGGCTCACCTGGCTGCGGCCAGCGACCTTGCCGGGGCGCTGCTGGTGCAGGTTTCCACCGACTATGTGTTCTCGGGAACGGCGGCACGGCCATACGTGGAGGACGACCCACCCGACCCGATCAGCGCCTACGGCCGTAGCAAGCTCGCCGGCGAAAAGGCGGCGGCCAGCGCGCGCGAGCACCTGCTGCTGCGCACGGCTTGGCTGTTCGGGCACGGCGGCAACAACTTCATCGAGGCGATCCGGCGGCAGCTCGAAGAGGGCGCGGACGAGCTGCGGGTGGTTTCGGACCAGTCGGGCAACCCCACCTACTGCAGCGACCTGGCGGAAGCGGTCCTGGAGCTCGTGGAGCGGCGGGCGCGCGGTATTGTGCACGTCGTCAACGCGGGCTCCACGACCTGGCACGGGCTGGCGGAGGAGATCGTGAGGCGGCTCGGCAGCGAGGTCCCGGTGCGGGCAACCCGCAGCGAAACGCTCGGCCAGGCGGCGCCGCGGCCGGCATGCTCCGAGCTGTCCACGGCGAAGTTGGAGGCACTCCTGGGGCGTCGGCTTCCCGACTGGCGCGATGCTCTGAACCGGTACCTGGAGAGCGCGTGCGCGCACTGATTACCGGTGCGGCTGGCTTCGTCGGCGCCCACCTCGCCGCCCACCTTATCGAAGCCGAGCCGGGCGCAGCAGTTTGGGGCATGGTGTGGCCGAGCGCTGGCCGCGAGAGCGTAGCTGCCCTGCCGTCGTCCGTACACATCGAGAACGGCGAGCTGAGGGATGCCGGCTCGCTACAGCGTGTACTTCGGGTTGCGCGGCCGGAGGTGATCTTCCACCTCGCCGCAGCGTCGACCGTCGCCTCCTCGTGGGCCGCGCCGACCGAGGCCATGGAGGTCAACGCGGTCGGCCAGATCAACCTCCTCGAGGGCATTCGTGCGCTCGGCCTGGAGCCGACCGTGGTCGTGGCCTGCTCGGCCGAGGCCTACGGCCGTGCCGCGCACTGCCCGGTGACCGAGGACGCACCGCTCGCGCCGCTGTCGCCGTACGCCGTCAGCAAGGCGGCGCAGGACCTGATCGCGGCGCAGTACCATGCGGCATACGGCCTGAGAACGATCCGCCTGCGCCTCTTCAACCACACCGGACCCGGACGCCCCGGGCACTTCGTCGCCTCCTCGTTTGCGCGCCAGATCGCCGAGATCGAGCGCGGCATGAGGCCGCCGGTGCTGCGGGTCGGCAACCTCGACGCCGTTCGCGACTTCACCGATGTGCGAGACGTCGTCCGTGCCTACCGGCTGGTGGCGGCAAACGGACGGCCGGGGGCGGCCTACAACGTCTGCTCGGGTGCCAAGGTCAGCGTTCGCGAGTTGCTCGACATCCTGCTGGCGGTGGCCGGCGTCGAGGCGGAGGTGAAGGTCGACCCGGAGCTGCTGCGGCCCGCCGACATCCCCGCACTGTGGGGCGACCAGAGCCGCCTCACCGCCGATACCGGCTGGCAGCCGCTGATCCCGCTCGAGCGGACGCTGGCGGACCTCCTTGCCTGGTGGCGGGGCCGCCTCGATGACGGGGTCGTCGGGTGAGCCGTTCCATCCCGAATGGTGCCGGAGCGGGCGGTGAGCGGTAGGCTGCTGCGGGCCGTTGCCGGCAGGCCGCTGCCGTCCGGCGAGCTGCCACGCAAGGCTGTTCACCTGTCGATGGGTGGGTTCGCCCTCGCCCTGCGCTGGCTGACGTGGCAGCAGGCGGTGCTGTGCGCGCTGGCCGCCTTCGCCTTCAACCTGCTGGTGCTGCCGGCCCTGCTCGGTCACCGCCTGAGGAGCGAGCGCGACGACGTCTCCGACCGTGGCGTGCTCCTCTACCCGCTGGTCGTACTGGCGCTCATCGTCCTCTTCCACCGGCCGGATGGGGGCGGCGACGGCATGTACCTGGCGGCCTTCGGCTGGGGGTTGCTGGCCGGAGGGGATGCGGTGGCAGGGCTGGTCGGCATGAAGTGGGGCCGGCATCCGCTGCCCTGGAATCCGAGGAAGACCTGGGAAGGGCTGGCCGGCTACACCGCTGGCGGCGCGCTGGTTGGAACTGCTCTGATGGTCTGGAATGCCCCCGGGCTCGTCCACCTTGCCTCGAGGCCGGCGCCGCTGTGGGCGCTGCACGCGACGGCGGTGCTGCTGGCGGCCGGCACGGCGGCGGTGCTCGAGGGCGTACCACACGGGCTCGACGACAACGTCCTGCCGCCGCTTCTCGGCACCTACGTCCTCTTCACCCTCCACGCCCTGCACGGCGGCGTCGCGGCGCTGCCGCTGTCCGCCGTCTTTGTCAAGACACTGGCCCTGGCGGCGGTCGTCAACGGCGTCATCGCCGGCGCCGCGCTCGCGGTGCGCCTGCTGGAGCCGGCCGGGGTCGCGGCTGCGTGGGTGCTGGGCGTTGCAACCTGGGGCTTCGGGACCTGGCGCGCCTACCTGCTGCTGTGGGTGTTCCTGGCCGTCGGCACCGTCGCGACTCGGTTGCGCCGCGCTCACAAGCGAGCGGCCGGGCTCGAGGATGAGGCGCGGAGGGGCGTCCGCCACGTGCTCGCCAACGGCCTCCTGTGCCTGCTCGGCTCCCTGCTGTACTGGCTGACCGGCGGTGCGTCGGCGGCAGCCGTGATGGTCGCGGCGGGGCTGGCCGCAGCGCTCGCGGACACCATGGGGTCGGAGGTCGGCAAGGCGCTCGGGCGAAGGGCGTACTCGTTACCGTGGCTGCGCCGGGTGCCGCCCGGCACCGACGGTGCGGTGTCGGTGCCGGGAACGGCGGCGGCGTTGGCCGGGGCGGCGCTGGTTGCGGCCACAGCCGTCGGCACCGGGTATCTGGGTCGCTCGTGGCTGCTACCGGTGGCCGCGGCCGGCTTTCTGGCCATGCTCGCCGAGGGCTTCCTGCCCCGGCTCGGCGATCACTCGAACGAGGGCACCAACCTCGCCAACACCGTGATCGGCGTCATTCTCGCCTACGCCCTGTGGCGACTGCTGTGATCGGCCGCTCGTCATCCGCCAACGCCGGTGCATCGCGCACTGCAGCCGGGTGGTGGTGAGAAGTGCGGGTAAACTGACTCCTGATGACCCTCAAAGACCTCAAGGATCTCTCCCGTCCCTTCACGCTGCTGCCACCGCTGCTCGGGATCGTGTCGGGCGCGGTGTGCGCGTTCGGCTCGGTCCACAACCCGGACCCGGCGCACCGGCTCACCTGGGCGGTGCTGCTGACGATCGTGCTCGGTTCGGTGTGCGCGTCTCTGATGAACGCCGCCTCCAACATCCTCAATCAAATCGCCGATTTGGAGATCGACCGCGTCAACAAGCCACGGCGACCGCTACCGTCGGGACGCGTGTCGGCGGCCGGCGCGTGGACCGCGACCGCGCTCATGTACGCGCTCGCCCTGCTGCCGACCTGGCTGGTCGTTCCCCACCCCTACGACACCCTGGCCGCGAAGCTCGGCGCGCCTGTTTCTGCACACATTTGCTTCTTCATCTACCTCGCCGGGCTACTCTTCACGCTCGTCTACTCGCTGCCGCTGTTCGGCCGGACCAAGCGCCTCGGCTGGCTCGCCAACCTGACGATCGCCGTGCCGCGCGGCACCCTGCTGAAGGTGGCGGGGTGGTCGATGGTGGCGCCGGTGTGGTCGGCCGAACCGTGGTGGATCGGCGCCATCTTCGGTTTCTTTCTACTCGGCGCGAGCTCGACCAAGGACTTCTCGGACATGGACGGCGACCGGCGCGGCGGCTGCCGGACGCTACCGATTGTCTATGGGACGCGGCGTGCGGTGACGCTGATGGCACCGTCGTTCATCCTTCCCTGGCTGTTGATGCCACTCGGGGCGCTGCTGCCGGATCCCGGCAACCCCGCCCACCCGATCCTGACCGGTCACGGCGCGATCCTGGTCGTCCTCGGCCTGCTGCTGTGCGCGTGGGGGATCTACACCGTACGTCTGATGGCGCGCGACCCCAACGCCCTCGCCACGGTCGAGAACCATCCCTCGTGGACGCACATGTACCTGATGATGATGGCAGCGCAGATCGGCTTTGCGATCGCGTATCTCTAGCTATTCGCGCAGCGAATTGCTTGAGTGCTACCGCGTTTCATGGCAGAGTCTCAACAGCAGGAGGTGGCCTCATGGACATGGGACGTCACAACCGGGTGGCGCAGTGGGTCTTTGACACCCGGGCGATCCTGGGGCGGTTCCATCTCTGGCTGGAGGACGTGGAGGAGCGGTGGGCGCCGGCTCGGCCTGCCGATGGGTTGTCGTTCGTGGGTCAGGCGCTGGAGCGGGGCTTCGTGATGAGCGTCGCGGTGACCGCGCTGGGGACGAAGCTGTTCGGGCGTTACGGCGAGGGCGAGGGCAAGGAGAAAGCCGAGATCAACCGCGTCAAGAAGGATGCCGATGCGGTGTCGGCATACGCCCTCAGCGAGGCTCTCTGGTACCTCACCCGTGCTCTGCCCGAGAACCACGCGGTGATGGTCAGCCTTGGCGAGGGGCTGATGCCGAAGGCCGGCGAGACGCCGGAGATGGGCTCGAACCCGTTGCTGGGCTTCGGGCGCGTCTACGCCCGGCCGCAGGTGGCGCGCTTTCTCGACCGCCGCGTCCACCAGCTGATCAACAGGCAGGGTTACGAGTGGCAAGAGTTCTGGCGGGACGTGCAGGCGGCCGGCATCACCGTGTGGGGTGCAGCCGTCGACACCCTGGAGAATACCTCCCGTTTCGCCAAGGGCGCCGAGACCGGCGCCATGACTGTGCTCCACCTCTTCGATCAGCCCCTCAAGGTGGCGCGCCCATACGAGGGCTACATGGGCACACTGGTGCTTCCGGAGGAGGTTGTGCGGCAGGCGGCGGAGCGTTCGGTGCTGATCGACTTCCTGACCCCGCGTGAGCGCGTCCTGGAGGCGATCCGAGCGACCTACCCCGGCATCACCCCCGACCGGGTGCACGTGTGGACACTCGGCGGGCCCTCCCGCGAGGGCCGGATCGGGAACCTGTGGGAGACCTGGCGCAGCCTTGGCGTGCACCTGGTGGAGGACGGTTGGACCCTACCCGTGACCGGCCTCGAAGCGTTCACCGAGTCCGGCACTTACGCGCCCACGGTACTCGTCGGCTCGTTCGACGACGCCGACGGCAAGCCGAGCCTGTTCCTGTGCGACGGCTACGCGGCCTCGGCGGAGGCGATGCAGGCGGCGAGCCTCGACCCCGCTCTCGGCCTCCACACCTCGATGTGCCTGTTTTCTTCCAAGTTCAAGGTCTCCTACGACCGCGAGCGATACGTGATGCTGCTCGACCCCGAAGCCGCCGACTTCGCCGACGGGCTGGCCGAGGCGCTCGAGCGCGACGTTGATGCGGAGGAGGTCGAGGAGTACGCCGTCATCATCCGCAATGCCCGCGACGCCGGCATGCCGGTGGGGCGGCGCACGATGGTGGTCGATGACCTGTTCCCCAACAAGCAGTGGAAGATGCTGGCGCTCACCTCTGCCATGGTGCCCGAGCCGTACAGCGGCACGCCGGGGGTCGAGGAGATGGGCGACGGATTGTACCGGGTGACGGCACGGGCGGCGACCCGCCTCGGCACCCTCGAGGCCACCCTCTCCCTGCGTCTGATGGAGCCGCTCGACGAGATGCGGCTCGTCTTCTCGCCGTTGCTCGACCGTTTCTACGCCGGCCAGGACTACCGCTCGCGGGCGGTGAAGATCTCCGACTCCGGCCGTATCCGCAACGAGCTGCAGACCCTCGCCTCGGAGGCCCTCGAGTACCTTCCCGACGACCGCATCCGGGTCAGCTTCGACGACATCGATGACGCCGTGCTGCCGCCAGACAAGAAGGCGCTCATCCGCGAAGTGCTCGCCTGGTACAAGGAGAACCACCCGATGTGGTTCAGGTGGCTGGAGCTCTCGTGAGCCATAGCGGCTGCTGATGAGCTGGCCTCTGTCCTACGTCGAGCCCGTGTTCCGGCCGCCGTCAGAGGCGGGCTCGTTGATCCTCCAGCTCACCGTGGGGTGCTCGTGGAACCGCTGTACCTACTGCGGCATGTACCGCATGAAGCAGTACCGGGTGCGCCCGGTCGAGGAGATCGTCGCCGAGGTGCGGGCGGCGGCGCCGTTGGCATCGCGGGTGCGCCGCGTTTTTCTTGGCGACGGTGACGCCCTGGCAGCACCGCCCGAGGTCCTGCAGGCCGTTCTCCTGGCCATCCGCGAGCACCTGCCCTGGATCCAGCGGGTCGGCATCTACGCCGACTCCCGCGCCATTCGGCGGCGCGCCGAGCATCTGCCGCGGCTGCGCGAGCTGGGGCTGGGCATCGTCTACTTCGGCGCCGAGAGCGGCGACGACGAGACGCTGCACGCTGTGCGGAAGGGCGCCACCGCAGCCGGCCAGCTCGAGGCCTGCCGGATCGTGCTCGAAGCCGAGATGAAGCTGTCGGTGATGGTGCTGCTGGGCCTTGCCGGCGCCCTGGGCTCGCGCCGACACGCCGAGGCCACCGGCCGCTTTCTGGTGGAGGCTGCGCCGACGTACGCTGCCGCCTTGGTGGTGACGCCGGTGCCGGGAACCGAGATGGCCGGCGCCATCGCCTCCGGTCGGCTCGAGGAGCTGGACCGTTGGGGCTCGCTCCAGGAGCTGGTGTGGATGCTCGAGGCGATGGAGGGCTACCGCGGCCCATTCCACGCCAACCACGCCTCCAACTGGCTGCCGCTGAAGCTGCGCCTGCCGCGCGACCGGGGGCCGGCACTGAAGCGCCTGCGCGAGGTGCTGCGCACCCGGGACGAGAGCGACCTGGTACCGGCCTTCGCGCGTGGCCTGTAGGGCTCGCAACCAGATCCTGCTCCCG
>CAZKGM010000024.1:0-47126 GCA_964552395.1 uncultured Thermoanaerobaculia bacterium | reverse complement strand
CTCACTTCCGCCCTTCAGAAGAGCGTCGACGTCGTGAGGGAGGCGACAAAACCGGAGCCGTCGTCGGGAAAGGCGACCTCGATGCGCAGGAGGTGGGCGAGGCCGATGCGCGGCAGGTCGACGAGGAGGCCGACGCCGGCGTCCTTGCGGATGCCGTTGGTGTCGCGGCCGACGCGAGCCCGCCAGGTGGCGCCGGCGTCGACGAAGCCGACGACGCCGAACGAGAAGAAGTGCAGCACGTTCTCCAGGACCAGAGCCCGGTACTGGAGGTTGAGGACGGCGCGGCCGCTGCCGTCGAAGGTGTCGGGGTCCCAACCGCGCAGCCCGAGCTTGGTGCCGAGGGTGAGCTGGGTGTTGCGGTCCGGCCGCCAGCTGTTCTCGACCAGCAGCCGCGCCTGCCAGCCGCGGCGGCCGAGCTGGGCGGCGGCGACCTGAAAACCGGCGCGCATATTCCTCGGGCCGTCCGGGTCCTGGCGTCCGGAGAGCCAGGAGCTGCCGAGCAGGAGCCAGTCGCCGCGGCGGCGCGCGATCGACAGGTTGGCGTCGAGGAGGAGGCGGTGCACGTCGGCGCCGAAGGCCGGGAGCGATGTTGTAAGGCCAACCTGGAAGGTCGGCCCGAGCCCAACGTCCTCCTGCACCGACCAGGCGCGGAACCCGTGCAGGACCAGGAAACGGTCGGGGATCTGCTGGTAGCCGAAGCGGAAGCCGTCGATCAGCAGGTCGTCGGGGTTCATGTAGGCGGGCCCCTCGTTGAGCCGCTGCCACTCCGCGAACCGCTGCAATCGGTGATCGAAGCCGAAGGTGACGCGGCGAGTGATTTCGTGATCCCCGTGCAGGCGCAGACCGCCCCACACGCGCCAGGCGCGGACGCTATCGAGTCCTGAGACCACGGCCTCGCCGTTGGAGTACAGGTGATCGATGAGCTCAACGCGCGTCCACTCGGCGCCCAGCGTGTGCCTGTCGACCAGGGAGTAGAACGGGCGCTCGACGTGCCAGGTGTCGGTGAAGCCGTCGGTCGAATCCTCGTGCTCGACGGCCACCTGCCACTTCCTGCCGAGGAGGAAGGGGTCGAAGTAGGTGTAGGTCCAGGAGTCGCGCTCCGGATCCGACTTGTAGGTGACGTCGGCGGTCCGTCCGAGGCCGAGGAGGTTGTTCTCGGTGACGCTGAACCCGTAGTGGTTGCGATGCCCGGCCAGCCCGGCCTGGCCTCCGATCTCGAGGGTCCACAGGTCGCGGGTTTCGACTGTGATCTCGACCCCGCCCGGCACCCGCGTCGCCTGGATGTCGACCGGGTTGAGAAAGCCCCACGAGCGCAGCAGGCGCGCGCTCTCGGCGGCGCGGGCGGCGGAGTACGGGTCACCCTCCTGAAACAGCAGGGCGCGGCGGATGAAGCTCTCGCGGGTGACGATGTGGAGGGCGTTGGCCCCCCGGTACGGCCACGCAGAGGTGGCAGGCTCGTTGGTGTCGAAGATGTTGTGGCGGATGATGCGGACGGAGACGATCTTCAGGCCGTCGAGGTCGGAGCTGCCGTCCGCAGGGGGCGCGTCGCCCGCCGCCGCCAGACCGGTGCCGAGGAGCAGGGCCAGGATCGCGGCGATCGCCGTGAGCTCGTGGGGGGACCGCAGGCACCGCCGCGCTCCTCCCGCCGGACGGCGGCACCGCCCGACAGCGCGCTCACCCGGGGGGGGGGACGGAAGGGTGCGGCCTGGACTACTCATGAGTGAAGAAGGCCTTGCTGGGGGGCGCGAGGAGGGCAGCGATAGCTTGCGTTTCGCCTGTGTCAGGAGAACGCAAGCGGGTGATCCAGGCTGGTACCGCGGCAGCGCCACACGCCCATTGTGGCAGAGAACCGGCACTCCCCGCCACCCGGCGGTTGCGACGGTCGTCACCGAGGGGCTCGCCCTGGGGTCTTGGCGCCGGAGCCTGCGACGCCCACAGCGCTCGGGTTCGGGGGCGTTCGGGCATGCGGGGAGGCTGCCGGCTGTTGTCCGGAGACGGAAACGGGAGGAGCTCGTCCATGGCACGGTTCTTCGTTGGCGTCGCCGGTGCACTCGGCGCGCTTGGTGTGGCGGCCGGCGCCTTCGCGGCGCACGGCCTCAGGGCGCACCTGGCGCCGCGCATGCTGGAGGTGTTCGAGACCGGCGCCCGGTACCAGATGTACCACGCGCTCGCGCTGTTGGCGGTGGGCCTGCTGCTGACCCGTCGTTCACACTCGGCCCTCACGGTCGCGGGGTGGCTGTTCGCGGCAGGCGTGGTGCTCTTCTCGGGCAGCCTCTACCTGCTCGCGGTGACCGGCGCGCGTTGGCTCGGCGCCATCACCCCGGCCGGCGGCCTGGCGTTCATCGCCGGCTGGCTTATGCTGGCGTGGGGCGGCTGGCGCGGAGAGGAGCGAGACCTGAGCTCGGACCACTGATTCTCCGCCCGCCCGGGGACAAAGGGGGGGCGCCCGCCCAGCGCGGCGCGGTCCCCGGGCGGGCGGTGTTTTAGCCCGGGTCATCCGGCCGCAATCTACTGCGAGCGACGATGCGCCAGCCAGGACCGTGCTCTTCACCTCTCGCCGTCCTCAACATACGGGGAGTATGTCTGCGGCAGCTCGACGCTCAGATCTCGCCCCTGACAAGCGTCTCGCCGCTCTCGCTACGATCGCGCCCGGAGAGCCCGGGCTCGGAGATCGTGGCGTGCTCCGGGTGGGTGGGACTTCCTCACCTTCTTACGTCCTCACTTCCTCACCTTCCGGGTGGGTGGGCGGCAGGGGTTCCCCCAACAGCTCCCCATGCTGCAGCGACCACAGCCGCGCGTACAGGCCGCCGGTGTCGAGGAGCTCGGCGTGGCGGCCGCGGGCGACGATGCGGCCGCGGTCGAGAACGGCGATGTCGTCGAAGCGCTCCATCGCGACCATGCGGTGGGTGATGGTGAGGGTGGTGCGGCCCGCGGTCGCCTCGTCGATGGCGGACAGGACCTCGCGCTCGGTGACGGTGTCGAGGTCGGCGGTGGGCTCGTCGAGCAGGAGCAGCGGCGGGTCGGCGAGGAGGGCGCGGGCGATCGCGAGGCGCTGGCGCTGGCCGCCCGACAGCTGCAGCCCCTGCTCGCCGACCCAGGTGTCGAGGCCGTCGGGGAGATCGGCGACGACAGCAGCGAGGCGGGCGCTCTCGAGCACGGCCTCGAGCTCCGGCTCGGTTGCGTCGGGTCTGGCGAGCAGGAGGTTGTCGCGGATCGTTGCCGCAAACAGGTGGGTGCTCTGCGAGATCATGCCGATTGAGCGCCGGACGTCCTCCTGGCGGTAGCGGCGGATGTCGTGGCCCCACAGCTCGAGCCTGCCTTCCCACCCCTCCCAGAAGCGGAGCAGGATGGCGGCGAGCGTCGACTTACCGGCGCCGCTCGGACCGACGAGAGCCAACCGCCCGCCGTCGGCGAGTTCGAGGTCAATGTCGTCCAGAGCGGGCGCCGGCGATCCCGGGTAGACGAAGGACAGGCCGCGGACGCGGACGGCGGGGGCGTGCACGGCCGCGGTTGGGACCAGCGCCAGCGGTTCGTCCTGGTCCGTGACCGCGGGCTCGGTGTCGGCAATCTCGAACAGGCGTCGGGCCGCGGCCAGCTGCCCCTCCAGGTACTGGGCGGCCGCGGGCAGAGCCTGTACGGCCTCGAAGCTGGCCAGCGCGGCCAGCGTCAGCACCGCCAGCGAAACGCCGTCGAAGCGGGCCGCGCGCACCATCGGTATCGACAGCACCAGCAGGCACCACACACCCAGGTTGGCGACCAGTGTCCCCAAGGCGGCGTCGAGGGCGTCGACGCGGCCCATCTGCGTCTGCGCCGCGGCGAGCTCGTCCCCGAGCCCTGTCATCCGCTCGACGGCGGCACCCTCGGCGCCGCAGGCCAGCAGGTCGGGCAGCCCCTGCACCGTCTCGACGACCGCCTGGTGGAGCTCGGCCGCGAGGCGGCGCTCGGCGGGTCCGGCACCGCGGCTCAGCCACCGCATCACAAGTGGCGCCGCGACGCCGCCGATGGCGAAGAAGCCGAGGTAGGCGGCGGTGAGCCCGGGGTGGTAGCGGAGCAGGAAGCCGGCGGTGGCGGCGGCTACGGTCAGCGCGACCAGCGGCGGAGCGAGCGCGCGGATGAAGAGCTCCTCGAGGGCTTCGACGTCGGAGATCGCGCGCGCCAGCAGGTCGCCGCTGCGGGCGCCGCCCAGCCGAGCCGGCGCCAGCGGTTCGATCGCGGTGTAGAACCAGACGCGCAGGCGGGCGAGGATGCGGAAGGTCAGGTCGTGGGACACCAGCCGCTCGGCGTAGCGGAAGACGCCGCGCGAGATGCCGAAGAAGCGCACGCCGACGATGGCGACCTGGAGCTCGGCGATCGAGGGGTGGAGGGCGGCGGTGGCGATGATGAACGCCGAGGCGGCCATCAGGCCGACGCTGGACAGCACGGTCGCCGCGCCGAGGACGGTGGCCAGCAGCACCCTGCGCCAATGGGGGAGCACCAGCCCGACGAGGCGGCGGAGCGGGCTCATGCGGGGCTCCCGGAAGCGGCCAGGAGCCGACGGTAAGGACCGCTGCGGGTCGCCAACTCATCGTGGCGGCCGCGGTCGGCGATGCGGCCGTTCTCGAGAACGAGGATGGTGTCGGCGCGGCGGACGGTGGCCAGGCGGTGGGCAATCACGAGCGCCGAGCGGCCTTCGAGCAGCCTCTCGGTGGCGACCTGCAGGCGCGCCTCGAGGTCCGGGTCGAGGTGGGAGGTGGCCTCGTCAAGGACCAGGATGGGTGCGTCCTTGAGGAAGGCGCGGGCGAGGGCGAGCCGCTGCGCCTGGCCGCCCGACAGCCGCGTTCCGCGTTCGCCGATCTGGGTCTCGAAGCCGGCAGGCAGCTCGCGGATCAGCTCGTCGGCCTGCGCGGCGCGCGCGGCCGCCTCGACCTCGGCGTTGCTCGCGCAGGGACGGGCGAGGCGGATGTTGTCGGCGACCGTGCCCGCGAACAGGTAGGGGCGCTGCGGCACCCAGGCGATGTGCTCCCGCCACCGCTCCGGGGGCAGCGCGTCGAGTGGGACGCCGTCGGCGGTGATCCTGCCCGCCGCAGGATCGGCGAAGCGCAGCAGAAGAAGGGCAATGGTGCTCTTGCCGGCGCCGGTTGGGCCGACCACGGCAACGGTGCGGCCGGACTCCAGCGTGAAGCCGATGTCCTGCACCGCGAGCGGCCGCGGGGCGCTGTCGGCCGACCGGCCGCGTCCCGGGTAGGCAAAGGCGACGTCCTCGAAGCGGATCACCGGCCGGGACCCGATCTCTGCGGAGCGGTCGCCGAGGGTGCGCACCGGCACCGGCCTTTCGAGAACGTCGAGGATGCGGCCGGCCGCGCTGACTCCGGCCAGGCCGGCGTGGAAGCGGCTTCCCAGGAGACGCAGCGACAGGTAGAACTCGGGGGCCAGCAGGAGGACGAAGAACGCTTCGCGGAAAGCGAGGTGGCCGTAGAGAACGCGCAGGCCGACCTCGACCGCCACCACCGCGGTGCTGATGGTGGCCATCATCTCGAGCACCAACGCGGACAGGAAGGCGATCCGCAGCACGCCCATCGTCGTCTGCCGGAAGCGGTCGGTGATGCGGCCGATCACCGCCGCCTGCTCGCGGCTCCGGCCGAGGATCTTGAGCGTGGTGAGCCCCTGCAGGACGTCGAGGAAGTGGGCGCCCATGCGGGCGAGAGCCTGCCACTGGCGGCGGCTCTTCGACTCGGCCAGCCGGCCGATCAGGGTCATGAGAATCAAGATCGCGGGTGCGGTCGCCAGCAGTATGATCCCGGAGAGCAGGTCGCGGGCGAGCACGAGGGCTGCCACCATCAGCGGGATCAGCGCCGTCAGGGCGAGCTGCGGCAGGTAGCGACGGAGGTAGGCGTCGAGCGCCTCGATGCCTTCGACCAGGGTGGTGCTCAGCTCGCCGGTGCGCTCGCCGGCGGCGGCCACCGGGCCCAGGCGCACGAGGTGGGCGGCGAGGCGGTTGCGCAGGTCGGTCTTGATGCCGACCGCGAACCGTGCTGCCGTCGCCTCGCTCGCCCACGTGAAGGTCGCGCGGAGCAGGATCACCATAGCCAGCAGGCCGAGCAGGGGCGCGACGGCGGCGAGGGTCGCGCCGTCGAGAAACACTCGCGCGACCACGCCGCTGAACGCGTATGCGGCCGTTACCGTGGCAAGACCGGCGGCAACGCCAAAGGCGATGGCCAGAACCAGCCGCGGCCGGCCCGCCGCCGTCAGCCGAAGCAGCTTCGGATCAACGTGCACTGCGCCATGGTAAGCAATTCGCAGCGATTCGCTGCGCAAATCGCTAGTACTCGAGGTATGACTCCACCGTCAGGCGCTTGCGGAACACCCAGTATGACCATGCCTGGTAGACGAGCACGAACGGCACCAGAGTCAGCGCGACGATCGTCATCACCTTGAGCGTGTACGGGCTCGAGGAGGCGTTGTAGATGGTCAGGCTCCACGCCGGGTCGAGGCTCGAGACGATCAGGCGCGGGTACAGGCCCATGAAGACGGTGATGACGTTGAAAGCGACCGAGATGCCGGTCAGGATGAACGCCCAACCCTCGCGCTCCTTGCCGATGAAGTAGCGGACCAGGAGGAGCGACACCACGGCGGTGGCCGGCACGACGCCGGGATCGTAGCCGAGGCGCGGCAGGACATCGGTCATCAGCGCCGTCAGGAGCGCGAGCAGGAACACGAGACCGGTGGCGGGGAACCAGAGCTTGGAGGCGAAGGCTCGCGCCCGGCGACGGATGTCACCGTCGGTCTTGAGGGCCAGGAACACCGCGCCGTGCAGGGCGAAGAGGGCGACGGTGGCGACCCCGCCGACGAGAGCGTATGGGTTGAGGAGCGTGAAGAAGCCGCCGACGTAGGTCATCTTGGCGTCGACCGGCACCCCGTGCAGAAGGTTGCAGATGGCGACGCCCCACAGCAGGGCGGGGACCAGGCTGCCGGCGAAGATGATCCAGTCCCAGCGGCCGCGCCAACGCGGGCTGTCGAGCTTGCTGCGGAACTCGAACGCAACGCCGCGCACGATAAGCGCCAGCAGCAGCAGCACCAGCGCCAGGTAGAAGCCGGAGAAGAGGGTGGCGTAGAAGCTCGGGAAGGCTGCGAAGGAGGCGCCCCCGGCAGTGATCATCCACACCTCGTTGCCGTCCCAGACGGGACCGATGGTGTTGATGATGACGCGCCGTTCGCGGTCGTTGCGCCCCAGGAACGGGAGCAGGATGCCGACGCCGTAGTCGAAGCCCTCGAGAAAGAAGAAGCCGACGAACAGCACCGTGATGAGGATGAACCACAGGGTGTTGAGATCCATGCTGCACCTCCTCCGATCAACCGGCCTCGGCCGGGGCCTTGGTCGGGGACTCCTCGGGAACGCCGGCGGTGGCGAAGCGTTTCAAGAGGTAGATGTCCACCGCCATGAGGATGCCGTAGACGACGGTGAATGCGACCAGCGAGAAGGCGACCTCCGGCGCCGAGACGATCGGCGAAACGGCGTCCTTCGTCCTCAGCAGCCCGAACACGATCCACGGCTGGCGCGCGACCTCGGTGAAGATCCAGCCGGTCGAGTTGGCGATGTACGGAAGCGCGATCGCCCACAGCATGTACTTCAGGAGCCGCGGCGAGTCCAGCGTCCGCTCCTTTATGACCGCGCGCAGGCTCCACAGCAGCAGCAGGAGCATGGCGAAGCCGGCCCCGACCATGATGCGGAACGTCCAGTAGGAGATTGCTACCGGCGGTACGTAGTCTCCGGGCCCGTAGCGCTGCACGTACTCGTCCTGGAGGTTGTTGATCCCTTCGACCGCTCCCGAAAACCTGTTGTGGGCGAGGAAGCTGAGGAGGCCCGGGATGCGGATCGCGAACACGTCCTTGCGCTCGCGCTCATTGCCGATTGTGAAGATCGACATAGCCGCCGGGTTCTCGGTGTTCCAGAGGGCCTCGGCCGCGGCCATCTTCATCGGCTGGATGCGGGTCATGTACTGCGCCTGGGTGTGGCCGACCAGGATCACCAGGACCGTGCCGATCAAGCCGTACGCGACCGCCCACCGGAAGGAGCGCCGGAAGACCTCAAGGTCGCGCGACCGCTTCAGGAGGTGGTAGGCGGAGATGCCGGCGACGAAGAAGGCGGCGGTAGCCAGGGACGCCGTGAAGACGTGCGGCCACTGTACCCAAACGTGGCCGTTGCCGAGCAGCGCCCAGAAGTCGGCCATCTCGGCGCGGCCGTTGCGCAGCACGTAGCCGGTCGGCTTCTGCATGAACGAATTGGCGACCAGGATCCAGAGGGCCGACAGGTTGGCGCCGATGGCGACCATCCATGCGACGGCGGCGTGTAGCCGCGGCGACAGACGGTCCCAGCCAAAGATCCACACGCCGAGGAAGGTCGACTCGATGTAGAAGGCGAGGAGTGCCTCGATCGCCAGCGGCGCGCCGAAGATGTCGCCCATGAAGCGTGAGTACTCGGACCAGTTCATGCCGAACTGAAACTCCTGCACGATGCCGGTGACCACACCGAGGGCGAAGTTGATCAGAAAGAGCTTGCCCCAGAAGCGCGTCATCTTGCGGTACGTCTCGTCACCGCTGCGGACGTACTTGGTTTCCATGATCGCGATCAGCACCGACAGACCCAGCGTGAGCGGCACGAAGAAGAAATGGTAGACGGTTGTGATCGCGAACTGCCACCGGGCCAGGAGCAACGCGTTCATGGGCGACCTCCTCGTCGCAGGCTGTTCTCACATCTCTCGCCGGCAAGAATAGCGATTCGCAGCGCGAATCGCTAGGGAGCGAGTCGTACCCGAGTTCTCCGGGGTGGGTGGGGGCACTCAATCACTTAATGACGTAATCACTTGGGTGGGTGGGGGATCCCACATCACCTTCTCACCTCCCGGTTGGGCGGGCGGTCTATACTGTTCCTGCTCCACCGACGGCCCAGACGCCGGTTGCGAGCGGGAGGTCATTCATGAAGGACACGGTGTGCACACGTACGACCCTGGCATTGCTGATGTTGGTGGCGGCTGGAGCCGCCGCCCAGCAGCAGCCGTCCCCTCCGGCCGCGCCAGCCGCGACACCCGGAGAGAAGGTAGTTGCCAGCTACTCCCTGGGCGACATCACCGCCGCCGAGCTCGATCGCGTGGTGGCGCCGACGCTCGCTCAGCTGAAGAACCAGGAGTTCCAGATCAAGAGCAAGGCGATCCGGCAGATCGTGGCCGAGCGGCTGCTGCGGGCCGAGGCGCTGAAGGCCGGGATGACCCGGGATCAGTACTACGCGGAGCAGATCACGAGCAAGGTGGTTGAGCCGCCGAAGGAGCGTGTCGACCAGATCCTCAAGCAGTACCGGTCGCGACTCCCGGGAACCGACGAGGAGGCTCGGGCGCAAGTGGTCAAGGCGCTCCAGCAGCAGCAGGTACAGCAGCTCGAGACGGCGCTGCAGGCCCGGCTTGTCGCCGGGGCGAATCTGAAGGTCCTCCTCGAGCCGCCGCGGTTTCCGGTCGCCATTGATCCCGCAGACCCCAGCCGCGGCCCGGAGGATGCTCCGGTGACGATCGTCGAGTTCTCCGATTTCCAGTGCCCGTACTGCGCTCGCGTCCAGAGTGCGGTGTCGAAGCTCTTTGACGACTACCCCGGGAAGATCCGCCTGGTGTTCAAGGACATGCCGTCACCGGCCCACCCGCGGGCGCGGCCCGCGGCCCAGGCGGCCGCCTGTGCGCAGAAGCAGGGGAAGTTCTGGGAGCTGCACTCGTGGATGTTCAGCCACCAGAAGGAACTCGGCGACAATGCGATCGCCAACGAGGCGAAGACCCTCGGGCTCGATATGGATGCGTTCAAGGCCTGCCTGTCCAAGCACGAGGCCGACCAGAAGATCGATGCCGACCTGAGGGAGGCTCGGCTGCTCGGGGCAACCGGCACGCCGACCTTCTTCATCAACGGGCGCATGCTGAGCGGCGCCCAGCCACCGTCAGAGTTCGAGAGCATCATCAACGACGAGCTGGCGCGCGCGGGTGTGGCGGTACAGCCGGAGCAGCCTGACAAGCCGGAGAAGCCGGAGACCGAGGCTCCCGCAACTGGCAAGGACGTCCCGCAGTAGAGGCCCGGCCGGAACCTCCGTCCGCGGCGAGGTTCGCTTCAGCGACCGGCAGGAACTCCGGAGCTGTGAGTCTCTAGAGGCTCGGCCGGAAACCCTGTTCGCAGCGAGCTTCGCGAGACGGGTGTCAGATGTGCGTTGTCTCGCGCCGGAGCATGCCGTAGGCGTACCCGCGGGTACGTTGGAGGCGGGTGACAAGCGAGAAACGTGCAGGTGACCCCGTGTCGCGGATCGCAGCCGAACAGGGGTTTCGGCCGGGCCTCTACTCGTCTTCGACGATGACGGCGGTGCCGTAGGCGAGGAGCTCGGCGGCGCCCTTCATGACCTCGGTGGTCATGAAGCGGACGCAGACGACGGCGTTGGCGCCCAGCTCGCGCGCCTCCTCGAGCATGCGGTCGAGCGCCTGCTCCCTCGTCTCTGCCATCATCTTCGTGTACTCGCTGACCTCGCCGCCGACCAGGTTGCGGAAGATCGCCATGATGTCCTTGCCGACGTGGCGGGCCCTGATGGTGTTGCCTCGCGCCATTCCCAGCGTGCGGACGACCTTCTTGCCGGCGATGTGGTCGGTGGTGGTGATGATCATCGCTTGACCTCCCGGTAGCGATCGGTCCTGGCATCACGGAGACGGTCGAAGAGGACCGACAGGAAGAGTAAGACCAGCGCGGTGATGCCGCCGAAGGTCAGGATGCGGTCGAATGCGCCTGCAACGCCCCGCCATGCTTCCCACAGGCCGTATCCGGCCACCAGCACCAGCCACGGGGCCGCCAACCACCAGCCGAGGCGGCGCAGAAGAAGGCTGCCCCCACTGCGCGGGAGCTCGTCCCACTGGAGGTCAGGTGGGGGGGTGAAACGAGTGCTCATCGTAGCCTCCCGATTCCGGTCGAGGTCGGCGAGCAGTTCCTTGCAATGCGGGCAGCTCTCGAGGTGAACCGTGACCCGCTGCTCGTCGCCCTGGGTGAGCTCGCCGTCGAGGTAGCCGCTGAGCAGCCGCTCGTCGAAACCGCGTGGGCACCGGTCAGGCATCGTCATCCTCCTCGGCCGGGCTTCCGGCCCGCCGGCGGACCGCCGAGCGCAGCATCTGCCGGCCGCGGTGCAGGCGCGACATGACCGTACCCCGCGGCAGCCGGAGGATGCGGGCGATCTCCGAGTAGGCCAGGTCCTGGTAGTCCCTGAGGACCACCACTTCGCGGTAGTGAGTAGGAATCTGTTGCAGCTCCTCCCAGAGTATCCGCTGCAGCTCGTGGCGGGCCGTGCAGTCTTCGGGACTTGCGGCCCCGTCCGCGACCTGCATCTGCACCGGGTGCTCGTCGTCATCGAGCGAGCTCGTCCGCCTGATGCGGCGGCGGCGCAGGCGGTCGCGATAGAGGTTGCGAACGATCCGGAACAGCCACGGCCGCAGGGGGCGCCCGGTGTCGAAACGGTCGAGCGAGGCGAAGAAGCGCACCATCGCATCCTGCGCGAGGTCCTTGGCGTCCTCGCGGTTGCCGCTCAGCTGGAGAGCCGCCAGGAAGGCCAGGCGGTGGCAGAACTGGGCCAGCTGCTCGCGCGCGGCGACGTCGCCCTCACGGGCACCGTCAACCCACTGCCGTTCAAGCGCGGGCGCATCCGGGGCGGTCAACGTCATGGTCGCACTCACGTGAGATTGTACGCTCCCCGCCGGGGGATATTCCGGGACGATTCGCGCAGCGAATTGCTTCTGTGATATCTCTTCCTCAT
Organism: uncultured Thermoanaerobaculia bacterium; assembly: GCA_964552395.1. Classification (GTDB taxonomy): domain Bacteria; phylum Acidobacteriota; class Thermoanaerobaculia; order Thermoanaerobaculales; family Sulfomarinibacteraceae; genus JAJDNH01. Next base: position 35,335 of record CAZKGM010000024.1, on the reverse strand, counting down.
GAACCTGGAGCGCAGGCTCGCCGACCATGTGGTGGTGTCCGACGGAGCGATGGGCTCGGAGCTGCTGGCGCGGCTCCCCGACGCTCCCCGCCTTGATACCGCTGCCCTCGAGCACCCTGATCAGGTGCTGGCGATCCATCTCGATTATCTGGCGGCGGGAGCGGAGATTCTGCAGACTGCAACCTTCGGGACCTCGCGGCCCCGCCTCCAGCGCCTGTACGCCGACACGGAGACCGAGGCTCTCAACGCGACGGCCGTCAAGCTCGCTCGCGAGGCTCGCGAGGTTGCCGGCGTTGACTGCCTGGTTGCCGGCTCGATCGGGCCGCTGACAGGCGTTTTCGACCCGGACTCCCCGGAGGATCGTGCGCTCATGGTGTCGGCGCTCGCCGAGCAAGCCGATATCCTCGCCGGGAGGGGCGCCGACCTGCTAGTGCTGGAGAGCTTCTTCCGCCTCGACGAGCTCGAGCTGGCGGTCGCGGCGGTCCGCGGCGTCACCCGGCTACCGATAATCGCCCTCCTGACGTTCCCGTCGGAGCGGCCACCCCACCCATGGGCGGAGCACGCCGCGCTGGTTGCACGCGCCACCGAGCTCGATGTGCAGGCGGCCGGCATTGGCTGCGCACCGGGCCCCCTCGGTGCCCTCGAGATCCTCGAGCGCATCCCCGAGGTTTCGCGACCATTGGCGGCACAGCCGAATGCGGGGATGGTCGTCTACCGTCCCGGCAGCCGGCTGCTGTCCCCGGCCACGCCGCAGTACCTGGCGCAGTTCGCGCGGCGTGCTGCGGCTCTCGGCGCTGCGCTCGTCGGCGGCTGCTGCGGTACAGGCCCCGAGCACATCCGGGCGATCTCCGACGCCGTGGCCGGCCTCAAGCCGCAACACCGCCGCGGACCGGCGGTGGCGGTCTCGGAGCCGCCGCAACCCCCGAAGCGGCGGGAGCCGTCCTCGTCCCTCGCCACCAAGCTTGCCGAGGGCCGTTTCGTGCGCGTCGTGCAGATCGACCCGCCCAAGGGCGCCAACTCCGACCGCATCCTCGAGGCAGCCCGCCTGATGGCGAACCATCCTCGGGTCGACGCCGTCGACATCAACTCCAACCCGCTGGCACGGCTGCGCATGGACTCGCTCTGGTTGGCGGCGGAGATCGAGCGGCGAACCGGGATCGAGACCATGCCGCACGTCACACCGCGGGACGCGGGGATTATGGGCATCGAGGCGCAGCTGCTCGGTGCCTGGCGGCACGGTATCCGCAACCTCCTGGCGGTGAGCGGCGATCCTTCTCAGCTCGGCGACTACCCTGGCCAGTACGACGTTAACCAGGTGGACATCTTCGAGCTCGTGCGCGCCATCACCCGCCTTGCCGAGGGCAGCGACTGGACTGGCAACCCGATCGGTGACCCCCCGGCCTTCAACATTGGCGTTGCCGTCAACCCCAACGACGACGTCGAGCGCGAGGCGGAGCGCCTGCAGCGCAAGGTGGAGGCCGGGGCTCGCTTTGCGATGTCGCAGGTGTTCTTCGAGTGGGGACCGTGGGAGCGGCTGCTCGACCGCTTCGGCGGCCGGCTTCCGGTTCCGGCACTGGCCCCGATCTGGCCGCTTGGCTCGCACAAGCTCGCGCTGCGTCTGCACTACGAGGTGCCGGGGATCGCCGTGCCTGCAGGCCTCCTGGCCGACCTGGAGGCCGCCGGGGCGGAGGCCGCCGAGATCGGACGGAGGCACGCCCAGGCGATGCTCGCCGAGGCCCCGCAGCGGGCCCAGGGCGTCTATATCATTGCCCCGTTCAAGAGCCCAGAGAAGATCCTGGACCTGTTGGAATGAGTCGGTCTGCACACCCCAGCAAGTGATTAAGTTGTTGAGTAATTAAGTGATTAGGTTCCTCCCGCCCACCCGGTGGCGGAGTGACGGAGTGACGGAGGCCCCCACTCGCCCGGACAGTGCAGGCACGCCGCGCCGGGAAGACTCTTGCGCTGAAGTGAGTCTTCAGTTATGAGCGATTCGCGCAGCGAATCGCTACGCGATGTACTTGGCGTCGGGGTGGTGGAAGACCACGGCGGAGACCGAGGCCTCCGGGCTCATCATGAGGCCCTCGGTGAGCTCGATGCCGATCTCGTCCGTCGCCAGCAGCCGCGTGAGGTCGCGCTGTGGTTCGAGGTCGGGACAGGCGGGGTAGCCGAAGGACAGGCGGATTCCCTGATAGCGGGCGCGGAAGATCTCCTCGCGTGTCAGCTCCTGCGGGTCCGGGAACCCCCACAGCTCGCGCAGGCGTCGGTGCAGCCACTCGGCGCTCGCCTCTGCGGTTTCCAGCGCCATTGCCTCGAGGGCGTAGGCGTCGAGGAACCGGCCTTCGTTGCGGAAGCCGTAGGCAACCTGCTGGTAGCGCCTGCCAACGGTCACCGCCATCAGGGCGAGGGTATCGCCGGCCTCGGGATCGGGATGGACCCAGTCGGCGGCGGAGCGGCACGGGGACTTGGCCTGACGCGGGTACGGGAACCGGGTCAGCTCGGTGCCGTCTCCGGCGCGAAGCACGACCTCCTCGCCGTGGCTGTGGGCCAGGAACCACTGGAAGACGCCTGCCGGCCGCAGCCAGCCCTGGCTGATGGCGGCGTCCTGCAGCGCCTCGACCCGTTCAACCAGGTCCGCTGCCCGCGTGTCACCGCGTTCCAGGGCGCGACGGACCGAGCCTGGGACCCCGAGGTGCTTGCCGAACAGCATCTGAGGGTTCAGCCATGGCAGGATTTGGTCCAGTGGCAGGTTGGACAGTGGGTGGCGGGCGAGGTCGGGCGGCGCGGGCAGCTCGCCCGTCTCGAGAACGCGTGCGGGCTCCGGAGTGGCGGCGGCAGGACGGGGCGAGCTCGCGGCCAGCGGCGTGGAAGCGGTTGGGGGTTCCACCGGCTCGAGGTTGCCGGACAGCAGCCCGTTGGCGGTGCGGAGGCCCTCCATGGCGTCCTTCGCATAGTGCACCGGGGCCCGGTAGGCGGGAGCGATCCGCTCACGGACGAAGCGAGGGTTGAGGGCAGCGCCGCCGACCAGCACCGGCACCCCGACCCCGTGAGTGTCGAGATCCGATACCGTCGCCACCATCTGCTGAGTCGAACGCACCAGCAGGCCGGAGAGGCCGATCAGGTCGGTACGCTCCCTGTCCCACGCATCAATCAGGCGCTGCGACGGCACCTGGACCCCAAGGTCGATGACGCGGTAGCCATTGCTCGTCATGATCATGCCCACGAGGTTCTTGCCGATGTCGTGAACATCGCCGCGCACGGTCGCGAGGAGAATCGAGCCCCGCCCAATCTCCTCACCGCTCCCGAGATGGGGTCGGAGGTGGTCGACGGCGGCCTGCATGACCTCGGCCGAGACCAGCACCTCGGCGACGATCAGGCTGCCGTCTCCGAATAGGCGGCCAACCTCGTCCATGCCGGCCATCAGTGGTCCGTTGATGATGTCGAGCGGCCGGCTGCTTTCCAGGAGCAGATCCAGGGCCTCCTCGAGCCCGGTGCATCGGCCGTCGACCACCATCCGCCGCAAACGTTCCTCGGGCGGCAGCTTGTCGAGCTCGTCGCCGGCCGACGGTCGCGCGTCGCGGTAGGCCGCCACGAACTCGTCGACGGCCGCCCGCCCGCCTCCGAACAGGACTGCCTCGGCGCGGCGAACCTCCTCGGGGTCGAGGCTCGGCACCCGGACCAGCGCCTGCGAGTTGACAATCGCGGCGTCGAGGCCGGCCTGGACGCAGTGGTGGAGGAATACCGCGTTGATCACGTTGCGACCGGCCGCGGGCAGGCCGAAGGAGACGTTGGAGATGCCGGCCACCGTCAGCGCTCCGTCGACCCGGTCCTTGATCCGGCGAATGCCCTCGACCGTCTGGCGCGCCGAGCCCTCGAACTTGGGGTCGCCTGTGGCGGCCGGGAACACCAGCGGGTCGATCAGGATCTCCGACCGACGCAGGCCGTGTGACTCCAGCCGCTCGAGCAGGCGGGCAGCGATCTCCGCCTTGCGCTCGGCCGTGCGTGCCATGCCGTCGGTCGGGTGCTCGTCGATGCAGCCGGCGACCACCGCGGCCCCGAACCGGCGCGCTATCCCGGCCACGCGGTCGAGGCGTTCGCCGCCGTCCTCGAGGTTGACCGAGTTGATAATCGGCCGCCCCGGGATCAGCTCGAGGCCCGCGGCGAGGACGTCCGGATCGGTGGTGTCCAACATCAACGGTGCGCGGACGATGCGACGGAGGGAGGAGAGAAAGGCGGCCATGCGTGCCGTCTCATCGCCCTCTGGATCGGCGACACAGACATCGACCACGTGGGCGCCGCGGCGGACCTGCCGGCGACCGATCTCGGCTGCCTCGGCCCAACGCTCCTCCTCGATCAGCTGCTTGAACTTCCGCGACCCGAGCGCATTGGTCCGCTCACCGATGATCAGCGGAGGTCGCTCCTGGCGCAGCTCGACCGGCTCGCCCCCGGCCACCCAGTCCGGGTCGTAGGCCGGCGGCCGGCGCGGCGGGTTGCTGTCTGCAACCTGGCGCAGGCGCCGGATGTGGGCCGCTGTCGTGCCGCAGCAGCCGCCGAGCAGGTTCACCCAGCCCGCGCCTGCGAACCGCTCCAGCGCCTCGGCGAAGCCTTCGGGCTGCTGGTGGTAGCGGCCGTTCTCGTCCGGCATGCCGGCGTTTGGAACCACCGACAGGAAGCTCGGTGTGAGGCCGGCCAGGGCGCGAACGGGCTCCGTCATCGGCCCCGGTCCGGTCGAGCAATTGAGCCCGACCCATAGCGGTGCCCACGGTTCGACCATCACGGCGACCGCCTCGATGGTCTGGCCGCCAAGAGTCGTGCCGGTGGGCTCGATGGTTGCCGAGACCGCGACCGGCAGTGCCGGCGCAGCCTCTCGGCAGGCGATCAGCGCCGCCTTGAGGTTGAGGGCGTCCTGGGCGGTCTCGATCAGAAGGACGTCGACGCCTCCCGCGGCCAGACCCTCCGCCTGGACGCGGTAGGCCGCGACCATCTCCGCGAAGGTGACGCCGCCGATCAGCGTCAGGCTCTTGGTTGTCGGGCCCATCGAGCCGGCCACCCAGCGCGGGTGCTCGGTAGTGGCGAGCTCGGCGCACGCCTCGCGCGCCAGATCGGCCGCGCGGCGGTTGATCTCCTCGGCCCGTGCGTCGAGCCCGTACTCGGCGAGCACGATCGGGGTGGCGCCGAAGGTGTTGGTCTCGATGATGTCGGCCCCGGCTTCCAGGTATCCACGGTGGAGCTCGAGAACCGACTCGGGCCGGTGCAGCACCAGCGCCTCCGGGCAGCCAACCAGCCCCTCGCCGCCGAAGGCCTCGGGGCCCAACGCCATCGCCTCGAGAGCGGTGCCGGTGGCCCCGTCGAGGAGCAGGATGCGCTCGCCGAGCGCGCGGCGGAGGTCGTCGGCCCGAGACATGCGTGCAGTGTAACCCGGTGGGACGGAGAAGGCTGCGGGCCTATTGCCGGTCCTAGTAGATCTAGTTCGCGAGCGAATGATCCGGGTGAGGCAGATCCGCGGCCTGCGGCCGTACCCCTCGGGGTCCGTCAGTCCGCCCTCGAGGAGGACCTCGAGCCAAGCCTCCTGCGCCCGGATCTGCCTCCTGCATCGGCCGAGAGACGGCCTACCCCCTCCCTTCTAATGGGGGAGGGATCGCGCAGGAGCACGCCGCAGGCGTACCTGCAGGTACGCCTGCGGCGTGCGACAAGCGAAAAACGGAGAGCTGATCCCGTATCGCGGATTGCAGCCGGACGGGCTTCGCCGGCCGGGCCTCCAGTGGCTACTTCACTGCCGCGAGCGCTGCCTCGTAGTCGGGCTCGGTGGTGATCTCGTTCACCAGCTGGGTGTAGATGACGCGGTCGTTCTCGTCCAGCGCCACCACGGCACGGGCGCAGATGCCGGCGAGTGGGCCGTCGACGAGGAGAACACCGTAGTCCTGGGCGAACGTGCGGCTGCGCATCGTCGACAGCGGCACGACGCGCTTGAGGCCCTCGGTGGTGCAGAAGCGGCCCTGTGCGAACGGCAGGTCGGCCGAGATCACGAGCACCATGGTGTTGTCGAGCTTCGAGGCGTCCTCGTTGAAGTGCCGGGCGGACGCGGCGCACACCGCCGTGTCGAGGCTAGGGACGATGTTGAGGATCTTCTTCTTGCCCGTGAAGTCGGCGAGACCCGTGTCGCTGAGGTCGCCGGCAACGAGCGAGAACGCCGGTGCGGTGGAGCCCACCGCCGGCAGCTCGCCGTTGGTGTGAACCGGGTTTCCCTTGAGGTGCGTCGTGGCCATGGTGTCTTCCTCCGTTGTGGATGATTGTAAGCCCGTACCGCAACCGGCGCCGGCTCATGCCAGGCAACCGCGCGGCGGCAGGTCGCATTCCCGTCTTGCGTCGCCTCAACAGTGGTTCCTGTTGCGCCAACAACACTCCCGGCACTGCGCGCCGCGTGATGCCAGAGCGTCTGTATCGAGATTGACCCGCGCGAGGGCGGTACAATACCTGGTCACCGGCCCGGCCTTCCGGGGGGCACGGAAAGAAGCCGCTCCATGAACGATCGCACGACGAGCTGGAGCCCCGACGGTGGGGAGGGGGAACGGATATCCGCGGCGGCGCGGATGCCGGGGGTGGGGGATCTTCTCGGCGGGCGATTCCTGCTCCGCAAGGTGCTGGGCACCGGCGGCTCGGGGGTCGTCTTCGCGGCCACCGATGTCCAGCTCGATGAATTGGTTGCGGTCAAGGTCCTCTACCCGCACCTGGTCGATGCGCAGGGCCTCGAGCGGCTGCGCCGCGAGGTGCGGGCCGCGCGCGGCGGCAACCCGCACACCGCAGCCGTCCACGACCTGCACAGCGCTGGCGGTGTCCACTTCCTGAGCATGGAGCTGGTGGAGGGGGAGAGCCTGCGGGAGCGGCTGCGGAGCGACGGCCTGCTGCCGGTCGACGAGGTCATCCGGGTGGGGCGGCAGATCGCGTCGGCGCTCGCCCACCTGCACGGCCGCGGCGTGGTACACCGCGACGTCAAGCCGGGCAACATCCTGCTGACAGCGGACGGCACCGCGAAGCTGTGCGACATGGGTCTGGCGCGGCCGCTGGAGCGGGGGCTGACGGTGACCGAGACGGCGATGGTCGTCGGCACACCCGCGTACATGGGGCCCGAGCAGGCGACCGGTGCCGAGCTGGTGCCGGCGAGCGACGTCTACGCCCTCGGCCTGACGCTGTACCAGGCGCTGACGGGGAAGGTGCCGCTGACCGACGACACCGCGCTGTCGACGCTGATGCGGAGGCAGAAGGAGCGTCCGTCGGGGGTCAGGAGCCAGCGTCCGGAGTGCCCGCGCTGGCTGGGCAGGCTGCTGGCGCGGATGCTGCTGCCGGGCCCCGCCGAGCGGCCCAGCGCGGCTGCGGTCGAGCGGGCGCTGGAGAGACGGCGGTACGCCCTGCGACCGCGGCGGCGGACGGTGGCGGCGGCGGCGTTGGTCGTCGCAGTCGCCGCGGCCATACCGATCGCCTACTCGGTCATCCGGCAGCGGGCGACGGTGCGGGTCGAGGTTGCCGGGAGCGAGGTACACGGAGTCGACGCGACGGGGCGTGTGACCTGGCGCCACCCACTCGGGGGCCCGATCATCCAGTCCCTGCATGCTGATCTCGACGGTGACGGGCGGCAGGAGACCGTGGTCGCTTCGTCCGGCCTGCCCGTGACTGCGCGCGATGGGCGGGCCTTCGACCCGGCCCGGATCGTCGCCCTCGGCCGCAACGGCCGCGTCCTCACGGCCGTCAAGGTTGCCGACATCGTTCCGTACTGGGACTTTCCATATCGCAAGGAGTTCATTCCATCGCTGTCGACTCTCGACCTCGACGGCGACGGCCGCAGCGAGCTCATCGCCAACTGCCGCCACCCCATCTTTTACCCGACCGTGCTCCTCGTCTACTGGCCGCGCTGGGACCGCTGGGACCAGGTGCTGGAGCACTCCGGCTACATCGATGCGGTCGCCTCGGTGCCAAACCGCCGGCTGCCGACACTGTGCTTCGTCGGCGTCAACAACCGCCTGAGCATGCTTCGCGTCGTGGGCGAGTTTGCCATCGTTCCGCCCAGTGGCCGCGTTGAGGGCGGGCGTCAACCGCTCATGGTAGATAGTGGGTTGTCCGGTGATACTTCCAATCTGTCGTGGGGTTGGTACACCCCGCTCTCTACCGACTATGCTGGTCCCCAAAGGGCCCGGCTTCTCGCAGAGAGCCAAGGCGACCTACGCGTCGATCTGGGTGGGGGACATTCGCTCGTCCTCGATCGCAACGGCAATCCGCGTACCAGCCCGAACGCCGGCCACGACCTTCGACAGATGCGGCTGGTCTTTTTGCGAGGTATCGGGCGCCTGGCGCCCCAGGCTCAGCCAACCGTGCCGGCCGGCGTCCGCGAGCTCGCCGCTCGGCTGCGCGAGCAGTACGCGCCGCTGTTTCAGGAGCCGGCGTACGATGCCATTCTCGGCGTCAGGACCGCCCGGGCCCTGGCGCGCGCCGGCGACCTTGGCGGCGCTATCGCTTTCCTGCAGCGTACGATTGCGCGCGAGCCCTACGACGATCTCGTCTATCGGCTCGCCAACCTCGATGCGCTGAACGGGGAGCTATTGCGGGCCGCTTCGACCCTGCACCCGATTTTCACTGGCGGCAGGACCAGCCGTGGCTACGATGCGGCGCTGCTGTGGCTGCGGTTGGCGATCGAGCTCCACGACCGCCGCAGTGAGGCTCTGGCCGTGATCAAGCTCCTCAGCTTCGACGTGGGGCCTTCCGACACCGGGATTACTGCGGCGCTAAACGCACGTGCGCACCTGTGGTGGGACGACGTGTCCGGCGCTGACTGCGACGTGGCTTCCCGGTTTTGCGAGCCCGCCGGCGCCGCGCTGGCCTGCCTCGCCCGCTGGCGCCTCGGCCGTACCGCCGCGAGTGACCCAGAGACCATGCGCAGGGATGCCGATGTCAACCCGGACGCGGGTTACGAGTTCCAAATCGCTCTTGCTGCCGCCCAGCTCGGTCGCGCGCACACCGACGAGGCCTTGGCCACCCTCGAGCCCCTGATCGACGTCCTGGGAAGCGTCTCGAAAGATGACTTCTCGAACCACCAGCTCCTCGATCTCGCCCGAGCGCTGCACTGTACGGCGCTGGCCGCCGCCGGCCGGCGCAAGCAGGCCGCCGCCGAGGCCAGCAAGCTCCTGCCGACGCTGACCCCCGGCCTCCTCCCGATGAAGCTGTGCCGGGAGGCCGAGGGGATGGTTGCGGGAACTCAGCCGTAGCGGCGGAAGAAATCGAGCGCCTTCATCTGCCGATGGGCCTCGGCGCGGATGAGGTGGTCGAGCCACTGTGCGGCGGCGGGCGGGGGCGGTGAGGTGAGCCGGTCGGGCGGGTGCTCGAGACAGGCACCGAGGAACGCCATCGAAGCCGAGTCGATCCTCAGCCCGCCTGTGGGCGCGCAGCCGGAGCAGAGCGGCTGGGCATCGGCGGCCGCAATCCGGAATCCGTCTTCGAGAGGCACGCCGCATGCGGCGCAAGCGTTCAGCGGCGGCAGCACTCCGCCGAGCCCGAGTACCCAAAGCTGGGTGTAGGCGACGACGGCGGTGGGCGGACGGCCATCAAGCAGCGCGCGCGCGGCGGCGTCGGCAAGGCGGAACTGGCGGGGGAGCGGATCGCCCGGCGGGCAGAAGGTTAGGATCAGCTCGGCGACGACCGCGGCGGCGGCGCTGCGGGCGAGATCGCTGCCGAGCGCGTACGAGGGGCGCAGAGCCTCCACCTGCCGAAAGGTGGCAAGCTCCGCCTGCTCGCCCTGCCAGACGGCCACCCGGACCAGCGACAGCAGCTGGGTTGCGGCCGCGAGCGGAGCCTTGCCGCCGCGGGCTCGGCGCAGCACGCCGCGCACGACGCCGTGCTCGCGGGAAATGACGCTGACGATCTGGTGGCGGTCCCGGTACGGAATCGCGTCGAGAACGACTGCGTCGTCGGAGTACTCGGCCATGGGGACATGGTAGCTGTTCGGGGAATCCCCATCCCCCCGCGCGGGAGGTAAGGAAGTGAGGAAGTGAGGAGGTATGAAGGTGAGGAGGTGAGGAGGTGAGGAGGTCCCGCCCGCTCACCCTGGAAGCAAGACGAAAGAGGCTAGAGGTGAGACGACCCCCCACCCACCCGGAGGACGCGATCGAAGCGCGCTCCGGAGAACTCCGTGCTCCTCCTCCGTGCTAACCTCCGCCCATGAAACGCCTCGCGCAGGGGTCCTTCATTGTTCTCGCTCTCGTGATCGTGCAGGCCGTGATTCCGGCTGTCGACGCGGCGAAGGCCACGTGGTGGAGCCTGGTGCCGCCGGTGGTTGCGATCAGCCTCGCGCTTGCGTTCAAGGACGTGATTCTGTCTCTGTTCCTGGGCGTGTGGCTGGGAGCGAGCATGCTTGCCGGCGGCAACGTGGCGCTCGGGTTTCTGCGCGTGGTTGACACCCACATGCGCGGCGCGCTGGTCGACTCGGATCACATCAGCATCATCCTGTTCTCGCTGCTCCTCGGAGGGATGGTCGGGGTGATGAGCCGAGCCGGCGGCACCCACGGCGTGGTCCGCCTGCTCGAACCGCTGGCGACCACGCCGCGCCGCGCCCAGATCGCGACCTGGGTGATGGGCGTGCTCATCTTCTTCGACGACTACTCGAACACTCTGATCGTCGGCAACGCGATGCGGCCGGTGACGGACCGTCACCGCGTGAGCCGGGAGAAGCTGTCCTACCTCGTCGACTCGACGGCGGCGCCGGTCGCGTGCATCGCCCTGGTGTCGACCTGGATCGGCTACCAGGTGTCCCTGCTCGGCGACGCGCTGGCAGCGGGCGGATCGTCCCTCAACCCGTTCTCGGTCTTCCTGTCCTCGATCCCGTTCGCCTTCTACCCGGTGCTGGCGCTGGCGACCAACTTCACCTCCGCCGCCACCGGCCGCGACTTCGGTCCCATGCTGCGTGCGGAGCGGCGGGCGCGTCGGGGCGAGGTGTCTGCGCCGACCGCACAACCGCTCGCCGACTACGAGAGCACCGGCTTGGCGCCGGAGGACGACACGCCGAGAAGGTGGCTGAACGCCGCTCTGCCGGTGCTGATGGTCGTCTTGGTCACCCTCGTGGGCCTGATCGTGACCGGGCGGCAGGCGCTCGCCAAGCAGGGGGTGGTGGGCTGGGATCTGTCGCGGGTGGTCGGCGCCTCCGACCCCTTCACGGTGCTGCTGTGGGCAAGCCTGCTCGGCATCTCCCTGGCGATCGGGCTGGCGGTCGCCCAGGACCTGCTGACGCTGCGTGACGCGCTCGAAGCCGCGGTGCGGGGCTTCAAGAGCATGCTGATGGCGATGGTGGTGCTGACGCTTGCGTGGTCGCTGGGCGAGGTCTGCAGCGGACTCGAGACGGCGCGCTTCCTGGTCGGGGCCGTTGGGCCCCACCTCGCGGTCGGGCTGATCCCGGCCGCAGTCTTCGTGGTGGCGGCGATGGTCAGCTTCGCCACCGGCACGTCGTGGGGAACGATGGCGATCCTGACCCCGCTGGCGGTGCCGCTGGTGCTCTCGAGCGCCGCTGTCCACCTCCATCACCACCTGGTGGCGGAGACCGTGGCAGCGATCCTCGGCGGCTCGGTATTCGGCGACCACTGCTCGCCGATCTCGGACACCACGATCATGTCGTCAATGGCCTCAAGCTGCGATCACGTCGACCATGTGCGCACCCAGCTTCCGTACGCCCTGTTGGGGGCAATCGTGGCCATCCTCTTCGGGTACCTGCCGGAGGCACTGCTCGACGTTCCCTCATGGGTGTCGATGCCGGTCGGAGCCGGAGCGATCGTGGTCTGGTTCCTGCTTGTTGGCCGGCCGGTCGAGGAGGAAGAGACGGCGCTTCAGGCCTCCCTCGAGTGATCGCGGAGAGACGGCCGAGCGTGGGCTTGACACTCGGGCGGCTCCACGGCTACCAAAGTCCCTCTCCGAGGGGCTCTTTTGCTATACTCCGGGCGTCCGTGAGAACCGCCGACGCGCGGTCACAAACGAAGACTCTTGGACGGGGAGGACGAAGATCAAAAGAAGGTATCGTTTTCGCGAGGATCCGGAACAACCCAAGGTTCGCATCAACGAACGAATCCGTCTGTCTCCGGTCAGATTGGTCGGAGAGGACGGCGCCCAGCTCGGGATCGTACCGATCGAGGAGGCGCTGAGGGCCGCGCGGGAGAAGGGGCTCGATCTGGTCGAGGTTGCGCCGGAAGCGCGACCGATCGTCTGCAAGATCCTGGACTACGGCCGCTACCGGTACGAGCAGGAGAAGAAGGCGCGCGAGGCGAAGAAACAGCAGCACATCATCGACATCAAGGAAGTCAAGTACAGGCCGAACATCAACGAGCACGACTTCCAGACCAAGACCAGGCGCGCACGTGAGTTCCTCGAGCAGGGAAAGCACGTCAAGGTGACGATCATGTTCCGTCGTCGCGAGATGCGCAGGCCGGAGAACGGCTATGAGGTCCTGCGTAAGGTGCGGGACGAGCTGGCCGACATTGCGCGGGTTGATCGAGAGCCGACGCCGGAGCTTGAAGGTCGTGACCTGACAATGGTGATGATCCCGGGGAAGCAAAAGGCCGCCTCCCAGTAGCCGCCCCAGTCCCCCACCCGGTGAGCTCACGTTTCTTCAGGAGGTGAAGCCCATGTCAAAGTCCGTCGCAGCCCTGCCCATGGTCTCGGGTGGAGTGACTCCCAAGAACGTGCATGACCTGCTCCGTCGCCACATGCTGGTAGACGGATTCCACGTCGTGCCCGACTACCGTGCGTCGTCCGGCTCACGGTTGGTGGATGGCCTCACGGGCACCGTGATGGTCGACTTCTACACCAACTTTGCGTCGACGCCGATCGGGTACAACCACCCGAAGATGATGGACGAGGAGTTCCTCGAGCGGCTGCAGATGGCGGCGGTGGTCAAGCCGGCCAACTCGGATGTCTACACGACACACATGGCCGAGTTCGTCGAGACCTTTGCGACGGAAGCGGTTCCCGATAGCCACAACGAGCACCTGTTCTTCATCGAGGGTGGCGCGTTGGCGGTGGAGAACGCACTCAAGGCGTCCTTCGACTGGAAGGTCCGCGCCAACATGGCGAAGGGAACGACCGGCGAGGTCGGCTCCCAGGTGATCCACTTCCGCCAAGCGTTTCACGGTCGCACCGGCTACACCTTGTCACTGACCAACACCGCCGACCCGCGCAAGACGCAGTACTTTCCCAAGTTCGACTGGCCGCGGGTGGACAATCCGAAGGTCATCTTCCCGCTCGCCGAGCACCTCGATGAGGTCAAGGCGGCAGAGGCGCAGTCGCTGGAACAGATCGAGGACGCTGTGCGCCGCCACGGCGATGACATTGCGTGCCTGATCATCGAGCCGATCCAGGGTGAAGGCGGCGACAACCACTTCCGCCCGGAGTTTCTCGCCGAGCTGCGGCGGCTGGCCGATACCCACGGCTTCCTGCTGATCTATGACGAGGTGCAGACCGGCCTCGGCCTGACCGGGCAGTGGTGGGCGTGGCAGTCTCTGGGCGTGACGCCGGACATCTTCTGCTTCGGCAAGAAGGTGCAGGTGTGCGGGATCGCGGCCTCGAGGCGCATGGACGAGGTCGAGGGGAACGTCTTCCAGGTTTCGTCCCGAATCAACTCGACGTGGGGCGGCAACATCGTGGACATGGTCCGTGCCACCCGCTACATCGAGATCATCCGCGGCGACGACCTGCTCGCGAACGTGCGGCGCCAGGGTGCCAAGCTGATGGCGCTGCTGGCGGAGCTGGCAGCCGCGCACCCGGGCAAGGTGCTGAACCTGCGCGGCCGGGGTCTGATGTGCGCATTCGACCTCCCCGACCGTGAGACACGCAACCGCGTCCTGGCGGCGGGCCGTGAGGAGGGCGTCCTCGCCCTGCCCTGCGGACAGGCAACGATCCGTTTCCGCCCGTTCCTGGACGTGACCGAGCGCGATCTCGTCGACGGCGTAGCCGCCCTCGGGCGCGCTGTGGGTCGGGTGACAGCGTAGTCAACCGAGGAACCTCGGAACCCGGGGAGTAGTTCTCTGTGACTCCGGCGCCCGTGCGCCTGCTCCGCAGACGCCCGTCGCCGCCTGCCCGAAGCGGGCAACGTCTATCAGCCGACGAACGGCTCTGGAGGCCCGCTCCGGGCAGACGACGAGGCGCCTCCATCGCAACTGCAGCCACCAGGGCGAGCGCCGTTCCCGTGCATTGCCAAGCTCGAGGTTTCCCGCCAACGCACCGGCACGGAGACGGCACTCCAGGAAACCTCGAAGCATGGCACGTGCCGCCCAACGCACCCTTTTTCGGAGAGTTCTCCGTCCGCATCCTTCGGGCGGGCAGGGGCTTCCCCCTGCCCCTCACGCTCCATCTCCCCGGGGTGGGTGGGGAAAACCTAATCACTCAATAACTCAATCACTTCATCACTGGGTGGGCGGAGGTGGATCAACCCGCCGCAATCGCCAGGGCCGCTCCGAGCACCGCGTTGGTGGCCAGGTTCCAGATCACGTTGGCTGCGAGCGCCGGGATCGGAACCTCGGCCTCGGGATCGCCGAACGCCCACCGCAGTGGCCCGAGGAGCGCGAGTGACGGCGCGACCGCAACCAGGGCGGCGGACGGCAGAACGCCGACGGCTACCGCTGCGATCACGGATGCCGGTGTCAGCAAGGCAGCGATGACGTAGACCATGGTCGCCGGCCGCCGGCCGAGGATCGAGACGAGGTTCCTGCGTCCCCCTTCCCGATCCGCCTCTTCGTCCGGGAACTCGTTGAGAAGCAGTAGATTGAAGGTCATGAAGAAGGCCGGCACAGAGGCCGCGACGGCCGCCGGGCCGACTGTTCCGCCTTGTACCAGGACGGTGCCCAGTACGGGCAGCGAACCGAGGCCGAGGCCCGCAGCCAGCTCGCCGAGGCCGATCCTGGCGAGAAACTGAGTGTAGGCAAGCACGCAGAACGCACCGGCTGCCATGACGGGCAGTACGATCCAGCCGACACGGATCACGAACCACAAGCCGACTGCCAGGCCGACGGCGGCGTTGAGAATCCCGAACGCCTGGGCCGCCTCTGGCGACAGCCCTCCGGCTGGCAGCGTGCCGCTGCCGCCCGAGAACGGTGTCGGGCGTGTCGCGAGGTCGATACCGGTACGGTAGTCACTCACCTCGTTGAAGATGTTGACAGCGGCGTGAAGCGCGACCAGGCCCACCAGTGCCGGCAGCGTGGCGCCCCAGGAGAAGCTTCCCTCGTAGGCCGCCGCCCCTGCGCCGCAGAACACGAGCGCCACCGGCAGCGCCAGGAACGGCGCGCGCGCCACTCCTGCCAACGCCGTCGGCCGAGTCATGGGTGGGGAGGGGTCGCCGCCCGCGGTCAGGTGATCCACCTCATCTCCACGATGGGCGGGGGGTCGGCTGCCGCTGCTGACCTTCCGTGGTCACCGACCACTGTGGCACCGCGGGTCCGGGCCTGGCTGGGTCGCACCAGACTATGTCACGCGCCGTCTCCGGCAGCTGCGCTGTTTGCTCTATCTCTCCTTTGGCAGCCGGCACGATGGCCACAGCGCCGCCGTTGGTGGCGATTGCGGCCCAACCCTCCTCGGGCGATACGGCCATCCCCGTCGGGGCGGCCGGGAGCCGTACCGGTTGCAGCTGCCGTGAGCGAAGCCCCTTGTGGCCGGCCTTGAGGTCGAATCGCTCCACGCTGCCGGTGTTGCCGGCAGTGGTGGCGACCAGCAGCACCCTGCCGTGGGAAGCGAACCCGGCGGCAACGGCCTCTCCCGGCACCTCCAACTGCAGCAGCGTCGCCAGGGTGGCGGGAGCCACGATCCGGACCTTGGACCCGCCGACGAGTGCGACTACGCCATGGTCTCGCGAGAAGGCCATCGAGCGCACCTCGGGCGGCACCGCTACCCGCAAGGACACGCGCCGCTGCACCAGGTCGATCGCCCACAGCACGGGCGGATCATGGTCTCCCGGCAGCCGCTCCAGGATCAATGCCGTGCCACCGTCCTCGGTGATCGCCACCTGCCACGGGTGAACGATTCCGGCGGAGATGCGCGCGAGCGGGGCGCGGTCCGGGTAGTTGACGATGAGCACGTCGCCGGCAACCACCAGGTACCGGTCGGCGGCGGCCCCGAAGTGCGGCATCGTCACTCCTTGCAACCGATCGGCGACCTCGAGACGCCTGAGGTCGATCACCGTCGTCTTGCCGTGCACCAGGTCCGGCGCGAACAGCACGCCGCCGGGAGCCGGGAAGAGCTTCCCGACTGGACCCGTGTCGAAGCCCCTCGTCGCTCCCGACCGGGGGTTGACGACGATGACCTGGTCGCCCGCAGAGGCGATGACGAAGTCGGGTGGCGGGAGTTGCTTGGCGGCAGTGCTCACACTCAGCAGGAGCGCCCCAGCTGCCGCGGCGAGCTGTAGGGTTCTTTTCATGCCCCTACTCTAACCCGGATCAGTTACTCGCCATCTACTGCGACCGGCGATACGCCGGCCAACGCTGTGCTCTTCGCGTCCCGGCAGACATGGGCTTCCTCACTGATCGCTTCCCGGCCATTGCGCCTGTGTCCGGAACCCCGTCCCAGAGGTGGCATACTCGAGGATGTGGACGATCTGACCTCACGGCTGAAGCAGTGCGCCGGCGATGAGGGCCTCGACCTTGTCGGCGTGGCCTCTGCGGCCACAGCTCCGGGTGCCTCACGCCTCGACGCCTGGCTCGACGCCGGCATGCACGGCGAGATGCGCTATATGGCACGCACAGCAGCGATCCGCCGCGATCCCCGACGATTGCTGCCCGGGTGTCGTTCGGTGGTCGCTGTCGCCATGAGCTATCACACCTCGCGACCGCACTCCACGGCCGGCGGCGAGCCGGGAACGGTCTGGGTCTCGCGCTATGCCTGGGGGCGTGATTACCACCGGCTGCTCAAGAAGCGCCTGCTTCGCGTCGGCCGCTGGCTGGGTGCGGAGGTTCCCGGTTGCGCCTGGAGGGCGTGCGTGGACACCGCTCCGGTGCTCGAGCGAGAGTGGGCCGCACACGCCGGCCTGGGTTGGGTCGGTAAGAACACCTGCCTGCTCAACCGTGCGTTGGGATCGGAGCTCTTCCTCGGCGTCCTGCTCACCGATGCCGAGCTCACGCCCGACTCGCCGACGCCCGAGCACTGCGGGCGCTGTACGGCTTGTCTGGATGCTTGTCCGACGGGAGCCTTTCCGGAGCCCGGCGTTCTCGATGCGCGCCTCTGCATCGCCTACCTGACCGTGGAGCACCGGGGCGAGATTGCCCCCGCGCTGCGGCCGAAGATGGGCGACATGGTCGCGGGCTGCGACATCTGTCAGGAGGTGTGCCCGTGGACCCGGCGCGCCCCGGCCAATCTCCATCCGGAGCTCGAGCCGGCGCCGCACCGCTACCGGCCCCGGCTGGAGGATCTGGAGCGGCTCGACGACGCCGGCTACCGCGAGTGGCGGCGCGGCTCGCCGCTCAACCGGATCCCGTTCGCCGCTTTCGGAAGGAACCTGGCGATCGCGCGGAAGAACACCCGCCCACCCACCCAGTGACCAAGTGATGAAGTCATTGAGCGATTCGCGCAGCGAATCGCTACCAGTTCGGCGAGTCGGCGATGAGCCGTTCGGCGTCCGGCGGTGCGAGGGGGCGTGAGAACCAGAACCCCTGGCCCTGCGGGCAGTGCATCTTGCGGAGGCGTTCGACCTGGTCGGCGGTTTCGATGCCCTCCGCGATCACGTTCATCCCGAGGAGGTCGGCAAGGCTGATGATGGTCTCGATGATGACATCGGCGTCGCCGGAGCTCTCCATGTCGGCGATGAAGGTGCGGTCGATCTTGAGTGTGTCGTAACGGAACCGCTGCAGGTAGCTGAGCGAGGAGTAGCCGGTGCCGAAGTCGTCGATGTGCAACTGCACCCCGAGGCCGCGCAGCTCAGCGAGCTTGAGAAGGGCCGGCTCGCCATGGTCCATGAGGATGTTCTCGGTGATCTCCAGGCGGAGACTCGAGGGATCGAGGCGATTGCTCTCGAGGGTGTCGACAACGCGCTTGACCATGTCTTTTTGCATGAACAGCTTGCCGGACACATTGACGCTGATCGAGAGGGGTGGGTCGAGCGGGTATCTGCCCTGCCACTCGGCGATCTGGCGGCAGGACTCGGCCAGGACCCACCAACCGATGGGAACGATGAGGCCGGTCTCCTCGGCGACAGCGATGAACTGCTGCGGTGTGATCAGGCCGCGCTCCGGGTGGCGCCAGCGAACCAGCCCCTCGAAGCCGACCATGCGTCCCCGGCCGAGGGCCACGATCGGCTGGTAGTACATGACGAAGTTGCCCTCCTGAACGGCCCGGCGCAGGTCCATCTCGAGCTTGAGCAGGGCGACGGCGCTCTTGTGCATCTCGCGGTCGAAGATCTCGTAACGGTTCCTGCCGGCAGCCTTGGCGCGGTACATGGAGATATCGGCGTCGCGCAGGATCTCATCCGCGCTTCGATAGCCCGTCGAGCTGAGGGCGATGCCGACACTCGCCGAGATGTAGACCTCGCCGTTGTCGATGAGGAACCTCTGAGAGAGGAGCTCCTGGACGCGTTGCGCAACGTGCACCGCGTCCGCGACCTCGATAACCTCGTTGACGAGGATCGCGAACTCGTCGCCGCCGAGGCGGGCGAGAGTGTCCCCGGGGCGCAGGAAACCCTCTAGGCGCCTTGCGATGGCCGTCAGCAGCTGGTCGCCGGCCGCGTGCCCGAGGCTGTCATTGACATTCTTGAAGCGGTCCAGGTCGAGGAACAAGACCGCGAAGTTGCCGTTGCGCTTGCGCGCCGCCGAGGCGAGGGCGACCTGCAGGCGGTCTACGAAGAGGGCCCGGTTGGCCAGCCCGGTGAGAACGTCGTGAAAGGCGTCGTGCAGCAGCTGCGCTTCCGCGCGCTTGCGGGCGGTGATATCGGTCTGGGAGCCAGCCATTCGGAGCGCGGTTCCCGAGTCGTCCCGCACCACCACACCTCGCGCCAGCACCCACAGGTAGTGTCCTTCACGATGGCGGATCCGGTACTCCTGTTCGAAGTGCGGCGTCTCGCCGTGGAGGTGGGCGTCGATGGCATGAGTGACCTGCGAGCGCTCTGCGGGATGGATGCGCGCCAGCCACTCTTCCGGATTGTCGGTGAGCCTCTCGCCGGCGTGGCCCAGCATCTCCTTCCATCGCGGTGAGACATAAAGGGACGAGTGCTTGAGATCCCAGTCCCAGAGACCATCGTTCGCTCCGCGCACGGCGAGCGCGAAACGCTCCTCGCTCTCTCGCAGCGCTTCCTCCGCCGCCTGGCGTTCGAGAGCGTAGCGGATTGACCTCAGCAGCAGCGCCGAGTCGGTGTCCTGCTTGACCAGATAGTCCTGAGCGCCGTCGCGCACGGCGCGGGCACCCATCTCCTCGTCCTTGTGGTTGGTCAGCACGATGATCGGTACCGATGGACAGTGAGCGTGTGCCTGCACGAACGTGTCGAGGCCGCGGCTGTCGGGGAGCGAGAGATCGAGGAGTACGAGGTCGAAGTCGTTCGACGACAGCTCGGAGAGGGCGGTACCGAGCCGGTCGTGATGCGTGACAACGAACTCCGTATGGGGCGACGCGGAGAGCATCTCACGAACCAGCTCGGCCTCTCCCGGTCTGTCTTCGACGAGCAGGACGCGGACGGTGCTCGGACTCATCATGGTCGTGCCGATCTCCTTCCGTCGTTCATGGCCACTGTCCGATCTGCTTCGGAATCGTGAAGTAGAGCGTGGTTCCGTTGCCGGGCCGGGACTCCGCCCAGATCTTGCCGCCATGACGCTCGACGATGCGCTGGCAGAGTGTCAGGCCGATTCCCATGCCCTGGTACTCCTCCTCCGTGTGCAGACGCTGGAAGATTTCGAAGATCCGTTCCACTCCGGAGGCATCGATGCCGATGCCGTTGTCCCGGACCGAGAAGAGCCAGTCCTCGGGCCTCTCCCGCGCGCCGACGTGCACCTCGGGCGGATCGTTGCCGCGGAACTTGATGGCGTTGCCGACAAGGTTCTGAAACAGCTGCACTATCTGCGTCTCGTCGGCCACCAGCGTCGGCAGGAGGTCCTGCGTGATCTGCGCTCCCGCCGAAGAGATAGCGTGCTCCAGGTTCGCTCGGGCCTCCTGGACCATGGCTTCGAAGTCAACCGGGGCGAACTGGCTGCCGCGCGTCTCGACCCGCGACAGCTCGAGGATCGCGTCGATCATCCGCTGCATACGGTCGGCGCCGTGGACGATGTGCTCCAGGTACCGCTTGCCCTTGGTGTTGAGGACCTCGGCGTACTTCTCCGTCAGCAGCCGGCCGTAGCGGCCCATGAGGTGGAGCGGCTCGCGGAGGTCGTGCGACACGACCGAGGCAAACTGCTCCAGCTCGCTGCAGGACCGGGTGAGGGCGTCGTTGCGCCGCGTCAGCTCCTGCTGTGCACGCTTCTGGTCGCTGATGTCCTCGATCATCCCCTGCAGCTGGAGGAGGTCCGACGGCGGGTGCTCGACCACCCAGGCGGCGAGGCGGGCCCACACCGTGCCGCCGTCGTCGCGATGCAGAATGGCCTCGATCTCTGCGGCACCGCCGGAGGCGTCGACCTGCGTCCGCCAGCGCTCGGCCTCGGCGGAGTTCACGAACAGCCCCTGCAGGTTGCGCTGGGTGAGCGACTCCGGTGTCGGGAAGCCGAGGATCGTCGCCAGTGCCGGGTTGGCCTCGAGAATCTCGCCGTCGCGGGTGGCCGTGAAGACGCCGATGGGGAAGGCCTCCACCAGTCGCCGGTAGGGTGTATCGTGCGCCTCGCGGCTGCGTCGCTGGTTGGCGCGGAAGAGAGCGTTCTTGACGGCTTCGGCGAGTTCGAGAAACCCCCGCGAGCCCTTCTCGACCACCAGGTCGGCGCCGGTTTGCAGGGCGTTGGTCGCGCGACGCTGGTCCCGGCAGCCGGTGAGAACGACGATCGGGCACCGGGGGGCGGTCTCGCGCAGGGTGGAGATGACCCCGAGGCCGTCAGCCCATGCCAGCTCGAGCTCACAGATCACCAGCCCGAAGGTGCCCCGCACGAGCGCGCGAGAGAACGCCGTCGCCCCCTCGACCTCCTCGACCTCGAGGGTTGGGAACGCCTCTTTGAGGAGGAGGCAGGCGAGCGTGCGATCATCCGCGTCATCATCGATGAGAAGCAGACGCGGGAAGGTGCTCACAATCTTGGCACCGCAGTTGCCATGGCGTCAGAAGACCCTTCGGCGGTGGACCCCCACCAACCTTCGGCCCGGGTGGAGCCCACTTCGGGCCACTGTTGAGTCCTCATCCACCCCTCATGTTGCGGGCAGAGTATAGCACGCGGTGGTGCCCCGACTCGGGCCTCAGCGCGGCCGGTGGCGGGGGGAGGCGTCGCGCTTCCGGACGAGCTCTGCCACCTCGCGAATCCGCCTCTGCTCGCGTGCATGCCGGAGGTGCTCCGCCTTCTTCTGGAAGTTGTGAAAGACGCGGCTAAAGCTGAGGATCAGCTTCCAGTAGGACATCGCAGCCGGGAGCTTGGTGGCGCGGATTCGCGCTCCCCAGAGGCGGGTGTTGTTGAGGTTGGCCTTGGTCAGGTCGGCATGTCTGAGGTCGGTCCACCGCAGGTCGGTTCGCTCGAGATCGATGCCAACCGCGTCGGCAAAACGGAGGTCGGCGCCGACCATCCGTGACCGTGAGGCGCGAGCAAGGATGAGGCTCGTGCCCGAGAGATCGGTTCCCTGGGCCTCGATCTCGGTGAGGTCCGCCTGCCTGAGGTTGGCGTGGCGGAAGGTGGCGTCGGCGACCCGGGCCTCGCGCAAGTTGGCTCCCTCGAGGTTGGCGCTGCGGAGGTCCGCCTGCTCGAGGTTGGCCTTGCGGAAGTCGGCGTTGCGGAGCTCGCAGCGCGTGAAAACGGACTTCCGCAGATCCGCGGCGGCGAACGACAGCCGGCCCATTTTCGGCGAGCGGAAGTCGAGCTCGCTGAGCCGAGCGTCGGCGAGGATGCAGCTGTCAAGCACCGCGTGCAGGAGGCTCGCTCCGCGCAGATCGGCTCCCGCGAGATTGGTGCGAACGAGCTCGGCGCTCTCGAGGTCCGAGTGATCGAGACTAGCCCCCTCGCACTGGGTGTCATGGAGTCGGGCCTGGGCGAGAATAGCCCCGTGCAGGTTGGCGCCGCGGAGCGCAGCCCCGCTGAGGTCGGCGCCGGTCAGGTTCGCGCCCGGCATCTGGACGTTGTCGCCCTGCACGTTGACGAGCCGCGCACCTTCCATGTCGAGACCGGGCAGCTCAACCCCCTCGAGAATCGCCCCCTCGGCATCGATGTTGCGCAGAATAGTGTGGTCGAAGCGGGCGCTGCGGAGAGATGCGCCACGCAGCTTCGCGCCGGTGAGGTCGGCCTCATCGAAGACGGCGCTCTCGAGCTGGGCGCGCGTGAGGTTGGCTCGCGTGAGGTTGGCGCGTGTGAGGTTGGCGCCGCGGAAGCTTGCACCCTCGAAAGACGCGTCGGACATGTCGAGACCGGAGAGGTTGAGGAAATCGAGGTGGACGCGGTCGAGGGAGGCGCGGGCAAACGAGGCGCCGGTGAGCTCGGTGGCCTCGAGCTGCGCATACGTCAGATCGGCGCCGTTCAGGATGGCGCCCACCAGGTTGGCGCCGCGCAGATGGGCCTTGGAGAGGTTGAGGCCGCTGAGGTCACGGTGGGCGAGCTCGGCGTCGATGAGGTCCGGCGCCAGCGTCGGGTGAGCCGCACGCCACTCGTTCCAATCGCCGGCCTCCAGATGGGCCAGGTGATCCGCATTGGCCATACCGCCATTATTGCGGAACCGCGTCGCGAGCGCCACAGCCTTGATGGTACGGACGGATTGTCCGACCGCCGTGGCTGTGTTGGGATAGACACGGGAGGCACCACCGTGAGGGGAGCTCGATCGCTCGTGGTTGTCCTGATCGTCGTGCTGACGGTGTTGACCGTGGCCGGTGAGGCGCCGGTTAGTACCGGCGCCGGCGGAGACGGCCCGGTGCGGCTGCGCAGCGGTCCCCTGCCGCGTCGCCCTGCTGCGACGGCGGCCCGCCTGCGCGTGGTCACATTGAGCGGCGGCCGGGTTGCCGAGCTGGCGCACGGGTTGACCAGGTGCGGAGTCCGGGTGCTGGCCTATCTGCCGGATCGGGCGTTGCTGGTCACCGGCTCGCCGTCGGCGTTGACCGCGGTGGGGAGCATGGGCGGCCGCCAGTGGGCGTGGGAACCGGCCCTAGCGGTGACGCCCGAGCTGAGGATGCTGGCACGGGGCGCGACGGCGGTGCCGTGGCCTCGCGTGCCGATCATTGCTCGCGTCGTGGCCGGAGACGACGCCGCTGCATTCCTGGCAACCCTGACAGAGGCCGGGTTCTCTGCCGCCTGGACCCAGGCAGGCCGCGGCGTCGTTCACGTTGGCATGCTGGTCGAGCCTGCCCGGGTGGAGGAGCTCCTGAGTCTGCTCGATCAGACCCGGGGGCTGGTGACGGCCGATCTGCAGCCTCCGGTCAGGCTGCGCAATGCCGCGTCCGCCTGGCGGTGCCAGTCGGGCCGGCCGAACCTGACGCCGGTCTTCTCACACGGTCTCCACGGCGAGGGGCAGATCGTAGGCATCATGGACACCGGGATCGACCAGGACTCGTGCTTCTTCTGGGACAACAGCTACCGTCTGCCGGCACTGAACGACGACATCTCGACGGCAGTCGACACCCACCAGCGCAAGGTGCTGGCGGTTGACTTCTACTGGGGCCACGACTGGCCGGACCCATCCGCCGCCGACTGGGATAGCAACGGGCACGGCACCCACGTCGCCGGCAGCGTCGCCGGCGACACCGGCAACCGCGGCACGCATGAGGGCAATGACGGAATGGCGCCGGCCGCCAGACTCGTCATCCAGGATGGGCGCATCAAGCCCGACGTGGTGGCGCCGGGCATGTCGGTCGTGTCCGCAGCCGACGACTTCATGATCGGTACCTTCAACTGCGGGGTGCGAAGCCTGTCGGGAACCTCGATGGCATGTCCCACCGCCGCCGGTCTGGCTGCGCTGGTGCGGCAGTACTTCGCGAGCGGCTTCTACCCCGCGGGCGAGGCGGACCCGGCCCGCGGCTTCGAGCCTTCTGCGGCCCTGGTCAAGGCCATGCTGATCGCTTCCGCCGTCGATCTGTCGACTGAGGGGTGCGAAAACGTGAGGCCGATTCCGTCTCGCGACCAGGGTTGGGGCGAGGTGCGGCTCGAGCGCGCCCTGCACTTCGCCGGCGACGATGACCGCCTGCTTGTCGACGATCATCACGGCGGGTTCGTTGCCGACGGCAGTCCGGGCGTCATGACTGGAGTGCGCACGACCGGCGCCGGGTCGCTGAGGGCCGTGCTGGCGTGGACCGATCCACCCTCGACCTCTCTCGCCGCCGTCAACCTGGTCAACGACCTCGATCTGGTTGTAAGCGGGCCGGACGGTACGTTTCGAGGGAACGTCTTCTCCGGCGGCGTCTCGGTCACAGGCGGAACCGCCGACCGTCTCAACAACGTCGAGGTCGTCTGGCTGCCGACGACGTCGGCGGGGCGCTGGACCGTATCGGTCGCACCTCACGCCGTCAACCTCGGGCCTCAGGACTATGCGCTGGTCATTACCGGCGGGGTGGAGCCAGTGCCGCCGCGGCGCGCTCGCCGACGTGCAGTGCCCGCGCCTTCGCCGGCTCTGGGCGGGGAGCGTCAAGAGGAAAGTCCTTGATTTGAGAACAGGATGCGATACAATCGTGGGCAGATCGCCGCGACCTTCTGGTGGGACCGTGGCCATGCCGGCAGCGCGGCAGCCGCTGGCTTGAAGCGGCCACGGATCCACTCGCGGGATTCTGCTCTCGGTAGCGTTGCAACTCCGCCGGTGAGCCTCGAGCGGTTCGCCCGAGGGGTGAATCGCCGCCAAAAGCAGCTTGAGCTCCGCCGCGCATCCGGTATGTAACCCGCGCGTGCAGTGGATCGCAACCGGAGGTCGCCACAAGAAGGAAGTCAGGATGAGCTGTCAGAAGAACACATCTCGCGAGCTGCGGCAGGAGGGCGGAATGGCCGCCACTGTGCCCAGACAGGAGTGCACCCGCCGTCCGGTGATTGTCGGCGAGGTGCTGTTCGACGTCTTTCCGGACGGAACTTGCGTCATGGGGGGCGCGCCGTTCAATGTCGCCTGGCACCTGCAGGCGTTGGGCCTGCAACCGCTCCTGGTTACCCGGATCGGAAACGACGAGCTGGGCCGGCGCATCCTCGGGGAGATGCGGGAGTGGGGCATGGATGTCAGCGGCGTTCAGCGCGATCCTCGGTTTCCGACGGGACGGGTCAACGTCCAGCTCGACGACGGCGAGCCGCGGTTCGAAATCGCTGCCGATCAGGCGTACGACTACTTGGACCCGGATGCAGAGCCGGAGTCGGCGCTGGGCGAGCCGGCGCCGCTGGTTTATCACGGAACTCTGGTCACCAGGAGCGAGGTCTCCAGGGAGGCGCTTTTCGCCTACCGCGCGCGGCTGGCGGCACCGGTGTTTCTCGACGTCAACCTGAGGCCGCCGTGGTGGAGCGAGGACCAGATCGCGCGCGCACTGCTCGGCGCCCGCTGGGTCA
Source organism: uncultured Thermoanaerobaculia bacterium (assembly GCA_964552395.1). Classification (GTDB taxonomy): domain Bacteria; phylum Acidobacteriota; class Thermoanaerobaculia; order Thermoanaerobaculales; family Sulfomarinibacteraceae; genus JAJDNH01. The sequence goes on along the minus strand of CAZKGM010000024.1, from coordinate 9,734 downwards.
AGCTCAACGGCGACGAGCTGTGCACGCTGACCGGGCTGTCGAAGTCGGCCGACCGGGTTGAGCTCGTGCGCACTGCTCGGGAGTTTCGGGTCCGACACGCGCTCGAGGCCGTCATCGTCACCCTGGGTGAGGACGGAGCGTTCGCGGTCTGGCACGAAGAGCTGCTTGCCGAAAGCCCGCCGGCGGCGGTCCGCGGCGGCGATGCCGTCGGCGCCGGTGACGCCTTCAGCGCCGCTTTCATCGCCGGGCTCGTGAAGGGATGGACACCGGCGACGACGTTGAGCCGGGCGCTCGATCTGGCCGCGGTCGTCTGCGCGCTGCGCGGCGCCGTGTGCCGCGACCGTGCCCTCTACCGCCGCCTGCTCGACGAGTGGGGAGCCGACCGATGACGGGTGAGGACGGCCTCTACATCGCCCTGATCAGCGTGCACGGCCTGATTCGGGGCCGGGATCCGGAGCTTGGCCGCGACGCCGACACCGGGGGGCAGGTGCGGTACGTGCTGGATCTCGCGCGCGCCCTTGCCACCCGCGCGGAGGTGGAAAGGGTGGAGCTGCTGACACGCCAGATCCTGGCCGTCAACCTGGACGTCGACTACTCGGAACACCGGGAAGAGCTCGGCGATGGGGCGTGGATCGTGAGGCTGCCGTGCGGCCCCCACAGGTACCTCCGAAAGGAGTCCCTGTGGCCCTATCTGCCGGAATTCGTCGACCATGCGCTGCGGCACTTCCGCGAAATCGGCCGGGTGCCCGACGTGATCCACGGCCACTACGCCGACGCCGGCGGCGCGGCCGCACGGCTGAGCGCGCTCCTGAACTCCACGCTGGTGTTCACGGGACACTCCCTCGGTCGCGTCAAGCGGGCCCGCTTGCTCGAGAAGGGAGCCGACCCGGAGCAGCTGGAGAGAAGGTACAAGATCACGCGCCGCATCAACGCGGAGGAGAGCGTGCTCCACGCTGCGGACCTGATCGTCGCCAGCACCGGGCAGGAGGTCGAGGAGCAGTACGCCATGTACGGGGCCGACGTGCGTGCCCGGGCCGCGGTCATTCCGCCCGGGATCAGCCTCGAACAGTTCCGGCCGCCGCGCGCCGGGGACGCGCGGCAGCCAATTGCGGGCAAGGTCGACCGTTTTCTCCACAACCCCCGCAAGCCGATGATCCTCGCCCTGCAGCGGCCGGACGAGAGGAAGAACCTGGCCGCGCTGATCCACGCCTACGGGAGCAGCGAGGAGCTGCGGGAGCTGGCGAACCTGGTCTTGATGATCGGGACCAGAGACGACATCGCGCGGCTGCCCGGCGGCCAGAAGCGGGTGCTCCAGGAGATGCTGAGCCTGATCGACCGCTACGATCTCTACGGCTCGGTGGCCTACCCCAAGCGGCACGCCCCCGAGGACGTGCCGGACGTCTACCGCTTGGCCACCAGGCGGCGCGGCGTGCTGGTCAACCCGGCGCTGACGGAGCCGTTCGGGCTGACGCTGATCGAAGCCGCGGCGAGCGGGCTGCCTGTGGTCGCCACCCGTGACGGCGGCCCGAAGGCGATCGTGAGCTTGTGCAAGAACGGGATCCTGATCGACCCTCTCGATACCGACGCCCTTTCCGAGGCCCTGTTGAAGGTCCTCGGCGACCGTCAGCAGTGGCGCAGGATGTCACAGGCCGGCGTCCGGGGCGCCCGCCGTCACTTTTCCTGGGAGGGACACGTCGAGCGGTACCTCAAGCGCGTGCAACGGGTCAGGCGCAGACGGAGCGCACGGCAGCGCGACGGCGGCCTGCGGGACCGGATGGTGCTCGCGGACCGGATGATCGTGTGCGACATCGACAATACCCTGATCGGCAACCGAGCCGCCCTGCGGCGGTTCCTGGCCGTCCTCGAGCGGCGGCGGGACACGACGATCTTCGCGGTGGCTACCGGCCGCGTGCTCAGGAGCGCCCGCAAGGTGCTGCGGGAGTGGGACGTCCCGACTCCCGACGTGCTGATCACGGCGGTCGGCAGCGAGATCCACTACGGACAGGTGCGGCTGGTCGAAGACGCCGGCTGGAGCCGCCACATCGCCCAGCATTGGGAGCGCGAGCGGTTGCGTCAGCTCCTCGATTCCCTGCCGGATCTCAGGCTGCAGCCGGATCGCGACCAGAGGCAGTTCAAGCTCAGTTACTTCGTCGACCGGGAGAAGGCGCCGATCGTGAAGCATGTTCGGCGGCTGCTCAAGCAGAACCGGCTCAGCGCCCAGGTCATCTACTCGCATGACGCGTACCTCGATCTCCTGCCGTACCGGGCTTCGAAGGGCGAGGCGGTACGCTATTTGGCGCTGCGGTGGGGCCTGCAGCTGGAGCGCGTGCTCGGCGCCGGCGATTCCGGCAACGATGCGGAGATGTTCAGGATCGGCGCCAGGGGCGTCGTCGTCGGCAACCACAGCCGCGAGCTCGAGGCCCTGCGCGGCACGCCCAACGTCTACTTCGCGAACGCGGATCACGCCGACGGCGTCGTCGAGGGGATGAGGCACTTCGGTTTCGTCGACGACGCCGCTCGGGCCGCTGACGCGCCCGAAGAGGAGTCCCCATGATCGAGAGTCTCAGAGCCGCCGTCGCCGAGCTGCGCGACGCGCTGTACCTGCTGCTGCGCCACTACCTGGCGGCGGACAAGCCGTTCCTACTGCGCTCGGACCTCGCGGAGGGCTTCGACAAGGTCGCTGCGGATGAGCCGGGGGCACGCCTGCGCTCGACCGTGATCGAGAAGATGATCGGGATGGCGCAGGAGGCGTCGTTGAGCGGCCCCTGGGTCTACTTCGCCCTGCGGCCGCGCATCGGGCGTTGGCTCTACGTGCGGGTGCACTGCGAGACGCTGCACTTCGACGAGGTGCCGACCGACGAGTACCTGGCCTTCAAAGAGCGGCTCGCGGACGGCGAGACCAACGAGGGCGCATGGCCGTTCGAGATCGACTTCAGGCCGTTTCTCAGGCATTACCCGCGGCTGAAAGAGGTGCACTCGATTGGGCGCGGTGGGGAGTTCCTCAACCGGCGTCTGGCCGGCAAGCTGTTCTCAGGCTCGGACGGCGGTCCCCAGCAGCTGTTCCGCTTCCTGTCCCTGCACACCTGTCAGGGACGCCAGCTCATGATCAACACCCGTATCACCGGCGTCGAGGAGCTCAGCGACGCGGTGCGGTCGGCGCGTGACCTGCTGGCCTCCAGCCCGGCCGAGGCCGAGTGGAGCGAGGTCGGGGAGGACCTGCGGGCCCTCGGCTTCGAGCCCGGATGGGGGCGCACGGCAAAGCGGATGCGAGACACTCTGGGGCTGCTGCAGGACATCCTGGAGGCACCGGAGCCCGCCACTTTCGAGAGCTTGTTGGCGCGGATTCCGATGGTGTTCCGGATCGCGATCATCTCGCCCCACGGCTACTTCGGCCAGGACAACGTGATGGGGTTGCCGGACACCGGCGGCCAGGTCGTCTACATCCTCGATCAGGTGCGCGCGCTGGAGCGCGAGATGCGCCAGCGTCTGACCGACCAGGGAGTCGACTTCGAACCCGAGATTGCGGTCGTCACGCGCCTGATCCCCGAGAACCGCGGCACGACCTCCGACCAGCCGCTGGAGCCGATCACCGGCACCAGCAGCGCCAGAATCATCAGGGTTCCGTTCCGGACCGCGTCGGGCGAGATCGTGCGGCACTGGATCTCCCGCTTCGCGGTCTGGCCTTATCTCGAGCGGTTCGTGCTCGAGGCCGAGAAGGAGATCCTCGCCGGGCTCGGCGGCCGGCCGGACCTGATCATCGGCAACTACTCCGACGGCAACCTGGTCGGCACCCTGCTCGCGCAGCGGCTGGGGGTCACCCACTGCACGATCGCGCACGCGCTCGAGAAGAGCAAGTACCTGTTCTCCGACCTGTACTGGAAGCATAACGAGGACAGCCACCATTTTTCCTGCCAGTTCGTGGCCGACCTCATCTCCATGAACGCGGCCGACTTCATCATCTCCAGCACCTTCCAGGAGGTGGCCGGCGACGGCAGCGGGGTGGGGCAGTACGAGAGCTACACCTCGTTCACGATGCCGGGGCTGCTGCGGGTGGTCCACGGCCTCGACGTCTTCGACCCGCGCTTCAACATCGTGTCGCCGGGCGTCGACCCGGAGACCTACTTTCCCTACAGCGAGGAGGAGCGCCGCCTGCACGGTCTGGCGGGGGAAATCGAGGAGCTATTGTTCAGCTCGGACGCGGAGGGGACGCGGGGGAACCTGGCCGAATCCGAGCGGCCGATCATCCTTTCGATCGCCCGCATGGACCGGATCAAGAACCTCACCGGCTTGGTCGAGTGGTTCGGCGAGAACGAGCGGCTGCGCGGCCTCGCCAACCTGGTCATCGTTGGCGGCAACGTCGACCCCGACGCGTCCACCGACGAGGAGGAGCACGCCGAGATCGAGCGGATGCACGAGCTGATCGACCGCTACCAGTTGGAGGGCGAGATTCGATGGGTCGGGCGCCTGCTCGAGCGGTCGCTGGCCGGCGAGCTCTACCGCTGGGTGGCCGATCACCGCGGCGTTTTCGTGCAGCCGGCGCTGTTCGAGGCGTTCGGCCTGACCGTCGTCGAGGCCATGGCCTCGGGCCTGCCGACCTTCGCCACCTGTTACGGCGGCCCGGCCGAGATCATCGAGAACGGCGCTTCCGGGTTCCACATCGACCCAAACCAGGGCAAGGCGGCCTCCGACCGCATCGCCTCGTTCCTCGATAGCTGTGCCGAGGACGAGCAGCACTGGCTCGAGATCTCCCAGGGCGCCATCGAGCGGGTCGAGGCCAGGTACACGTGGAAGCAGTACGCCTCCAAGCTCATGACCCTGTCCCGTGTGTACGGTTTCTGGAGGTACGTCACGAGCCTCGAGCGAGCCGAGGTCACCGCCTACTTGCAGGCGCTGTACAACCTGAGGTTGCGGCCGCTCACAAAGGCGATGGAAGAGTAGGGGAGAGGTAGTTAAGTGATTGATGGATTAGATAGTTAAGTGATTAGGTTCCCCCAGCCCACCCGCCCGGGGAGACGGGAAACGGGAAACAACCCCCCCGCCCGGGAGACGCGAGGCGGCTGGATGCGCCAGCGTCCACACGGCCGTTGGAGTCCCAGAGGATTCTTCCCAGCTCCTTTCGCCACCAGGCATCCCGCCCAGCCCCCAGCCTTTGAGAAGGCCCTCCTCATTGGGACTCGATCGCGCCCACAGCTCGCCGGTCTCCAGGGGAGCATTCATGCCGCGGGCTCGTCCTTCTCTCGAGGACGAGGTAGCGCTTGCTGGCGGGCAGCTGGTCGGTGTGGCGGTAGTATTCGACGAGCCACACCGAGATTGGGCTGATGTGTTCAGGATCCTCGAGGAGGTGCCTCTTGGCGACGACGAGCGCCGGCGGGCGGGCCCGAAGGCGGCGAAGGACCCGCCGCGTGAGTGTTCGTGCGAGGGGGCCGTCTCCGATCGCGGGGTAGTAGTACAGCAACCCGACCGGAGGCCGCAGGTGCGCGTAGTAGTAGAAGCCGGCGGTCGGTCCCCAAGTGAACACCGCGTCCGTGCCCGGGGCAATTGCGGCGACTCCTGCAGCCAGGTTTCGCACCTCGACCGCCTCCTCGCCGTACTGCCGCCGTGCGACTTCGTCGAGGGACAACCGGAGGGCGGGTCCCACCTGGAGGAGCAGTGCCACGAGGGTCGCCGCTGCGATGGCCCAAAGCAGGGCGCGGCCCCTCACTGCGGTGCGCGAACCGACCGGGATGCCGGAGCCGCCGGCAAGCAACCCGGCCCCGAGGGCTAGAACGGGAATCCAGAGCTGGTAGTAGTGGGCGTAGTTGCGGCCCGGTAGGGCGATGCAAACCGGTACCGCGGCGCTCCAGGCGAGGACCAGCCAGGACCCATCGGCGCGCGGGTTCCTGACGAGGCCCAAGACGCAGAGCGCAGCCGCGGGAAGCACGGCCAGAAGAGGTGCTGCGCTGGGCGGCAGTAGGCGGGCCGGTGCCAGGCCTCTCGCAAGGTTGGAGACCAGGTCGCCGGCGTAGGTCCGGTTGTAGACGAAAACCGCATCCCAGAAGGGTCGCCAGTGACCGATGACAGCGAAGTAGCTGCACACGGCGGCCCACACCGCGCCCACGACGGCCACGATCGCGAACGTGTCGGTAAGGAGAGTCCGCCACGGCTCGCCTCTGAGCCGCCGTACGGCGAGCAGGCCGAGGATGATGCCTGCGGCTGGAATCGCCGCGGTCTGCTTGAACATGGTCGCGGCGGCAAACGCGGCCCCAGCCCCCCACACGGCAGCGCCGGGAAACCGGGACGCCGGTGCCCGGGTACCCCTCCGTACGAGGGCCATGACCCCAAGGGCAAGGCAGGCGTTCTGGAAGAGCTCGGTGTTTGGCTGGTTGGCCTGCAGGCTCGTGGCGACGGAGAGGGGAACGAGGAAGGCTCCGGTCCACACTGCAGCTGCGAAACCCGCCAGACGGTCTGCAGCGAGGAACAGCGCGATCAGGGTCGTCGAGGCGCCCAGCAGCCACAGCAGGTAGATTTCCCTGGGACCTTCTCCAACCGTCGCATACGCAGCGGCGTAGAGCCCGTGCACGAGCGGTGGCTTCTGATCCCACAGATCGCTGTAAAGAGATCTTCCATGAACCAGCTCGCGGCCGATGACGGCGTAGGCAGTGATGTCGGGATCCAGGGCCTCGCCGATGAAGTGACCTCCGAGGGCCGCGAGCAGCGCCACACCGAGGAGCAACGGAACCAGACGCCGCTTCATGTGTGTGTCGGGAGTTTCTGGCACACCAGGGCCGCGGCGGCGGCGACCTTTGGGACCCGCCTCCGGGGCGCGCCGGCCTGTTCCACGGGCGTCTGATTCTGGCCGGTCCCGTCACGGGAGCTGCCACCCGAACCGGAGGTTTTGTTGATGCTGCTGACAGCCAACGCCTCCCCCTTGTGGCCGCTCCGAGTGATCGCCGTTGGTCGCTCCCGATCCCGTCTCGATGTTAGCAGGTCGGAACGTCACGGTAGCGGTGAGCGCCGCTGCCGGCGCTGTGTGCCCGCGATCAGAACCGACAAGGAACGTCCCCTCACCGCCCGCGAAGGGTGGGCCGAGCGTGCCGCAGAGCTGGGTGCGCTCAAACGGGCGTGGCGGGCGCGGCATTCCCCTGGAGAGCGAGGGGCAGCCGGCCGCTGTGGGAGGGAAATGCCGACGCCGGGCTCCCACGGCCCTTGGCGACCGGAGCATCCGCTCCAAGATTGAGAGAGGCGGCTCGAGCGGGCTCCGGCGGTCGCCTCGAGGACGCTCGTCCCCTCTCCCTGCTTCGCGACCGCCGGAGACGCGAGACGGGCGTTCGCACCGCGAACGCACGGCCGCCGGAGTAACAGAGAACCCTCCCCAGGCGGCCCCAAGACTCAGGGCTCACCGCTCACGCAGCAGCGTCCCCCACCCGCACCCAGGTCCTTCCTCGCCTACGGCTCGTCAGGATGACATGAAGGGGCGACGCTCGTGAGGCTGACGTGAGGGTCCGACCCTCCAGCGTATGATGATCACCGATGGACGATCCTACGACTCGGTCTCTGCTCGCCGGCTGCCCGCTGTTCGAGTCGCTGGCGCCGGAGGTGCTCGATGAGGTGGTCGCGCACGGCTCCCGCGCGGACTACCGGCGGCGTGACATCGTCTTTCTCGAGGGCGATGCGGCCGACACGTTCCTGATTGTGATGTCCGGCCGACTCAAGCTGATCCAGACCAGCGCCGACGGGCAGGAGGTCATCGTGCGCTACGTCGGGCTGGGAGAGATGTGCGCCGTGGTGGCGTTGTTCGCAGGCAACACCTACCCGGTCACCGCCGAGGCGGTCGAGGACACCCGGGTCATCCGTTGGGGGCGCGGCCGCATGGAGGAGCTGTTTGAGGCGCATCCGTTGCTGGCCCTCAACGCCATGCAGCTGCTGTCGGAGCGGATGCGCGAGGTGACCTCCCGCTTGCGCGAGCTGGCCACCGAGAAGGTCGCCCGCCGCGTGGCCCGGGCGTTGCTCCGCCTCGCACGCAAGACCGGCAAGCGGGTCGAGGGCGGGGTGTTGCTCGACCTGCCACTGTCGCGCGAGGACCTGGCTGCAATGACCGGGACGACCCTGTTCACGGTCAGCCGGCTGCTGGCCGAATGGGAGCGCGAGGGGATCGTCGAGACCGGCCGCGAACGGGTCGTGATCACCCATCCGCACGGCCTAGTGGCCATCGCCGAGGATCTGCCTCCGTCTACCTGAGCCGCCGCAAGCGCGTTTGCGCGAGCGCAAAGACAGTCCCCGTTTCTTCCGCTACAACAGAGGGCGGAGAGTGATGATGTATGCGAGCCCGATCCGTCCGGACCTCACCGTCGAGCAGCTGCTGGCGCGGTTTCCTGTCGCTGCGGTGGTGTTCGTCCGCTGCGGAATGTCGTGTGTCGGCTGCGATATGGCCTCGCTCGAGATCCTGGCCGACGTGGCGGTGGTGTACGGCCAGGAGCCCGGAGGCTTCCTGGCCGCGCTGCGCGCAGCGGTGGCCCCGGGAGGCCGAGCATGAACGCCCCCGGCACCGCAACCATAAGCTATGACCCACAGCTGGTGGGCCGGAAGGAGAGGACGGTGGTGAAGCTATCCCCCGCGAAGATGATCGCAATGGTGGCCGTAGTGCTCGTCGGACTGGCCCTGCCGCGGCCGGCCACGGCGTACTGTGACACTCTAGATGGGCCGGTGGTGACGGACGCCCGCGCGGCGCTGGCAGCCGGCGACGTGACGCCGGTGCTCAAGTGGGTACGGCCGGCTGACGAGGCAGAGATCCGGGCGGCGTTCGCCAAGGCCCTGGCCGCTCGAAGCCAGGGCGAGGCCGCCCGCGAGGTTGCCGACAGGTGGTTCTTCGAGGCGCTGGTGCGGATCCACCGCGCAGGCGAGGGCGCGCCGTTCACCGGCCTCAAGTCCGGAGGCGAGGTCGACCCGGGAATCGCGGCCGCCGACCGGGCGCTCCAGGAGGGCGATGTCCAGCACTTGGCCGAGAGGCTCGCGAGCCGCGTCGTCGATGGAGTCCGGGAGCGCTTCGTACGCGCCCGTGAGGCGAGGCGTCACGCTGGCGAGAGCGTGGCAGCGGGACGTGAGTATGTTGCCGCATACGTTTCCTACATCCATTATGTGGAGGGTATCCACACCGTTGTCGGTGCCACTGCGTCCGCGGTGCACGGCCACTGAAAGGAGATCACAACATGACACCGACAGAGATCCTCAAGCACGAGCACCAGGTGATCCTGATGGTTGTCGGCGCCGCCGAGCGCGAGGCCGACTCGATCGCCTCCACCGGCAAGGTCGACGCCGACCGCGTCGCCAAGATCGTCGACTTCATCCGTACCTTCGCGGACAAGTGCCACCACGCCAAGGAGGAGGACCTGCTGTTCGTCAAGATGGGCGAGAAGGGGTTTCCCCGCGAAGTGGGTCCGATCGGCGTGATGGTCGAGGAGCACGAGATCGGTCGCTCCTACGTGAGTGCTGTGGACGAGGCGCTGCAGGCTGCCGGCGGCGGCGATGAGGCAGCGCTGGCGCGGGTCCGCGACGGGCTGGTGGGCTATGCCGGACTGCTGCGCGCCCACATCCAGAAGGAGGACAATATCCTCTACCCGATGGCCGACCAGGCCCTTTCGGAGCAGGACCAGGCCGAGCTCACCGAGGCCTTCGGCCGCGTTGAGCGCGAGGAGATCGGTGCCGGCGTGCACGAGAAGTACCACCGGCTCGCCCACGAGCTGGCAGAGGGGTGACGG
>CAZKGM010000023.1:0-49389 GCA_964552395.1 uncultured Thermoanaerobaculia bacterium | reverse complement strand
CCGCCACACGGTTCTGCCCGAGAAGGTTCGGCAGGGTCTCACCCGTCAACTCGAACGGGCGAGGGGGACGTTCGAACAGGATTGGGCGAACGGCGTTCCGGGCGTGGAGCTTCCATCCGCCCTCGCCCGAAAGTACCCGACAGCGGGCCTCGAGTGGCGCTGGCAGTGGGTCTTCCCGGCACCGCGCCTGTCGACCGATCCGAGGTCCGGGGTCAGACGGCGTCATCACCTCTATGAACAGGGCATCCAGCGAGCCGTTCGCGCAGCTCTTCGGGCGGCCGGGATCGACAAGCCGGCCAGCTGCCACACCCTGCGGCACTCGTTCGCTACCCATCTCCTGGAGGACGGGTACGACATCCGGACGGTGCAGGAGCTTCTCGGACACAAGGACGTGAAGACGACGATGATCTACACGCACGTGTTGCAGCGGAACCGGGCTGGGGTCGTGAGTCCGCTTGATCGGTAAACCCTCGGTGGTCCTGAACGTCAGCATTGACGCCATCAATGCGCTGGCAGCCGTGGTCGGCTCACCGGGCCGGCTGCGAGCCATCCGCACAAAGGTTTGAGCCTCGCCCTGCCGGGACCTGTGGCCGCTGCTCCTTGCCCAGATTTGGAGTGAAGGGTAAGGCTACCGCACTATGATCGTGCACGTAAATACTTGACACACAATCATATATCGCGAATCATATACCCTACAGGTGCACGTTGCGACGTACGTCTGAGGGGTTGGCTGCGTTCCATCTTTCCACCGCTGGAACAGTCTTGTCAAGCAACAGGGCGGCCTGCGGGCCGCCCTGGAGGTGAGGAAGTGAGGAAGTGAGAAGGTGAGAAAGTCCCGCCCACCCGCCTAGATCCTTCGTCGCTCGAAGACTCGCTCCTCAGGATGACACGGGGGTCTGCTGGGCACTCGCTCCTCAGGACGACAGGTGGGAAGCGAGCGTTCAGGGCGTCAGGAGGAGGCTTCTCCGGGGCCATCGGAGAACGTGGAAGCAGGACTTCGGAGAAGGGTGCGCTCAGACGGGCGTGCCGGGCGCGGCATTCCCCTGAAGGGCGAGGACGAGCCGGCCGCTCCCCGAGGGGAATGCCGACGCCGGGCTCCCACGGCCCTTGGCGTTCAGAGAACGGCTTCAGGATTGGAGGAGGCGGCCCGAGCGGCTTCCGGCGGTCGCTACGAGGCCGGCGATCCGCTTTCGTGGCATGGCGACCGCCGGAGACGCGAGGCGGCCGGGCGCGCGAGCGACCGGACGGCCGCCGAAGCAACGCAGAACTTCGGGGTGCGGCCGTAGGCCGCGGATCTGCCGGAGCCCGAGTCAGCCCCGCAGGTCCTCGTCCGACAGGCTGCCGAGCTTCCCGATGAGGCGATCGCGGATGTCGTCGCGGACCTCGCGGAAGAGTTGCATCCGCTCTGCGTCGGACCCTCCGGCGCCGGCCGGGTCGGGGAACGAGATGTGGAGCTGCTGTACGGGACGCGGAAACACCGGGCAGCTCTCCCTTGCCGAGTCGCACACCGTGATCACCAGGTCCCAGGGCCGGTCGAGGTACATCTCAACCGTTTCCGGCCTGCCGCTGGAAATATCGATCCCGATCTCCGCCATCGCCCGCACCGCGAGCGGGTGGACGCACTCGGCCGGGTGCGTACCGGCGGACGTCGCCTCCCATTCATCACTCAGCAGGTGGTTGACCAGTCCTTCGGCCATCTGCGACCGGCACGAGTTGCCCGTGCATAGGATCAGGACCTTCCTCCGCAATGGTTGCGAGCTCACGTGCCCTCCTTCGTCCGCTCGGGGCGTCCCCTCGGAGTCGTCTCTTGACAACCCGAGAGCATAATACTATATTTCGCGATGTGACGAAATGAAGAACGCGACCCTTCACCGTCTCGTCCGGGCCCACAAGGCCATGGGCCACCCTGCGCGGCTGCGCATCCTCGCCATGCTGCGCGACGGTGAGCTGTGCGTCTGCCAGATCACTGCCGCGCTCGGCCTCGCCGCGTCCACCGTGTCGGCCCATCTCCGGGAGCTGCGGATCGCCGGCCTAACAACCGAGCGCAAGGTCGGTCGTTGGGTCCACGTGGGTCCGGCGCCGGACGGAGACGAGAGCCAGCTCGTCCTCCAGACGCTGGCCGGCCTTGCCGACGACCCGCAGCTCGCGGCGGACGCGCAGTTGGTGGAGGAGCTCCGGACTCTCTCTGTGGAGGACCTGTGCAGGCTCGGGCTCGAGGCCGCACGCTCCCGGTGTCGGACGACCACTCGAGGAAGGGAACGATGATCGCACGCGCCAGCGTCACCCGGCAGCTTTCACTGCTCGACCGCCTTCTGACCCTGTGGATCTTCCTGGCCATGGGGACCGGGGTGGCCATGGGTTGGCTGTGGCCCGGGGTCGCTTCCTTCTGGAACCGCTTCTCCGTGGGTACGACCAATATCCCTATCGCGGTGGGCCTGATCCTGATGATGTACCCGCCGCTGGCCAAGGTACGGTACGAGGAGCTTTCCGACGTGTTTCGCGACTGGAAGATCCTCGGGCTCTCGCTGATCCAGAACTGGATCATCGGACCGGTCCTGATGTTCGTTCTAGCAATCCTCCTTTTGCGCGACCACCCGGCGTACATGACCGGCCTGATCCTCATCGGCCTCGCCCGCTGCATCGCCATGGTCATCGTCTGGAACGAGCTCGCCAAGGGGGATACCGAGTACGCCGCAGGGCTGGTGGCGTTCAACAGCATCTTCCAGGTCCTCTTCTATAGCGTCTACGCCTGGGTGTTCATCACCAAGCTTCCCCCACTCCTCGGGTTGCAGGGATCACTTGTCCAGGTGACCATGGGGCAGATCGCCGAGAGCGTGTTCATCTACCTCGGAATCCCCTTCCTCGCCGGGATGATCACCCGCTTCGTGCTGGTCCGGGCGAAAGGACGCGACTGGTACGAGCACCGCTTCATCCCGCGCATCTCGCCGATCACACTGATCGCCCTACTGTTCACCATCCTCGTGATGTTCAGCCTCAAGGGGGAGGAGATCGTCCGCATCCCCGGCGACGTGGTCCGCATCGCGATTCCGCTGATGATCTACTTCGTCGTCATGTTCTTCGTCAGCTTCTGGATGGGCCACCGGATCGGCGCCGATTACTCAAAGACGGCGACCCTCTCCTTCACCGCGGCCTCGAACAACTTCGAGCTGGCTATCGCCGTTGCCGTGGCCGTCTTCGGGATCAGCTCCGGTGAGGCGTTCGCCGCCGTTATCGGCCCGCTCGTGGAGGTCCCCGTCCTGATCGGACTGGTGAACGTAGCCCTTCTCTTCAAGAAACGCTTTTCGTGGGCGTGTGTCACGGACGCGCTCACCCAAGAACCGCAAAGAGCTCCCGAACCGGAGGTATGAGATGCCAACGCGCAAGGTGATCGAGATCCTGGGGCCCGGGTGCCCGCGCTGCCAACAAACCTATCGCGTCGTTCAGCAGGTCGTGGAGCAGGTGGGCCTTGACGTCGAGATTCGCAAGGTGGAGAGCGTGGAACGCATGATCGAGCTCGGCGTGCTCGCCACGCCCGCCGTGGTGGTGGACGGCGAGCTCAAATCGGCAGGCCAGATTCCGAAGCCCGAGCTGGTGCGAAAGTTCCTCGGGATCGGACGGTGAGGGACGAAAGGTCAGGGATGAGGAATGAAGAGTGGAGAGGCTCTTCCGTCCTCAACCTGATCTCCTTGCTTCTCACTCCTTACTCCTTACCCCTCACGTCTTACTAGCCCCCCTCTCCTGACTCCCATCTTCTGACTCGCCGCCCGGAGGACCTTGTGAAAGAAAGAACGAAGCTCCTGCTCATCGTCGGCATCTTCCTGGGGGCATACTTCCTGCCCATCGGGAGCTCCCGCGTCCAGCAGGCGCTCCTCGAGGGTCTCTTTCTCCTCAGGTCGTACGCGCGCGACCACGTCCTGCTGTGCCTGGTACCGGCGTTCTTCATCGCCGGCGCCATCGGAGAGTTCGTCAGCCAGGGAGCGGTCCTCAAGTACCTTGGGAGCTCGGCCAAGCGCACCGTGGCCTACAGCGTGGCCTCGGTTTCGGGAGCGATCCTGGCCGTCTGCTCCTGCACCGTGCTGCCGCTGTTTGCCAGCATCTACAAGCGGGGCGCGGGGCTCGGGCCCGCCATCGCCTTCCTCTACTCGGGGCCAGCGATCAACGTGCTCGCCATCATCCTCACGGCGCGGGTGCTCGGGCTCCAGCTCGGGATCGCCCGCGCCGTCGGGGCCGTCGCCTTCGCGGTGATCATCGGCTTGATCATGGCGGTTCTCTTTCGCAGGGAGGACCAGGAACGCCTGGCCAACGGTATCGACCCGTTCGCGGCCCAGGCGGGGCTCCGCGAGCGGCTCCGCAAGGGGTGGCAGGACTCGGCGTTTCTCGCGGTCATGGTCGGCATCCTGGTGTTCGCCAACTGGGGCTCCCCCAACCGCGAGGTCGGTCTATTCGCAGCGATCTGGAGGATCCACTGGCACCTGACCATCGGCCTCGTCGTCGTGCTCGGCTACATGATCGTGCGCTGGTACGACAGGGAAGAGCTGGGCGGCTGGGTCCAGGCCACCTGGGTCTTCGCCAAGCAGATTCTGCCGCTGCTGTTCGGCGGCGTGCTCGTGGCCGGGTGGCTGATGGGCCGCCCCGGACACGATGCGGGACTGATCCCCGCCGTCTGGGTTTCCGCCGCGGTCGGCGGCAACTCCCTGTGGGCCAACCTGTTCGCCTCGGTTTCCGGAGCGTTCATGTACTTCGCGACCCTCACCGAGGTGCCGATCCTGCAGACCCTGATCGGCGCCGGCATGGGCCAGGGCCCGGCGCTGACCCTGCTCCTCGCGGGCCCGGCCCTGTCTCTTCCCAACATGCTCGTCATCAACTCGTACCTCGGCCCAAAGAAGACCTTCACCTACGTCTCTCTGGTCATGGTTATGGCCACCATCACCGGAATGGCGTACGGAGCCCTGGCGGGATGAACGAAAGGAGATCGCTGTGCCCATGCAACGTTCGATGAGATGGCTTCTGGTCGCCGCTGTGGCCCCTGCCCTCTTGATGCTCGGCCTGGCAAGGCTGGGAGGGGCCAATGACGGGGCGTCGCACGCTGCCCCCGCGGTTCCGGACAACGGCGTGGTCGCCTACTACTTCCATACTACCCTCCGCTGCTCCACCTGCCGCAAGCTGGAGGCGCTCTCCAAGGAGGCGATCTCCTCGGGGTTCGCCAAGGAGCTCGGCTCGGGCCGCCTGGCCTTCCAGGTCGTCAACGTGGAGACCCCGGGCACCAAGCACTTCGTCAAGGACTTCCAGCTGGTGACCAAGTCGCTGGTACTGGTGGAGTACAAGAACGGCAAGGTTGTCCGCTGGAAGAACCTGCCCAAGATCTGGCAGCTCGTGCGCGACCGGGACGCCTTCATCCGCTACGTGCAGGACAATGCCCGCGTGTTCCTTGGGGAGGCCTGATGGCCTCGTTCTGGCTCCTGGCGGCGTCCGCGCTGTGGCTGGGGATCCTGACCTCCATCAGCCCGTGCCCGCTGGCCACCAACATTGCGGCGGTGGCGTACGTCGGCCGGCGGGTTGGACGGACCTCGGCGGTGCTGGCGTCGGGCGTCCTGTATACCGCGGGCAGAGCACTCACCTACACGGTGCTCGGCGCCGCAGCGGTGTGGAGCCTGATGTCCATGGTCGGCGTGTCGTCGTTCCTGCAGGGCGCGTTCCACCGGGCGCTCGGTCCGTTGCTCATCGTGGTCGGGCTGATGCTGCTCGAGGTGGTGACCATCCGTATGGGTGGCGGAAGCCCGGGGGAGCGGATGCGGGAACGGGTGGACGGCTGGGGGATCTGGGGCGCCCTCCTCCTCGGCGTCGTGTTCGCCGCTTCCTTCTGTCCGGTCTCTGCCGGGTTGTTCTTCGGCAGCCTGATCCCCATGGCCGCCGATCACGGCTCACCGATTCTGCTTCCGCTGCTGTTTGGCGTCGGCACTGCCCTGCCCGTCGCGGCGTTCGCGCTCCTGCTGGCGGCCGGCGCCGGCTGGCTGAGCAAGGCCCTCGGCCGCGTCCAGGTGTTCGAACGGTGGGCGCGCCGGGCCACGGCAGCGGTGTTCATTCTCGTCGGGGTCTACGAGACCCTGCGGTCCACGTTCCTGTTGTTCTGAGGAGGGCTCGATGAAAAAGGTCGCTGCCGTCGTTTTCGCCCTTTGCACCGCGGTCGTCGCCGGAGCCGGCGACCCGGGACCGTTGACCTTGCAGGAGGCGCTCGCCGCACCGTTCGTGCCGACTCTCGAGGTCGTCGACACCATCTCCAGCCTGGGGCCGCTGGCCGCCACGCCGCAGACGGTAACGCTCGAGGATCTGGTGCGGTTCCACGGCCACCCCTGTGACGGCCTGGTGGTGGCCGCCGCCGGCATGGCCTACGGGCTCCGCCAGCTCTTCCCGAACGGCGTTGTGGACCGCACCGACCTCGAGGCCGCGGTGAACAACTCGGCCTGCTATGGCGACGCGGCGGCCTACCTCACCGGCGCACGTCACCGTTACGGTTCCCTGGTCGTCGACCCGAAACTGGGGGACGAGTGGATTCTCCACCGGCTCTCGACCGGTGGGACGGTGCGTGTGAGGCTGCACGAAGGGGTCAAGCCGAGGGAGCTGCCGCAGCTCGAAGCCGAGCTTCGCGCCGCCGGTTGTTCCCAGCGCCTCATCGTGAGAGTGCAGGCCGTACAGCGGGACTACGCCCTGAGGGTGCTCTCCCAGCCGCCGAGCGCGGTGTTCACTGTGGAGACCTTGGGGAGCTTCCCCTATCCCCACGGACGCTCGAGGCCTGACACCGCCAAGGCCCCCTGCAGAGGAGGCCGCGCGGAGGTGGAGGGAGAGGGACGGCCTCCAAAGTGAGAACTTCCTTACAGACGAGTTTCCACGTTGGACGTTCTCGGTGCGGGGTCCGTTCGAAGAACGGAATACGGCATTTGACCTACACAGAATCCTCTCTCCTCCTCTGAAACTGGGGTTGACACGGCCGGTGGGAGGATCTAGATTACTGGATGTTAGTTAGTATTTACTAACATGGAGGTAACCATGCCACGAGCCGAAGCTCCATCCACCAGGCGGAGAGCCAGACCATGACGCCCGGGGCCGGACCCGCCGCCCACCCGCGCTGCCCGGGAGAGAGCCTGCGGCAGGCGGAGATCCTGGACCGGGCGCTGGAGCTGGTGCGCGAGGCAGGCCTCGCCGCTCTCACCACCAAGAAGGTGGCAGAACGGGTAGGTTTCACCGAGGCGGCCCTGTACCGGCATTTCCCAAGCAAGAGAGCTCTGGTGCTGGGCCTCATCGACCGGCTGGAGCTGATGCTCATCCAGCCCATCCGCGAGATCGCTGGAGATGGAGCCAGCGTCGTTTCAGAACGACTCGCCACCATCATCCGGCATCACACGGAGTTGGTCCGGGAGCACAACAGCCTGCCGATCCTTCTGCTCGCCCAGGCCTCGGTATCAGAGGACCCCGAGCTGCTGGGCCGCATGCGCTCCATCTTCCACGAATACATGTCGATACTGGAGGGCCTGGTGCGGGAGGGACAGGCGCGGGCCGAGCTCGTTCCAGGCCCGGATCCGGACTGTATAGCGCTGATGCTCCTGGGTGCGCCCACCGCCCTGGCCATCCGCCACCGCTTGCTGCCGGACAGGCGGGCGGAGGATCGGTTCGAGGAGATGCTGATCCCGTTCCTCGTCCAGTCCTTGATGTCCACCGAATGGAGGAACGAATGAAACCTCATCTCCCCGTCCTGTTTAGCACAATTCTGGTGCTGGGCGCTGCCGGGGTGCTCCCGGCCGGCGAGGCAGCCACCCCTGCGCCGACCGCGGCGACCCCGGCACATCTCAAACTGGCCGGCGCTATCCACGAGGCGCTCGAGGCCAATCCGGGCCTGAAGGCTTTGGCACACAGAGCAGCGGCATCGGAGCGTGACGCCAAAGCCACGGCCCGCAGCCGCTGGGGCGAGCTGGACGCCTTCTTCAGCTACTCCAGGTTCAACGACAGCTGGATCGTCCGGCCCATGTCCGAGGAGCTCTTTCTCAAGGGAGGGTTCTCCGGGTTGCCATGGGACCGCAACCAGCAACACTACGGTGTGACCTTCCAGGTTCCCTTATACCTGGGCGGCAAGCTCTCGAACGGGATCAAGATCGCAAGTCTGGAGTCCGCCAGGACCGCCGCGCTGCTCGAGGGCACGCGCTGGCAGATCCGGTTCAACGCCGCCTCCCTGTATACAGCGGCGCAGACGCTGGACGCCGTTGAGACGGCTCTGACCGATCTCGAGCGGTCCCTCCAAAAGACCAAGCGCCGTCTCGATCTCATGGTCGACTCGGGCAAGCGCCCGGAGGTGGATCGTCTGAAGGTCGTCGAGCAGCTCGAAGACACCAGGGCCCAGCTGGAGTCGGCGCGGGCCGATCGAGTGAAGGTGACGGCGCTGCTGCTCGCCCTCATGGGGCGCGACCCGTCGCAGGAAATCTCCGTCGACCCCCTCCCCTGCCGGGTCCCGGAATCCACAATGAGCCAGAGCGAGCTCCGAAAGGCCGTCGAGGCAAGCTCCCCGGTGCGCACCGCCACCCTCGCCGCCGAGCAGAGCGAGAGCGGCGTCAAGGTGGCCACCTCCAGCTTCATCCCCAAGGTCGTCGCCAGCGGCAATTACCTACAGAACGCGGCACCTGCCATCGACAACCCGCTCGACACCTGGCAGGTCTCGGTCGGGGTGGTGGTGCCGCTGTTCCACGGCGGCTCCCGGTTCGAAGCGCTGGCGGCGGCCAAGGAAAAGCGGAGCGCAGCCCACGAGGCTCTGACCCAGGCCAAGCTCAAGGCTGCGGCCGGACTCGAGGACGCCATGGCGGCGTTCAGGGCGGCGAAGGCCCAGCTCACGGCGGCCCGGGCGCGGGTCGCCGCCGGCGTCGAGGCCGCGCGCATCGAACAGCTACGGTACGACACCGGCGCCGGAACCATCGAAGACCTGTTGCGCGCCCAGGCGCGTGGGGAAGCGGCAAGGGCCGCTCTGGCCCACGCCCACGGCGGCGTCGTCACGGCAGGCGAGCGGATCAACACCATCGTGGAGACGGAGGCGTTCCAATGAAGAAGCTCGGATGGATCATCGTCGTGATCCTCATCGTCGCCGGCCTGGTGGCCGTGCGTATCAAGCGACTGCAAGAAAAGGAGAGTGCGCCCCTGGTCAAGATCGTCCCGCCTGCCGTTCGCGTGGCTCCCGTGGCCGAGGGACGGGTGGTACACACCCGGCACGTCCTGGGAACCGTCATCGGATCGGATGAGGCAGCGGTGGCGCCCCGAGTGATGGCGCAGGTGACCGAGGTCGCGGTTCGCGAGGGTGCGGTGGTCAGAAAGGGCCAGCTGCTGGCCCAGCTCGACCCGCGCGAGCTCCAGGACGCGGTGGCGCAGGCCGAGGCCGGCGTCCAGGCGGCCAAGGAAGGGCTTGCCGCGGCCGAGACCGCTTTCCAGGCGCAGCATGACGCCACGGCCCGCGACGAGAAGTTGTTCGAGGCCAAGGCGATCTCCCAAGAGCAGTGGGACTTCTCTCGGGCCGCCGACGAGGCAGCGGCCGCCAGGCTGGAGGCCGCCAAGGCGCAGCTCGAGGTGGCCGGCCGCAGACTTGACCAGGCAAAAACGCGCCTCGGGTACTGCCGTCTCACGGCGCCGTTCGACGGTGTGGTTGCGGCTCGCCTCGCCAATCCCGGCGACCTCGGGCTCCCCGGCAAGCCAGTCCTCAAGATCGTCCGCAACAGCGGTGTCCGTATCCGCGCCGACGTGCCGCCCGAGGATTTCACTCTCTTGAAGGTTGGCCAGCCGCTTGCCCTCACCCTCAACGACATCACGGTCGGGGCCAAGATCTCACGAGTGTTCCCGGCCATGGGCCCCTCCCACCTGGCGGCGTTCGAGGCCGACCTCTCTGACGCGCCCGCCGGGTTCGTCTCCGGCGCGACCGTCGGCGTTGACCTGGAGCTGTATGGGGCGGAGGGCGTACGCGTGCCCACCGACGCCCTCCTCGAGGGCGACTCCGGCGCGTTCGTCTTCAAGGTCGCCGGGGACACTGTCCATCCGGTGAAGGTCCGGATCCTCGCACGCTCCCTGGATGACGCGGTGGTTCAGGGCGACGTCGCGCTCGGCGACACGGTGATCACGGCGCGGCCGTCGCGGCTGATGACGCTCACCGACAAGATGAAGGTGAAGGTCGTGAGGAGTGAGGCGCCAGAGGTTGAAGGGCAGAAGAAAGAGGATAGAGGATAGAAGAAAGAAGACAGGGGTTGGGCGGTGGAATGTACCGATTCTGTCGAGGAGATTCGCACAGATCTCCGGGCCTCGGGAGTTCTGGGCGGCGCAGAGCGCCCCTCCCAACCAGGCTGCTCACCTCTCTCTTCTCTCCTCTTACCTCTGGCCTTCCCGAAGGGGGTGACCGATGAACATTGTTGACAGCTACCTGAAGAAACCCCACCTGGTGACGTCGCTGGTGTTGCTCGCGGCCGTGATCGGGTTCGTGGGCTACGACAAGATGCCGGTGAACCTGTTCCCGGACTCGGAGCGCCCTCAGATCGCCGTGGTGACGGTCTACCCCGGCGCATCGGCCCCGGACGTCGAGGCCGAGGTCAGCCGGACCATCGAGAAGGAGCTCCACACCATCGAACAGGTCCGCCGCGTCACCTCGACGTCGAAGGACGAGGTCTCGGCCGTGATGGTGGAGTTCGAGTACTCCAAGGGGCTCGACTCGGCGGCCACCGACGTGGCCAACGGGCTCCAGAAAATTAAGGCCAAGCTCCCGCCCACAATCCGCCCGCCGATGATCTTCAAGGTCTCGTCGGCGACGCCGGCGGTGCTGACGCTGGCGCTGAGGCCCAAGGAGGGCTCGCCTCTCGATCTCTCCATGATCCGGCAGCTCGCCGACAACCAGATCAAAGAGCGGCTGCTTCAGCTGCCCCAGGTGGCCAACGTGGAGGTGTTCGGAGCGCACCAGCCGGTGATCCGGGTGGCCCTCGACCGCGACAAGCTGCAGCGGTTCGGTCTCACCCCCATCGCCGTCCGTGAACGGCTGATGGCGTTCAACGCCAACCAGCCCATCGGCCTGCTCATCACCTCGGACAGCCAGTTCCTGCTCAAGCGCACCGGTGAGTTCCAGCGCCTGTCGGACGTCGGAAGGATCACGGTAGCGCACCGGGAGGGCGGCGACGTGCACCTGGCCGATGTGGCGACCATCCGGCGCGGCGTGCTCGAGCCGCAGAGCTCCTACCACGGCAACGGCAAGCCGGCCGTGGCGGTGAACATCCAAAGGGCAACCACGGGGTTCGCCCTCAAGACGATCGCCGACGTGACCTCCGTTCTCCCCGAGCTGGAGAAGACGTATCCGGGGATCGACATCTCTATCCCCGACACCCAGGGCGACCTCATCGAGCTCTCCGTCGGCAACATGCTGGACGCCCTGCGCGACGCGGTGATCATGACGGTGATCGTCATCTTCCTGTTCCTCGCGGACCTGCGCGGCATGACCCTGGCAGCCATCTCGATCCCGTTCACCTACCTGCTCACCTTCGCCATCATGTGGCTCATCGGCTACGAGTTCGACATGGTGACGCTGACCGCGGTGATCATCGCCGTGGGCATGCTGCTGGACGACGCCATCGTCGTCCTGGAGAACATCGAACGGCACTACCACGAGGTGGGCACGGATGTGCACGAGGCGGTGGTCGGCGGGACCCAGGAGGTCATGCTGGCCATCTTCTCCGGCACCTACGCCACCGTCATGGTGCTGCTGCCCATCATCTTCATCGGCGGCTTTGTGCAGACCGTACTACGGCCCCTCTCGGTGTCGCTGGTGGTCGCGCTGATCGCCTCGTACATCATCTCGGTCACCGTGATCCCGCTGCTCGCGCCGTTCCTGCTCAAGAGGTCCAAGGGCGCCGGCAGAAACCGGTTCGAGAAACTGGTGCACCGGGTGGACGAGCTTGTAGTGGAGCCGATCCGCGAGTTCTACGTGCGGCTCACCGGCGTCGCCCTCAGACACCGCGGGCTCTTCCTTGCGGTCGCGGTCGTCTTGCTGATTGTCTCGGCGCTGCAAATGCCCCTGGTTGGGCGGAACCTGATGCCGCCCATGGACACCGGGATCATCAAGATCAACTTCGAGACCGACGCCAACACCTCGCTGGCCGCCACCGACTCCGCCATGAGCCGGATGGAGCAGATCATCCTGGCGCGGCCAGAGGTCACCTCGGTCTCGTCGGTGATCGGTTCGGAGCCCGCCGTCATCTCCTTCGGCGCCGGCCGCCTCGCCCAGCAGGGGAACATCACCGTTCACCTGGTGGACCGGTTCCACCGCGACGACTCCATCTGGGACATCGAGAACGACCTGCGCCAGAAGCTCCATGAGATCCCGGGGCTCAAGAGCGTCGACGTCTTCGACTTCGGCGCCACGCCGCTGTCCACCATCCGCGCCTCTGTGGACGTCATGATCTCCGGGCCGGATCTGGAAACCCTGGATCGCGTCGGCTCGGACGTCGAGCGGCGGCTCGAAAAGGGCCTGCGCGGCGCCACCTCGATCACCCGGTCGTGGACCCTGGACTCCATGGAGGTCCAGTTCACGGCCGATCCGGAGAAGCTGGCCCTCTACCGGATCTCGCCCTCTGCCGTCGTCGGCCAGCTCGCCGGCGCCGTGCGCGGCATGCCGAGCTCGGTGTTCCGGGTCCCCAACCAGGACGGCCTTGCCGTCTGGGTCCAGCTGCCGCCCGACCAGCGCGAGCACGCCGACCAGCTCGCCAGCTACCCGGTGATGACGCCCCTGGGTCAGGTTCCCCTCGCCAGCCTCGGCACGGTGACACGCCACCCGGTGGCGTCGGTGATCACCCGGCAGGGGTTGCAGCGGACCCTCGACATCCAAGCATACCGGGCGCGCCAGCCGATCTCGCACATGCAGGAGGACGTGGTCAGTGCGCTCCGCGGAATCGAGCTGCCTCCCGGGTACCACATCAGCCACGAGGGCGAGATCAAGCAGATGAACGAGTCGTTCTCGCGACTCGGCCAGGCGCTCCTGCTCGGCCTGGTCCTCCTGTACTTCTCGCTGGTTCCCGCGTTCAAGTCGTGGATCCACCCGCTGACCATCATGTCGGCCATCCCCCTCGCCCTGATCGGCGCCTCCTGGAGCATGCTCCTCACCGGCAAGCACGGCTGCATGCCATCGTTCATGGGGATGATCCTGCTCGCCGGCATCGTCGTCAAGAACTCGATCCTGCTCCTCGACTTCATCGCCACCGCCAAGGAGCAAGGCAAGAGCACCTACGACGCCCTCGTCGGCTCGGTCCGCATCAGGACCAGGCCGATCCTCATGACCGCCGTGGGAACATCGGTGGGCATGGTGCCCATCGCCATGGAGTGGGCCATCGGCCTGGAACGCCTTTCGCCCCTGGCCATCGTCGCCATCGGCGGTCTCATGGTCTCGACGTTCCTCACCATGGTCTACGTCCCGATCCTCTACTCCCTCTTCGAGGACGCCGCAGCCGCCATGCGGCGCCTTCTTGCCGGGAAAGCGTCTGCCTTGGAGGGGAGCTGACCCACCTTGCGCATTGCATCCTCCTCTTCCTTTCTTTTCCTTTCTCATGCCCCCGCAGGCCTCCTGCGGGGGCGCTTGCTACATTGCGCCAGTCTTGGGAAGTCGAGAACATCGTCCAGTTTGACGATTCCGCGGACTTGGCCCTGCACATCGGGTACGCGAAGAGCTTCGGTTCCGCTCGCTGGTGATCGTCACGGCCACCATCACTGGTATGGCCTACGGCGCCCTGGCGTGAGGTGGCACGGAGCAATTGAAAGGGGCAGAATGCCGGCAGACAGGCGATGGCCCTCGGCCGTGCCGATGCCCTAGCCCAGCCCGAGAGGATGAGCGATGTCGGTTCGAAAGATGCTCCTGATCGAAGGCCTGCTTCTTATTCTGGCCGCCGGCGCCGGTGCGCAGGATCTCGGTCTCGTCGGAGTACGGAGTCAGTCCCCGTTCGATCAGCTGTTCCTGGCCCTGACTCCGCAGGGAGCCGGCACACTGCCCCGCAGCCGGCTGCGAGCGGACCTCTCGGTGACCTGGTCCAACACCTTCATTCTGTCGAAGGCCGTCCGGAACTGGGTCGTCAACTACCGCACTCCGGGGCGCCACGCGCTCAACGCGCGCGAGATCAACCAGCTTCTCGCGTTCTACCCGAACACCGACCTCTACCTCTTCGACGGCGAGATGACCCGCTTGAACCTGCGGCTGAGCTACGGCATCACCGACACGCTGCAGCTGACCCTCGACACCGCGGTGCAACGTCAAGGCGGCGGTTTCGCCGACCGCTCGATCGAGTCCTTCCACGGTGCCTTCCGCCTTGCCAACGCCGAACGGGAGTACTTCCCACAGAACAACTTCCAGCTCTTCCTCCGATTCGGCGGGCGGCAGCTCTTCGTCGACCGCATGTCGGCAAGACCGGTTCTTGGCGACACCACCTGTGAGCTCAAGCTGCGGGCGCGAGATCGTTGGCACGGTTGGCTCGGCGCCGTTTCGGCGACGGTGAAGGCGCCGACCGGCAGCCGGGCGGACCTCGCCTCCTCCGGCAGCTGGGACGCACAGCTGGCGGGCTACGCGAGCCGACGGGTCGGGCCCGGTTGGCTCCACCTCAACCTTGCGTACACAGCCCTCGGCGGCGCCGAGGCCCTTCCCGGCTTCGCCGTGGACAACATGTGGACGTTCGTGGCCGGCTACGAGCTGTGGAGCCCGCAGCGGCGCGTCAACTGGATCCTGCAGGCGACCGCCGGAACCTCGGCCTTCTGGTGCACCACGCGCTCGGACCTCGCGAAGGCGTCCTACCTCGTGCTCGGTGGCGCGCGGGTCCCCGCCGGCAAACGCGGCACGCTCACCCTCGCCCTCGTCGAGAACATCGTCGAGCTGGACAACTCCGCCGACCTCATCCTCCACCTGGGGTACTCGAGGACCTTCGGCTCCGACTAGGCCGGATCATTCACTCGCAATCTACTGCGACCGGCGATACGCCTGTCAGGCACGGTCTCGGGGGCCGTTGAGGCTTGATTATGAACCGCGAAGGCGCCAAGTACGCCAAGTTCGCTAGGAAGAGGTGCCATTTCTTATCTCTTGCGTTCTTCGCGCCTGAGCGGTTCAATCGTCGTCCCGCCGGTATCATTCCTCGGCGGACACAACCTGACTCAAAGGGATAGGCAGGATCCGGGCTAGCGCTCTCCCCTCTGAAATCGGCGCGAAGGCACGAATCGCAGGACCTGTCCTTGACGGCGCCTGCCACTCTTGCAAAAATGTTCCTATGAGCAAAGAGCCCAACCCAATCGGTACGCTCTCGCCGGAGGCGTCGCAAGAAGAAGGCGGCGGTACCCGGGATCTCCCCGAGTGGATCATCGAGTGTCTGAGCCGGATCTTCTCCGCGCTGTCGGACCCAACGCGGCTGCGCATCCTGCATGCCCTTGCTCACGCGGACGATCTTTGCGTCACCGACCTCGCCGAGAAGGCCGGCCTGTCGATCTCGGCGGTCAGCCACCAGCTGCGTCTGCTGCGCGATCGCAGGCTCATCGAGTCGCGCCGCGACGGGCGCATGGTCTACTACAGCCTCGCCGACTACCACATTCGAGATCTCATGGAGACGGGGATCCAGCACGCCTGCGAGGACTGCCAGAACCGGCCCTGACCAGTCCCCACGATTCCGAGCTCCGTGACCCACGCCATGAGATCGTGGCGTGGCAGCGTACTGGCCAGCCTGCAGCCCCTGCAACCTCTCGACAAGCCCCCGTTTCTCACCGCCGACTGGTGGTGACAGACGCCGGCTGAGGTAAGCTCGATCCATGCAGAGCCTGATCCGGCAGTTTGGCGAGTGGCTGGGAATCGCCCCCTCCACCGTGATCGGCATCCTGTGGAGCGCCGTTATCGTCTTGACGCTTGCCGCGACGAGCGCCCTCCTGCACCATATTGTGCGCAAGCGGGCGGCAGACGACAAAGCGGCCTTCCACTGGCGGCGGTTGATCAACTACCTGCTGACCGCGATCGGCGCCGTTCTCCTGATCAGGGTGTGGGTGACGAAGTTCGGGAACGTCGGGACCTTCCTCGGACTCCTCACGGCCGGCCTCGCCGTCGCCCTGGGGGACCTGCTGAAAGACCTCGCTGGGTGGGCCTTCATTCTCTCTCGGCGGCCGTTTCAGATCGGCGATCGCATCGAGATGGGCGGTCATATGGGAGACGTGATCGACATCCGCCTGTTCCTGACCTACATCCTCGAGTGCGGAAAATGGGTCGATGCCGACCAGTCCACGGGACGCATCGTGATGCTCCCCAACGGCATGGTCTTCCAGGAGCCTGTGGCCAACTTCACTCGAGGCTTCGAGCACATCTGGGACGAGATCCCCGTCCTCGTGACCTTCGAGAGCGACTGGCGGCTCGCCAAGGAGTTGCTGGCCCAGATCGGCCGCGAGCACGCGGCGCCGCTCGCCCGGGACGTCAAGCAGCAGGTACGAGAGACCGCCCGTGACCACGTGCTGTTCTTTCGCAACCTGACGCCTATTGTCTACACCTCGGTGCAGGACTGCGGAGTGCTGCTGACACTGCGCTACCTCACGCCCACCCGCGAGCGACGCTCCAGCCGTGAGAAGATCTGGGAAGCGATCCTGGACGCCTTTGCTGCTCAGGATAGGATCGACTTCGCCTATCCGACCCGGCGCACCTTCATCAACTACATTGAGGGCAAGCCGGACGCACGGGCGGAAGCGCCCGGAAGCCCGACCATCCCCCACGGCACAGACCGCAGAGGAGGATGAGCCCGGCTTATCGTTCCTTACGGCGGTCGAGCAGGCCGCGCACTCGCCGCAGAAGTTCGCCGGCGGTGTGGGGCTTAGCAATCAGCTCGACACCTTCATCGAGGACGAACCCCTCATGGATCGAGCTGTCTGTGTAGCCGGACGAAAACAGCACCAGCTCGATCTGACCGGGGTCGACATCGACGCCGAGGGGCCCCCTGCCCGGGATCAACTCAAGCTCGACGTCCTCCCGCACCAGCCGCCGGAGCATCTTGAGCATCGCCGCCACCAGGTCGTTGAGGTCCACGCTCCGGGTGCTCAGCACCTGGCGCCGTGAGACCGCCAACAGCTGGCGGGTCAGTGTCGAGGCACGCTCCGCCGCCTTTCGAATCTCTGCCAGCCGGCCGTTGACGTCCCTTCCCGATGCGTTGTCCGCTTCGGCAAGAGCGACATGGCCGAAGATCGCTCATTGGGGTCGCCTACGCCTCTTGCCGAGATGAGAAACCAAAGATCTCGAGCAGCGCGGGGTTGCAGTCGGTCAGCTGTCCGTCGACGGTGGCGATGTAGTCACCGCTGATGTCACGCTCGAAGAAAGACCGGTACCGGGCTTCACTCTCCCTGAGCGCGGCCTCCATCCGGGCCGGATCGGGTAGGGTGAGGGTCCGGACGTCACAGATCAGGGGCTGTGTCGCCAGCATGGGGGCCGACCCATGTTCCGGCGGTGGGGCAAGGTGCACGATCGTGGACCATTCGAGCTATGATCCGGGGATGAACGAGAGGCTTACGGAACCGGGAGAGCGAATCGAGACCGCCGGAAGCTGGTCGCCCGCCGACTCGGCGGCCCTGTACATGGTCGACGGCTGGGGCGAGGACGTCTTCGAGGTCGGCGCCAACGGCCACATGATGGTCATGCCCCACGGCCCGGACGGGCCCCGGGTCGATCTGTACGAGATCGTGCAGGGTTTGGGGGACCGGGGTATCAGCACACCCGTCCTGATCGGGTTTCGTGACCTGTTGGCCCGCCGGATGCGGCTGATGGCCGAGGCATTCTCCGACGCCATCTCGGAGTGCGAGTACCAGGGCAGCTATGCCGCCGTGTACCCGACCAAGGTCAACCAGCACCGGTACCTGGTTGAGCAGATCGAGCGTCTGGGCCGGGAGCTGGGATTCGGGCTCGAGGTCGGCTCCAAGCCGGAGCTCCTGGCGGTCATGGGCATCACCTCCGAGGCGCCGGACCGGCTCATCATCTGCAACGGCTTCAAGGAGGCCAAGTACATCCGCCACTACCTGCTCGCGACCAAGCTCGGCCGCCGCATCGTGGCCGTCATCGAGAACATGTCCGAGCTCGAGGTCATCATCCGCGAGGCGGGCAGGGCTGGAATCCGGCCCCGCATCGGCGTCCGTGTCAAGCTCAGCCGGGCCGGCAGCGGACGCTGGCACGAGTCGTCTGGCGAGAAGGCCAAGTTCGGGCTCGCCATTCCCGGGGTGCTGGAGGTCGTGTCGCGGCTCCGCAGGGCGGGCATGCTCGAGTGCCTCGAGCTCCTCCACTGTCACATGGGCAGTCAGATCACTGATATCCAGGTGGTCAACTCGGGCGTCACGGAGCTCGCCCGGATCTTCGTCGAGCTCCAGAAGCTAGGAACGAGCCTCAAATACATCGACGTCGGCGGCGGCCTCGGCGTCGACTACGACGGCAGCCAGACCAACTGGGACTTCTCCACCAACTACACCCTGAGCGAGTACGCAATGACGGTGGTGTACCGCATCCAGAGTGTCTGCGATGACGCCGGCATCGAGCACCCGACCATCATCACCGAAGCCGGACGCGCCATGGTGTGCCACCACAGCGTGCTCGTGTTCGATGTCCTGGGCGCATCGTGCATCGACCGCTGGGCCGTCGCCAGGGCCGAGCTGACACGACTCGCTAAGGATGACGATCTGCCGCGCGTGGTGTCCGACCTCGTCTCCGCCGCTCAGGACGTCGAGCCGGATACCCTGCTCGAGAGCTACCACGACGCCCTCCAGGCCCACCAGGAGGCTCTGACCCTGTTCACGGTCGGCCACCTCAGCCTCGAGCACCGCGGCCTGGTTGACCGCCTGTACTGGACGGTATGCCTGAAGATCCACGCCCTGACTCGCGACCTCGCCATGGTCCCCGAGGAGCTCACCGAGCTCGAGCACAAGATCTCCGATACCTACTACTGCAACCTCTCGGTGTTCCAGTCGCTGCCAGACTCCTGGGCAATCGACCAGGTGTTCCCGTTGCTGCCGATCCAGCGCTTGGAGGAGGAGCCTACCCGGCGGGCGACGCTCGCCGACATCACCTGCGACTCCGACGGCCACATCGACCACTTCGTCGACCTCCGCGATGTCGCGTCGACGCTGCCGGTGCACGAGCTGCGACCTGACGAGCCGTACTTCATGGGTGCGTTCCTCGTCGGCGCCTACCAGGAGACCCTTGGCGACCTGCACAACCTCTTCGGCGACACCCATCTGGTCCACATCACCGTCGACGAACAAGGCGCGTGGTCGGTCGAGGAGCTGGTCGAGGGCGACACCGTGAACGAGGTGCTGAGCTACCTCCAGTACGACCACCGGCAGCTGTACCAGGCGATCCGCCGGGACTGCGAACGCTCAGTTCGGGAAGGGCGGATGACCGCCGCCGAGAGCCGCACCCTGCTCGCCGCCTACGATGACGGCCTGACCGGATACACCTACCTGGAGTAGCACCGATGATGATCCGAGAACTCGATCGGAGCAGGACCGTTCGGACGCCCGCATGAGCGCGTCGAGCGAGCTCATGCCGTTCGGCGGCCCGGAGGCGGCCACCGCTCTCGACGATGCCGCGGTGGCGGTGCTGCCGGTGCCCTACGACCTCACCTCCAGCTGGAAGAAGGGTGCCGACCGCGGGCCGGCAGCGCTACTCGAGGCGTCAGCCAACATGGAGCTCTACGACATCCCCACCGCCAGCGAGCCGTGGCGGCGGGGCATCGCCACACTGGGCCCGTTGATATGCGCCGAGCCCCCGGATGTCCTGGCCAACCTGGTTGAGGCTCGGGTGGCGGAGCAGCTGGCGGCCGGCCGCCTGCCAGTGGTCCTCGGCGGCGAGCACTCCGTGTCGATCGGCGCCATTCGCGCCGCGGCAAAGGTCACAGCCGGCACCTCGGTGCTCCAGGTAGACGCCCACGCCGACACCCGGGAAAGCTATCAGGGCTCGACCTGCAGCCACGCCTGCGTCATGGCCCGAGCCCGTGAGGTGGCGCCAATCGTTCAGGTCGGCATCCGCTCCATCGACGTCTCGGAGCTTCCAGCCCTCGACACGTCGCGCGTACTGTGGGCCCATGACATCGTCGGCTGTGCCCGGGAGGAGAGATCGTGGATCGACCGCGCGCTCGCGCTCCTGGGCAACTATGTCTACGTCACCATCGACCTGGACGGCTTCGACCCGTCGGTGGTCCCGGCCACCGGCACACCGGAGCCCGGCGGCCTGTCGTGGCACCACGTCGAGGCCCTGTTGGCCACACTCGCGCGACGCCGCCGAATCGTCGGCTTCGACGTTGTCGAGCTGCTCCCCACTGCAGGCCAGTGGGCGTCCGAGTTTCTCGCCGCCAAGCTCGTCTACCGATTCCTGGCCGAGATTCTGGCCGGACGCGCCTCGCGCAAGTCATGAGCGATCATTCCGGCTCGCATCTGGCAGCCGCTGGGCGGTTTACAGCTCCAGCACGTAGGCGAAGATCAGTGGCGCGACGATAGTGGCGTCGGACTCGATGACGAACTTGGGCGTGTCCACTCCCAGCTTGCCCCAGGTGATCTTCTCATTGGGCACCGCACCGGAGTAGGAGCCGTAGCTGGTCGTCGAGTCGGAGATCTGGCAGAAGTAGGCCCACAGCGGAACATGCTCGCGGCGCAGGTCCTGGTGCATCATCGGTACGACGCAGATCGGGAAGTCTCCGGCGATGCCGCCGCCGATCTGGAAGAAACCTATCGGGTGCTCGGCGGAGGTCCGCGTGTACCAGTCGGCGAGCTCGACCATGTACTCGATCCCCGAGCGGACCGTCGAGGGGTTTGTGATCCTGCCCTCGATGACGCGCGCAGCGAAGACGTTGCCGAGGGTCGAGTCCTCCCAGCCGGGAACGAAGAGCGGCAGGTCAAGCTCCGCCGCCGCCACCATCCAGGAGTCCCTGGGATCGATCTGGTAATGCTCCCCGAGCAGCCCGGTGTTCAGCGCCCGGTACAAGTACTGGTGCGGGAAGTAGCGTTCCCCTGCGCGGTCGGCCTCCTGCCACAGGCTCAGCATCACCTTCTCCAGTCGCCGGAAGGCTTCCTCCTCCGGAATGCAGGTGTCGGTCACGCGGTTCAGATGTCGTTCCAGCAGCGCCTGCTCGTCGGCGGGTGTCAGCTCACGGTAGTGCGGCACCCGCAGGTAGTGGTCGTGAGCCACGAGATTGAACAGGTCCTCCTCGAGGTTGGCGCCGGTACAGGTGATGGCGTGGACCTTCCCGCGGCGGATCATCTCCGCCAGCGAGATCCCGAGCTCGGCGGTGCTCATGGCGCCTGCAAGGGTCATGAACATGGCGCCTCCGTCCTCGACAAGGCCCCTGTAGCCCCGTGCGGCGTCCAACATGGTCGCAGCGTTGAAGTGACGGTAGTGGCGCTCCATGAAGTCGCTGATCTTCATGGCAGTCACTGTAGTGAACCGGCACGCGGGCCGCAAGCGGATCCTCTCGCCATCACAGCCACTTGCGGCGGTAGAAGTAGAACAGCATCACCGCGGCCACCGTGGCCATGACTCCGATGGCGAACGGGTAGCCGTAGCGCCATCCGAGCTCCGGCATGTTGTACGGGCTGGCGGCGGGGTTGAAGTTCATGCCGTACAGGCCGGCGATGAAACCCAGCGGCATGAAGATCGTCGCGATGACCGTGAGCACCTTCATGACCTCGTTCATGCGGTTGGACACGCTCGACAGGTAAAGATCCATGAGGCCGGAGACGACATCACGAAAGCTCTCCAGGAGATCGAGCACCTGCACCGCGTGATCGGCGACATCGCGCAGGTAGATGACCGTTTCCGCGGCGAACGCCTCGCTCTCACCGCGCGCGAGCCTGGCCGTCATCTCGCGCAGCGGCCATGTCGAACGTCTCAGCCCCAGCAGATCGCGCTTGATCGAGTGCAGGGTCCCGAGGTGCTCCCGCGACGGCTCCTCGACCAGCCCATCCTCGAGGTCCTCGATCCGGTCGCCGACACTCTCGAGCACCGGGAAGAGGTGATCGACGGCGGCATCAAGAAGGGCGTAGAGGAGGTAGTCGGCGCCGACGCCGCGGATCCGCCCTTTCGCCGAGGCGAGGCGCTCCCGCACCGGATCGAACACATCTCCAGGCCGCTCCTGGATCGAGATCACCAGCCCCTCAAGAAGTAGCAGGCTGACCTGCTCCCGCTCGACCTGCATCTCGTCCTCCGACCAGGTCACCAGATCGAGCACCACGTACAGGTAACCGTCGTAGGACTCGACTTTCGGCCGCTGGCCGAGGTTGACGACGTCCTCCATCACCAGCGGGTGAATGCCGAACCGCGAGGCGAGTCGCTGCAGCACATCGCCGTCGAGGCCCGCAACATTGAGCCACGTCACCTTGCCGGCGGTCGGATCCGGCAGCTTGTCCAGCGAGCTGATCTCGAACCTCCGGTAGGTATCGGGAGCATAGACGATCACCTCGAGCGCCGCCCGCGGGCCCTCGGGCGCCCTGTCGACGAAGCTCCCCGGAACGCTGCCGGGCGCGCTGTAGCGCTTCATGAACCTTCCCATGACGACCTCCAGACCCCCACTGCCTCGATCTTCGGATGCCCCTATTCTATCCGTGCACCCATGCTCTTCCCTGGAACAACGCAGCCGCGCCAAACCGGTCGGCACGGCTGTGCGCACGACCTCAGGACGTTTTGACCCAGGTCACCGCCGGCTCGTTCTTGAACTTCAGCCGCCCGCCTCCTTCGGGAGAGTAGTAGAGCGGGCGTCGAAAGGCCCCGCCGGAGGTGCCCTCGAACTCGAGGACGTAGAGGGGGCCGTCCGGGGTCTGCTTCCGCTCGCAGCCGCGGATCTCATAGCGCACCGAGGTGGTCCCACCGGTGCCGAAGGTAATGGAGTCCGGCCGGATCTCGATGTACCGGTCGCTGTAGCCGGGGCTGCTGCTGGTCCACACCCCGAGCAGGACGTCCGGAACCTTGCCGTCGCTGCCGTGGCAGCCGGCAGTGAGCAGGGAGCCGGCAGCGACCGCAATCATGACCACGACTCCGATTCCCGAATTGCGCATTACTCCCCCTTCGGAGACCGCGTCCCGCCCGCGGCCGCCTGCGGTCCGTCGCCCGGCTCCCTTACAAGCGGCGTACCGGTCTCACCGTGCGAATCCGCGACGTACGAAGACGGTGGACGCACCTCCTGGCTGCGCCAGTCCGGCCTCTCGATGATCCTGAAAAACGCCTCCACCACGGCCGGGTCGAACTGACTGCCGGATCCATTGCGAATGGTCTCCACCGCCATCTCGTGGCTGCGAGCCTGACGGTATGGCCGGACCGACGTCATGGCGTCGTAGACGTCGGCAACGGAGAGAATCCTCGCCCCGGGGTTGATTGCCGACCCCTTCGTCCCCCGCGGATAGCCGGAGCCATCGAAGTGCTCGTGATGCTGGGAGACGATCGGCAGCACCTGTTGGAAGGCGACGATGGGCTCGAGGATCCGCTCGCCGATCAGCGGGTGGCTGCGAATGACGCCGATCTCCTCCTCATTGAGCTTCGAAGGCTTGTCGAGGATCAGGCGCGATACCCCGATCTTGCCGATGTCATGGAGCAGCGCACCGCTGCGAAGGACCCTCAGCTCATCGTCGGAGAGCCCCATTTCATGGGCAATATCGAGGGCGATCCGCGTCACCCTTTCTGAGTGTCCTGCCGTCCACGGGGACTTGGCGTCGACGGCACGGGCGAGTGCCTGCAGCGTGCCCCACATGAGGTCGCCGAGCTCTTCGACCAGAGACGAGTTGGTGAGAGCCACCTCGAGCTGGTTCACCAGCTGCCGCACATCCTCGTCACGAGAGCTTCCGAGCCCATCCCGCTCGCGCCAGCCGAGGACCAGGGCGCCCGGCCCCCGCCTTCTCAGGGTCACCGGCGCGAGCACCACTGAGGCCAGCTCGCCGCCGGGGTCGACGAGCCTCCGCAACGAGTCGTCGCGCTCCGCGAGCTCGACCACCACCCGCCCCTCGGTGAGCCGTTCCTGGTCCCTGTCCGAAAGCCTATGGGTGGAGCAATCGACGCCCGGCACGCCGGCGCGCCCAATGTGGAGTACCACCGTCCCGCTGCCATCCTCCGCCAGAGCCACGCAGGCCAGCTCGCACTCCAGCGTTTTCAACACCCCCGAGATCGTCGCCTCAATTACTCGAGAAGCGTCCAGCGCCGACAGGATGGTGCGATGGAGCTCCGCGAACATCGCCTGGGTCTTGAACTGGCTCTGCAGGCGGCCCGCCATGTCGTTGAACGCTGTCGCGAGCTCCTCGAACTCATCGCCGCTGTTGACCTCGGCCCGCCACTCGAAGTCGCGACGCGCCAGGTGATCGGTCGCGGCCTTGAGCTGATCGAGTGGACCGAGGGTCCTGCGCAGCGTGACAATAGTCAGGAGAATCACCACCCACACCGTCATCAGGACGACGGGGGGGAACGCACGACGAAACTGCGCCATCGGTGCCAGAATGCTCGCCTTGGGCTCGCACAGCACCACCACCCAGTCGCGGACCGCAAACCTGCCTTTGAGGAAAACACGGCGATATCCGCCGAGGTACTCGGTACCGCCGGCCGCCAGGTCGACCTCACCGGCCACCGGAGATCGCGGACCGCCGCCGATCAGGGCCGCCAGCTCCGAGCACCCCGGAAACGAGGCAGACAGCAGCTTCATCCGGTCGTCAAACCAGCACGCCTGATATCCGGCGGGAACCATGTTCCCTCCGTTCGTCCCCCACAAGAACGCGGGGTCGATATCGCCGCCGATCGTCCCGGCACCTGCCGCCGAGCCCTGCGATCGAACCAGCAGCGTCACCCGCAGCCGCCCGCCCACGCGCCCGTGCGAGAGCAGCACCGACCCGCCGCTCCTCAGCCACTGCAAGCGCTCCTGCTCTACGCTCGCGGTTTCCCCATTTCTGCGAAGTTGCCCGGAGAGCTGGCCGTCGGAGACTGCGAATACTCGCTCGAAGCGAGTCGCCGGAGGCTCGTCCCCGCCGGACGCGGGGATGGCGGCGAGGTTGCCGTCGAGGCCGGAGGTCCGCAGGTCGTGCTCGAGAAGGAGGATCCTGTTGTATACAGCCAGGCCGACCATCTTCGTGGACTCGCGCAGCCGGCGACCGCTCTGTGTTCGCAGCTCCGTCAACACCTCGCGGTACGAGACAACAGCGAGCGTCGCGATCGGGATCAGCGCGCACAGCACGAACAGGAGCAGGATCCGGTGCCCGATGCGGGTCGTGAACATCTTCAGCCGGATCTTCACTGCACGATCCGCCCTCAGAACTCGGACACCGGACCTACGTACGCACCGTCGCCGGCACGGACGATGTCGTCAAGGCTTGCCTTGGCGGTGAACGGAGGCTTGCTGTCCCCGTCCGGGCCCATGCTGTAGAGATCGTAGTCGGAGTTCACCGGCACCATGGAGTGGTCCTTCCGGGAGTGCCCGTTCGCGCCCGGACCGCCGTTGATGATCTTCAGGTACTGGTACGGGTGGCCCCACGGATCACTTGGCGTGCCGATGCCGGCCTGCGCCAGGGTATCGGGGGGCTCGCTGTGGTCATTGATGTAAGCGCCGATGCCGGCCTCCAGAGACCGGATCTCGGTGACCGCCTGGACAACCCGCATCTTCCGACGGGCGGTCTCGAGTTGGGGCACCACCATCGCCGCCAACGTCGCAATCAGCGCCCCGGTGACCAACAGCTCGAGGACAGTCAGTCCCGCCTGGCCGCACCAGGGCTGGCCCACTCCGCACGCGGCCGGCCGACCGCGCCGGTCCAGGGCTCGCCCCGCTACCCGTCTCGCGCAAGCTCGCGCCTCAGCTCCAACGGCCCGGACCGCCGCGATCGCCATGGGTGCGGCCGTGTTCATCTCGACCCTCCAGAGTCCTCGGCTACAACTCTATCACCGCCTGACCGCCATCCGACGGATGCAACTGCTTGGATGGACGGCATGATTCCCGGCCCACAGGAGCAACCGTCGCCGGCTCCAGGGCCCACTCGTGCCGGTACCTTCACGGTGCGCGACCGCTGGCGTGGCGGCTACGCGTTCGCGGCTGGAGACGGCCTGGGGCGCTTCGGCAGGTGCACGGTAAAGGTGGTGCCGCGACCGAGCTCGCTGTCGAGGTCGATGGCGCCGCCGTGCTGGACGGCAATGCGGTGAGCAATGTACAGCCCGAGCCCGGTGCCGCTCGAGCCCTTCGAGGAAAAGAACGGTGTGAAGGCCTTGGCGCGCCCCTCGGAGTCCATGCCGACGCCGTCGTCCTCGATCACGAACAGGATCTCGTCGATGCCGTCGCGCACCGCCACTCGGACGGTGTGCGCCTCCTCCCGCTCGTCGGCGCGGCACGCGTCGAGCGCGTTGTCGGCGAGGTTGGTCAGGAGCGCCTCGACCGCGCGCACGTCAACCTCGAACCGGATCGCCTCCGGGTCGACGTCGCGCTCGACCGATACACCGGCCTCCGCGGCCCTCGGCTCGAGACGCCCCAGCACCGTGTCCAGCACCTTGACCGGGGAGGCGAGGCGGCAGTTGGGCTCGCGGTCCTTGGCGTAGTACAGGATGTCGAGGGCGAGCGTGCGGATACGGTCGACGTTGCGCCGGACCATCTGCCAGCCACGGTCGAGCCGCTCCTGGTCGCGCCGCTCCATCCCGGTCGACACCATGTAGACCCCACCGTCGAGCCCGGTCAGCACTCCCTTGATGTCGTGCGCGATGCGGCCCACCAGCATCCCCAGGGCCTGGAGCTGTGACTGCATGTGGCGGATCTCGGTGATGTCGGTGGCCATCTCCATGACGCGGCTGACCGCTCCTTCGGCGTCGAGGAGCGGCGCCGTGATGACGAGCACCTGTCGGGTGTCACCGTTGCGCGTGATCACCGTCTCCTCGCTGGTCCGCGGGCTCCCGTCGCGGAAGGTTGCCGCCGTCGGGCAGTTCAAACAGGGCTCCTTGCGCCGTTTGAAAAGCTCGTAGCAGTGCACCCCGAGGGAGTCGGCCGGATCGCCGAAGTCATCACGAGCCTTGCGATTCTCACGGAGCAGGTGGAAGTCCTCGTCGATCACCGCGATGTAGCACGGCACCTCCTCGAAGAGGGTCGCGCAGGCTCGCTCGTGGGCCGCCTCGGCCGGCCTCCCAGTCCCGGCGCCGGCGAGCTCGGTGAGCACGACCCCGACGACGGCGCCGTCGTCGGCCTGGAGCGGAGCCGCCGTCACCGGTACGACGGTCGTTCCACCGCCGCTCGTCGGCGTCAACTCCGCGCCGAGGACGCGTTGCCCCGACTCGATGGCTGCCCGCGCCGGGCAGTCCGGACACGGTTCCTCTCTCCCGTGGAGGACAGCAAAGCACGACAGGCCCCGGGCATCACCGAGGGCCTCCCGCAGCGGCGCTCCCATCTGGAGCACCTCGAGCTCCCGGTCCAACACCAGGGCGAACCCACCGAGGGCGTCCAGCAGCTGTCGCCCCGAGATCGCCGGCCGGCCGGCCTCGCCGGTCATCGTGGACCTCCCGGCCCGCGGTCTGGCCTTACACCGCGGCGCCTGTCTCTGAGACTACACATTCCCGGTGCCTCACCTCCAGCACCTTGCGAAGCGTCATCAGCAGCAGCTCGGGATCGATCGGCTTCTGCAGGAATCCGTCGGGCGGCGGGACGTTGCGTTTGTACATGAGCTCCCTGAAGTCGATCGCTCCGGTCACGATGACCACCGGAATTCGTGCCAGCTCGGCATCGGACCGCAGCCTGGCGAAGACGTCCGCGCCCGACCGGCCGGGCATCGAGATGTCGAGCGTGATCAGGTCGGGGCGCGCCGTACGCGCCGCCGCCATGCCCTCGGCGGCGTTGTGCGCGGCCACCGTCTCGAGGCCCTGGTCCTGGAGCAACGTGGTCAGATAGACGACCGTGTCCGGATCGTCGTCGATCACGAGCACCTTCCTGCCCCGCAGGCCGGCGGGAATCAGGGCCTCGCGCGCGATCGCCGGAGCCGGCAGCACCAGTGCATCGGCCACGTACTCGCAAATGTTGCGAACCGGGACCTTGAGCTCGTAGTGCTTGATCAGATCAGCCAGGCCGTCGACGCAGTTGTGGCAAGCTGTCGCCACCGACTCGGCGCCGGTGGCACGGATCTGATCGGCCTTGACGCTCGCCACCTTGAGCCGCCGCTGTGCGTACTCGGACATCGACATGGCGCCGCCACCACCGGTACAGCAGTAGTTCTCCTGCCGGTTCGGCGTCATCTCGCGAAAGTCGAGGCAGGAGCGCTTGAGCAGGAACCGCGGCTCCTCGGTGATACCGGCGGATCGGGCCAGGTTGCAGGGATCGTGGTAGGTCACCGGCCGCGGATTGGCGGTCGGGTCGAGCGTCAAACGGCCGGTGTTGACATACTCGACCATCGTCTCGAGGAAGCTCTCCATCGGAAACGGCAGATCTTCCTTGGCCCAGTTGGGCGCCTCCCACTTGGTCGCCCTGAACCCATGGCCGCACTCGGAGATCACGACCTTGCCGATTCCCAGCTTCTTCGCCTGGTCGTAGGCCAGCTTGCCCATGTGCGCACCAAGCTTGTTGTCCCCGGAGAAGAGGCCGAAGTTGGTGTTGTCCCAGCCTACCGACGGCATCGTCCAGTCCTCGCCCGCCGCGTAGAAGATCTTCGCCGCCGCCAGCAGCGACATCGGCGCGTACTTGATCTCGCGCGGGTTCACGAGGAAGAGCACATGGGCGCCTTCCTTGTCGATCGGAATCATCGCATCCGGGTCCCCGACCTCGCCGCGGAGCTCGTCCTGCAGCCAGTCGAGGGTCTCCAGGTAGTCCTCTTGGGAGACTCCCATCTGGTTGCCGATCTCCCACTGGTCCTTGCTCACGACCTTGACGCCTTCGGGAGCGAAGCCCTGTGCCGTCAGCAGCCCGCGCGCGGTGCGCATGATCAGCGCGGTGTCGACGCCGAACGGACAGGAGAGCGTGCACCGCCGGCACATCGTGCACGAACCGTAGACCACATCCTCGAGGGCCCGGAGATCCTCGTCCGTGCGCAGCGTGGACCCGCCGACCCAGGCGGGAGCAACCCTCCCCAGCCAGTCGACGTGATACTTGAACAGCTTGCGAACCCTGTCGGTCTTGGCCGCCGGCGTCATCAGGGGATCGCCGGTGGCAAGGTAGTAGTGGCACGAGTCGTTGCACATGCCGCAGTGGACACAGGCACCGAGCGAGAGGACCGCCTGCCTGCTGAGACCGTTCTTGAACCCCTCCACCACCGCGCGGGCACTCGCACTCTGGTTGTTTCCGCTTGCCATCGCTCGACCTCCTCACGCGTGCCGCGGCACGGACTTCGCCGGGTACACGCCGCGGTGCCCGAAGTGCTTGCCGGTGTAGTAGCGGATGAACGGCCAGTAGATGTAGTGCGAGATCTTCGAGAATGGCACGTAGACCAGGAAGAAGGCCGTGAGGCCGAAGAAGGCGATCAGGGCCGGCTCGCTGGTCTGAGGGGCGGCGAGGATGGCGGCCGCGAACCAGGCCGCGAGCATGAGCAGGGAGAAGTGGTCGTCCGGCGACGAAACGGCGCGCATAGCGGCCGTCCCGACCCGGCGCACGAGGCGTGAGGCAACGGCCAAGAGGCCGACCGCGAACACGACCTGCAAGACACCGATAGTGTCTCGCCCCGCAATCAGACGCGGCCAGTATGGCATGACGAAGGTGACGAGGATGGCAACCGCCACCGCGACGTGAAGTAACCCGAACTCGAGGTAACGGAACCAGTGCCGACGAGTGCTCGGCAGCTCCCACGGCATCGCCAGCGTTGCGTAGGAGTAGCGGATCGCCTGGCCATGGTCGCCGCGGCTCGGGGTTCGCTCGCTGGCGGCCTTGTAGTGGAGGATCCACCGGATCTTGAGCAGGTACACGGCAGCCATGACGGCAAGCGCCACGAGCTGCACCTGATCCATGAGGACCTCGGTGAAGTGGGACACTTCAATGGGCATCGTCCAGACCTCCTTGCTTTGAAACCCGGCAACCGCGCGTCGCCGGTGAGCTCACGGGAAGACCGGACAACTGGGCGACCTCGGCGCCCGTCGTCCGCACCCATGCAGGGTCGAGGAGGTCGGCGAGCGTGAACCCGTGCAGGACCTCGGCGATCCGATGGTTGATCAGGGCGTAGACCAGCCTGCACTCGCAATACTGTGTCCGCAGGCAGCTATCGGGATCCTCCAGGCAGCCCACCAGGCAAACCGGTCCGATGACCGCCTCGATGATCTCGCCGAGAGTCATCTCGTCGGCCGGCCGGCACAGGCGGTACCCGCCTTTTCGGCCCGAGATCCCCCTCAGGAGACGCGCGTTGCGCAACGGCACCACGAGCTGCTCGAGGTAGCCCCGGGACAGATCGGTGCGCGCCGCAACCGAGCTCAGGCTGACGGCCCCGTTGCCGTGGTTGTTCTTGGCAATGTCGAGCATCATGCGGAGGGCGTAGCGCGCACGAGT
This sequence comes from uncultured Thermoanaerobaculia bacterium, assembly GCA_964552395.1. Classification (GTDB taxonomy): domain Bacteria; phylum Acidobacteriota; class Thermoanaerobaculia; order Thermoanaerobaculales; family Sulfomarinibacteraceae; genus JAJDNH01. The sequence goes on along the minus strand of CAZKGM010000023.1, from coordinate 18,910 downwards.
GGAAAGTCGCATCAAGATACCAATAATCCAAGTTCTCCGAGTTGTCAAGTATGAGTTTAGTAAAATATATCGAGTCGCAGCTTCATCGAGAAACTGCACGCCGCTGCCCTTGCTCAATGGTAGAATTGAAACACCAATCATGTGTGCGCGCCTCGGGGGGGACGAGCACCGACGAGGAGGATGCATGACACGCCGCCGGATCGCCCTCATTATCGATGACGAGCCTGATATCACCACCTACTTCGGCACCATTCTCAGCGACAACGACTGGGATGTCCGGACCGCCAACAGCGCCGAGGATGGACTTGTCCTGGCACGTGAGGAGGCCCCCAACGTTGTCCTCCTCGACGTGCTCATGCCGGGGCGCGGGGGCCTGAGCACGCTGATTGCCCTGCGCAAAGACCCAAGCCTTGCCGAGGTCCCGGTCATCCTGGTGACGGGAATCCAAGACTCTCTGACGTCCGACTTCGGGGCCTTCCTCGACCGCTTCAAGCACTACCACCCCGACGCCTACCTGGAGAAGCCGGTGACGCCGGAGCAGCTGATGTCCGTCGTCAACGAGGTTGCGCAGCCCTCGCCGGCCCCTTGACCACGCGATCTCTACTCCAGGGGGTGCCCGCCGCCATCCGTGCCCAGCGTCGGGCTCGGGACCGAAACGCCCCTGCCCCTTCCTCCTCACCGGGCACGTGGAGCGCCTCTTGGAACCGCCTCCCCATGGTATATTCGCGATGAGAACACGCCTGGGATGACGCATCGTTCGACTGTGCGGGACTGGCAAGGCACAACGGCCCAGGGGCCTCGGGTCGGCGCCATCGGCTCGCGAGCCTCGAACCGAACGTCGCGTCGGCGAAGGAGGGCAACATGGCTCAACTGATCGTGGCCGCCGAAGGGCAGTCGCCGCAGGGAGCGGAGCAGCACGAGCTGGGCGACGGTATCGTCAGCGTAGGACGCAGTGACGACAACACGATCGTTGTCACCGATGCCTCAGTCTCTCGCCACCACGCGCAACTGACCAGGACCAACGAGGGCTACGTGCTGAAGGACCTCGGAAGTGCGAACGGCACCTTCGTCAACAACCAGCGGACCGTGGAGCAGCCCCTTCGGGACGGTGACGTGGTTCTCTTCGGACGCTTCAAGATGACGTTCTCCGACCCAGCCGAGGCCGACGCCGGTTCCACGGTCCTGTTCGATATTCACGCCACGCCACTCACGCCGCCGAACCAGGAGCCGGCGCCGCCTGCGCCGGCAGCTCCCGCCCCCGGGACACCGCCGGCGGCCACAGCGCCGGCCAAGGAGCCGACGGCGCCGCACACCCCTCAAGCCCCACCACCCGCCGCTGCCGCACCTCCACCGCAGGCGCCGCCCGTGGTACCTCCCCCACCGGCTCCGGTCATACCCCCGGCAGCACCTCCTCCACGGGCACCGGCACCGGCCGCGACATCGTCCGCTCCTCCCAGGCAGGCAACCTTTTCCTCGGCCGCGCGCCCGGCCATCGGTCACGACGGCGTCGCAGCCGGGTTCTGGATCCGTCTCGCCGCTTACCTGATCGACGGCGTGATCATCGGCATTGGCACCTTTGTCGTCATGCTCTTGTTCACCGGCATCTCGCTGCTGCTGCGCAAGAGCCCCGGGCTCATGGGAGCCGTCCTCGGGCTCGGCTATCTCGTCGCCATGGCCGCGGGCCTCGCCTACCTGCTCCACTTCTGGGCCACGCGTGGCGCGACGCCGGGTAAGAGCCTGCTCGGCCTCCGCATCGTTCGTCAGGACGGCGTGGATCCCCTGGGATACGGCAAGGCGGCTTTGCGCCTCGTTGGCTACCTGTGCAGTAGCATCCTCTTTGTCGGTTTTATCATGATCGCCTTCACCGACGGCAACCTCGGTCTTCACGACATGATCGCCGGCACCAGCGTGGTCAAGACGAAGTAGGCGCAGCAGTTCGCTGCGCGAATTGCTATGAACGGCGTCCCGAGGTGATCGGTGACGGTCCAGGTGGTCTGCGCGGCGCCGATGTCCTCCTCCGCCACCGGCCGATCCCCGAGCCACAGGTAGTCGTACGCCATGGCCGGCTCAAAGGCACTGGTCAGCTCGCTCTCAGCGATCAGGTGCATGCGTCCATCATAGACGACGTTGTGATCTGTAGAGGTGCATTCGACTCCTGCCCTGCGGGCGCGAGCGGACCGCCTCGGCGTCGCCGGCGGCCGTGCGTCCGTGCGCTGAAAGCAGGTCTCGCGTCTCCTGCAGTCGCACGGCCATACGAACGGACAATCGCCCTCGCGACGACCGCCGGAGGCCGCTCGTGAACATTCCGAGCCGTGCGGTGCCCTTTCCCCAGGAGCGGTCCCGCGGCGGAGTGGGGACGGGCCGGAAGGAGGCGAGCGACCATCCCGCCGCGGGCGGCGGAGGGACCGGGCGCAGGTGGCTTGGCCCGAGATCTCATGAGGGTAAGCCTCCGAGCACGGCCTCCCCGGCGCCGGCGGCGGGTGCAGCCGTGAGTCGACGCGCCGGTCCGTTCCCGCCCTGCCGGCCCGCCCAGCGGGCTGCGGGCGAACGCCCGCACGGGACAAGCGATCGCGTAACACCCACCCAGACGGGATCGCGCAGGGCGTTCTCCTCACTTCCTCTTCCCCACTCACCCCTCCGTTCCTGCTATGATCAAGGGCTATGGCTCGCAACGTGAGCGCAGAGAACCCGACACCTGAGATAGCGTCCCTGGTTGCCCTCGGCCGGGGCGAGCTGCTCGGTGTTCTCGATCGCCGGGACGCCGAGCGGGCCTATCTGCTGTACCGTGACCGGCAGGTCGAGAGCATCCTGTGGACAGGGGAAGCCATCGAGGCGACCTTGCGCCATCCGCCGGTGACCGTCAGCGTGTCGGCAACCACCCGGCGTACCGGCCTGGAAGTCTCCTGTACGCAGTGCGGCGCGCGGGCCCAGCCGTGCTCCCACGCCGCGACGGCCCTCCTGCGCTGGATCGACGTCCGGCCGACGATGCTACGCAAGGGCCCGGGCACCCTGTGGCGCAGCAGGGCACGCCAGCCGTTCATCGTCCTCCCCGGGAAGGCGGAGGAGAAGGTCGATCTCTCTCACCTGACTGGGATGGAGCTCAGATCGGCCCTCGAGCTCCAGCTTTCGCTCGGCCGCTCAGGACGGGCCTCCGCGGCCCTCGTCAACGGCGAGGTTCGGATCAAGATCACGCTGCCCTCGGGCGGAGCGCGCAGCGTCGTCTTCTCCGCCGCGGTCCTACCGTCGGCACTCCCCGTTCTGCGAACACTACCGCGTCTCGAGCTCGACCCGGAACTGGCCGAGCTGGAGATCTCTGAGGCACGCCTGCGCCCTATCCTGAAGGCAGCATGGGAAGGCGACAACGTCCTGCTGGAGCCCGGCTACCGGCTGGTCGACGGCACCTTCCTGCCTCTCGAGGAGGCCGGCCGTCGCGCCCTCGGGCGCTGGGTCCGGCTCGGTCGCCTGCTGTGCCGCCCCCTCGACCCCGATACCCCCCTGCTGCCCTTCTTTCGTGTCGGTCGTAAGCTTCTCCGGGGCCGAGAGGTTCTGCGCTTTCTGACCCTCGACCACCCCCTCCTCACCGCCAAGCCGTGGTACTTCCCCGAGGGTGCGCTGGGGCAGCTTTCACGGGCCACGGCCCCGGCCATTGCCGCGCTGCAAGCCGAAGAGGACGAGCACGGAGTCGTCCACCTGCGGCCGCGCTTCTCCGCCGCCGGCATCGAGCTGAAGTGGGAAGAGATCCTCCATCTGCTGAAGGCAGGCTTTCTTCGCCGCGGCGACCTCCTCCTGCAGGCCCCGGACCTGCAGCCGCTCGAGCGAGCCGGGTTCACCCTCGACCGCCGGTCACAGCGCCGCGGTCTGCGCGGCAGCCGTACAGCCTTCCTGCGCCTGGTCGCCGAGTCGGACGCCCCAATCGAGGCCGCCGGCCCGAGCCTGGCCCGGGTGGCGGCCCTCCTCCGCGGCGAGGCCACCTTGCAGCCGATCCAACCATCGCGTCTGCGCTCGCAGCTGCGCCCCTACCAACGTGAAGGCACGGCGTGGCTTTGGAGCCGCTACGAGACCGGCATCGGCGCCCTTCTCGCCGACGACATGGGGTTGGGGAAGACCCATCAGGTGATGGCGCTGCTCACCCTCGTGCAGGAGCAACGGGCTGAGGCGCGCTCGCTTGTCGTCTGCCCGCGCGGGGTCATGGAGCACTGGCTGGAGCTGCTCGAGAGGTACGCTCCGCATCTGCGGGCGTACCTCTTCCACGGCACTCAGCGTTCCCTCGAAGACGTGCCCGAGGGCACGGCTCTTGTACTCACCACCTACGACATCGTGGTGCGCTCCAGGACGGAGCTGCAGGAGCTTGACTGGGAAGTGGTCGTGTTCGACGAAGCGCAGCGGATCAAGAACCCGCGCACCAAGGCCGCACGGGCCGCACGCAAGCTCTCCGGCCGGCACCGGGTCGCTCTGACCGGAACCCCGCTGGAGAACCGCCTTGTCGAGCTGTGGTCCGTGGTCGACCTCATCACGCCCGGGTACCTGGGCTCGGAACGGGAGTTCCGGGCCACTTACCGCAGCCCGGACCGCGACCAGCTGACGCGCCTGCGCAGGCGCCTCGGCGCGCTGACGCTGCGGCGCGTCAAGGAGCAGGTGCTGACCGAGCTGCCTGAGAAGGTCGAGGACCTCCGCTACTGCAGACTAACGCAAGACCAGCAGGAGCTGTACAAGAGGGTTCACAGCCAGGGCGCGAGCAGCATTCTCGACTCTCTCGCAGACCCCGGGGCCGATATCCCCTATATCCACATCTTCGCGCTGCTGACCAGGCTCAAGCAGGTGTGCGACCATCCAGATCTGCTGTCCGACGGAGGCGGCCGGCCCGGACGGACCTCGGCGAAGCTGCCGGTGTTCGACGAGATCCTCGACGAGGCGCTGGCATCCGGGCAGCAGGTCGTCGTCTACACCCAGTACGTCAAGATGATCGACCTGCTCTCCCGCCACCTCAGGCGGCGTCGGGTCGCGCACCTTCAGCTCACCGGTGCGACCCGGGAGCGCGGCCGCCTCATCCGCCGCTTCAACTCAGGCCAGCACGAGCCGGTACTGCTGGCGAGCCTCCTCGCCGGCGGCGTGGGCATCGACCTGACCGGCGCCTCGGTCGTCATCCACTACGACCGCTGGTGGAATCCGGCGCGCGAGGACCAGGCTACCGACCGCGTTCACCGCATCGGGCAGCACCGCTTCGTGCAGGTGTTCAAGCTGGTGACCCGCGACACGGTCGAGGAGCGGATCGACCGCATCATCCGTTCCAAGCTCGACCTCATGGCTCAGGTCGTTACTCCGACCGAGCACGTGCTGCGCTCGTTCACGCGACGGGAGCTCGCCGAGCTGCTGGACCTTCCGGTCCGAAAGGAGGTCTAGGGCCTAGTACCGGCTCGTGGTGTCCGCGAGCTCCAGCGTCCACCCTTCACCTCCTCTTCAAGGACGCGCGGTATGATAGCTTCGTGACCTTTGAAGAAACGACGCCGGAGGCATCGGGAGGACTGGATCATGATTCCCGACTACCTGATCTGCCTGGAATGTGAAAGCCCGGTCTACGTCTTCGAATGGAAGGAAGACAAGGTCGTCGAGGCGATCTGCACCGTCTGCGGCAACGAGGACATCTCGCAGTTCGCCACCGAGCAGGAGTACGAGGAGCTATCGGTCGACCGTCGGTACTGGTCCGACGAAAGCTGAGGGAAACCCACCGCACGGGATCGACCGTCACTTGGAGGCGCAGCTGCCATGATCCCGATTGTCATGGCCGGCGGGTTCGGGACCCGTATCCGGCCCCTCTCGGCCAATATCCCGAAGCCCATGCTGCCGGTCGTCAACCGGCCCATCCTGGAGCACGTGCTGCGCCTGCTGCAGCGGCACGGCCTGAACGAGGCCGTACTGCTGCTGTACCACCAGCCGGACACCATCAAGGAGTACTTCGGCGACGGCTCCCGCTACGGGATGAAGCTCCACTACTACACCGCAGATGCCGACTACGGTACCGCCGGTGCGGTCAAGCGCGGCGCCGCCCTCGTCGACAGCGACTCATACCTGGTGCTGTCCGGAGACGTGCTGTGCGACTTCGACCTCGGCGCGATCATCGCCTCCCACACCGAGCATGAGGCCGAGGTGACGATCACTCTCACACGCGTCGGCAACCCGCTCCAGTTCGGCATTGTCATCACCGGCAACAACGGCCGCGTCACGCGCTTTCTCGAGAAGCCAACCTGGGGAGAAGTCTTCTCCGACACCATCAACACCGGCATCTACCTGCTGCAGAGGGAGGCCGTCGACGAGATCGGCGGCGAAGGGGCCGTGGACTTCTCCAAGGACCTCTTCCCGCACCTGCTGGCGGCCGGGCGGCCCCTGTACGGCTCGGTGCAGCAGGGGTACTGGCGCGACATCGGCGACCCGGAGTCCTACATCGAGGTCCACCACGACATCTGCGAGGGGCGGGTGCGCTCGATCGAGGTTCCGGGGGAGCCCCTGAACCTGCTCGGACGCGACGTCCGGGTCGAGGGGGGGACCGAGATCGAGGGCGTCGAGCTGCGCGGCACGGTGGTGATCGGACGCGGCGCCAGCGTCGCACCCGGGGCGCGGCTCGAGAACACGGTCATCGGCCCGGGCGCCCGCATCGAAGCCAATGCGGATCTTCGCGGCGCGGTGGTGTGGGCCGACGCGGTCATTGGCGCGCGGGCAAGGGCCGAGGCGGCGGTGGTTTGCGAGGGGGCCGAGATCGGCGCCGGCAGCGTCCTCGAAAAGGGCTCCGTGATCGGTGATTTTTCCCGCCTCGGCGAGGAGGTGAGGGTCCGGGAAGGCGTCAAGATCTGGCCGCGCAAGATCGTCGAGGACTTTGCGGTGGTCCACACCAACATGGTATGGGCGGCCCGCTGGCGGACCTCCGCGTTCGAGGAGTCCGCGGTCACCGGCTTGACCAACTACGAGCTCACCCCGGAGGTCGCCGCCAAGCTCGGCGCCGCCTACGGCGCGCTGCTGCCGGAGCATGCGGTCATCCTCACGTCGCGCGACGCTCACCCGGCCTCGCGCATGCTGCGGCGGGCGTTCGTCGGCGGACTGGGCTCCGCCGGAGTCGACATCGCCGACCTGCGAATGACGCCGATTCCGATCATGCGCTACCGCCTCCAGGACCCGCAGGGGCCGGAGGTCGGCGGTGTCTTCTTCCAGCAGGTCCACCTCGCCATCGGCATGACCGCCATCCGCTTCTACGACGCGCACGGCTCCGAGCTGTCCACCGACGCCGCCAAGAGCGTCGAGCGCGTCTTTTCTCGCGAGGACTTCCGCAGGGTCGACCACGACCAGGTCGGCGTCATCCACGACTCACCGGTGGTCATCGCCAGCTACCAGGAGGACAGTCTCCGCCATCTCGATCGTGACGCGGTGCGCGAGCGCCGCTTCCGGGTCGTCGTCAACTACACCCACGGCACCGCCGCCATCGTCCTACCGGCCCTTCTCGGCCGGCTCGGCGTCGAGGAGGTCACGCTCAACGCTCAGGTGGAGGGGGTGTACAGGGCGCTGCAGCCGTCGGATGTCTCCGCCTCCCAGGAACAGCTCGCCTCGATCGTGCGCACGCTGAACGCGGACATGGGCGTGTGGGTGCAGCCGGGAGCGGAGCGACTCGTTCTCGCCGACCGCCAGGGCCGCCTGTGGGAAGGCATGGACCTACTGATGCTGATCGGGGCGCTGCTGGTGAAAAGCTACTCGGGTGATGGGTCGACGCCGGGCGTGGTGCTGCCTCTTTTCGCACCGTCCGTTCTGGTCTCACTGTTCACCGGCGCCGGCTGGTCGGTCCACCGCGTGTCCTCAGATCCGCGGGAGACCATGCGGGCGGCCTCCGGGCCCGGGGTCGTATTCGCATCGGGCGGCAGCAGCGACGTCGCCTTCACCGATCTTCACGCCGCGCCGGACGCGATGTTCGGTGTCGCCAAGCTGCTGGAGCTGCTGGCGAGGGCCGAGGTCAACCTCGAGGCGGTGGCCGATGAGCTGCCGACGATCCCGTACATCAGCTGCTCCATCTCCTGTCCGATCGAGCGCAAGGGAACCCTGATGCGCCGGTTTGCAGAGATGGCGCAGGAGTACGACGCCTCCTTCCAGGAGGGGGTCAAGATCCAGCTCGATCACGGCTGGGTGCTGCTGCGCGCCGACCGTGCCGCGCCGCGCCTCCACCTGGTGGTCGAGGCGGACTCGTCGCAGCGCGCGTCGGCCTGGTTGCGCAAGTACCAGGAAATGGTCGAGCTCTGGGTGAGAGAGGAGGGATGACGCGGCCTTTCATATTCGGCCTTTCACGTCTAACCTCTCCTCATGGCCTCGGTCACCTTCCTCTGGCATCTGCATCAGCCCTCTTACCGGCGGGCCGACGGCACCGCCCTCGCTCCCTGGGTCGCACTGCATGCGGGCGGCGCCTACACGACCCTTGCTCGAGCCATCCTCGAGAGCGGAGGACGCGGCCACGTCGTCAACATCGTCCCCGTGCTCCTCGAGCAGATGGAGGCCTATAGCGACGGCACAGTCACCGACCCGGTTGTGGCGGCCCTCGCCACGCCGTCCGCCGAGCTCGATGAGGAAGGCCGTGCCACCCTCCTCCAGTGGGGGTTCCACGTCACTCCCCGCCAGCTCGAACGCTACCCGCGCCTGAGTGAGCTGACACGCCGCGGGCGCACCGCGCCGTCGTCCATCCACACCCACGCCCTTTTCGGCCCGGCCGACCTGCGCGATCTCCAGGTGCTGTTCATCCTCTCCCAGGCCGGCGAGCAGGCCTGGCGCGACGATGATCTCCGCCCGCTGCACGACATCGGCGGCGGGTTCTCGGGCGCCGACTTCGACACCGCCGCCGCCTGGCTCCTCCGCCAGCCGGCTCGCCTGCTGCAGCTGTGGCGCGCACTCGGCGACCGCGAGGGCGTAGAGATCGCTACCAGCCCCTACGCCCATCCGATCATGCCGCTCCTGATCGACACCGGCGTCGTCGAAGAGAGCTGGGCACCCTCGGCGGCGCCTCCCGTGCCCGAATTCGCGCACCCGGAGGACGCCCGCGCTCAGCTGGCGGCGGGCCTCGAGCTCATGGCAGCTCAGGGCTTCGCCATCCGCGGCTGTTGGCCGCCGGAAGGCTCGGTCTCCGACGCGGCGTTGGAGATCTATGGTGATGCCGGCGTCCGCTGGCTGGTCACCGACGAGGGCATCCTCGAGAAGAGTCTCGGCCGTTCCCTGCGAGCCGACGGCCGCCTCCCCATCGAGCTGTACGGTTCCTGGCGCCGGCCGGGTCGGGCGCCGCTACTGTTCTTCCGCGACCGCCATCTCTCGGACCGCATCGGTTTCGTTTACGGCCGCTGGCAGGATGAGCAGCGCGCTGCCGCGGACCTGGTCCAGCACCTCGAGCGCCTGGCAGCACGCCTGCCGCAAGAGGCCGCCATCGTTCTCGCCCTCGACGGCGAGAACCCGTGGCTCCACTACCCGCAGGGCGGCGGCACGTTCTTGCGCACGGCAATGGAAGGCATCGAGGCATCGGACCTCGAGCCTGCGACCCTCGGTCAGCTGTCAGAAGCGCTCGCGCCGATGGAGCTGCCGCGCCTCCATCCCGGCTCCTGGATCGGCGGCACGTTCTCGACCTGGATCGGGCACCCCGAGAAGAGCCGCGCCTGGAAGGTGCTGGCCGACGTACGCAACGCCGTCGCCAATGCCGCCGAGCTACCGCCATCGATGCTCCTCGCCGAGGGCTCCGACTGGTTCTGGTGGCTCGGCGACGACAATCCAACCGCGCTTGCGCCGCTATATGACCGCATCTTCCGCGGTCATCTGGCGGATGCCTGCGCGCAGGCCGGCGTGGCGCCGCCGGAGGTTCTCGCCCAACCCATCAAGACCGCCACCGTGTCGGTGAGGGTCCCGGTATCAGACTCCTGGCAGGCCCCCGTCCTCGACGGCCGTATCACCTCCTACTTCGAGTGGTCGCTCGCGGTCTGGGTCACAGGAACAGGCCCGTTGCAGCGCCTGGGCCTGTGGGGAGGCGGCGGACTCCTGCACGTTTTGGTCGAGGGAGATCTCTCGATCAGCCACCTGCTGCGCGACCTCCCCCTGCGTGTTCGGCTCGAGTCACCCACGGGAGAGGCCGAGGAGGTCACCGTCACCGGCGACGGATGCGAGCCGCCCGAAGCCCGCTGCGCGATCGGCCGGGTCGCTGAGCTCTCCCTGCCCTGGAACGGCCGTCCCTCCCACCGCCTGCTGGTGCAGCTCGGCGAGCAGAGCCTGCCCGATGATGCGGTTCTCCTGCTCGCTCCCTTCCTGGTGGACGAGGGGGACCACAACCATGGGTAGCCCGCACTTCTCACCACCACGCGGCTACAGCGCGCAATGCACTGGCACTGGCGGCGTTTTCTCGCCCGACGTGCCGCCGAGCACGCCTCCGTGCCCGTTGGGTCGAAAACGTCACGATCACCAGCACCTCCCGCGCTTCGCTTCACGCGGCGGCGAGAAATGAGGGCTGACCGGACCGTCCGGGCGCCCGGAGGTGACGCGGCACTGCAGGTTCCAGCGCCTTCGGCGCCGGAGCACGAACGCAAGAACCCGGGATGGCATCCGCACGCCGGTAAGAGGCCGATGCGGTGGGCTCGGGGAACCGACGAGGAAACCGCACATGTCTGAGCTCAGGTACGACCCGATCAAGCAAAGGTGGGCGATCATCGCCTCCGAACGCAAGCTCCGGCCACAGGAGTTCGTGGTCCCCCATCCTCGCATCGAGGACAAGGACGCGGCCGCCGGCTGCCCGTTCGAGGCCGGCAGCGAGCACCTCACACCGCCAGAAATCCTGGTCCTGCCGCCGCCGCCGGGCAGCAACGGCGGCCGCAGGTGGCAGGTGCGGGTGGTTCCGAACAAGTTCCCGGCCCTCCGCATCGAGGGCGAGGTCGTTCGCGAGGGGGTCGGCCCATTCGACCGCGTCAGCGGCGTCGGCGCGCACGAGGTGATCATCGAGAGCCCCGACCACCACCGCGAGATGGCGGACCTCACCTCCGCCGAGCTGGCGGTCGTGTTCGCCGCCTACCGCGAGCGCCTGGTCGACCTGCGACGCGATCACCGGCTCCGCTACATCCTGATCTTCAAGAACGCCGGCAGGGAGGCCGGCGCCTCTCTTTATCACCCACACTCGCAGCTGATCGCGACCCCGATCATCCCAACGTACGTGGTCCAGGAGCTCAACGCAGCTCAGCGCCACTACTCGCGAAAGGAGCGTTGCATCTTCTGTGACCTCATTCACGAGGAGCAGCTCCTCGGCGATCGCATCGGCCTCGAAACCGAGGACTACGTGGCCATCCAGCCGTTCGCCTCGGCGTTTCCGTTCGAAACCTGGATCTTGCCCAAGAAGCACCACTACGACCTGGCTCAGGCCAACGACGACGAGCTCCACGGCCTCGCCGTCATGGTCCGCGACCTGTTGCGCCGACTGCGGGTTCTGCTCGACGATCCGCCGTACAATATGGTCGTGCACACCGCACCCAGCCCACACCCCCGACCGGGCCAACCGTCCTTCTGGTCCACCATCGAGTACGACTTCCACTGGCACCTGGAGATTGTCCCCAGGATCACTCGCATCGCGGGGTTTGAGTGGGGCTCGGGCTACACGATCAACCCCACTCCACCGGAAGAAGCCTCCCGGTTCCTCAAGGAGGCCGACCCCGACGGAGGCGCCCATGGCGAGACGCCGTAGCCTCCGCGACCGGCTCCGCAGCCACCCTCGGCTCTTCCACGCCTTTGACGCTCTCGGGAGCGGGGCGTGAGGATCGCACACATCACCTCCGAGGCGGTCCCGATCGCCAAGACCGGCGGCCTTGCAGATGTGGCCGGCGCATTGCCCGCCGCGCTTGCCGAGCTCGGGCACAAGGTGTGGGTGGTGATGCCGCTGTACCGGCGGCGACCGGCGGACGCCCCCGACGGTGAGCCCTTGACCCTCGACCTGGTGGCGGGCGGCTACCGCTTCACCGTATGGCGCCGCAAGATCGGCGACGTCACCTACCTGTTGCTCGACGCGCCCCGCCTGTTCGAGCGCGCCGAGCTCTACGGCACCGCGGACGGCGACTATCAGGACAACCCGATCCGATTCGCTGCGTTTTGCCGCGCTGCTGTGCTTGCTGTCGCCCACGTGACCGGCGGCGCCGATCTCCTCCACTGTCACGACTGGCAGACCTCCCTGATCCCCCAGCTAAGCGGACTCGACCCAATGCTCAACGGCGTCGGCGCCGAGACGCCAACCGTGCTCACCATCCATAACCTCGCCTACCAGGGGAGCTTCGAGCCGTGGGCGATGGACGCCGCCGGCCTGCCGCCCGGGCTGAATCAGCCCGGCGCCCTCGAGTTCTTCGGCCGCGTCAACTTCCTCAAGGGCGGCATCCTCGCCGCTGATGCGCTGACGACGGTCTCCCCCACCTACGCCCGCGAGATTCTCACCCCCGAGTATGGCTGCGGCCTCGATGGCGTGCTCGCGACCCGCAGCGACGACCTCGTCGGCATTCTCAACGGTCTCGACACCACGACCTGGGACCCAGCCGCCGATCCGCACCTCGTGCGCACCTTCACCGTCGACGACGTTGCGGGCGGCAAGGCTGCCTGCCGCGGCCACCTCGCGCGCGAACTCGGTCTCGACGACGACGCCTCGCCCCTCATCGGTATCGTCTCCCGCCTCGTCGAGCAGAAGGGCGCCGACATCGTGGCCGAGGCCGCCGACGACATTGCCGCCGCCGGTCTCCGGCTCGCTGTCCTCGGCACCGGTGACCCGGCCCTGGAGTCAGCGCTGCAGGCCGCCAGCACCCGCCACCCGCGCCGGATCGCCCTACGTACAGCCTTCGACGACCCGCTGGCTCACCGCATCTACGCCGGCGCCGATCTGTTCCTCATGCCATCGCGTTTCGAACCGTGCGGGCTCGGTCAGCTGATCGCCCTGCGCTACGGCGCCCTGCCCGTCGTCAACCCCACCGGCGGCCTCGCCGACACCGTCCGCGACCTCGGAACCGACGCCGACTCCGGCAACGGCTTCCGCCTCCCCGACCTGTCGCCCACCGCCCTTCTCGCGACCCTGAAGCAGGCCACTGCGGTCCTGCACAACCCCCTCCACCAGCTCGCCGCCCGCCGCCGCGCGATGGCGGAGGATCATGGCTGGCAGGGGCCTGCCGAGCAGTACGAGGCGCTCTACGCCTCCGTCATCGACCCGACCGCCGCGTAGCGCGCCCCAGACAAGGGTGCGGTCGGTGGGACGTGCCGGGCACCTCTTCTTCGCCGCTGCCGGCTTGCGCCTCGACCGAAGTGGACCGATAATGGTATCGGAGGTGGTACGGTAATGAGTACGGTTCCCAACACCGTGTCGGCCGGTGAGCTGAAGCGACGCGGACTGGCCGCGATTGAGGAGAGGCTCAAGCACGGTCCAGTGCACGTGATCAAGAGGAACAAGCCGGCTGTCGTCGTGCTGAGCGAGGAGGAGTTTGCTGATCTCGTGAGCGAGGCCGAACGCTCCCGGATTGCGGCGTCGCTCGCTGACGTGCGGGAGGGGAGGGTGCGCTGGGGCACCGCGGCAGAAGTGCTCGAGGAGCTCTCGCGGTAGATGTGGCGAATCGGGTATTCGGCGACGTTCGGTCGCACATTCCGCAAGCTGACGCGTCGCAACCCCGCCCTTCGCAATGCCTTCGCAGTCAAGCTCGCGCTCCTCGAGCAGGACCCGCATCACCCTCGCCTCAAGCTCCATCCTCTCCACGGCCCGCTCGAAGGCCTATGGGCCGTAAGCGTCACCTACAAGATCCGTCTCATCGTGGTCCTCCGTGAGGAGGAGCACGCCCTCATCCTCGTCGACATCGGTAGCCACGGCGAGGTGTATGGCTGAAACGGTCGCCACGCGACCGCACGGCCGGCGGAGCTACAGAGAATCGCTCCCCCCGCTCCCCGCAGCGCCCAGGCACAGGGCCGCTCATGGCCCAGAACGGCCACTCATGAGCTGCAGCCGGCCTGCCGCCGCAAACCTCGAAACGCGTCTCTCGCGCGTTGTGGCGCTTGCAGCCTGAGGCGATGACCCTAGCGGCGATCTTGGGCCTCGTGCCCGCCCGCGTCGCTGATGAGACCGCGCAGCCGCGCTAGGGCCGCGTTGGCCCACAGCACGCCGGCCGAAAGTGCCCTCGCCTGTCGGTCGTCTCCGTTCTCCTCCAAGGTCGGCCGCACCAGTGTGCTGATCGACGCGATGATCTGCAGAGCGTTAGCCAGCTCGTCGACTACCTGATGGAGTACAGCCGGCGGCGCGACGTCGGACGAAGGAGCCATCGCCGTCAGTATAGCACTTACAGGTCTTATTCGCCTTCAATGCTAGGACTCATATGTTGTTCACATGCTGCCTCGCCCCGCCATAATCGATCCTCGGAGGACTTGCCTGTTGTCCGATGTACGTGTGCGGGTGGGGCGCCACCTTCGTCAGTTGCGCCTCCAGCGTAAGCTCAGCCAGGAAAGGCTGGCCGAGCGTGCGGGCCTTTCCTACAAGTTCATCGGCGAGATCGAGCGCGGAGTGGCCAACCCGACCGTGGTCACCCTCGCCCGCCTTGCCGACGCACTTGGAGTCGACATCGTGGAGGTTCTCGGACCGTCGCCTGGTGAGGGTCAGGAGGAGAGCCTGTATACCATCTCGGAGCGCCACCTCCACGCTGTGCGGGAGGCCCTGGCCACCGTCGAGACTGTGATTCGGGAGGTCGGTCCGGCGCGCCGGACCTCGCCTGCCAAGAGGCGCACCGAGCCCAAGGCCCGCGGCGACGGCCGCTGATCGGCCCGCCCCGGTTCCCAGCGCGCCGCCGGTGCTCCGGTGAGCATCAGTCTTCTCGGGCTCGTTCCATCCGCCGCACGGGCGCCTGCGCTTGACTCGAGGCTGGGCCCCCCGTCCCCGAGGGGTCCGGCCGTAGACTCCGGGCCTGCCTGAGCCCGGGTCATCCGAGCCGGCGATCGAGCTTGATGGGAACCGGGTCCCCGAGGCGTATCGAAGGAAAGTCCGGATGCTGGGGGTTGAGCAGGTAGTTCCATGAGTACGGAACGACGGCGCTCGGGACTCGCAGTACCGGCGAACGGCCCGACTCGAGCCAGTCGTCACCGACCCGCTTCAGCTCGTACGGCGCCGGGAAGCTGCTCCAGCCGGGGGCCAGATCGCCCTCGGTGACCTTGATAACGAGCTCGTCATCGAACGTCGCCGATAGGGCCGTGTAGTACGGCAGCAGCGATCCGTCGGCGTGGACGAGGATCTCGAGCACGGCCAGGGCGATGTGCTCGGACGTGTAGACCAATGGCCGGCCCGCACTGTTCCAGCGGCCCGGGTTGAGGCGGGCGCCTTCCCCGTCGAAGGCGCTCGACACGTGCTTCGTCTTCGTGACCCGCCAGGAGACCAGGTTCACGAGAACACGCCGTGCTCGATTCGCCCGATGAGCCCCTCCACCTCCCGAGTTCCGACGTCGGTCCTCAGCATCTTGAGCGGCGTCTCGCCGTCGAGCGCGGGCTGAGGGCGCGCCAGCCACGAGCGGGCGGCGTCGGCGTCACCTTCGAACAGCTCAATCGCTTCCGCGAAAACGCGCGAAAGCCGCACCAGCCGGTCGGACTCGTCGGGCTGCAGCCGTCCGGCTTCCTTGCGGCGGCTCAGGGTGCGGCGGCTGATCTGTACCAGGTCCGCGAGCTGGCCGGTCGAAAGCTCGATGTTTTCCTGAAACCGCCTCAGCGCGGCGAACGAAAGCCCCTCCTGAATGCGGCGGACCAGGCTGCTTGTGTCGAACGACCTCAGGCCCAGAAACACGACGTAGTCGTGCTTGACTGGCGGGCCCGATACCCTGATCTGCTGGAAACGTCGAAGGTCCGTCAGGGCCTTTGGGCGAGCCTCCCGTACGGTCGGTGCCATCGCTCCCTCCTCTGCCATCTGACTATAACATATGCGCCATATGGCTGACATGCAAGGCAGGGCGCGGCAGATTCCAGGTTCAGCGGTTGAAATCCTGTCGCGACTTGTCCATTATTGTTGCGATGGATCACGGATTCACGTTCCGAAGGAGCTCCAATGGCTGACGCCCACCAGATGCTCGTCACGCTTCGCGGAAGCAAGCCGCCAATCTGGCGGCAGATCAGAGTCTCGGCAGAGATGACCCTGGCCGACCTCCACGAGGTCCTGCAGGCCGCCATGGGTTGGGAGGACTGCCACCTGTACCACTTTCTCATTCGTCAGGCCAGGTATGGCGTGCCCGACCCCGATGGCCTGCTGCGCACCGAAGACGCCCGCGGTGCGCGCCTCAGCGAGACCTTACCCAGGGTGGGCGGGTCGTTCACCTACCAGTACGACTTCGGCGACTCCTGGCTCCACGATATTCTCATCGAAAAGACCGAGCGCGACGTGCCTGTCGAAGAACTTCCCGAGTGCACCGCCGGGGAGCGCGCGTGCCCACCGGAGGACTGTGGCGGCATCTGGGCCTACGCGGAGCTTCTCGCCGCCCTGGCCGATCCCGAGCACCCCGAGCACGAGGAGCGGACCGAGTGGGTCGGCGGCTGGTTCGATCCGGACCGTTTCAATCTGGAGGCTGTAAACCGCCGCCTCCACGGAGGCTGAGGCGCGTCGACGCACGGGGCGCCCTGGGGGCTGGTCGGGTCCGCCGGGGTTCTTCGGAGCGGTGGAGTAGCGATTCGCTGCGCGGCTCCCTGGTAACAAGAAAAGGATGTGCCGGGCCTAGAGTCTGTTGAGACTGAGGCTGAGTAACCGTAAAGAGCGGCCTCAGAAACCCTTCGAGCTCGTCTCCCCCACCCAGCGGGCGAGACGCCCGCTACTACAAGGGAGTAAGACTCGGCATCCTCTGCAGCCCCGGCGGCCGTGCGGCCGCATGGCGCCCGCACGTCTCGCGGCTCCGGCGGGAGCACAGCCACGACAGGGGATCCATGACCTCGAGGTTTCCCGCCGGCGCGCCGGCACGGAGACTGCCCCCCAGGAAACCTCGAAGCATGGCACGTGCCACCCGACGCACCCTGCTCCGGGCGTGCTAAGCCCGCGCTCTCCGGGTGGGTGGGGGCATCTCCCCAGGAACGGTCTCGCGGCGGAGCGGGCTGCGGGCAACGCCGCACGGGACGAGCGATCGCGCCTCGCCTATCCAAGCTGGATCGCGCAGGGCGTTCTCCTCGCGCCTCGGCGCCAGCGAGCGAGGAGTCGCTGACCAAGCCCGGATCATCCATTCCCCATCTACTGCGACCGGCGATACGCCAGCCATCGCTGTGCTCTTCACCTCTCGCTGTCCTCAACATACCCTCCGAGTATGCCTGCGGCAGCTCGAGGCTCAGAACCCAGCGCTGACAGACGTCTCACTGGTCTCGCTACGATCGCCCATGAATAGTCCGGGCCGGTAGTCGCGACGACGAAGCGAGTGCAGGGGTGGGGTGCGAGAGGGCGCTCCTGCGCGATCCCTCCCCTATCAAAGGGGAGGGGGATTCACAGCCTTTCAGAGAACCCGGGAGGCAGATCCGAGCGCAGCGGCCCCTCGCGACGGGGAGAGCGGACCGAGGTCCTCCTCGAGGACGGCCTCCCCGTTCCCGAGGGGTGCGGCCGCAGGCTGCGGATCTGCCGGAGACCCAGGTGCGCGAGGCGATGCGTACGCCGCTAGCGACGGGGAGGAAGTGGGCTACGCGCCCTCGCCGACGAGGCGGAGTATCTCCTTGACCATCACCAGCGCCTTCTCCATGTCCGCGACGTGGATGTGCTCGGTGGTGGCGTGCTCCTCGCGGGCGCCGATACCCACCACCGCCATCTCGATACCCTGGTTGTTGTAGATCGAGGCATCAGTAAAGCCGGTGATGAAGGTGGTCGTGGCCCTCACGCCAGCTGCCGCGAGGGCGCGCTTCGAGATCACCACCGTCGCCGCGTCCTCGGGGATGCTCACGGCCCTGCACAGGTTATCAACGGTGATCTCGACCGTAGCGCCGAAGCGCTCCACCTCCTCACGGATGGTGGCAACCATCTCGTCAGCCAGCCGTTGTCCCTTGTCATGGTTTAACGACCGGCACTCCGCCAGGAAGGTACAGCCGTCGGGCACACCGTTGCGGATGATGCCGCCGTTGATGACGCCGACGTTGGCAGTCGTCTCGTGGTCGAGGCGGCCCAATCTCAGCGCCGCGACTGCCCTGGCCGCGGCCTGAATCGCGTTGATCCCCTTTTCCGGCTCCATCCCTGCGTGTGCCGCCCGCCCGCCGACCTTGACGTCGATGGCAAAGTAGCTGGGGCCGCCGATGACGATTGTGTCGAGGGTGTCGTTGTCGAGCAGGAACCCCCTTTTGGCGGAGATCAGCGAGTAATCGAGGTTCTTGACGCCGAAAAGGCCAACCTCCTCCTGGCGGCTGATGGCGATCTCCACCGGCGGCCGAACCTCCGCGGTTCGCAACGCCTCCAGCATCTCAGCAATCCCGGCCTTGTCGTCCGCGCCCAGAATCGTGTCGCCCTTGGAACGGATGACACCGCCGTCCAGAACCGGTTCGATCCCGACCCCGGGCCGCACCGTGTCGGCGTGGCAGGACAGCAGGATGGGCTCGGTGACGCTGCTGTTCTTCGCCGGGAGCCTGGCAACCAGGTTCCCGTAGGCGTCTTTCTGCGCCTCGGCGCCCAGCTGCTCGAACTCGCCCTTGAGGTAGTCGATAAAGCGGGCCTCGTTCCCCGACTCGCTGTCGATCCTGACCATCTCCATGAACTGCGCGATCATCCGTTCAGACATGGCTCCTCCAGGTCCCCGACAGTAGCACTTCCGGTGCTGCAGAGGATCTGCGAGCCACCTGGTTGGTGAATAAGTAACTCAGAGATCAAGTGATGAGGTCTCCCCCGCCCGCCCGGGAAGAGGGAAGACGGAAAACGGAAGACGGGAAACGG
>CAZKGM010000022.1:0-50515 GCA_964552395.1 uncultured Thermoanaerobaculia bacterium | reverse complement strand
CACCGTGGGATCGGGCGTGTCACCGGCGAGCTCGCGAACGCTCTTCTCGACCGGTCTGACCTCGATCTGACGCTGTTCGTCCCTCACGGCACCAATCCTCCTGAGCGATGGTACCGGGATGCCGCCGCGGTCGTCCACCTCCCACAGCCGCGGCGGGGAGCGTTCCTGTGGGACGGGCCGGTGTGGCGGTGGCTGCTACGGCGCCATCCGGTGGACATCCTCCACCTGCCCGCCTGGGGCGTACCGCCGGGCGTGCCCATCGCCGTGGTCAGCACCCTCTATGACGTCACCCCGCTACGGTTCCCACGGGCGATTCCGTCCGACCGGATACGCCACCGCGCGCTGCAGCGCCTCGGCACCCATCGGCGTGCGACGCTGGTACATGCGATCTCTCGGGTCACCGCGCGGGATGCCGTGCATGCCCTCGGGATCAGTCCGGACCGGGTGCGGATCGCGCCGCTCGGCGTCGACCTCCAGGCTCCGGACGGCAGTGAGCAGCATGAACGCCGCCATGTCCTGTTCGTCGGCGGGTCCGATCCGCACAAGCGCGTCGAGATCCTCCTCCAGGCGTGGTCCGGTCCCGAGGCGGACGGCCTGCCGCCGCTGGTCATGGCCGGCGCTGCCGCCGACACGCCGGCGGTGCGCGCGGCGGCGCAGGTCATCCCTGAGCGGCTCACTGCGGTCGGCATTGTCGGTCCCGAACGCCTGGCAAAGCTCTACCGTGGAGCGATTGCCGTGCTGCTGCCGTCCCTCTGGGAGGGCTACGGCCTCCCGGCCCTCGAGGGGATGGCCGCCGGAGCGGTGCCCGTGATCACGCCGCGCGGGGCGCTTCCCGAGGTCGGCGCCGACGCCGCCCTCTATGTCCCGGCGCACGCCCCGCCGATTGCCTGGACGGACGCCGTACGCCGACTCCTGGCCGATGACACCCTCAGGCAGCGCCTCGCCAAGCGCGGGCAGCAGCTCGCCTCTCATCACGGCTGGCATGAGGCTGCGGCACGCCTCGCCGAGATCTACCGCCAGGCCGTTGCCCGTCGACGGGCCAGGCGCATCTGATCATGCAACCGCGGGTCACGCCCCGCGACCACCTCACTCCAGGGAACCGGGAGGTTCGCAAACGGCTGCGATCTCGATCGCAGGGCGACCAGTAGGCTGAGGTTGTCGCTCCAGCTTTGATCGCGAGAGATGAGCCTTCCTGCCGTGTACTCCACGAATGGCAGGTCATCGATGTGCGGCGGCACCTCGCCGACCAGGAATGGAACGCCACGCGGTCCGATCAGGAGGTCCATGGCGAGGTCGGCCGGCCCCTTGATTCCGGCAATCCGCAGCGACTCCTGCAAACGAGGATCCGACAGCGCCGACCAACGTATCCGCACCGGGCCCCGCTCCACTTGGCCGGTCACCACAGTGAACTCGTTGGCGGTGGTCACGTCGTGCCAGATCACGGTGTGAGGAAAGACCTGGTGAAAGGCCGACAGGATGCGCAGGAAGCTGTCGTTGTCCAGGGAGTAGAGCGGCAGCCACATCGAAGCCACGCCTCCCGGGTTGAGATGGCGCCGGCAAAGACGGAAGTACTCAAGCGTGTAAAGGCTGCCGTTGCCTGCGTATACGGGGTGGATCGAGTCGGACAGGATGGCGTCGTACTTGGCATCGGTTGCCATGAGATAGTTGCGGCCGTCGTTGATGATGACGTGCACGCGTGGGTCGGCCAGCACGTGGTGGTTGATGTTCGCGAAGTAGCGATCGGCAGCGGCGAGCACCTCGGGCGAGATCTCGACGACGTCGATCCTCTTCACCGGTTGGCACGATACCGCCCAGCAGGTGCCACCGGAGCCGAAGCCGACGTGCAAGACGGTCTGCGGCGCCTGCACCTGGAGCAGGGGTAGTAGGCCCTGCAGCTGCTGCACGACCAGGAGCACCGGGGAGCTACCGGCGACATTGACGCCGTTGAGCTCGAGCGACAGCCACGAGCCCCCGGGGCTCGAGTAGCGCTTGACGAGAACGGTCGAAGCGAGGCTCTCCTTGACCTTGACCAGCTGGGCCTTGTCTCCGGCGCCGGCGCGGCGGATCACCCAGTCCGCCGGCACCGCCACCCCGACAATGACGATCGCGGCTGCGACACCCCACCACACCAGACGACGACGCCAGCGGCTATTGAGGGCGACGGCAATCGTCAGCTGAACGGCGGCCAGCAGCAGCAGCACCCACTGGCTCCCGATCAGCGGCACGAGCACGAACGGAGCCACAACCGCACCGATGATGCCGCCGACAGTATCTGCGGCTGCGACCACCCCCACGTGCTCGCCGGCCGCCCGTCGCGCGGGATCTGCAGCCACGGCAAGCGGAAACGAGGCGCCGAACAGCACGGTCACGGGAAGGAACAACAGCAGCACGAAGGTGAAGACCACCATCTGGTATGCGCCAAAGGTCGCGGAGGGATGCGCCACCCTGGCCATCCAGGCCATCAGCTCGCCGCTGTGACCGAGCGCGACGAGCTGGGCGACGAGACACACCGCAGCCCCCACCTGAACCGCGGCGAGCACGCCTCTCGGATCCGTAATGCGCGCGGCCAGTGCACGCACCACGAAGCTGCCGACGGCGATGCCGAGCAGGTACACCGCCAGGAGCACTGCGAAAGCGTAGACGTGGGAGCCCACGTGCAGGACCAGAATCCGCACCCACACCAGCTCCGCCGCCAACGCGCAGAAGCCCAGCGCCCCTACCAGGACCAGGTATGTCCGTTGCCGCGACTCACCCCCTGGAGGTGTGCTGCGCTGTAGGGGTTCGGCAGCCGGTACGTGCGCCTCGATCGCCACCGCCGAGGCGGCTACCAAAGCACAGATGAGGGCCGCGGTCGACAACGAACCCGACTCGCCCATTCGCGGCATCAGAACGTACGCTGCGGTGAGGACGCCCGCCACGGCACCGAGGGTGTTGATTCCGTACAGGGTGCCGACGCTGGCGGCGAGGCCGCTACCGCGCAGCCGCTCGACCAGCAACGGCAGCGTCAGCCCCATCAGGACCGTCGGCAAGCCCAAGACAAGGCCGGCGAGCGCGAACCGAGCCGCGACCCCGACAGCCAGGTGCCGCCCCAGGTCGGGCCCGAGGTGGGCGCCGGCCTTCAGAAGCAAGGGCAGCAGGGTGGTCGAAAGGGCGAAGAAGGCGCCAATGGCCGCCTCGGCGAGACCGTACCAGCGCAGCTGCCGGCGGGTGCGCGGCGCCAGGCGCCCACCCAGGTGCGCGCCGCCGGCCATTCCTCCCATCCACACCGCCACTACCGCCGACGCCGCCCACACGGTATTGCCGAGCACCAGGCCGAGCATCCTCATCCAGACGACCTCGCCGATCAACGAGGAGACGCCGGACAGGAAGAAGAGCACCACGATCACCCACGCCATATCACGCCTCCGGTTTCAGACTCCGCCGCTCCTCGCCGTTTCGATCCGACGCGGCCGTGGCCGCGAGACCGAGCAGGACAAGGAGGGCGAGCACGCTGCATGCAGCCGCCGAGATGATACCCGGTGGCCGGTAAGCACCATCCAATCGATGGAACCCGGCCGGACACCTGATTTGTTGGAGAATCCCAGGACCCTGCTGCAGCTCGGCAGGGTGACCGTCGAGACGCCACTCCCAGCCTTTCACCGGCGCCACCGACAGGACCAACCAGGCCGGCTGCTCGGCCTGGACGTAGACCTCCAGGCTGCTTTCTCGCAGTGCCAGGGTCGTCAGCCCGCCCGCCGGCTGCCACGACCGACCGACCACCGCCGGAGCCTTCGCCACGGCCGCGATGGGCCACGCCGCACGGTTGTAGTGGAGCCAAAGGCCGCCCTGGCTACGAACCGGCTGCAGACTGGAAAGGCCCGCCGGCGCCGGCAACAGCACCCAGGGAGCGGCCAGGGTGTCGAGCCACCAGCGACCGCTCGGTCCCCGGTCGGCGCCCGCCACGTGACGCTCGAGGGCCGCGTTCGACACCGGGGCGTAGGTTCGGGCAAGGCTCAGGCCGTCCTCGAGATTGAGGTAGCCGATCGGCCACAGCCTGCGCTCTCGGACGAGCGAGGAGGCCAGCGCACGGCTGGCAAGGTGGGGCGATGGTACGTAGAGACGTCGTCCACCCACCGCTTCAGGCCAGGGCAAGGGGGAACGGTTGGGCGCCTTCAGGCCGAGCAGCGACCAGCCGGCGACGACACAGACAGCGAGACCCGCCGCCAGCGCGGCGGTCCGAAGCCACCGGCGGGAAGGCTGCACCGCGGCCAGGCACAGGACCAGCGCCGCAGCAGCCGTGATCGCCGCCAGCAGCGGGTTGTCGGTCAACGCGAGCAGAGGCATCGTCATCAAGCCGAGCACCAGGCCGGTCACGCTCCCTCTACCGGAGAGCCACGCCTCCGCGCCAGGTCCGGCAAACGGCAGGGCGCAGACCACGGCAGGGACCGCGAAACGGGAGGGGAAGCGCACGAGCTCGCGTGTCAGCCAGAGGTACGCCCCCCCCAAGCCGATCTCCGGCAAGGTCGCGAGGACAGCGAGCCCGAGAATCGGAAGCAGCATCGCGCGGTGCCTGCTGAGCCCGAGGACGATGCAGAGCACGACCGCCGCCCCGAGGAAGAGGCTTGTCACGTAGGGGTAGCCGGTACCGGACGGTGGGACTCCGGGTATCAGGAGTCGCAGCCAGCCGGCCAGGGACACGCCGCCTGAGAGGTACACCGAGGCCGCGCCACCCCCTCGATCTCCTTCTGAGATCCAGACTACGAACGGGACCATCTGCACCGCCACCAGGAGGCTGCCCAGCACCACTCCGGCCACGGCCCTCCGGCGCCTGGCAGCCACCGAAACCGCCAGACAACAACCGATCAGCCACAGCTGCGGCTCGCCCGCCAGCCAGGCCATCGCCACCGCTGCCGCGGTGGCCGGCACCGTCCAGCGGTCGTCACGCCGTGCCGCCAACACGACCCATGGCAGCCATGCCAGGGTGTCGAGGTTGTTGACGACGCCGACCGTTGCCAGGACCGGGCCGCCGGCCCAGGCGGCCGTCTCGGCAACCCATCGACCTCGCCATCCCGCCCCGAGCCGGAGCGCGAGCAGGCCGACACCCAGTGCAAGCAGGGCCAGGTGAAAGCCCACCTCGAAGCTCACGCCCCACCTCGGACCCGTGATCAGGTAGGCCAGGTGCGGCGGGTAGAGCACCCCCGTCTCCGGGTTCGCGAACCATGCCTCACCACACCCGTCGGCCTGGTTGAGCCAGGGGATGTGGCCCGAGGCCAGGCGGCTCGCCGTCGAGATCCTCATCGGCAAGAAGAAGTCCTCGAGGTCGCGCACCAGAGGCGCCCGCGAGAAGAGCGGCGCCACGATCAGCAGCAGTGGAACCCACCACAGACCGAGACGCTTCATCCGAGCGCCGCCTTCAGCGACCGCCATTGCCAGGCAGGGGCGTCCAGCAGCAGGCGCTCGTACGCCGACAGCAACCGCCCACGCCCGCAGCGGCGCGCCGTGTTGGCGCGAGCGACTGCGGCTCGCGCAGCGTCGATGCGGCCACCGTCGAGCTCGATCCTGGCCAGCAGCAGCCACGCCGAGACGCAGTTCGGCTCCGCATCGGTGGCGCGGCTGATGAGCTCGCGGGCCCGCCCGGCGCGGCCCAGAGCCCTCTCGAAACGCGCCCAATCGAGCCAGTACCAGGGCAGATTCGGCTCCAGCGCACAGGCGCGCGCAAAGGCCGCACGTGCCCGGACGACCGCGCCGGGCCAGGTGCCGAGGTCGGCCACGATGCGCGCGTTGACACGAGCCACCGCCGCCCAGCAGGCTGCCGAACCGCTGTGGACGGCAAGCGCGGCCTGCGCACGGTCCTGGGCCTCGCCGGCGGCATCCCAGTCCCACCGCGGCTGCCGCAGCAGGTACTCCGTGCGGGCGAGAGCCGCCTCGTCGAGCCACGGCTCGATGGCGAGAGCGCGATCGGTGGCATGCGGATCTGCGCCGTCGGCTCGCGCGGTGCGTGCGAGCGCCGGCTGCACGATCCCCCAGAGCACGACGCAGGACACGACGGCGGCTGCGAGCAGCCGCTCGGACCTCCACCAGAAGGTTGCCCTGGGTCGAGCCCCCTTGCCAACTGACACGGTGGCGGCAAGCAAGAGGGCCCACCACCAGAGAACGACTTCGACCTGGAGCAGGTCGTGAAAGAGGAAGATCACGGCCATGGCGGCGAACGTGGCGCGCTGCGATGCGACCCGGAATGTCCCATGGGCCCCGGCCGCTCTCCACCACAACCAGGCGCCGGCCACAGCGAGGAGAAGGCCGACGGCGCCGGTCTGCACCGCCCAGCCGAGGGGGCTCGACTCCGCGTACGCGATCCGGTAGGCATGGATCGCGCACCATGATTCTGTCGGCACACGAACCGACCCGGCGGCATCGGCGAGCCCCCCGGGGCCCACGCCGACGATCGGCGACGAGACCAGCAGACGGGTCACCGCACTCCAGATACGGAGCCTGAACCAGGCCAGGGAGTCCGCATGCAGCGCCAGCCTCCACCACACCAGCCCGCCGAGTCCCAGAAGGCCGGCGACCCCTGCGCCCCAGCGCTGCCAGCGCTTCGACAGGGCCACCACGGCAGCCACAACCAACGCCAGCAGCGCGGCCCGCGAGGCGGTGAGAATAACGGCGATGACGAGAGCACAGGCAAGCAGGCGTCGCACGGTGGTCGGTCTTGCGCCCAGGGTCGCGGGGACCATCGGCGCCAGAATCGCAGCCGCCGAGTTCGGGTTCTCGAACAGGCCGCCGGCGCGGACCGAGCCGAGTCCGGCGGCTTCGGCAGCCACTCCCGCTGCAATCACGACCGCGCCCCCAATGAGAAGCGCCTGCCCCGCACTCCTCTCGTTCTGCGGGCTGCGCCGTGCCCACGCGAAGAGCATCCACGCCACCAGCCAGCCGGTGAGGGTCTCCTTGGCAGCCAGGGGCGCCGCATGGGAGATCGCCGCCGCCACCACCCCCCAACCGACGCAGACCAGCAGCACCGCCTCGAGGCGGTCCAACCGCGGCGTTCGCACAAGCCATGCAAGGCCGAGCAACACGGCCATTGCCGCTCCGACGGCGATTCTCGGCAGCGGGTAGAAAGCGCCGCCGAGCACCCCCATAACCGCCACCGCACCGGCCATGCCCGCCGTCGCCGCAAACTCGGCTGACCGCAGGCTCACCGGGGCGCCCCAACCCCTTTGAGCAACCCGCGTGCCGCTTGCCGCAGCCCGGAGCCCCGGGGCGCGTACCATGACGCCGCCCATGCCGCGCGGGCCTCGCCGGGGACGTCTCCAGCACCGGCAGCGGCGACGGCCCGTGCGAGCTCGAGGGCGGGTGACCTCCTCTTCCACCAACGGGCGCGGTCCAGCTCTGCCGCCGCCGCAACGGAATCCGGCCCTCCCGAGGCGGCAAGATCGGCGAGCGTACGCACGGCCTGGAAACGCCAGGGCGCCAAACGGCGCGCCTGCGAAGCGAACCTGAGCGCGTCGGGCGGCGGCGCGCCGGCGGCGGCACGCTCGAGGGTGGCGCCGGTCAGGTTGAGCACGGCTACGGCCACGGCCAACCCCGCCGCCGCCACCGCCAGCGGGCGCAGCCACTGTGGGCACACCACTCTCTCACCCTCGGCATGACGGCGCAGCCCCCATGCCCATCCGGCAAGGATCGCCCACGGGATCGCGACCCCCCACATGTAGATCGAAAAGTCGAGCAGGCCGTGAATCGGCACCATCAGCGTGGCAGTCGCCAGGCCGGGGTCGAGGCGGAACGTGTCTCGGGCCAGCCTGAACAGCCAAAGATAGAACGCTCCGGCGAGGAGGATGCCCGGCCCACCGAGCTCCGCCGCCCACTCGAGCGGCAACGCGTGCGCATGTTGCGGGTGGTTGGCGGTGGCGAACGGCGCCGCCAGGGCGGCCTGGCCAAAACCCCCGAGGCCGACGCCGGTGACCGGCGCGGTGCGCCACACCCACAGTGCGCTGTGCCAGTTCTCGAGTCGCAGGCGCACTGGTTCCAGACGACCGATGAGGTCGCCTCTCAGCGCCACCAGAGTCACCAGGACGACCACCATCCCAGCGGCCGCCAGCCACGCCTCCCGCCGCCGCAGGCGGGCTCCGACGGCAACCGCCCCTGCGGCCGCCAGGCCCGCTCCGAGCAGCGAGCGGGTCAGCGCGATGCCGATCCAGCACAGCAGCAGGGCCCCGGCCCACGGCCACCGGCGATGCCCCTTCACGAGGCGCGAGAGCGCGATCGGCACAACTGTCGCGAGCAGGACCGCGAGGTGCCCCGGCTGCGTTTGCGAGGCGAACGCTCGGCCGAGCAGCAGCCGCTGGCGGGCGGTGGCCCGAATCGCTTCCGGCAGCAGGCCTACCGCACCGAGGTCCACCTCGAAGCCGTGCCCGACCTGCCACACGGCCCACACCGCGAGCAGCGCGATCCCCCCCACGACGACCGCGACCTGGCGCTCTCCGGGGCACCGCCGCGATGCCAGCCAGATGAAGCCTGCCACTCCCACGGCCAGGGCCGCCTCGCCCAGTCCCTGGGCACGGCCTAAGCCGGTGAGCAGACCGAGCGAGATCCACACGGCCAACGGCACGGTGAACGCCGCCACACGGACCAGGCCGGCCCGCGACGTGCGCCCCCAGGCGTCCGGAACCAGGGTCAGGGCGACGACCGCCAGAACCACGCCTGCCCACGGCACGGTCTCTGGTGGAAACCACGCCGCGACAACGGCAGACAGAACGAGGAGAGCAGCACCGAGCACCGCTCGAGCATAGCAAAGCGACCGCTCCCGACGGCGACTCGAGATAGAAGAAAAGGGGCGCCCGTGCGCCCCAGAAATCACAACGGTTGGCAGCAGCTCAGTTGGTTTGCAGACCCTCGGGCCACTGCACGAACTGACCATCGCTGAAGATGATGTCCTTGTTGAAGTCGGTGGTCTTGTTGCCACCGGATGCGATGGTTGGGCTCTCGGCCGTGTGGTCCTTGCCGTAGGACTGGATCGTGTAGTCGAGACCAGTCGTCGCATCCCCCTGCCAGTGCATCATGGTGGTCCAGCCGTCGTTGAACGGCAGCGTCTTGATGTAGGTCGGGGTGATGTAAGGCATGATGGTCGTGACATCGCCACCGGCGATCTTCGGGTAGAAGTTGAAGTCGACCTGGTAGGACTCGACAGCCGTGCCGATGCTCCGCATGTCCGCCATCGTCCGCTTCTGGCGACCACGGTTGAGGGCGTTCAGCAGGTTGGGGATCGCGATCGCGGCGATGATACCGATAATCGCCACCACGATCAGCAGCTCGATCAACGTGAATCCTCGTTCTCTCCTCATTCTTGCCTCCTTTCAATCCTCCATAATCACATTGCAAGATGCATACCAGTGGTTTCCCCGGGTCCACAGGGGGTCTGAGTGACGTCTTGCGTCACTCGAGCCTCTCCGAAGTCTCGTTCAGCGTCACCGTATACCGTGAGCTCGGTGCCTGCCCCTCGGGCCACGGGATCGACGGCCGCCTGCCCGCGCCCCGGCGCAGGACCGAGACGATGGCCTCGATCGTCGGAACCTCTATTGGCGTCCAGCCCCTCGTTCTCCTCGAGCTTTCCGGTACGGGCAGTCTGAGCTCCATCAGCCGTCGAAGGCCAGCCAACGCCGGTGCTATCCTCGATCCACCCGATGCGACGGCCTCGTCTCGACCCACGCCGGCTTGATGTGACCCTGGTCATCGGTCTCGCGGTTCTGGCCCTTGCCGCGCTCTACCTACCGGGTCTTCTCGGCCACAGCCTTCTCAGTTTCCGCGACAATCTCTCCCACCATCTCGGCTGGCGGCTACTGTGGCGCGACGCTCTGCTGCACGGCCAGCTGCCGGAGACGGACCCGCTGATTGTCGCCGGCAGCCCGTTCCTCGCCGACCCCAACGCGATGCCACTCTACCCCCTGAACCTCGTCTACCTGCTGCTGCCGCCGGCCCCTGCCCTGGCCCTCTTCTACCTCTTTCATCAGCTCCTGCTCGCCACCGGTGGATGGGTCCTGCTGCGCCGCCAGGGAAGGAGCCGCGGCAGCGCGCTGGCTGGCGCCGCGGTCCTCGCCGGAGGCGGCCTCGCGTTCTCCCAGCTCGCGTTCACGAACGCGTTCGCGACCTTCGCCTGGGCGCCGTGGCTGATCGCGACGGCGGTCCGCCTCCCCGACAGGCTGCCGGCTGTCAGGCGACGAGCCGTTGCCGCCGGCATTGTCGGCGCCATGGCATGGCTGGCCGGCGAGCCGGTCCTGGCGGCGCTCGCCTGGATCGCCTGGGGTATCGCGGCCGTCGGCTCGCTCCCGGCACACAGGAGCGGCTGGCGCACCGTCGCCACCCTCCTCGTCGCACCCCTCCTGGCAGTGCTCCTGGCCGCACCGCAGCTCGCCCCGGCCGCCTCGGCCTACGCCGACAGCCGGCGCCACGTCCTCGGTCTCGCCCAGGGCTCCATCGCGGCCGACGCCTTCACCCCCCGGCGCTGGCCGGAGATCGTGCTGCCGCATCTGTACGGGAGCCCCGGACCGTTTGCGCCGGACGGGTTCTGGGCCCGCCCCTCGTTCGGTTGGCTCCGCTACGAGGTGAACCTCAACGTCGGGACCATTGCTCTCGTGCTCCTGACCTTCGGCATCGGCGCTTCGCGCGTCCGCCCCTGGGCCGTGGCGCTGCTCGCGGCCGTCGCCGCGGCGGCCTGCCCCGCCGCCATCGCCGGGCTCGCAGGAATCGTGCCTCCAGTCGCCGGCTTCCGCTACGCCATCAAGCTCCTGGTGCTCGCCCAGCTGGCCGCGGCGCCTCTCATCGCCCGCGGCTTCGCCGCCGCTCGCAGGCGTCGGGCCAGCTTCCGCCGCCGGGCCGTCGCCGTCGCCGTCGCCATGCTGCTGCTGGCGGGACCTTTGGCGTTCCCGGACGGCGCGCGAGATGTCCTCGGTTTCGCCCTGCCGGCGTCGGCCGGGAACCTGCGCCTGCCGGGAGTCACGGACTCGGTGGCCGCCTCCGTTCGCCGTGACCTCGCCACCGGCGTCATCCCCCTGATCGTGGCTGCGGTCGCTCCCCGCTACCTCATCCTGCCCGCGCTCGTTGCCCAGCTGCTGGTTGGCGGTTCGTCGATGTTGATGTGGGACGACAGTGCACGCTACACCGACCCGCCGCCAGTGGTCGCCGACCTCGGATCCGACCGCCGGGTCCTCGAGGACATCGCCTTCCAATTCGACCGCCTGCATGACAGCGGCGACCCCGTCCTGCCGGCGCCAACCCGACGCACACGTCTCGGCTTCGCTCAGCTGTGGCGCTTCTACGGCGCGCCGTGGGGTGTCAGCTACCGCGGAGTCTTCGGGCCGGACGGAATGGAGCCGTGGTGGGTAGCCGACTGCGCCCGCCGGCTGGCCGCGACCCGCCCCGAGGCACGTGCACACGCCGCTCGGCAGCTCGGCGCGGCGTGGATCCTCGCGGCGGTGAGGCTGCCCGCCTCAGAGGACGTCGAGGCCGTCGAGTCCCGAACCGTGATGGGTGAGCCGCTGGTGCTCCACCGCTTGCGGCGGCCACCGCCGGCCGCCTGGCTCGCACGGCGCGAGGTCTCCTCGCCGTGGCGGCGCGGCGGCTGGGAGCTGCTGCTGGATCCCGGCCTCGAGCCCGGGCGTGATGCGGTCGTCAGCGGACGTCCCTCGGGCCGCCGTGTCCACGCGGCGGGGCAAGTAGAGGTCCTCCAACGGAGCGCCAGCTCGTGGACGGTGAGCGTCATGACGTCCTCAGACGGCCTCCTCGTCATCGACCAGGCGTTCTCTCACGCCTGGCGCGCAGATGTCGATGGGGCACCGGCACGTCCCGAGCTCGTGAACCTGTGGCAGCTCGGGGTGCGGGTCCCTCCCGGCACTCATACGGTCCGTGTGACGGCAAACCGGGCGCCGCTGCGGATGGGGCTGCTGCTATTGCTGCTCGGAGCGCTGCTCAGCGCTCTTCTCGCGGGCCGGCGCTCCACAACGGCTGATCGCACTCCCAGCTGTGGGGAGGAGCCCACACCCCGGGCCACCCTACCGGCGCCGTGACCCGCAGGCGCGCCGCCCGGCACCAGTAGTCGTAGGCGAGGCCGTCGCCGGCGTGAACCGCAACGTCCACGGAGTACTCTCCCGGAGCGAGCTGGAGGGCGCCGTAGCGGCACCGAACCTCGCCGGCACCGTTCAGCTGCCGGGGCCGAAGCCCATCGAGGTCCGTGTTGTGGCCGCCGACGAGGCTGCCTTCCGCGGTGTGCCACGCAAGGCCGAACACGAAGTCCTCGACCGGCCGTCGGACACGGTAGCGAACATGAACCGTGCAGTCCGCTCCCGACGGCACTACGCGCAGCCCGACCCCGCCGCTCGAGAACGACACCTCTTCAATCTCGACGTCCCCGGTTCCCCACCGCCGACCTTCCTCGACGACACGCACCCGCTCCTGTCCCGCTGCATCTCGCTCTTCATCTCCGGCCACATCGCTGCGGTAGCGCGCCACCACGGCATCGGCCGGTCCGTCGGCAATCACGCGGCCACGGCGCAGGTACACGGCTCGATCCGCCAGGGCGGCGACCAGGTCGAGGTCGTGTGAGACGATCACCAGGGTCACCCCCTCACGACGCATGCGGGCGATGCGATCGAGGCAGCGCCTCGTGAACGCCGCGTCGCCGACCGCCAGCACCTCGTCAATGAGCAGGATGTCGGGGTCCACCGCGACCGCAACTGCGAAGCCGAGGCGCACGAACATGCCGGAGGAGTAGACCTTGACCGGCTGGTCGATGAACTCCTCGATGCCGGCGAAGCTCACGATCTCCGGCAACCGTCGTTCCACCTCCGGTCGTGACAAGCCGAGCAACATGCCGTTGATGATCACGTTCTCGCGACCTGGAATCTCGGGGTGGAAGCCGGCTCCGAGCTCGATCAGCGCCGTCACACGCCCATCCACGTCGACCTCCCCCGTCGACGGCCGCAGGATGCCGCTGATGAGCTTGAGAGCTGTGGACTTCCCCGAGCCGTTGGGTCCGATCAAGGCGACCGCCTCGCCCGGCGCAACATCCAGACTGAGACCGTCCAGGGCGACGAACTGCTCGCGCGGACCCACGCCGCGCAGGAGGTCGCCGTGCAGCAACGCACCCTTGATGCTCTGGAACCGGCCCTCGCGCACGGCCTTCCGGAAGACCTTCCTGACGTTCCGAAGCACGATCCGCCCCTTCACACAGCCTCCACGAGGGTGTCGCGGAGCCTGAGGAAGAGCCACGAGCCAACGGCCCACGCGATGATGCCGATTCCGAACGCCACCGCCCAGTCCATCGCCGGGGCCAGTCGACCCGTGAACGCGAGGCTCCGGTAGACCTCGATCACGCTGGCCAGCGGGTTGAGCAGCAGCAGGCGCTTCAGCCACACCACGTGCAGGCCGTCGAGGGTGTAGATGATCGGTGTGCCGAAAAAGAGGAGATTGAGGAGGTTTCCCAGTAGGTCGCGGATGTCGCGAAAGTGGACGCCGACGGCGGACACCGCCATCGCAATCCCGCCCGTGAGCAGCACCCACGGCACCAGCGCCAGGGGCAGCAGAACGATGGTCCACGGGAACGGGTGCAGGCCGAGCGCGGCGCAGCCCACGAGGCCGGCTACCAGGACCGGCAGCGCGAGCAGATGGTGGACTAAGTGAGCGAGGACGGTGACCGCCGGAAACACCTCGGCCGGGCACACGACCTTGGCGAGGAGGGGACCGTTGTCGACGAGTGTCATTGCCGCATCGAGCAGCGCGCCCGAGAAAAACAGCCACGGCAGGAGGCCGGCGAACAGGAACAACGCGTACGGCCTCGCCCCGGCCATTCGCGGTTGGAAAACGGTCGTAAAGACGACGGCGTACACGGCGAGCAGCAGGAGCGGGTTGAGCATCGACCACAGGTAGCCGAGCAGCGACGCGCGGTAGCGGGCCGCGAGATCGCGGCGCACAAGGGCCACCACCAATGCCCTGTGCCGCCACAGAATACGGAAGACCTCAGCGCCGGCTCGCATCGATCACGGCAGCCGGCTACCGCTTCTCTCCCAGCAGATCCTGCACCTGACGGAGGATGCGTGCCCGCTGCTGCTTGAGGAAGCGCTCGTAGCTGACGACACGTCCATCATTGACGATGAAGATCTTCGGATAATGCTTCACGTCCCCGTAGTCGTCGAACAGAATCGGTCCCGTGACACCCTTGAACTCGCTGATGCCGAAGTGAAGCACCTTCTTGATCTCAGGAGTCTCGGGGGGCTTGGCCAGAGTCATGACGCGGATCACGAGCCGCATGGCATCGTAGCCGTGTGCCGCGAAGATATCTGGGGCTCGCTGGTAGGTATCCATGTAACGCTTGACGAACCGCTTGACGACCTCGTCGTCGGAGGTGCGGTCGAACGGCGGCAGGGGGAAAAACACCCCCTCGGCCAGGCTGCCGGCATCCTGGATCGCCTTGCCACTATAGAACGCCGAGGTTGTGACGATGCGGCCGCTGAAGCCGTCGTCGTGGAGCTGCCTCAGCACCTTCACGATGTCCTCGGTGTAGCCGATGATATACACGGCTTCCGGCTTCTCTCGACGAAGGAGATCGGCGGTGGTCGTCTCCCAGCCGGAGTCCTGAACCGAGATATCTCCCACCACCTTGCCGCCGAGGCTCTGCTCATACTGGCGCCGAAACTCTGGCTCGATCCCACGGCTGTACGCGGTGTCACCGACGAACACGAGCACGGTCTTCGCCTTCAACGTGTCGTACAGGAACTGCCCCGCCCGGCTGCCCTCGAGCTCATCAGACGGGTAGATGCGGAAGAACAGCTTGCTTTTCTTGGTCAGGTCCGGCGCGGAAGCCGACGGCGACAGGCACACAACATCGAGCTTCTGGAGTTCCGGCAGCATCGCGCGCGCATCATCACTGGTGGCCCCGCCGAGGATCATCTTGGCGCCGCGCTTCCTGACCGCCTCGTCGAGCTTGGCCACTGCCTGCTGAGGGTCCGAGCCGGTATCGAGCCAGACGACCTCGAATCCGCTGGGCAACTCGTTGCGTTCGCGGGCCTCCGACAGGGCAACCCTGATCCCACTCTCCAGCGACTCTCCATAGGTGTTGGCGGTACCCGTCGTGGGCAAGAGGATTCCGACGACCGGGGTGCCCCCACAGCCTGACAGACCCGCCATCACGGCGACCCCCAGAAACAGGGCCATTCCCGATTTCAGCGACATGGCCGCACCTCCGCGCCGTCTGCCCTTATCAAAGGGTAGCACAGAACACGCTCGCGACCCGCCATCCTCGACCGGTATTGACATGCCCTCGGCCTTGCGATGGAACCAAACCGGATTGCATGGGAGATGCGATATGCGGCGGCGTCTGCCGCCGTCGCTGTGTCACGTGGTCTCGTTTCCATGAGCTGGTCCCTACCGCCAATCTCATCGCCGACCTTGCAGCGCTCGGTCGAGATCGGGAAACGATACCAGCAGGGGCGCCATTACACTCCCTGCACACGCGGGTCCGTAGGTCACTCTCGCTTCCATGGCAAGCGCGAAGCGAGTACTCAAGGGGTCAGAACCGGCGACCGCCGGAGCAGGCTCCGATGGCCGGGGACATCGACCGAGGGTGAGTAGTCGGGCCAACGCCACACCTGGAAGAAACCCGGGATCCTGCCTCACTGCCACCGAGGCCCACTGCCGCGCTGCGCTCAGACGACCCTCCGAGAGAGCGATTCGCGCCAACCCGTGGGCAGCCCGACCGCGCATCCACGCCGGGAACCGGGCGCCCTCGTCCAAGCATTGCCGTAGCGCTCCGGCAAGACCGATTCCGTCCACCTGTGATCCAGCACTCCTCATCAGCGCGAGGGCTTCGGCCACCCGTGTCGTCTCCGGCCGCCACCCCCGTCCATCGAACGCCTCAGCTGCTCGCGCACCGGGTCCTGGCGGGGCCGCACCAAACCACAGGTCGACCTGCGCTTCATCGTACGCGGCCACCGGTGCCGACCACCAGGTCACACCGGTTCCAACGAGCAGCCCCAGCCCCAGCAGCACAGCGCTTCTGAGGCGGCGACGAGGCAGAGTCCTCACGGACGACCCGACGATCATCAAGACGGCAAGCGCCAACGGCAGGCGCTGCCGGGCCGATGGATAGAACACGACTTGGGTCGTCCAAGCGAGGACGATGAGGGCGAGTGGACCGAGAAGCGCAGCTCGCTTCCGCCAGATGGCTGGGATCAGGGAGATCGCCGCGACCAGCAGTGGCAGAAACCCCCACGGAAGAACCCGTCGCAGGGAGCGATCCAGCTCCGCAGCGTTCAAGAGACCCTGAAGTTCGTACGGGGCAATGGCCAGCACCGTTTTCGACATCAGGCGACGGCAACCGCGCGCTGGGTCGGCACGGAAGCTGGCGAGCGCGAGACTCACCCAGTACCGATTGGCCTCGGTGCGAGAGAGCCTCCGCCCTGCGACGACGGAGGCGACGCGCCGGTATTCGACGTGGGCACAGTCCGCGCACCCAGACCCCCTCTGCAGAACTCGCACGAGCTCGGGCACGACATAGGTTCCCGAGTGTGACTGAGGGCCATTCCCCTCGTAGAACACGGTGCCCGGGTCCATGACCGAGAGATCACCATGGTGGGCCAGCTGCAGAATCGCGGCCGGCGCCACGATCAGGCAGGCGCCAACCGCGCCCCAAACCAGCACCTTGACTCGTAGTCTCGGTGAGGCCCCCGCCAGCCAGAGGGTCCATACCGGGATCAAGAGGACATACTGTGGCCTGGTCGTTGCTGCCAAGGCGAGCAGGATCAAGGAAAGCACGACCAGGGCTCGCCAGGGCCATCGCCGTTCATCCGGGTTCAGGTCTGCGCGCAAAACCCGTCGTGCCCAAACACCCGAGGCCACCGCCCCGGCAAGAAGGAACAGCAAGAGTGACTCGGGCTCGAGCACACCAACGTAGACCAGGAACGGCCTGTAGGAGGCGGCGACAAGGCCCGCCATCAGCCCCCATATCCAGCCGTTCTGGAGGCCTACTGCAAGCGAAACACAAACACAGGTGACGGCAAACAGCACCACCTGCACTGCTCGTACCAAGGAGCGGCCCCCACCGGGGTAAAGGGCTCTGAACAGGCCGAGGTAGAGCGGACTGTAGTCCTGCTCGCGAGCGTTGTCCGGGTGCGTTGTAGCCTCGACGTACTTGACGAAGGTCCCGCGCGGGTGGAGGGCACGCGCCGGTCCCACCGCAAGAACGACCGCAGCCAGCGCCACGATGATGACCACCACCAAGACCTGCCGCCCCAAAACGAGGTCACCACCGCCCTCCGACCCGTCACGTCCCGGGGGGGTCACATTCATAACTCCCGTCCACCGCTTCCGGCGAGTCCTCGGCGAGGATTGCAAAGACCTGTCGACGGCCGATCCCTGCCTGATTCGCGGTCCACCGCAGCGCAGCAGCACGGTTCAGGCCGCGAGCCACCGCTTCTCGGTAGACGGCCCTCACCTTCGCTGGAATGTCCTCGCAGCACTCCTCGTCCGCCGGCGGGAGACCGGGTGGTCCGACCACGATCACATACTCTCCGCGCGGATGTTCCTTCTCGGGCGACCCGCACAGCTCCTCCAAGCTGCCCATCACGATCCGTTCGTGGCGCTTGCTGAGCTCTGCCATCAGCGATGCCGGGCGCCCCTTCCCCAAGGTACGGCACATGTCCGCAAGCTCTCGCCCAAGACGGTGTGGCGACAGCAGAATCACCAGCGTTGCATCGACATCCGCCAACTCCTCGAGGCGCCGGCGCCGCGCGCCGGGTCGAATGGGCAGGAACCCAACCAGCAGTGCCGGCAGAGGTGGCTGACCCGACGCCGCCAGCGCCGTGACAAAAGCAGAGGGCCCCGGCACGCTGAGCACTCCGAGGCCTGTCTGGCGGGCTCGGCGGACCAGTGTGAAGCCGGGGTCGGAGAGTACCGGCGTACCGGCATCGCTCATCAGCGCGACGTCGGCTCCTCCCCGCAGCCTCTCCAACACCCACTCTCCCAGCCGCTGCTCGTTGTGCTCGTGGAAGCTGCGAAGGCGCCCTGCAGCAGGTATCCCATGGTACGAGAGTAGCTTGCGAGCCCGGCGAGTGTCCTCTGCCAGCACCGTGTCACATCGCCGCAGCACCTCGCACGCTCGGGGCGACAGGTCGGCGAGAGTGCCGATCGGGGTTGCCACCAGCCACAGTGTTCCGCTGCTCCCCGGCGCCGGAGTGCTCATCCGCTGCGGGCCACTGGTATCATCCGGCAATGGTGGTGTCACCAAGCGCTCATCTCCACCAGCGGATCATAGCAGTCGGTAGGTGCCTGACTGCGCTGCTGGTCCTCGGCGCCGGTAACATCCTGCTGGGAGGCGTTCCGCCCGCGGTCGCCGGTGAGCCCCAAACACACGTCGTGGACGAGATCGTGGCCACCGTGGGGCGCACACCCCTCCTCGAATCGGATCTCGTTCTGGCGAGGCTCGTGCACCTCGTGCCAGACTCCGGGGAGGAGACCGACGAGGTCAACCGCTCCTCGATCTTGCAGGCACGTATCCACCTCGAGCTCCAGTACCGGGACCTCGAGGAGTCCGGGACGCTCTACCGCCTCAAGGTCCAGCAGCACGAGGTCCTCGACAACCTCGTCGAGCGTGCCGGCGGCCGCACCGCCCTCACCACGGCCCTTACCGGCACCGGGCTCGTCTGGGAGGACGTTGAAGATCTGGCCCTCCGGATTGCAGCCGTCAACGCCTACGTGCAGCAGCGGCTTCGTCCGCGGGTGAAGGTGTCGCCCGAAGAGCTGCAGACGGCGTACCAGGAAGCGGTCGCTCTCGAGCTGACTACCCAGAATGCCGAGCCGCCTCCCCTCGACGCCATTCATGGCCAGCTCCACCGGCTCCTGGTCGAGCGGAAGCTCAACGGCGAGATCGAGAGGTGGCTGCGCGAGGCCCGTGAACGCCTCGAGGTGACCGTGCTGCGGCCGTAAAGGTTACGGCCGCAACTCATCATGAAGCGGGACGCGGCGGCCCTCCATACAGCTTCTCGTACCTCTGCGCAGCCGCCAGCACGTCCTCGGTATAGCGCTGGGTCGCCGAGAAGGTAATCCCGAGCACGTACGACTCCTCGGTGCAGTCGTTCCCGCACGCCTCCAACCACAGCCGCGCCTGGGCCTGGCCGGCGTTGTAGGCAGCTACTGCTGGAGCTCGACGGCCGCCGAACTCGTTGAGCAGACGCGCGAGCTCCGCGGCCCCGAGACGCAATGACACCTCCGGCTCGAACAGCTCCTGCGGCGCCGGGAGGGCCGAATCCTCTGCAGCGGCGGCTGCCGCCGCGGTCGCCGGCATCAGCTGCGTCAGGCCTCGCGCTCCGACCACGGAGAGAGCATCCGGATCCCACCGCGACTCCTCACGAACGAGACCGGCCAGGAGGCTCCAGGCTACGCCCGACGCCGCTGCTACCTTTCTCAGCTCGTGCTCCCACGACAGGGGGAACAACGCCCGTTGAACGGCCTCCGGCAGCAGATCGGGGGAAGCGTGCCAGCCGAGCCGATCGGCCACCGCCCGCGCGCGACGGAGAGCCCACCTCGGGGCGCCCTTGGCCAGCAGACGCGGAGCCGACCAGGCAGCCTCTGACGCCGAGCCGCCGGGAAACCCGGCCGGGTCCCAGCGAGCCGCCGCGCCCTCCAACCCGAGCCGCCACAGGGTATGGGCCAGTTCGCCTCGCCAACCGGTCGGCTCCTCGTCCGACAGGCCGAGGTCCCGCACCACCAAGGCGCGCAGGCCCGCAAGCTGCCGCGGGTCGGTTTCGAGCGCCGCCCACCTGTCGATCTCCCACCGCCTCCGATGAGCGTCGGCGTCAGCCACGGCGCGGCGCCGCGAGACTCGCCAAGCGGCGACCTGCTCAGCCGGAAGTTCGCCCATAACGCGCCGCGCCACGTCGGTCCAGAAGTCGCTCGGCGCTGCCGCGGCCGCGCGCTCGAGCAGCCGCATCGCCTCCCCGGAATCTCCCCGCTGAGCTGCCACCTCCGCCGCCATCACGCAGGCCGGCGCCCGCCAGGGGCGTCGGCGCACCCGGCCCAGCCACTCGAGCATTCCCTCCCGATCTCCGCGGCGGTGCGCGGCCATCGCGGACAGTAACCTGCCCCGGTCGCGGGCGGTGCGCCGGCCAAGCCGCCGTACGATCGTCTTCGCACGGTCAGTTTGCTCGGCGCGCAGAAGCAGCCGCAACAAGAGAAGGCGCCGCTCATCACTGGGCCGATGTCTGACCGCCGCGTCGGCCTCGTGCACGGCTCCCTCGAGATCGCCGCCGAGCTCGAGGGCGCGCGCCACATGGACCTCCAGCTCGGCGCGCCGCTCACGGGTCGGCGCCTTCGCCTCGGCCCGCCGGTACCAGTGCACCGCTTGGCGCCAGCGGCCACGGCGAAAGTCACAGCGCCCGCGAAGAAACAGGACCTGCCACCCGGGAACCCCTTGCCGGGGCCGGGCGGCGAGCTTCTCCAGCAGCGGCGCCGTCTCATCGTACGCTGCGTGGCGGTAAAGGGCCCGCGCCGCGAGCCACGTCTGCTCCGCGGTCGGCTCCTTGGCCGTCAGGAGGCCGCGTGCGGCCTCGAGCGCCACGACATCTGCAACCGACTCGTGCAGGAGGCGCTGCAAAGCTCTCGTCCTGGCTGCGCCGCCTGCCGTCGCCAGCGCGAGCTGGATGCGCCGGCGCTCATCTCGCGGCAGATGCCGGGCGCGATATGTCAGCCGTTGCCGCAACGGAGCCGACAGGCCGTTCATTGCACCTTCGGCGATGAGGTCGACGGCCCTGTCTCTGACCTCGGACGACCTCGTCGACTCGAGGGCCTTGAGCGCCAGCTCGAGCGCCGCAGCCCTGTCCTTTCCGAGCGTGAGGCTCGCGAGTCGCACCCCTGCGGGCCCGGCCACAGGGTGG
This sequence comes from uncultured Thermoanaerobaculia bacterium, assembly GCA_964552395.1. GTDB lineage: Bacteria > Acidobacteriota > Thermoanaerobaculia > Thermoanaerobaculales > Sulfomarinibacteraceae > JAJDNH01. Next base: position 29,627 of record CAZKGM010000022.1, on the reverse strand, counting down.
TTGTCCGGCACCATCCTCAGGTAGCGCTCCTCGAGCTCCCGATCGCCCGCATGGCGTGCCGCCTCCGCTGCGATGAACGCCTCATCTGCCGACAGAGGAAGCTGCGCGGCGCGAATCCCCGCGAGCTCGAGGATCTGATCCCACCTCGCCTCTCGGGCCAGCTGGGAGAAACCCCCAGCCCGTAGGGGCAGGGCCGACCCAACGACCATGAGCACCACCATCGCCAACCGCATACCTGCTGTTCTAGCATCACCCCCGCCACAACGCCACGATCGGCGCTCGGAGAATGCGTTTGCCGTTTCCCCTGTTCCGTGGATAATGCGGGTGGCGCCAGCCTGACGCCGAGTGCCGAGACTCAAACCCCGCTGCGCCACACCGGACGGAGAGATCAATTATGACCGAGCAGGAGCACGCCAAGGTTCTCATCATCGGGTCCGGCCCAGCGGGTCTCACCGCGGCCATCTATGCGGCCCGCGCCGAGTTGCAGCCCGTGATCATCGAGGGTATGCAGCCAGGTGGTCAACTCACCATCACCACCGAGGTGGAGAACTACCCTGGCTTCGCCGAGGGCATCATGGGTCCCGAGCTCATGCAACGCACCAAGGCCCAGGCCGCCCGCTTCGGCACGCGCTTCGTCTTTGACCAGGTGGAGGGCGTCGAGCTCGCACGGCATCCCTTCCACGTCACAACCGCCGGCAGCGGGACCTGGACCTGTGATGCCCTGATCATCGCCTCCGGTGCGTCGGCCAGGCTGCTCGGGTTGCCTTCGGAAACCGAGCTGATGGGATACGGAGTGTCCGCCTGTGCTACCTGCGACGGCTTCTTCTTCAAGGACCGCGAGGTGGTCGTGGTGGGAGGCGGTGACACGGCGATGGAGGAGGCGGTGTTCCTGACCAAGTTTGCCTCCAAGGTCACCATCGTTCATCGCCGCGACCAGCTCCGTGCTTCCAAGATCATGCAACAGAGAGCGCTCGACAACCCGAAGATCCAGATGGTGTGGAACTCCATCGTCACCGAGATCGTGGGCGCCAGGGAGGGCGGCGTCACCGGAGTGAAGCTGCGGGATACGGTCTCTGGAGAGGAGCGGGAGCTGGCTGCGCAGGGCGTTTTCATGGCGATTGGTCACAGGCCCAACACTGAGGTGTTCGTGGGCCAGCTGGAGATGGACGGGGTTGGCTATATCACGACGGTGCCCGGAACCACCAAGACCTCGGTGGAAGGTGTCTGGGCCTGTGGCGACGTTCAGGACAGCTACTACCGCCAAGCGGTGACGGCCGCCGGAACTGGCTGCATGGCAGCGATCGAGGCCGAGCGCTGGCTGGCTGAGCGGGGCATCGCGTAGACGCCGGCCGAGCCCGGGTCGGCCCGCTTGCGAGGACTTGAAATACACGCTCCGGAGGCACGGTTGAAAGAGTGCGCGGAGCGACGGAGGCTACGAACATGATCAGCTTGACCGAGCAGGCCATCTCGAAGGTCCAAGAGTTTGCCACCCAGATGCCGGGGGCCGACGGTAAGGACCTCCGCATCTTCATCCAGGGCGTCAGCTGCTCAGGCTTCGCCTACGGTTTCACCTTCGACGACAAGCGTGACGGTGACCAGGTCGTCAGCGCCGGCGATCTGCAGATCCTTGTCGATCCGCAGAGCGCTCCCTACCTTGCTGGCTCCACCGTTGACTTCGTCGACGACGAGCGAGGATCAGGCTTCACCGTCGACAACCCGAACGCCGCCGGCATCGGCGGTGAGTGCGGCGGGGGCTGCAGCTGCGGGTAGCCATGGCTGGTGAGAAGCTCCGCGTCGTTCGCCTCGGCCACCCGGCCCTCCGCCGTCTGGCGGAACCGGTGCCGGAGGAGTGGTTCGGTACCGGTCGTCTGGCCAACCTCGCCCGCGACCTCGTGCATACGATGACCGAGGAGGAGGGCGTGGGGCTGGCGGCGCCGCAGGTCGCCGAGCCGCTGCGCCTGTTCGCCTACTGGGTCCCGGGCGATGACGGCTCCGAGGTTGCCCCAACGGTCCTCGTCAATCCGGAGGTACGTCCGGTGGGCTCGGAGGTGGAGGAAGGCTGGGAGGGCTGCCTGTCGATTCCCGGGCTCCGCGGCCTCGTTCCGAGGTACCAGCGGGTGAAGGTGAGCGCCCGGGCGGTGGACGGGAGCCCGATCGCACTGACGGTATCGGCCTTCCACGCACGGGTCATCCAGCATGAGCACGACCACCTGGACGGCATTGTCTACCTTGATCGAATGACCGCCATGCGTTCGCTCGCCTTCGAGCCCGAGTGGGAGCGCTATGTTCTCGACTCGGACAGCGACTGACCCGAGCTCAACGTCGTAGCCCAGATCATTCACACGTAGTCTATTGCGACCGGCGATACGAGAGCCTAGCCGTGCTCTTCGCGGCGCGCTATCCTCAACATACACCTCAAGAATGCCTGTGGCAGCTCGACACTCAGATCGTAGAGGCCCGGCCAAAACCCCCGGTACCGGTTACCATGGGGCAGAGGAGCACAGCTGGGTGACAACCGCTGCAGATCGAACATCCCTGCCGCGATCGATGTCTGCGCTGCGGCTGCGGGTATTCGTCCTGCTCCGCCTGACGTTGATCATCGCGACCTCCTACCTGGCACTCGCGCAATCGGACTTCCGATCGGCGCCTGCACCGCTGGCCATTCTCATCCTCCTCGGTCTCCTTTCAAATTTCCTCGGGCCACTACTGCCCCGACGGCTACTCGAGTCTCCCAAGTTCCTGGCTACTGTGATTCTCGTCGACACGGCCTGGATCACAGTCGCCCTGGTCGCCAGCGGACGCGTCAGCGCCGACTTCTTCTACCTCTACTTCTTCATCCTCTTCCTGGCTGCAATGGGAGAGAACCTGACCCTGATCGTCCTTGGAACGCTGGCGGTCTGCGCGGCCTACTTCTTCATCCTTCTCGCCAGCGGCGGCATTGCCAGCCTCCTCACCACCAGCACCCTGATCCGGGTCCCGTTCCTGCTTTCGGTGGCCACATTCTACGGCTACCTCGTCGACCGACTTCGCCACGAACGCCAGCGCTCCCACCAAGAGGCCGCCGTCATCAGCTCCCTGCGTGAAAACCAACGTGACATCGAGGAGGTCAACCGGCGGCTGGAGCGCGAGATCGGGGTCCGCCGCCAGGCGGAAGAGCAGCTCAAGCGCTTATCGGAGGTCAAGACGGAGTTCGTGTCGACGGTGTCGCACGAGCTCAGGACGCCGCTGACATCAATCAAGAACGCCCTCGACCTCCTGCGGCCCGCGCTCGACGAGCTTGGCGAGCCGCAGCAGAGGTTCGTCCAGATCGCGCAACGGAACGTTCGCCGGCTCGCTCACATCATTGACGATCTTCTCGACGTATCCCGGATCGAGGCGGGACAGATGAGCTTCAGCTTCGCCCCGGCCAGGGTCGAGAGCGTGCTTGCCGCCGTCATGACGAGCCTGCAGCCGGAGGCGGAGAAGAGCTCTCTGAAGGTCGCGCTGCAGGTGGAGCCGGAACTGCCGGACATCTGGGCAGACGCTCAACGCATCGAGCAGGTGGTTTCCAACCTTCTCAGCAACGCGATCAAGTTCACACCGGCCGGCGGTCGGGTCACAGTCACCGCAGAGCGTCGGGACGACGACATCGAGATCGCCGTCGCCGACACCGGGATCGGCCTCAGCGACGAGGATCGGGAGCGGGTCTTCGAGCCGTTCTACCAGGCCGGGGATTCCCTGACTGATCGGGTCAAGGGAACCGGGCTCGGTCTGGCCATTTCGCGCTCGATGGTGGCCGCCCACGGAGGCGACCTGCTGGTGGAAAGCCGCCCGGCCGAGGGCAGCCGCTTCCACTTCAAGGTGCCGGCGGCAGGGCCACGCGCAACCGAGATCGTCGACTTCGAGCGCGCGTGTCGCGAGTACTCCGCCTACCCGTTCTTCTCGCTCCTCGTCCTGGTACCGGCAGTCACCGAAGGAAAGGACGCCGAGGAAATCGTCGCAGTGCTCGGCCGCCTCAAAGAGCAGCTGCTGACGGTGTTGCCGAGGTCGAGCGACCGGCTTCACATGCAGGCGGCGTGCGGCCGGCTGCTGCTGGTGCTCCTCGGTACCGATCGCGACGGCGGACTCATCGTCCGTAGCAAGGTGGAGCGCCTGCTGGCCGGCGTCGAGGCGGGCGGTCGTGTGGCTCTGGTCCACGGCCCCGCGGCCTTCCCGGAGGACGGACGGACTGGATTCCAACTGATTCGAGCGGCTACGATAGCTGCAGGGCGAAGGGAGATCACGTGACAGCGAAGATCCTCATGGTGGACGATGAGCCGGACGTCGTGGAAACCGTCCGCTACAGGCTCCAGCAGGCGGGCCACGAGGTCGACATCGCCGACAACGGCCTCGTCGCGCTGGGAATGGTCCGTGCCGGCAAGTACGACCTTCTGGTCCTGGATGTGATGCTGCCGGGGGAAAACGGGTACCGCGTCGCCCACTACGTCCGTGAGGACGAGCGCCAGGGGGTGTACGAGCGCCGCCTCCCGATCATCCTGCTCACCGCCCGCGACCTCAGCGCCGAGCCGGAACGCGAGAAGATGTTCATGGACTTCTCCGGCGCCGACCGGGTCATCTACAAGCCCTTCGATCTGGACCACCTCACCCGAAACATCGACGAGCTGCTGGCCGAAGTGCCGCCGGCCGGTTGACGAGACAGCTTGACACGGATCCGATCCGCGGCCGGCAGGTCATCCATGGACGACGGCGGTGACCCCCCCCGCCCGCAGTAGATCGCGAGCGTGTGATCCGGGTTAAGATACACGCCACACTTACTGAGGAGGAAGCGCCATGCGCGAGCTGCTGAGCAAAGGAAACCTCGACTACAAGGACCGAGCCCGCGAGGTCGCGGAGAAGTACGTCCGCCCCCAGGCGGCCGAGCTCGACCGCACCGGGGAGTACGGTTGGGAGATCCTCGAGGCCCTGAAGTCCTACGGCCTCACCGGCATATGGATTCCAAAGCAGTATGGAGGCCAGAGCGCGGGCGTGCTCGACCTCTGCCTCGTCGTCGAGGAGCTGTCCCGCGCCTGCGGCGGCGTTGGTGTGGCGTACGCCGTCAATGCTCTTGGTTCCTTTCCGATCATCCTCGGCGGAACCGAGGAGCAGAAGGAGAAGTACCTGCCGCCGATCGCCGCCGGCGAGAAGCTGATCGCGTTCGGATTGTCGGAGAAGGCCTCGGGCTCCGACGCGGGCAGCCTGCGCACGACGGCTGTGCGCGAAGGCGATCAGTTCGTGCTCAACGGTCAGAAGAAGTGGAACACCAATGGCGGCGTGGCATCAGTCTACACGGTGTACGCCCTGACCCAGCCGGAGCGCGGCATGCGCGGCATCTCGGCGTTCATTGTCGAGCGTGAGACACCGGGGTTCGAGGTCGGCAAGCGCGAGGACACAATGGGCATCCGCACCGTGCCCGTCAACGAGCTCCTCTTCAGCTCCTGTCGCGTGCCCGCCGCCAATCTCCTCGGCCAGCGCGAGGGAGATGGCTTCAAGAACGCGATGATGACCCTGGACCGGGCACGTCCCGGGGTGGCTGCACAGGCGCTGGGCCTCGCCCAGGGCGCCTTCGAGTGGGCCCTTCGCTACACCGGTGAGCGGCGCCAGTTCGGCCAGACCGTGCTGTCGTTCCAGGGGATCCAGTTCATGCTCGCCGACATGGCGATTCAGATCGAAGCGGCGCGCCACCTGGTCTACGCCTCGGCGCGCGCGATCGACGCAGGCGCCAAGAACATCTCCCAGCTCGCCGCCATGGGCAAGGTGTTCGCCACCGACACCGCCATGAAGGTCACCACGGATGCGGTGCAGTTGTTCGGTGGCTATGGGTTCTGCAAGGACTACCCGATCGAGAAGTACATGCGCGACGCCAAGATCACCCAGATCTACGAGGGCACCAACCAGATCCAGCGCGTCGTCATCGGCCGCGCCCTCACCCGCGAGCTCAAGAAGCTCACCGAAGGACTCGACGTCACCGTGGAGCACTTTCCCGAGCACGCACAGGACTAGGCGCCTGTAGCACATAGAGCGAACGACTCCTTCCGGGCGGCGCGAGGCCCCGTTTTCGTTACATTCTCGGACCGTACTCGGAGTACTGCTCCTCGAATCCGCCTCAACGGGCCACTCGCGACGCTACGAAATCCACCATCCGCCTATGAACTACAGGCTCCTAGGCGCCCGTAGCCCGTGGCCCGCACGAGGGCGGTCGGGTTCGCCCGGGTCATTCACTCGCGGTTTACTGCGGCCGGCGGTACATCCGGTGGGGGGAATCGTGTGACCCAGGTCGCAGCGTGCCCCGCAATTCGCCATCGGTAGACTCGGTCGCTCCGAGAAGTCGTGAAGTCGTGTCATAATGGGAAGTTGACGGAGGATACTGCCATGAACGAGCTGACGCCTCTCGACATTCTCGGCAAGACATTCGCCAAACGGCTGCACGGCTACGACCCGCAAGGCATCCACGAGTTCCTCTCCCAGGTCGCGAGCACCGTCGAGGAGCTGATGCGAAACCGCGGCGAGCTCAGGCAGCAGGTCCGTCGCCTCGAGCTCGACCTGGCGTCCTTTCGGGAGCGGGAGAATGCACTCCAGGATGCTCTCGTTGCGGCGCAGCGATCGGCGGAAGACACGGTCAAGGCGGCCCGAGCTGAGGGGCAGAAGATCATCGATGAGGCGCAAACGCTGGGCGAGAGGTTCGTCGCGGAGGCCAACCAGAGGGCTCAGAACATCGAGACCGTCATCGGGGATCTGCGGGGACGCCGTCGCGAGGTTCGCGCCGAGCTCATGCGTCTGGTGGAGCTGCTTCAGGGCATGATCCGCGACGACCAGCAGCTGGAGAGGGAAGAGCCCCCAACGCCGCGGCTGGCGCTGTTGAAACGTCGCAAGGAGGCCAGCTCGGAGTAACCGCGCATGACCCTGCTCATCCGCGGCGCCTCGCAGCTGGTCACGTCGACCGGCACCGTGGCTCGCCGACGTGAAATGCTCGGAACTGTGACGGTTCTCCCGGAAGTGGCGGTCCTGTGCCAGGCCGATCGCATCGTTTTCATCGGCAGCGAGGCCGAGGCCCTGCGACGGTGTCCCGAGCCCGACGAGGTGCTCGACGCCGACGGCGGGTGCCTGCTCCCGGGCTTTGTCGATCCCCACACCCACCCGGTGTGGGCCGGCTCGCGGGAGGAGGAGTTCAACCGCCGACTGCGGGGCGAAAGCTACATGGACATCGCACGTGCCGGCGGCGGCATCAACTCGACCGTCCGCGCCACCCGAGCCGCCGCACCAGAGACTCTGCTCGAGTCCACCCTGGCGCGGCTCGACACCTTCCTGGCGCACGGTACGACGACGATCGAGGGCAAGTCGGGCTACGGCCTCGACCTCGACACCGAGCTGCGGATGCTCGAGACCATCCGGGAGGCCGACAAGGTCCATCCCATCGACATTGTTCCGACATGTCTGGCCGCCCATGAGGTGCCGCCCGAAGACGCTGCCGATCCCGAGCGGTACATCGCCCGGGTGATCGGCGAGATCCACCCCGAGATCGCCCGGAGAAATCTGGCCGAGGCCGTCGACGTATTCTGTGAGACAGGGGTGTTCGATATCCAGCAGACCCGCCGGCTGCTTGCCGACGCCCCCCGGTACGGCTGGAAGATCCACCTGCATGCCGACGAGCTCACGCCCCTCGGCGGCGCAGAGCTGGCGGTCGAGCTGGGTGCCCTGTCGGCCGATCACCTGGTCCACGTGACCGACGCCGGAGTCTCGTCACTCGCCGGCTCCGACACCGTCGCTGTTCTGCTGCCCGGAACCTCGTTCTTCCTCCGCTCCCCGTACGCCCCGGCTCGTCGTATGGTAGTGGCCGGGTGCGCCATCGCCCTCGCCACCGACTGCAATCCAGGCTCTTCGCCGACACAGTCGATGCCGATGATCCTCGCCCTCGCCTGCCTCGAGATGGGGCTGACGGTCGAGCAGGCCCTGACGGCCTCTACCCTGAATGCCGCAGCCGCCCTCGGCCGCGCCGATCAGCTTGGCTCGCTGGAGCCGGGGAAGATTGCGGACATCGTCGTCCTCGACGCTTCCTCGTACCACCACGTCGTCTACCACTACGGGGTCAACCCGGTCCGTCATGTGGTCAAGCGGGGACGGGTCGTGATCGACGATCGCCGGGAGCCGTGCCCCAGAACATCAGTTGAGTAGGGAAAAAACCTCGGAGCAGACCCTGTCGGGAGTTATCCCGCGAAGGCAGTCCTGGTGACCCAGCGGGCACACCGGCTTGAAGCAAGGAGAGCACTCGAGGGCCTGATGCAAGAGACGATGACCGTCACCGGTAGGGGCAGTCCGGCGGGGATCGGTAGGACCAAAGAGGGCGACCACCGGCGTGCCCGTCAAGGCTGCGAGATGCATCGGCCCGGAGTCGTTGCACACCGCCGTCTCGAGCAGTGAAAGCACCCCGAACAGACCCGCCACATCGAGCTCTGGGCCGACTGTGGGAACATCGAGGCCGGCGGCCTCTGAGATCGCTGCCGCCAGCGTCTCCTCGCCCGGCCCGATGACCACCAACGGCGTCGCGCCTCCATCCATGAGAAGCGGCACGAGTCGGCCGAACAGCTCAGGCGGCCACTGCTTGGAGGCTCCCCAAGCTGCACCGGGCAGCAGTCCGACCGCCGGCCGTAGCTGGACGCCGGCCCGCGCCAACGCAGCCCTTCCCTCGTCGACGAGGATGCCGGGAACTGCAGGCCTCCAGCCGGCATCGGCGGGCGCGGCGCCGAGCCGCTCGAGCAGCGAGTCGGCATCGTGAACCTGGTGCCGGTCACGAGGAACCGGAAAGGCCTCCGACAGCAGCAGCGTGCCGCCGCCGCCGCGACTCCCGAGCCGATGGCGCGCGGTGAGGAGCAGCAGCAGCTTGCCGCGTGTGGAGTGGCGGAAGGTCACTCCGACATCGAACCGGCCGCCTCCCGCCAGGATCCGTCGCGCGCCGCTGAGCGGAGCGGTACGGGTCGCTGTGGCGATGATCTCGGCGCCGGGAAAGAGCAGCTCGAGCAGTCTCTCGACCGCGGGCCGGCAGTGAAGTGTGGTGGCCCCGTTGGCGTTGGTCCCCATTAAGCCAGTCAAGGCGGGCAGCGTCAGGGCAACGTCGCCGACCCAGTTTGGCAGGTCGATCAACAGCCGTGCCGGCAGCACGGGCGGTCGCTTGCTCATGGCCCGTCGACCCGGACCCTCCGGATGTCAACCGCTCGCCCGGTCGTCTCGTCCGCATCGACCAAGGCGCCGCGCAGCTGCAGCCCCCGCTTGGCCGGCTCGAACGGCCGCGGCGTGTTGTAGAGGAACCGCTCCAGCACCTTGACGGGGTTCATCCCGATGATCGACTCGTAGGGCCCTGTCATTCCGACATCCGTCTGCAACGCCGTACCTTGCGGGAGCAGACGCTCGTCGGCGGTTGGGACATGGGTGTGGGTACCCAGCACCGCGGTGACACGGCCATCCAGGTACCACCCCATGGCCTGCTTCTCCGACGTCGCCTCCGCATGCATGTCGACGAGAATCACCCGCACGTCCGGATGGGCCTCGGAGATCTCCTCGAGCACACGGTCCGCGACCCGGAACGGGTTGTCGATGGGAGGCATCAGCGCCTGCCCTTGCAGGTTGACCACCGCCACCGGCACGCCGCCGGCGGTCTCCTCGACACACCACCCCCGGCCAGGGTTTCCCTCTGGGTAGTTTGCCGGCCGCAGCAGGGTCGGGTGTGCGTCGAGCAGCGGCACACCCTCCTTCTTGTCCCAGACGTGGTTGCCGGTGGTCCACACGTGCACGGGCAGAGTCTCGAGCTCCTGGAGCACCTTGGCCGTGATGCCGAAGCCGCCGGCGACGTTCTCGATGTTCACCACCACGAGGTCGACGCGCTCCCGATCGACGATCCCGTGAAGATGGGCCTTCAGCGCCTTGCGGCCCGCAGATCCCATCACATCGCCCACGAACAGCAGTCGGATCACCGAGCGTACTCCACGGCACGCGTCTCACGGATCACCGTAACCTTGATCTGTCCGGGGTACGTCAGCTCGGCCTCGATCTTCTTCGCCAGGTCGCGGGCGACCCACAGGGCTTCCTCGTCGCTGACCTTTCCAGACTCGACAATGATCCGCAGCTCACGGCCCGCCTGGATCGCGTACGCTTTCTCGACGCCCTTGAAGTCCGCAGCCAGGCTCTCCAGCTTGTCGAGCCGCTTGATGTAGTTCTCGAGGATCTCCCGGCGCGCGCCGGGCCGGGCCGCCGACAGGGCGTCCGCTGCCGTTACCAGCACCGCCTCGACGCTCTGTGGGTCATAGTCGCCGTGGTGGCACTCCATCGCGTGAATGACTGCGTCCGACTCCCCATACCGACGAAGAAGCTCACGCCCGAGCTCGAGGTGCGTGCCTTCCATCTCCCGGTCCACCGCCTTGCCGACGTCGTGCAACAATCCGGCACGCTTTGCCACGGACACGTCGGTTCCCAGCTCGCCCGCCATATGACTCGCGAGCCATCCAACCTCCATCGAGTGAAGCAGTGCATTCTGCCCGTACGACGACCGGAACTGCAGCCTGCCGACCAGCTTGATCAGCTCCGGGTGGAGGTCTGGAATTCCCATCTCTAGTGCGGCGGCCTCACCGTCGGAAAACAGCTTCTCGTCCATCTCGACCTGGACCTTGGAAACGACCTCTTCGATCCGCGCCGGGTGGATCCTCCCGTCCTGCACCAACCGACCGAGTGCGAGGCGGGCAATCTCGCGTCGCACCGGCTCGAAGCACGACAGGATCACTGCCTCCGGCGTGTCATCGACGATCAGGTCGACGCCGGTCGCCTGCTCGAACGCGCGAATGTTGCGACCCTCGCGGCCGATAATCCGCCCCTTCATGTCGTCCGAGGGAAGGTCAACCACCGACACCGTGCTCTCGATCACGTGCTCGGAGGCGATCCGTTGGATCGCCATTGAAATGATCCGCCGCGCCTTGTCCTTCGCCTTCTCTGCAGCCTCCTCGTCGATGCGCCGGATCAGGGTCGCAGCCTCCATGCGGGCCTCGTTCTCCATGGCTCGCAGCAGCTCGGCCTTCGCCTGCTCGGCTGTCATGCCGGCAATCTGCTCCAGCCGTATCTGCTGCTCGGCTGCCGCCGAGGCGAGCTCCTGCTCGCGGTCGAGCAAGGCCCGTTCGAGGCTCTTGGTCTCCTCCTCGACCTGCTCGACGCGCCGTTCCCTCTCTGCAACCGTCACCGCTCGCTCGTCGAGCAGGGCTTCCCGCTGGTCGAGACGCTTCTCGATCGCGGCGAACTCCAGACGCTGCTCGCGTGTTTCTCGCTCGAACTCGGTTCGCGCCGCCAGCAGACGTTCGCGAGCGTCTACATCGGCATCCTTCGCGATCCTCTTTGCATCGACCTCGGCCCGGGCAATGATGCGTCGCGCTTCGGCTTCGGCCTGGCCAACGAGGCGCGCCGCGGTGTGACGCATGCGCCACCACATCGCGCCCACGGCCACCAGGGCCAGCACCACCAGCACGCCGCCGGCAATGATCAAGGTGTCCACGATCTTCCCCCTGTCAAGGAACGACCATCGCGTCCGGCACGAGGGGGCGTCGGGCTACTTCTGGGAAGAGTTGTAAGGGGAGGCCCCCGCTTCGGCCGTGTGAGCAATCCTATTTGAACCTGTGCGACCACAGGTGGGCGCCTGTCCGCCACCCGTCTTCCACCTCACGGCGAACTCGAGGTGACAGAACCCGGCATCCCGTCAAATAGGTGTTGGTTCAGCAATAGTTCTACTCATCACAAACCGTGCAGGGACCTCCTTGTCCTAGCTTGCCTGCTGGGTCTCCCCGGCACTCAATGCCTCTTCCAGTTTCAGCACCAGACGTTCCGCCTGCTCTTCGAGCTTTCGCTGCCGGTCGTTCTGATCCGTTTCGCGCTCTTTGAAGAGCTCGTCCGCAATATTCAGAGCTGTCAGGATCGCAATCCTGACCGTGTCGACGCTCGAGGTCCGATCGGCCACTTCGCGCATCCGCTGGTCGACGAACCGAGCCAGCTCCTGGAGCTGCTCGGCGTCCCCATCGGCACGCAGCCCGAGCCGTTGGCCGAAGACCTCGACGGTGGCCCGGACAGTTGCCATCGTGCCTCCCTTCGGATCAAGTATACCGTACTCGGCAATACGGCTCCCGTCCGATGGCTGAGCCGCTCCATCGTCCCACCGCGACTCAGTCCCCGTGCGGAGACATTCTTAATCAAACGGATAGGACGGAAAGAAGAGCTCCCTTCTGGAAGCCGAAACTCGGCTCACGCCGGAGGGTCTTCTTCGAGGATCGTTGCTAGTCGGAGTCGACGAGCGCCTTATCGATGCGCTCGAGCACCTTCTCCAGACGCGCTCCGAGCTCGGAGCGCTGCTGCTCCAGCTCCGCGATCCGCTCTGCCGTCTGGGCCGCTCCAGCCAGCTGGCCCTCGAGCTCTTCGACACGGGTCTCCAGCTCACCGAGCCGCTCCAGATTGGCAGCATCAGCCTTGGAGGCGGCCTGCAGCTTCTCCGCGCGCGCCTCAAGCTCGCCGGCCCTCTTCACGGCAGCGTCGTACTTCTTGAGCAGCTCAGCCAGCTTCGATTCCAGACGCTTGAGGACGCTGTCCATCGCCATCTTCCGCTCCTTTACTGCTCATGCGAAGCGAATGCCAAGCGCCGCCGCGAGACGGGCCCGCAGTGCCTCCTGCTCCGCGTTGACCTCCTCCTGGAGGAGGGATCGCTCGGGGTGACGGTAGACCGCACGCAACGTCGTCCGCACCGCGTCCGGGCCAAGCCCCTCACCACTGTACCGCGCCACCAGCTCCCAGCTCGCGACCAGGGGCGAAGCGAGCTCGGTCGCTGTCTTCAGAAGCTCGCCGTAGGTGAGGTCCGCCCCGTGCTCAACCGTCATGTCGGCCGTGACCGCGGGAAAACGCGGCAGCTCGGAAAAGTGCGGTTGCGGTGGCTCGCCGAGAACGGCCGAGAGGTCGAGCTCGGCGACATAGACCGGCTGGCGCAGGTCCCAGCCCGCCGCGACCGCGCGCGATACCAGGCCGGCCATGCCAACGACCCGGCCGTCGTCCGCCGTCAGAACGGCGCCCTCTGCGTCCTCCAGCCAGCCCGCCCGCTCGCGCTTCCAGCTCACGGCGGGAAACGCCAGGCGCTCGCCCAACTCCTCGACCAGGCCCTTGAGATCCGCGAATGACGCGGCAGCACGGTCTTCCCATCCGCCGAAAACGCCGGAGAGGACGATCGCGAGATGCTCTCGCTCGAGCGGAGCCTCGCCACCGGTGCCAAACACGCGGCCCTCCTCAAACAGGGCGAGCGACGTCTCTCCCTGGTTGAGGTTGGCGCGGGCCGCCGTCAGAAGGCCGGGCAGCAGCGACCGCCGCATCGTCGCTTGGGTCTGGGCGAGCGGGTTGTCGAGCGGCAGTGAGCCGCCGACCAGCAGAGGTAGGCGCGCCGCGGCCTCGTCCTCCTCGAGGGAGGAGAAGGAGTAGGTGAGCACCTCGGTCAAGCCGACCGACACCGCCGCATCGCGCGCCCGGTCGATCAAGGGCCAGTTGCCGCAGCGGCTGCCGGGGGTGATCGCCAGCACCGGCATCACCGACGGCACCGCATCGTACCCGACGTGACGGATCACCTCTTCATACAGGTCCTCGACCCGCTCCACGTCGACGCGGAAGGAGGGCACCGTGCAGCACACCCGGTCACCGTCCCGCGATGGCGCAAAGCCGAGCCCGGCCAGGATACGCTCGGCCTCGGCGGGATCGATCTCCAGACCCGCGAACGCCGACAGGCGGGAAAACGAGAGCTCGAGGGTGCGCGGGCGCCACGGTTCCGGGTAGACGTCGACCCGGCCACGGCACACCGTGCCGCCGGCCAGCCGCACGATCAGAGCCGCCGCCACATCGGCGGCCGTCGCCGCCATCTCCGGGTCCGCGCCGCGCTCGAACCGGTGCGACGCCTCGGTGTGCATGCCGAGCTTGCGCGCTCCGCGGCGGATCGTCAGGGCATCGAAGTGGGCGCTCTCCAGCAGCACGTCCACCGTGTTGTCGCCGATCTCCGAGTCGGCCCCGCCCATGATCCCGGCGAGGGCCACCGGACGCTCGGCGTCGGCGATGACCAGAAGAGACGGGTCGAGCTCCCTGAGCTCTCCGTCGAGGGTGGTAAGGACCTCGCCCTCGCGGGCCGGTCGCACGACAATCCGTCGCCCGGCCACGCGCGCCAGGTCGAACGCGTGCAGCGGCTGACCCAGCTCGAGAAGCACATAGTTGGTCGCGTCGACGATCGCGTTCAGGGGACGCACGCCGCAGCGCTCGAGGCGCTCGGCCAGCCAGGCCGGTGACTCCACCAGACGGGCGTTGCGGACCACCCGTGCGACGTAGCGACTGCAGAGCTCCGGTGCCTCGATCTCGACCGAGACCAGGTCCGCCGCCGGCTCGCCGTCCTCACGCGGCCCATTCTCGACACCCTTCAGGGAGTCACCGGTCGCTACCGCCGCCTCACGGGCGAGCCCGCGGTGGTTCATGGCGTCGGGCCGGTTGGTCGTGACCTCGACATCCCAGACCTCGGTCGATGCGGCCGGCTCCCGGAGCTCGACGTTGAAGCCGCAAGCCGTCAGACGCTGGGCGAGAACATCGCCGGCCGGAGCGCCCCCCAACTGCTCTTTCAACCAGGAGAGATCGAACCTCATGAGAACTGCCTCGTGAGTCTCTGGTCCCCCGAGAACATCATCCTCAGGTCCGGGATCCCGTAGAGCAGCATGGCGACGCGGTCGATGCCGAGGCCGAACGCGAACCCGCTGTAGCGCTCCGGGTCCACGCCGACGCGCTCGAACACCCGCGGGTCGACCATTCCGGAACCGAGGATCTCGATCCAACCCGATCGCGAGCACACGCCGCACCCGGCGCCGTTACAGAAGATGCAGCTGATATCGACCTCGGCTGAGGGCTCCGTGAACGGGAAGTAGGACGGCCGAAAGCGAACGTCGACGCCGGCGAACAGCTGGTGGAGGAAGGTCTCCAGCGTGGCCTTGAGATGGCCGAAGGTGATCCCCTCGTCGACCAGCAGGCCCTCGATCTGATGGAACATCGGCGTGTGGCGCAGGTCCGAGTCGCGACGGTAGACGCGGCCGGGAACGATGATGCGAATCGGAGGCGCCTGGCGCTCCATCACTCGTGCCTGGACCGGCGAGGTGTGGGTTCGCAGCAGGTGCCCGTCCGGGAAGTAGAAGGTGTCCTGATCGTCGCGCGCGGGATGGTCGGGCGGGATGTTGAGCGCCTCGAAGTTGTGCCAGTCGTCCTCGACCTCGGGGCCGTCCTCGACCGAGTACCCCATAGCGAGGAAGATCGCCTCGATGCGACGGCGCACCTGGTGCACCGGATGCTCCGCACCGTGCCGGGGACGACGCCCAGGCAACGTCACATCGATTGCCGTGCGGCGACGCGCTGCAGCCGAGGCGCCAGCGGCGGTCTCCTTCAGGCTCCCCTCGATCAGCTGCTTGAGCTCATTGAGCGCACGACCGTAGTCACGCCTCTGGTCGGCCGGCAGTGTCTTGAGGACTGCCGTCAGCTCCTGGAGCACACCGGAGCGCCGACCCGCAAAGCGGATGCGGACCTGTTCGATCGCCTCAGCGTCGGCCTCGGCGCTCTCCAGAGCGGACAGAAACTCTCGTCGCACCTCCTCGAGGCTTTCGAGGCTCATCTTTCGCTCACTGCAAAGCCTGCTTGGCCATCTCCGCGAGCTGCGTGAAGGCCAGCGGGTCGCGCACCGCCAGGTCGGCGAGCACCTTGCGGTCGAGCCCGCAGCCGGCCGCTTTCAGGCCGGCGATGAAGGTGCTGTAGCTGAGGCCGTTCTCGCGCGCCGCCGCGTTGATGCGGGTAATCCACAGCGAGCGGAAATGGCGCTTGCGCTGCCGGCGGTCGCGGTAGGCATAGGTGAGCGACTTCTCGACCTGGAGCTTGGCGATCCGGTGCAGGCGTGACTTGCCGCCGTAGTACCCCTCGGCCAAGTTGAGGATCTTCTTGCGCCGGTCCTTACGATGCGTGGAACGCTTGACTCTCATCACGAACCTCCTTACAGCCCGTACGGGAGCATGCGCGTCAGGACCTTGGCGTCGGCGTCGCTGGCCATTACCGCAGACCGCAGATGGCGCTTCCGCTTGCGGCTCTTCTTGGACAGGATGTGCGAGTGATACGCGTGGTGGCGCTTGAACCGCCCGCTGGCGGTCTGCTTGACGCGCTTGCGGGCGCCTCGATGGGTCTTCAGTTTGGGCATGATGCCTCCTTGATATCGACTCCCCGCGGTTAGAGCTCGCGGGAGCGTGTCCGTACCGCGTTAGAAATACGATCCGCGACCGCGCCCAAGGCTTGGGCGCCCTCGTCACGGCGGTGGCGAAGGCGAAGCGAAACGGTCCCCTCCTGTGCCTCGCGCTCGCCGACGACCAGCAGGTAGGGGACCTTCATGGCCTCGCCCTCGCGAATCTTGTAGCCCAGCTTCTCGTTGCGTTGATCGACCTCGGCGCGCAGGCCCCGCTGCCTCAGCAACGAGCACACCGCATCGGCGAAGTCGTTCACCGCATCGGTGATCGGCAGGACCCGAGCCTGCTCCGGGGCCAGCCACGGCGGCAGGTCGCCGGCGAAGTGCTCGAGCATGACGCCGTAGAACCGCTCCAGCGAGCCGAAGATCGCACGGTGGATCATCACCGGACGCTTCTCGGCGTTCTCGCTGTCGATGTAGGTCAGCTCGAACCGTTCCGGGAGCATGAAGTCGAGCTGGATGGTCGCCAGCTGCCACTCGCGGCCCAGCGCGTCGTGCACGACGAAGTCGATCTTCGGGCCGTAGAAGGCGCCGTCCCCCGCGTTCACGGTGAACGCCACGCCGCGCTCCTCGAGGCTGGCCGCGAGCACGCTCTCGGCGTGCTCCCAGACGGCCACCTCGCCCATCGCCTTCTCCGGACGGGTGGACAGGTAGATCTCAATATCGGCGAACCCGAACAGGTCGTAGGTCTCGAAGATGAAGTCGAACAGCGAGCGAATCTCGGACCCGATCTGCTCGGGAGTGCAGAAGATGTGGGCATCGTCCTGCGCGAAGGAGCGAACCCGGGTCAGGCCGGTCACGACCCCCGACCGCTCGTAGCGGTGCAGGCGCCCGAAGTCCGCCAACCGCAGCGGCAGGTCGCGGTAGGAGTGAGCGGCGCCGCGGTAGAGCAGGCAGTGGGAGGGGCAGTTCATCGGCTTGACCGAAGACGTACGCTCCTGGACATCGTCGAAGGCATCGGCGAAGAACATGTTCTCGCGGTAGTTGTCGTAGTGCCCCGAGCGCTTCCACAGCGCGACGTCGAAGATCTGCGGCGTGATGACCTCCTGGTAACCGTAGTGAAGGTAGCGCTCCCGCATGTGCTCGATGAGGGCGTTGTAGACGATCGCCCCCCGCGGGTGGAAGAACGGGCTCGCCGGCGCCTCCGGGTGGAAGGAAAACAGGTCGAGCTCCTTGCCCAGCCGCCGGTGGTCGCGCCGCCGAATCTCCTCCAGCCGCGCGAAGTAGGCGTCGAGCTCCTTCTTGGACGCGAACGCCGTACCGTAGATGCGCTGCAGCATCTCGTTGCGCTCGTCGCCCTTGAAGTACGCGCCCGACGCCTCCAATAGCCTGACGGCGCCGATCTGCGAGGTCCGCTGTACATGAGGCCCGCGACACAGGTCGATGAAGTCTCCGTGCCGGTAGAGGCTGATGGCCTCACTCTCCGGAATGTCCTCGAGCCGGACCAGCTTGATCGTCTCCCCACGCTCAACCATGATCTCGCCTGCTGCGCTCCGGCTCACCTCGCTGCGTTCGAAGGGAAGGTCCTCCTTGACGATGCGGCGCATCTCCGCCTCGATTCGCTCGAGGTCCTCGGGCTGGAAAGGACGCGGGAAGCGGAAGTCGTACTGGAACTTCTCGGAGTGGTCCTGGCGTCCGGCGTCGATCGGGGTCCCTGGCCACAAGCGCTTCACCGCATCGGCCATCACGTGCTCCGCAGAGTGACGGATCACCTCGCCGCCCTCGGGATCGCGGGTCGTAACGATGCGCAGCTCGACGTCGTCCTCGAGCGGCGTGCGCAGGTCCACCAGGCGGCCGTTGACCTTCCCGGCCACGGTCTCGCGCGCCAGGCGCTGACCAATCTGCTCGGCCACGCCCAGCACCGTGATCCCAGCCGGGACCTCCCTGGTGCTGCCGTCCGGCAACGTCACGCGAATTGTGCTCGCCATCGCTCACCCCTAGCCCCGAAAACGAAAACCCGACCGCGATCCTGGGTTGCTGACAGAAGCTCGCTGACGGCCATGGTCACGTCCATGGCTCGCACAGGCTCCGGATCAACGGCCCGGTCGGGGTCGGGTGGGTCGGCGTGGTAGGCGCGCGCGGACTCGAACCGCGGACTTCATCCGTGTGAGGGATGCGCTCTAACCAACTGAGCTACGCGCCTGAATCAAGTGGTAGGCGCGAGCGGACTCGAACCGCTGACCTCTACCGTGTCAAGGTAGCACTCTAACCAGCTGAGCTACGCGCCTATCTCGGCTACCGACGGGTGGTCTCTCGACGCTTGCTGACCCGCCCTCGTCCGTTTTCGTCGTGACAAAGATCGAGCCCTCAGATGAGGGGAGCGGAATGGTAGCAACACGCGGTACGGCTGTCAACAAAGCGGCGCTTCGCTCCTCGGCCTCCTGCATGATGAGGTTGGCCGCAGCGGACCTCTCATAACCCGTTGCGAGCGGTGCCCGTCCCGTGCTCTGAGGGGGAGACCGCTTCCATCGCGAGCGCTCATCAACGAGCTCGGTCAACGCTGTGGCGACGGATCGGCCGTGCGTCGCCAGACGAGAAGCTCGAGGCCGTCGCTGAGCGGGATCACCGCCGGGCGATAGCGTCGCTCGAACTCAGGGTTGTCGAAAATGTCCTCCTCGTAGGTCAGCACCCTCGCCGTCTCGGGCCACGGCTGGGCAGCTCCCCGATCCACCGCCAAGCCAGGACTGACGCTGAGGTCCGGGTACCACACGAGGCGTCCCCGAGGCCCCCCGAGCCGCGCGACGATGATCCCGTTGCCGAGGATCAGCAGGTCCGGCGCGCGCGCGAGCACGTAGGCGCCGTCATGCTTCTGGTGGCCCTTGCGACGCACCCTGGGGTCCACCGCAACACGGGCAATGTGGGCATCGGTCAGGCCAAGGATGTCGATGGTCCGGAGCCCGCTGTAATACGGAATCGCCCCCGCGGGGGACAGAGCGATGGTAGCGGATGGAGGGACCATCGACTGCAGGGCGCGTCCGATGAAGATCCACTTGCGGTCGTACCGCGCGTAGGTGGCGGCGATCGTGCTGGCATCGCCCAGGCCCGGCAGAAGCAGAACCGCCCCGGCGACCGCCGTCGCGATCGCCACTGTGGCTGGCCGCCACCAGCCCACGCCCGTTCTCATCGAGATCCCAACCCGGCGCTGTACCAGCCGCCCCACCACCCTCGGCGCCACCATCACTGCCCGCGCCACGACCACGGCGCTGAGCGGTATCAAAGGCACGAAGAAGCGCCACAACCACATGTGGTCGCCGCCGGTCACAGTAGCCGCGAGGCCGTTCACAGCCAGCAGCGGGGCCGCCCACAGGGCCAGCCGCCGCTCTCCGGCCGCGAGCAGCACCAGGAGTGCGGCCAGCACCAGCGCGCCATGGCCACCGGCCACGTACCGCGACAGGTAGGCCCAGCCGCTGGCCAGGTCGGAGGCCAGCGGCGCGCGCTTGTCGGTGAACGTGTTCGGCAGCAGATGCCCGTAGTAGGAGAGCCGCCAGCCGACGTAGACCGCATACCCGAGAAGCGCCGCAGCCGCCGGACGGCACGTCCCGAGCGCTCGTCGCCATGACCCTCCCTCACGAAGCGCGCAGATCGCCGCCAGCCCGACCATCGTGACGAAGTACGCCGCCGCCTCCGGCCTCGCCAGCATGGCCAGGAGGAACAGGACGGCGGACAGCCACCCCACGCGCAGCGTCGGCCCTACGGCCGTCGCCAGCGCGGCGGTCAGGAGGAAGGCGACCAGGGGTGTTTCCAGGCCAACCAGGCTGTTGTAGGCGAAGGGATGGGAAAGACCGAGCAGCAGCGCCGCGAGGCAGCCCCACAGCACGGCCGTTCCCGGCGCCCGGTCGCCAGGCGAGGCACGGCTCAGGCGGAACGGCCACACCGCCACCAGCACAAGGGTGGCACAGGCGAAGCCGATGCCGAGAGCGCGAGCGGTCACCGGGATGCTGCCTCCCAGGCGAGCCACCAACGCCAGCAGCACGACCCACAGGAAGTTGGTGTACCCCTCGACCCTCTCCCCGAGGTTGAAAACCAGGCCGTGGCCCTGTGCGGCGTTGCGGGCGTAACGGTAGGAAATGAAGGCGTCATCGTTGGTGAACGGCGCGGGATAGAGGGTCGTCTGCCAGAGCAGAACGCCAATCGCCACGGCGACGGCTGCAGCAACCGCGACCAACCTCCACCGGAGGTCGTCTCCGCCCACACCGCGCGACCCTTGGTATATCGCCTTCCGCCTCCAGACCACCCTATGGTAGCGTGGTTGTGGAGCACGACATGCAGCACCCGTACGTCACCGTCGCCGTCTGTCAGGGCGAGCTCGAGGCCCAGCAGCTCCGCGCCTTTCTCGAGGCGAACGGAGTGCCTGTCGTATTTCGCGGCGAGGCGCTCAGGGTGACCCACGGCCTCACTCTCGACGGCCTTGGTCAGGTCGAGATCCAGGTCCCCGCCGACCGAGAGGCGGAGGCACGCGCGCTTCTCGACACCGTGGAACGCGGCGAGCTCCGCATCGGTGAGAACGACGAGGTCGAGCCCACGGAATGAACTCGCAGCCTGCCGGTTTCGGATGGCGTGTCCACGCAGGTCTGCTGTCCGTGCAGCTGACCTTCGGCGGCTTTCACGTGGTGGCCAAGGCCGTCCTCGCCCATCTCCACCCGCTGGCACTGGCGGGGATTCGCGTCCTGGTTGCAACGCCCCTCCTGCTGCTCCTGGCTTGGCAGCACGATAGGATCTTGCCGCGACGGCGCGATCTGCCATGGCTGGCCCTGCTCGGCCTCCTCGGAGTGTTTACCAACCAGGTCCTCTTCATCCTCGGCCTACGATTGACGACCGCGACCAACGCCGCCATCCTAATGCCCTCGATCCCGGTCTTCGCGGCAGCCGTGGCCATCGTCGGCCGGATCGAACGCGCAAGTGCGGGACGTCTGCTCGGCATCGCGATCTCCGTCCTCGGCGCTCTCATCATGCTTGATCCCAGGAGCTTCCAGCTTGGCGACCGCGCCGTCGGCGGCGACCTCTTGATCCTTGCCAACTGCTTGAGCTATGCCACCTTCCTGGTCGTCATGCGGCCCGTGCTGCGACGCCTGCCCGTGGCCACCGTCATCGCCTGGAGCTTCCTCTTCGGGGGGCTCGGGGTCACCGCCGTCTCCTGGCCCTACCTTCACCACCTGGAGCTGGCGTCGGTCTCGCCTGCGGTCTGGGCCGGCCTCGCCTACATCGTGCTGATCCCGACCACGCTGAACTACCTCATCAATACCTGGGCTGTCGCCCGCTCGACGCCATCGCTGGTTGCCGCCTACACGACCCTGCAGCCGCTCGCCGCCGGCCTCCTCGCCTTCCTGTTCCTGGCCGAGCGGCCCGGCTGGCCACAGCTGGCAGGCGGAATCCTCATCGCTACCGGGCTGTGGAGGGTCTCCGTCGCCGCCCCGGGCGAGAGGCTGAAGGCGTCGGCCCGAGCCTAACCCGGGTCATTCACCCGCGATTCACTGCGACCTGCGATGGCCGGCATCTCGCCGAGCTCGCTACGCTCCCTCATCAGTCATCCTGGCTAAGGCTATCCGCGCTCGAGAAGCTCGACGCCGAGCTCGCGGAGCTGATCGGCGTCGACGCCCGACGGCGCTTCGGTCATCAGGCAGGAGCCGGAGGTAGTCTTGGGGAACGCGATGACGTCGCGGATCGAGTCCCGTCCCGCCATCAGCATCACCATCCGGTCCAGCCCGAGAGCAATCCCACCGTGCGGCGGCACCCCGTACCGGAACGCCTCGAGCAGGAAGCCGAAGCGCGCGCGGGCATCCTCGGCATCGATCCCGAGCGCCGCGAACATCCGCCGCTGCAGCTCCGGATCATGGATCCGGATCGAGCCGCCGCCGAGCTCGACACCGTCCATCACGACGTCGTAAGCGCGCGCGCGCACCTTGCCGGGATCGCTTTCGAGCAGCTCTTCATCGCCCGGTCGGGGAGCGGTGAAGGGGTGGTGCTTGGCGTAGTACCGCCCATCCTCCGGCTCCCACTCGAGCAACGGAAAGCCGGTCACCCACAGAAAGTCGTGGCGGCCCTCGGGGACCAGCCGGTGCTGCCGAGCGAGCTGGAGTCGCAGGGAACCGAGTGCCGCGAAGACCACCTTCTCCGGTCCTCCCACAACGAGCAGGAGATCCCCCTCGCCCGCACCGGCGGCATCGAGGAAACGCTCCACACCCGCCTCCCCTAGGGCCTTCTTGGCCGGCGACGCGAAGCCGTCCGCCACGCGCTTGAACCACAGCACGCCGGCCGCACCGTGGGGCCGCACGAGCTCGGACAGCTCATCGAGCTGCTTGCGAGACAGGGCAGCGCCACCCGGGAGGACGATCCCCTTGACGCGTCCCTCGGCAGCGGCGCTTTCGAGAACACGAAACCCACAGCCTTCGCAAACAGGAGCGAGCTCGACCAGCTCGAGGCCGAAGCGCATGTCCGGCCGATCACTGCCGAAACGCTCCATCGCGTCGTCGTACGATAACCGTGGAAAGAGCGCCGGCGGCGTGATCCCGACCAGCGGGAACAGGCGTCCGAACAAGCCTTCGACGAGGATGAAGATGTCCTCCTCAATCACAAAGGAGGCCTCGACGTCGATCTGGGTGAACTCGGGCTGGCGGTCCGCCCGCAGGTCCTCGTCACGGAAACAGTGGGCCACCTGGACATAGCGGCCGAGACCGGCCACTTGCAACAGCTGCTTGAACAGCTGCGGCGATTGCGGCAGCGCGTAGAAGGAGCCCCTGTGCAGCCGCGACGGCACCAGGAAGTCCCGCGCTCCCTCGGGGGTCGAGCGGGTCAGGATCGGCGTCTCGACCTCGACAAACTCCCGCTCATCGAAGTACCGACGGGCTTCGGCGACGACCCGGTGACGAAGCAGGAGACTGGCGGCCATCTGTGGACGCCTGAGATCCAAGTAGCGATAGGTGAGTCGCAGCTCCTCCGAAGCGTTGGTGTCGTCCTCGACCACGAATGGCGGCGTCTCGGCCTTGGTGAGCAGCTCGAGCTCGTCGACGCGAATCTCCACCTCGCCAGTGGCCAGGTCCGGGTTCGCCTGCCCGGCGGCCCGCTCGCGCACCTCGCCGTGCACCCGCAGCACGTCCTGCTGGGAAAGCCGCTCGCCCTCCCCGACCATGAGATTCTCGAACACCAGCTGCACAAGCCCCGTGCGGTCGTAGAGATCGACAAACACCAGGCCGCCGAGGTCGCGCCGACGGCGCACCCAGCCCACGAGCTCGACGGTGTCACCGAGGTTGGCGCGGGTCAGGCTCCCACACCACGGTCGTTCCCAGGCTGACTGCGTCATGACTCCTCCTGCCGCCCACCGCCGCCATCACGTGCGGCGCCGGTCGGCGAGGAGGTTATACCAGAGTCGGACGCCGCGTCAGGTCGACGTACTGACGCTCACCGCGCCTGCGTCGATGGTCAGGGCCGAGGCAACGTCCTCGACACTGACCGAGACATGGGCGATATCCGGCTTTGCCACGGTGATGGTGGCTGTTGCGTAGCCCCCCTGCGTCGCCTCAATCACCTTCAAGCCCCCACCCGCGAACGAGCCGTTGTCGGTCTCGAACGTGACCATCGTCCCGTCTGCGATCGGACCGCCGTCACTCAGAACCTGCGCTGTGATGGCGACCTCGACCGCGTCGGCACCCGCGCTCAGCTGGGTGCTCAGGTGCATGGCGATCGCGGCGACCTGCGGGGTGTTGCTGTTGCTACAGCCCGGCAGCAAAGCGACGAGCCCAGTAACCAAAAGAGCTGCCAGTGCAAAGCTGGTCCTTCGCATCACAACCCCCCTTCTTACCGGAAATCTCAAAATCAGTCTATCACGTGTGCAGGGTCGCGTCCCTGTGGCGACAACCACAAATATGACGGCCGGGCCGCGCCCGCCGCCTCTTTAACCACGAGCGGCGAGCGTCGTCGCCACGCGCCCGAGCTCGACCCGCCGCTGCTCGCCGCTGTCCATGTCACGGACGGTGGCCTCGCCGGCGGCGAGCTCGTCGGCGCCGAGGATGACCACGGTGCGGGCGCCAACCTTGGCCGCCCACTTGAGACCCGCCTTGAGCGACCGTCCGGTGACCTCGTTGCGAACCTCGAGCCCGTGCTCAACCAGCGACCGTGCGAGCTCCATCGCCGCCGTCTCCGCCCCGTCCGCCGCCGGCAGCACGACCACCGGCCGCACTCCGAGCACACGATCACGAAAGCCGGCTGGCAGTACGTCGACCAGGCGGTCCTCGCCGATGGCGAAGCCGATCCCCGGCACCTGCGGCCCGCCGAGGTCGGAGATCAGGCGATCGTACCGCCCGCCGCCGGCAATCGCCGTGCCCTCACCAAGCTGCGGCGAGACGATCTCGAAGGCGGTCCGCAGGTAGTAGTCCAGCCCCCGCACCAGCCGCGGTGCGCGCTGTACCGGTATCCCAAGCCCGGCCAGACCGGCACTGACCGCCTCGACATGGGCCCGCGCCTCGTCGGAGACGACCTCGGCCACCGGGGTCGTGCCCAGCATCAGCTCCCGGCACCTCGGCTCCTTGCAGTCGAGCAGCCGCAGGGGATTCTCATCCCAGCGCCGGTGACAGTCGGAACACAGTCCGTCCTTGTGCGGAGCGAGCTCCCGCTTGAGACCGGCGATGAAGCGCGGCCGGTCCTCGGGATCACCGAGGTTGTTGAGGAGGATGACGAGGTCGTCGAAACCGAGGGCCTCGAGGAACATGTGCAGCGCCATCAGGACCTCGATGTCCGCCTGCGGCGTCGCGGCGCCGAGCAGCTCGATGCCGATCTGCGCGAACTGCCGGTAGCGGCCTCGCTGCATCTTCTCGTAGCGGAACATCGGCCCCATGTACAGCAACCGTACCGGCTGCGGCCGTTGGAAGAGGCCCTCCTCGATGAACGCACGCGCGACGCCGGCCGTCCCCTCTGGCCGCAGGGTCAGCGACCGCCCCTTGCGATCGGGAAAGGTGAACATCTCCTTCGAGACGATGTCTGTCCCCTCGCCGACACCGCGCACGAAGAGCTCGGTGGGCTCCATCACCGGCAGTCGGATCTCCTCGTAGGAGAGGCCGCCGAAGACCCTCCGGGCCTGCTCCTCGACCGCCGCCCACAGGCGCGACTCCGGCGGCAAGATGTCACGGGTCCCCTTTGCTCGACGAATCATGCCTGCTCCGGGTCCGGGACGTCGGCGAGAGAGACGTCCCGCCCGCCCGCGAGGTAGCGGCTCTTGTACTCGAGGTAGCTGCTGACCGAGAGCCGGATCCTCTCGGCCTCGCTCTCAGACACCTCTCTCTTGACCGTCGCCGGGACGCCCGCCAAGAGGCTGTTCGGCGGCGCCTTGAAACCCTCCCGAACCACCGCACCCGCCGCCACGATCGAGCCTTCGCCAATCTCGGCCCCGTTGAGGATGATCGCGCCCATGCCAACCAGGCTCCGACGGCCAACGACGCAGCCGTGCAGCAGCGCACCGTGGCCGACGCTCACGTCCTCCTCGACACTGGTTGGCCACAGATCGTGCTCCACGTGCACGATGACGCCGTCCTGGAGGTTCGAACGCGCACCGATGCGTATCCAGTGGATGTCGCCGCGCAGGACCACGTTGTACCAGACGGAGACGTCAGCCTCGAGCGTCACGTCGCCCACCACGACCGCATTCTCCGCCACGAATACGCGCCGTCCAAACCGAGGGGTTCTACCGTCAATCGATCGCGTCAGCATCTGTCGGACTCTCCCACCGACCCCGCCACCAGGGGCCAAAAGACGCTACCACAGGACGTATCCACCGGCAACACCATGACATGCCTCGGAGCGGATCGGCGGGTGCCTGGACACCGTCTCAGACCGGCCCGCAAGCCCCGGAATGAAGCAGGTTGTGGAAGTGGTGTCCGCCGCCGAAAAGGCAAAGTGCCCGAAACACAAGAAGATATGCGTAACACATTGGAAATAAAACGTTTCCGTCTTTTCCACATCCCCCACCGTTGGAACGGAAACTGTTTGCTTTACACGAGCTTAACGCGAATTCCACAGCGTTTTCCACAGGGATTTCCACACCGGCTGTTGACCTCATAACCAGGGCATCCGGCCCTCTCGCAGGAGCCGCGGCTCGAGCCCGGAGAGGTCGACCAGGGTGCTCGCCGCAGCGGCCGCGGCCGGGCCGCCGTCGAGCACAAGATCCGGGAGCTCGTCGAGCTTCGTGAGGATTTCGGCGGCCTTTGTGGCGGGGGCCTCGCCGTGGCGGTTGGCGGAGGTCCCCGTCAGTGGACCGACCCGGCCGAGGAGGGTCCGGAGCAGCTCGTGACCCGGGATGCGGACCGCGACCGTGCCCCCAGGAGCCGCCGCCAGCCCGATCCGCGCCGCCAAGACGACCGTCAACGGTCCCGGCCAGGCGCGCGACAGGCGTGCTCGGTAGCGCACGGGCACCTCAACGAGGTGCTCGACCTGCCCCCAGTCGGCGCACAGCACCGACAGCGGCATCCCGGCCGGACGCCCCTTCATGCGGTACACCTTCTCGACACCTCCCCGAGATTGGGGGTCGGCGCCAAGGCCGTAGAAGGTCTCCGTGGGAAGCAGCACGACGCCGCCGCCGGCAACCGCCGACGCCACGAGAGCAGTCGCAGCCTGCGCATCCTCTGCGACCTTGAAGCGGAGCGTCCTCATGGCTGCCGGAGCAGGGCACGGGCGTGCTCGAGCGCCGAGCTCTCCACCCGTTCGCCGGCCACCATCCGCGCCAGCTCCGCCACCCGTTCCTCGCCCTCGAGGACGACGACACGAGTCACGGCGCGGCCACCCTCGACCACCTTGGTAACACGCAGCTGGCTGTCCGCCTGAGCCGCCACCTGGGGAAGGTGGGTCACGACCAGCACCTGGTCGACGCGGGCGAGCTCGGCCAGCACGGCGCCCAGGGCCGCCGCCGTGCCGCCGCCGAGACCGGTGTCGACCTCGTCGAAGAGCAGCGTCAAGCCTGCCGCTCGCTGACGGCCGCGCAGTGCCGTACGGAGCGCCAGGTGGAGGCGCGACAGCTCGCCGCCGGAGGCGATGCGGGCCATCGGTCGCAGCTCCTCACCGGGGTTGGCCGCGATCAGCAGCTCGCACTCACAAACGCCTTCCCGGTCGAAGCGTACGGCGACCCCGCCGCGTCGCAGAGGGCTGGTCGGGTCGGGCCGTTCCCGCCATCGGAGCTCGAGGCGGGTGCCTCCCATCTCGAGCCGGTCGAGAATGTCCGTGACGGCTGCCAGCAGCTTGTCGCCGGCGGCCCGACGCGAGTCATCGAGGGCCCGAGCAACCTCAGCGTACGCCCCCAGCACCGTGCCGGCCTCGGCGACCGCCTCCTGCAGGCGGTCCTCGAGGCCTTCGAGCTGTCCCCGCTCGGCCATCAGCGCCTCGCGGTGCTCCAGCACCGCGGCGACAGGCGAGCCGTACTTGAGCATGAGCTGCTCGAGCTGAAATAGGCGGCTTTCCACCGCTTCCAGCTCACCCGGGCCGTCCTCGAGGCCCTCGGTCAGACCCTGCACCTCACGCACCGTCTCCTCGACCAGAACCCGCGCCTCCCGCAGGCGGCCGGCGACCTCAGACACTGCCAGCCCGCACTCCGCCAGCTGCTCAGCCTCCCGCTCCGCCCGCGCCAGCTCCGCCGCCGCCGCCGCATCGCCGTCGGCGAGCCGCTCGAGAAGGGCAGCGGACAGCTCGTGAATCCGGGCCGCGTGGCGCAGCACCTGCCGGCGTCGCCGGAGCTCCTCATCCTCGCCGGGCTGCGGCGCCGCGGCGTCGATCTCACCAATCTGGAATGCGATCGTGTCGGCGCGGTCGCGGCGTCGCGCCCGCGCCTGCTCGAGCGCCCGAACTTGTGCGGCGGCTTCCTCCCAACGTCCATAGGCCACCGCCACCTTCTCGAGCAGCGGCAGGTGATCGGCGAACTCGTCCACCAGGCTGCGCTGCACTGCTGTGTCGCCGAGGCCGTACTGCTCGTGCTGGCCGTGGATCGCCAGCAGGAAGGGCGCCAGCCGCTGCAGGGTCGTGGCGGTCACCGGCACATCGTTCAGCCACGCCCGGTTCTTACCCTCGGCGGCGATCTCGCGCCGCACGACGAGGTTTTCGTCGGCCGGCACGCCGACCTCGTCCAGCAGCGCACGCGCCTCCACGCCGTCCGGGGTCGCGAACCAGCCCTCGACGCGCAGGGTGGGGTCACCGCTACGAACCATGTCCGCCTGCGCCCGCTGGCCGGCGAGAAGCTTGAGCGACTCGATGAGCAGCGACTTCCCAGCTCCCGTCTCACCGGTCAGGGCGACAAACCCGTTGGACGGCTCGAGGACGACCCTGTCGATGATGCCGAGGCTGCGAACCTCCAGGCGCTCCAGCATGCGCCGATCGTACCAGAGTGGCCTCCTGTGGTAGCCTCATCGGGCGGGCCGCGCACGGCCCGGGAGGCAGCATGAGCAAGCAGACCGAGCCCGTCGTTCGTGCCATGAACGCCGCCGCTCCGGCGGTCGTCGAGAACTCCCGCGGCGCCACCATCCAGGTTCTGCTCGGACCCGAGGACGGTGTCCCGAACTTCGTCACCCGGCGCTTCACGCTCGAGCCCGGCGGACGCATCCCCGCCCACCGCCACGACAGCATCGAGCACGAGCAGGTCGTGCTGGAGGGCGAGATGGTGCTCGGCCTGGACGACCGCGAGGTCGTGGCCCGGGCCGGGGACTGCGTCTTCATCCCTGCCGGGGTGGCCCACTGGTACGAAAACCGCGGCTCGGCACCGGTGCGCTTCCTGTGCATCGTGCCGCGGACGGCGGAGTATCAGACGGAGTGGCTGTAGCCAGCCCAGGTCATCCGATCGCGATCTACTACGACCGGCGATACGCCAGCCATCGCTGTGCTCTTCACGTCTCGCTGTCCTCAACATACAGGAAGTATGCCTCCGGCAGCTCGACGCTCAGATCCCAGCGCTGACAAGCGTCTCGCCGCTCTCGCGACGATCGCGCCCGGATACCCCGGGCTTGGATGAGGGGGCCATATCCGCTTCCGACTCAAACAAACCCAGATCCGGACCGCATCTCGGGTCTCTGCGTTGCTTCGGCGGCCGCCAGGGTGCCGCCGCACCCAGCCGTCTCGCAGCTCCAGCGGTCGCACGGATACGAGAACGGATCGGTACCCTCGTGGCGACCGCCGGCGCCCGCTCGAGCCGCCTCTCTCAATCGTGGGACCGTTCTCCCAGCGCCAAGGGCCGAGATTGCCTCTTGACGTTTCTCGCCAACGCGTATCGCTCGTGAACGCTCTTCAGAGAAACATCAAGGACGGTACGCCCGTTTGAACGCACCATTCTCTGAGGCGCGCTGCAGCC
>CAZKGM010000021.1:24704-50644 GCA_964552395.1 uncultured Thermoanaerobaculia bacterium | reverse complement strand
GCCTTGACGCCGCCGTACGGCATCGGGTCGGTTCGCCAGGTGGGCACGTCGTTGTGGATGAGGCCGCCGACGTCGATGCTCTCCCACGCCTGCTGGACCTTGGCGGTGTCGGCGGTGAAGATCCCGGCCTGAAGGCCGTAGCGGGAGTCGTTGACCATGTGAATCGCCTGCCCGAAGTCCTCGTACGCGAACAGCACCGCTACCGGACCGAAGACCTCGTCCGCCACCACCGGCTGGTCGGGTGGCACCTCCTCGAGCAGGGTGGGGGCGATGACGTTGGCGGTCCGTTCGCCGCCCGCCAGCAGACGGCCCCCTTCACGCTGGGCGGCTTCGATCCAGTCGGCGACGCGGTCGGCGTTGGCATCGTCGATCAGCGGGCCGCAGACGGTCGTCTCGTCCGCCGGGTCGCCGTAGGGCAGGGCGGCGGCGGCTTCGGTCAGGAGCCTGCGCATCTCCAGGTACGCCGTCTCGTGGACCAGGACCCGCTGCACGCTGATGCAGGACTGCCCGGCATAGCCGTAGGCTGCCGAAGCGATGCGGGCTCCAACTGCCGCGAGGTCGGCGGTGTCGGGCTCCACGACCACTGCGGCGTTACCGCCCATCTCGAGGGCGACGCGTCGCCTCCACGCAAGCCGCTTGAGCTTCCACCCAACGTCCATCGAGCCGGTGAAGGTGAGCAGGGCGAAGCGCTCGTCCTCGGCCAGCGGCTCGACGTCTGCCGAGCGTGACGGAACGACCGAGAGCCCGCCCTCCGGGAGCCCGGCCTCCTCGAGAATGGCTGCCAGCATCAGAGACGGGCTCGGCGTCTGGCTGGCCGGTTTGAGCACCACCGGGCAACCCGCGGCCACCGCTGGGGCCAGCTTGTGCGCAACCAGGTTGAGCGGAAAGTTGAACGGCGTGATGGCCAGCACCGGGCCGATTGGCACGCGCCGGGTGAGGGCGAGCCGACCGGCTCCGGAGACGTACCCCGCCAGGTCCTGGGCAACGACCTCGGGGTGGCGGGCCACATGGGCCGACTCGATGAAGGTGTCGAAGCAGCGGTCGGCCTCGCCGCGGGCGAGGGAGATCGGCTTGCCGGCCTCCTCGCTGATGGCCAGAGCCAGCTGCTCCCGCTGCTCGTGGATGCGGTGAGCCGCGCGCCCGAGGATGGCTGCGCGCTCGGCCGGAGCCAGGGCAGCCATCCTGTGCCCCGCCCGCCTGGCGGCCTCGGCCGCCGCCTCGAGCTGGGCTGCGCTGCCACGCTGGACACGTGAGACGACTCTCCCGTCGAAGGGCGAGCGAATCTCGGCCGCCTCTTCGCCATTCGTCCATCGACCGGCCAGGAAAAGCTGTAGCTCACGCATCGCGACCTCCCCTCGTGACCTTCAATGGTAGCCCATGCCCGCCTGCTACACTCCCCCGTCATGGAGGGGCCTGCCCGCACACCGACGCCGAGCAACCTGTTCTCTTTCTCGCGCCTCAAGACCTTTGCACAGTGTCCCCTGCGCTACCGGTACCGTTATCTCCAGGGAATGCGGGAGGCGTTCCGGTCGATCGAGGCCCACCTGGGCATGGTCGTCCACGATGTCCTCGAGTGGCTGTACCAGGAACGGGCCGAAGGCGGTGATCCCGGCCAGGGCGAGGCGCTGCGGCGCTTCGACGGACAGTGGCAGGAGCGCTGGACCGATGACGTCGCCATCGTGCGCGTGGGCGACTCTCCCGAGGTCTACTCACGGCGCGGACGTGAGCTGGTGGCATCCTTCCACGATACCGTCTTCACCATCGACCGGAGCGAGACACTCGCCCTCGAGCAGCGGCTCAGCGTTCGCCTGTCGCCGGACGTCGTCTTCACCGGCTTTGCCGACCGCGTCGGGCGCACCGCGGGCGGGCGGCTGTTCGTGGTCGACTACAAGACCTCGTCGCGAGAGGGGAACAGCTCGGACTTTTCGGAGGGGCTGCAGGCGCCGCTGTACGCGAGCTGCGTCATGGAGCGCCACGGCGGCGAGTCCTGCCTTGCGGGCTACCACTACCTGCGCCACGGCACGACGCGCTGGGAGGAGATTTCCCGGGAGCGCGGCGAGCAGCTGCGGGCGCGCTTCCTGGCGCTGGCCCGCGATGCGATCGTTGCCCAGGAGTTTCCGGCTCGACCCGGACCGCTGTGCGCGTGGTGCGGTTTCAACCGTATCTGTCCCGAGGCCATGGTCCCCGACCACCTCTCCGGAGGCCAGACCGCTTGATGAGCCGAGGCTGGCCGCGAGAGAACCACCAAGACACGAAGACACAAAGAGGGGCACGAAGAGGTCCTGGTGCTCCGACGTGCTCTTTGTGCCTTTGTGGTTTACTGCCTAGGCAAGATGATCTCGACCTCGTCGCCGATATTGAGGTCGAGGACGGTCGCGGCCGAGTCGCCGGCCACCGCCAGCTCGAGCAGCCCCGACGATCCCTCCAGCATGACCACCTCACCCGGCGCCGCGTCACTGTAGGTCCGGACGCGGCGGGCGATGTGCTGCCATCCGGCGCGCATGCCACCTATCGCCGGCGCCCAGGAGGCGGGAATGTTGGAGATCAGGTTGCCGAAATGGTCGACATGGAGGACAACTCCGCGGACCGTGGACCCGTCGCGTTGTGGATCGGGGAGAGGGCAGGGGGCGAGCCCGTCCGGGTCGGCCTCGACACCGAGTGTGGTCGGCTCGACGCCGCACGCGATGCGTGCTGCCGCCGGGGCGAAGATGTCACGGCCGTGGAAGGTCGGGGAAACGCATCCGAGAGCCATGGTCGAGGGGTCGAGGACGACCAGCCGCGATGCCGGCGCCACCGCCGCCGCAAGGCCGTTGTCGGGAGCCACCAGCCAGCGCCCTTCGACCTCGACCGCTACCGCCCTGCGGCCGGTGCCGACGCCCGGGTCGACCACCGCCAGAACCACTGCGGTCGCCGGCAGGTGGGGCCAGGCGCAGCGTAGAAAGAAGCTCGCCGCCCAGATGTTGCCGGCGGCGACGCCGTGGGTGAGGTCGATACGCTCCAGGCCTGGAGCGTCGCGCACCAGGATCGAATGCAGTACACCGACGTAGTGATCGTCGTCCCCGAAGTCGGTGAGCAGGGCGACTGGTCTCACGTCGTGTGGTGGAGGTGGATCTTCTCGGGGTGGATGAAAGTCTGATCGGAGAGGCGCCGCGCCAGCTCGAGCACGCCGGGAACGGGACCGACATACCTTCCCGAGGCGCTGAGCGTGTAGTCATGCACC
This sequence comes from uncultured Thermoanaerobaculia bacterium, assembly GCA_964552395.1. Lineage (GTDB taxonomy): Bacteria > Acidobacteriota > Thermoanaerobaculia > Thermoanaerobaculales > Sulfomarinibacteraceae > JAJDNH01. Next base: position 47,424 of record CAZKGM010000021.1, on the reverse strand, counting down.
GGGCCGTACAGCTCGACTCCGCGCGCGTCGTCCAGGACCCGCTCCTCGGGCTGGTACTCCTCGAGGCGGATGCCCTCCGGCAGCTGCTCTTCGATCACCTTTCGCACCGCGGATGCCTCCTCGCGCGAGTACACCTCGTAGCGGAAAGGCATCTCCGCGTGCTCGATCTGTCTGATCGAGGCCACCTCGAGCTCGACCAGATCCGTGGCATCCAGGGCCACCGCCATCGCGTCGGCGAGGGCTCGCGAGCAGATCACGTGGGCATCGCGGTGCAGCTTGCTGCGCAGCGTGTCGAAGAAGCCTTCGAGGTCAACGTGCTCCCGCCCCGCGAACCACACTTGGCCCGGGTCGTCACACGCCAATCGGTATCCTTCCACGAACCCAACGGCCTGGTCGCCGGGTCCATGGATTTCTATCTCTACGTAGGTTCCGTGGCACATCTCACGCTCCCATGAAGAAGATCACCGTGACCAGGATAAACACCGGGATCAGGATCGGCAGCGAGTAGCGCAGCATGTAGCCGAAGAAGCTCGGCATCTCGACCCCGTGTTCCTCGGCGATTGACTTGACCATGAAGTTGGGGGCGTTGCCGATGTAGGTATTCGCCCCCATGTACACAGCTCCGGTGGAGATTGCCCTCAGGAACTCTTCCTGATGAGTGATCAGGCTGTGCACCGCCTGCTGCTCGGGGATGCCCGGGAAGAACCGCCCCAGCGCACTGTTGAAGAACGTTAGGTAGGTCGGCGCGTTGTCGAGGAACGAGGACAGCCCGCCGGTCACCCAGAAGTAGTGGGCCGGGTCTCGGACCGCCGCGATGAGCCCGGCCAGGGCGCCGTGCTCGCCGGCGCGCAGGATCGCCAGCGCCGGTACGATCGTCATGAAGATGCCGGCGAACAGGTAGGCGACCTCCTGGATCGGGAACCACGAGAAAGAGTTGTCCTCGCGGATCCTCTTCGACGTCGTCACCATCGACAGCACACCCATCAGGATCAGGAGGCCATCACGGGCGACGTTCTGGATGTGCTGCTGGACGCCGAAGATTGATATCGCGCCCGCGTGCCACATCCCCGACAGCAGGACCCCGCCGAGAATGCCGCCGAGAAACAGCAGGTTGTGCAGGCCCTCGATCTTGAGCCTCTCCTGCGGACCGTCATGGGGCTGCCGGGCGGCAACGGTCTCGCGCCGCCAGAAGACCGAGTCGAGGATGAAGTACAGGACCAGCAGGATCGCGGCCACGGTGGCAGTTTCCGGGATGATCCGGAAGGTCCAGAAGAACGGCACGCCGTGCAGGAAACCGAGAAACAGCGGCGGGTCGCCGAGTGGCGTCAGAGAGCCGCCGACGTTGGCGACCAGGAAGATGAAGAAGACCAGCGTGTGCACCTTGTGTTGACGGCGCGCGTTGGCGCGGATTACGGGACGTACGAGGAGCATGGCCGCACCCGTGGTGCCGACCCACGAGGCGATGAGGGTGCCGATCAGCAGGAAGACGGTGTTGAGCCCGGGTGTTCCGTTGAACGAGCCCCGGATGAGGATCCCTCCGGCGACGGTGAACAGCGCCCACAGCAGGATGATGAACGGGATGTAGTCGATGATGTAGATGTGCAGGATCTCGTGCATCGCTTCGCCGTGGTAGGCGAGGACGAACGGCACCGCGAACACCAGCGCCCACCCGGCGGAGATCTTGCCGAAGTGGTGGTGCCAGAACTCCGGCGCCACCAGCGGAAAGATCGCGATCGAGAGCAGAATCCCGGCGAACGGGATGACCGACCACAGCGGAAGAGAGGCGCCGAGCTCGGCGCCGCCGCCCTCGGCCGCCGCCGCCGTCGATGGGACCAGGACCGTTGCAGCAACCATTGTCAGGAAGAAAAGAAAGCGAGACCGGAACCACCCCATCGCGAGGTACCCCCCCCTTCAAACTGGGGAGCCACGGTACCACAACCCGACGCATCGTTCGCCCGCAAGGTCGCCTCTCGACCCGAATCGAGACCGAGCCTGAGGAGCTGGTATTCTCGCCACGGAGCCGTCATGTATCCGATCCTCATCGAGCTGCTCCACGCGGCCCTCATCACGAGCCTGGTGTTCGTCATGATGGCCTTTGTCGAGCTGGTGTCCGTCCGTACCCGCGGCCACCTGGCCGGCATCGCCGAGCGGGGAACGCAGCAGTATGTCCTCGCAGCGTTCCTCGGGGCAACGCCGGGCTGCGCCGGCGCCTACCTGGTGGACTCGATGTACTCGCGGGGCGCGGTGACCCTCGGTGCGGTCACCGGGGCGTTGCTAGCTACGTGCGGTGATGAGGCGTTCCTGATGCTGGCTCTATTCCCGAAGCGGGCGCTGGCTCTTTTCGCGGGACTGTTCGTGGTTGGGACTTGCGGCGGATGGCTGACTGACGTCGCTCTGAGGCGGCTCCGCATCGGCCGCTCCGAGCCCTGCCTGATGGCCGAGCTGCACGCCGAGGACCTTACCCCGGAGGGGGCTGCCCGCGATCGTTGGTTGTTGCGGCCTCGTTTCGATGCGCCGGTGCCTCGTTTCGTGCTGGTTGTTCTGCTTCTCGGGCTGGTGGCTACCCTCGTCGCTGGCTTCCAGCTGCACTCCCACGGCCACGGCACGGCGCTGGCGGCACAGACCGACTCCGGCAACCTGGAGACCGTCCTCTTCGCCGCCGTGACCCTTGCCGGAGTGGCGCTCGTGCTCGTAGCACCGAGACACTACCTCGAGGAGCATTTGTGGCGGCACCTGTTCCTGCACCACGCACCGCGGATCTTCGCCTGGACGGCGGCCGCGCTCATAGGCGTGTCGTTGCTCGGACCGCAGGCATCGTTGGAACGGCTCGTCGTCGGCCACGGCGCCCTCCTGCTCGTCGGCGCCTCGCTGCTGGGCCTGATCCCGATCTCCGGTCCGCACATCATCGTCGTCGCACTGTTCGCCTCCGGCCAGGCGCCACTTTCCGTGCTGGTGGCGAACTCGATCGTTCAGGACGGCCATGCGCTTCTGCCGCTGCTCGGAATCTCACCGCGCGACGCGGTCGTCGCCAAGACGGCGAACCTCGTCATCGGCCTCCTCATCGGTGCCGCCATGATGGCGGCGGGGCTGTAGGACGGCCCCTAACCGCCGGGGGAAGGCGTGCGAAGAGCACTCCGGAGCGGAATGCTCCCAGCGGCCGCCACGACGGCCACGATCCCGCTCGTGGGGCGGTTTCTGCAGGAGATCGCGAGAGCTTGTGTCAGCCGCGGCCGCCGCGCCCGCCTGAGCCTCCGCGGCCGCGGTCGCCACCCCGCGGACGTCCGCCGCGGCGGTCGTCTCGGCGGGGGCGGTCGCTGCGCTCCTCGCGGTGGGGGACCTCCTCGCCGCGGGCTCGCGCCTCCTCCTCGAGGAGGACGCGGTGCGACAGCTTGATGCGGTCGTTGCCGTCGATGCCGATGATCTTGACCTTGATGGTGTCCCCTTCGTTGAGGACGTCACGGATTTCGGGTATCCGTTCCATCGACACCTCTGAGATGTGCAGCAGGCCGTCCTGCTTGGGCAGGATCTCGACGAACGCACCGTAGGGCTCGATTCGCCGTACGGTGCCGTCGAAGACGTCACCGACCTTGGCCTCGCGGGTGAGGCCCTGGATGATCTCGATTGCCTTGGCGGTCGAAGCCTGATCGTTGGAGGCGATCTGCACCGTACCGTCATCCTCGACGTTGATGCGGGCGCCGGTCTCCTCGACGATGGCGCGGATTGTCTTGCCCCCAGGGCCGATGACGTTCCGGATCATGTCGGGGTCGATCTTGATCTGGGTGATCCGAGGAGCGTACGGCGAGATCTCGGGGCGGGCCTGGGAGATGGCCTGCGACATGACGTCGAGCAGGAACAGGCGGGCCTGGCGAGCCTGCTCGAGCGCCCGCTCGAGGAGGCTGCGATCCAGACCGGAAATCTTGATGTCCATCTGCAGGGCGGTGATACCGTCGCGCGTGCCGGTCACCTTGAAGTCCATGTCGCCGTAGTGGTCTTCCTGACCGGCGATGTCGGTGAGTACGGCGTGGCGGCTGCCGTCGGAGACAAGCCCCATGGCAACACCGGCCACCGCCTCGCTAATCGGCACGCCCGCATCCATCAGCGACAGTGAGCCGCCGCACACGGAGGCCATGGACGAGGAGCCGTTGGACTCCAGGATGTCGGAGACGAGGCGGAGCGTGTAGGGAAACTCGGCCTCGTCCGGCAGCACCGGTGTGATCGCGCGCCGGGCCAAGTTGCCGTGCCCAATTTCTCGGCGCCCCGGCGAGCGGAGGAAGCGGACCTCGCCGACCGAGAACGGCGGGAAGTTGTAGTGCAGCAGGAAGCGTCGCTTGGAGTCGCCCTCGAAAGACTCGATGATCTGGGTGTCCTCGGAGGTGCCCAGGGTGCAGGTGACCAGCGCCTGGGTCTCACCGCGGGTGAACAGCGCCGAGCCATGCGTGCGCGGCAGGACGCCCGCCTCGCAGGTAACCGGGCGGATCTCGTCGAAGGCGCGGCCGTCGAGGCGGCGGCCCTCGTCGAGGATCGTACGGCGGGTGATCTCCTTGACAATGTCGTGGAGGATCTTCTTGACCCAGGAGCCACGCTCCGCCAGCTCCTCTTCGGAAAGGGCGGCAAGCGCCTCGGTCTGAACCGCCTTGATGGCGTCGCCCTGGGCAAGCTTGCCCTTGACGAGCATCGCCTCGGCGAGCCGGTCCATCCACTGGGAGCGAACCTGCTCCTCGAGGTCGGCCGGCCAGGCCTTTTCGGGGACGATCCACTCGGGCTTGTTGACGCCGAGCTCGGCGATGATCTCGCGCTGAGTGGCGATGATCCGCTTGATATTGGCGTGGGCCAGGTCGATCGCGTCGAGGATGACCGACTCCGGCAGCCCATTGGCGCCGCACTCAACCATCACGACCGCGTCCTCGGTGCCGGCGACAACCAGGTCGAGCTCACCCCTATCACGCTCGCTGTGGGTCGGGAAGAGGATCAGCTTGCCGTCGACGCGGCCCACGCGCACGCCGGCTATCGGAGTGGAGAACGGAATCCGCTCGGCGGCCATCAACGACATCGAGGCGCCGCTGAGAGCGAGCATGTCGGGGTCGTTCTCGCCGTCCGCCGACAGCACCATGCCGATGACCTGGGTCTCGCGGTGGTAGCCGTCGGGGAAGAGCGGCCGTAGCGGGCGATCGATCACCCGACAGGTGAGGATCTCCTTCTCGCTGGGGCGCCCCTCGCGCTTGAACCAGCCGCCGGGGATGCGGCCGCCGGCATAGGTGTACTCACGGTAGTCGACGGTCAGCGGCAGAAAGTCGATGCCCTCCCGCTCTGAAGGCGTTGCACAGGCGGTCACCAGGACGATGGTTTCCGCCAGGGCGACAGTACAGGAACCGTCCGCCTGCTTTGCCAGCTTGCCGAGAGAGAACGTAAGGGTCTTGCCGTCGATCTCGACGGTCTTCTCAATTCGCATTCGGTTGGGTCCTTACCCGCGCAGTCCGAGCCGTTTCACCAGCTCGCGGTAGCGTTTGATGTCCTTTTGCTTGAGGTACTCAAGCAGACGGCGCCTCCGCCCGACGAGACGGAGGAGGCCGCGCCGCGAGTGGAAGTCCTTCTTGTGGGTCTTGAAGTGCTCGGTCAGGTACTGAATTCTGCGGGTCAGCAGCGCGACCTGCACCTCGGGAGAACCGGTGTCCCCGGGTTGGGTCCGGAACTCGTCGATGATGCCGGGTTTCTGGATATCGAAGTGACTCACGTTCTCCTCCAAAGCTTACACGGCCTCCGCGCGCGAAGGCAGGGGTACGTTACCAGGATGTGGCCCGCCTGGCAACACATGAAGGGCAATCCGGTCCCTCATGGCTGCCTTTCTTCGGTGGTCGCGCTGACGACCATCCGCGGCCGCAGGACAACGGTCCTGCCGCGAGCGAGCACGTTGACGACGCCGCCGATACCCAGCAGGTTGCCGTCGTGTCCGTGAACGGCCACGAGGTCGTCCTGCAAGACCGTTCCGGGATCCTGCCGCAGTACGATGACCTCGCCGCCATGGTTGAATCGATCCCCGGCACTCGGGTTGAGGGTGATCCGGGGGTGGGGGAGCTGAATCTCCGCGAAAGGCACCCACGCCGGTCCGCTCACGATCTCCTGCGGGTCGGAGACCGCCTCAAGCGCTGATTGGGAGAGGGCGCACGCGGGCTCGTACGGCCCGATACGGGAGCGCTCGAGGTGCACGAGATGCCCGCCGCAGCCGAGCCTCCGGCCGATATCGTGGGCCAGCGAGCGGACGTAGAAGCCGGATGAGGTGCGTACCGTAAACCTCAGCAGGTCCGCCCCCTCGCGCTCGAGCTTGAGATCGTGGACAGTGACGCGCTTGGGCTCGACCAAGACCGCCCGGCCGCTCCGCGCCAGCTCGTAGAGCTTCTTGCCGTCGACCTTCTTGGCTGAGAAGGGCGGCGGCACCTGGTCGATCTCGCCGCTGAACGCGGCCTCGAGCTCGCGCAGACGATCCTCGTCCAGTTCGGGTACGGCGCCGCTTGGGTCAGTGAACGCTCCCTCGAGGTCGTAGGTCGTGGTGGCCTGTCCGAGGCGGATGACGCCGCCGTAGGTCTTGTCCCACGCCAGCAGGTACTGTTGCAGGCGCGTTGCCTGGCCCACGCACAGCAGCAGCAGTCCTTCGGCCATCGGGTCAAGGGTGCCGGTGTGGCCGATACGCCTCTCGCGCAGTGCCTTGCGCGCGATGTCGACGATGTCGTGGGAGGTTGGCCCGGCGGTCTTGAAGACCGGCAGCAGGCCGTGCCAGCGGGAGGGGCGGCGCCGGCTCACGAGCCGCTCTCCAGCAGAGCTCGGAGCCGGGCGAGTACCTCGCATCGGACGTCGGCGAGCTCGCCCTGAACCGTACATCCGGCAGCCTTGGTGTGACCGCCGCCGCCGTACGCCGCAGCGATGGTGTGCACGTCAATCGCGCCTCGCGAGCGCAGGCTGACGCGCACCACGCCGGGCTGCCACTGCTTGAAAAGGACGGCGGCGACGACGCCGGCGATGGTTCGCGGAACGTTGATCAGCTCATCGGTGTCGGCGGGTGAGGCGGCCGCGCGCGCGAACGCATCCGCGTCGACCGTGAGAGAGGCGACCCGGCCGTTCTCGGTCAGCTCGAGGGTCCGCAAGGCCTCGCCGAGAAGGCGCACGGAGGCGGCGCTGCGCCGCTGGTGCACCCACTCCGCGGCCTGCTCCGGCTGCGCGCCGGCCTCGACCAGCTCGGCGGCGGCGAGGAATGCGCGCGGGGTCGCGTTGCTGTAGCAAAAGTCACCGGTATCGGTGCTGAGGGCGACGTACATCGCGGTGGCGGCGCGGGCGCTCGGCGCGATGCCGGCGGCGCGGAACATCCGGAGCACCATCTCGCCGACCGCCGGGGCGTTCTCGTCGAGGTAGTTGAGCGCGCCGTAGCGGTCGTTGGCGGCATGATGATCGATGTTGAGGATTGGTAGCGCGTCGAGGCCCTCGAGGCCCGGACGGTCGAGACCGGGGCACTCCATCGTGACGACGAGGTCGAAGGCGCCGGGAAAGTCCTCCGGCGTCGTCGGGGCGATCCGAACCAGCTCCGCGCCGGGCAGCTCGGCGATTCCGGCCGGTGCCGGATCGCGGTTGACGATGACGGTCTCTGTGCCGAGGGCGGCCGCTAGCTCGCAGATCGCGACCTCCGAACCGAGCGCATCGCCGTCCGGGCTCATGTGCGAGGTCACGAGCGCCCGCCGAGCGTCGGCGAGGAAGCGGACCGCCTCGACGGCGTCGCTAGAACCGCGCGTCATTCGTCATCCTCGGTTGAGCTGTCGTCGTCCTGCGGCGGTGGGATCAGGCCCTCTTGGCGGAGGCGGTCCAGCACCCGTTCCATGTGGTCGCCATACTCGTACGAGGTGTCCCGGAGGAACTTCAGCTCGGGCAGGACGCGCATCCGCATCCGTTGTCCGAGCTCGCGGCGCAGGAACGATGCCGCCGCGGCAAAGCCGTCGGCCGCCTGCCGCTCACGCTCTGCATCGCCGATGACAGAGAAGTACACCGACGAGTGCGAGCGGTCCGCCGATAGCTTGACGCTCGAGATCGTCACCGCCTCGAGGCGCGGATCCTTGATCTCGCGCAGCAGCAGCTCCGCCAGGACGGAGCGAATCGACTCCTCTAGGCGGGCGTTGCGGTCGTAGGATGAGCGTGCCATGGTTTCTCCGATCCGGCCATCACAGCTGATGGACGCCGATCTCCCAGCTGAGGATCGGGCCGTCCCAGACCTCGTCGATAGTGTTGCGTACCCGTTGCAGGCGGGCCTCGGCGTCGACCGGATCCGTCGACATCGCGCAGAATGCGAGGCCGGACCGCTGGTAGAGGTCCTGGTGCCCGGCCTCGATCGCCAGCACCTGGTGGCGGCTGCGGACGCGCTCCACCAGCCGGCGCGTCACGCTCCGTTTGGCCTTCAGGCTACGTGCCTCGGGTATGTGGATCTCGAGGCGCGCGACACCTACAAATAGCTTCGCGTCGTCGACCATGGCTTCATCACAGCTCCGGCGCCACTTCCACCAGATGATAGGCCTCGATCACATCGCCAACCTTGATGTCCTGGTAGCGCTCGAGGCCGATGCCGCACTCGAAGCCCTGGCGGACCTCCGACGCGTCCTCCTTGAACCGCCTCAGGGAGGCGATCGTCCCCTCGTGGACAACGACGTTGTCCCGCAGCAGCCGAACCTTGGCGTTGCGCGGCACGACGCCCTCGGTGACGTGGCAGCCGGCGATGGCCCCGATCTTTGGCACCCGGAAGATCTCGCGGACCTCCGCCTGTCCGAGGTCCTCCTCCCGGAACTCGGGCTCGAGAAGCCCGACCATGGCCTTCTTGATGTCCTCGATCAGGTTGTAAATCACGGTGTAGAGCCGGATGTCGACCTGTTCCTCCTCAGCGAGGTTCTTGGCCGTGCGCTCGGGTCGGACGTTGAAGCCGATGATGATCGCGTTGGAGGCCGAGGCCAGCATGACGTCGTTGGTGGTGACCGCACCCACCGAGCCGTGCAGCACGGTGATCTTGACCTTCTCCGTTGACAGGTTGGTCAACGTGTCCCGGAGGACCTCGACGGAGCCCTGCACGTCCGCCTTGACGACGATGTGGAGCTCCTTGATCGCGTCGGCCGCAATCTGGTCGAAGAGGTTCTCCAGCGACACCTTGCGGGTTGCCATGAGGGCGTCTTCCTTCTCCCGCTGGCTGCGGTAGGAGGCAACCTCGAGCGCTCTCTCCTCGGTCTCAACGACCTGCATCAGGTCGCCGGCTCCCGGCACGGTGTCAAAGCCCGTGACCTCCACCGGGTCGGACGGCCCGGCCTCGTCCACCCGCTGGCCAAGATCACTGGTGAGTGCGCGGACGCGGCCCCAGGTCGAGCCGCAGAAGAAGTAGTCGCCGACGGAGAGAGTGCCCTGCTGCACAAGAACGGTGGCGACGATGCCGCGGCCCTTCTCCTTGCGCGCCTCGAGCACCACTCCGCGAGCCGGGCCCTCGTGAGTGGCCTTGAGGTCCTTCAGCTCGGAGACCAGCAGGATCATGTCGAGCAGGTCGTCGATGCCGGTGTGCTTCTTGGCCGACACCTCCACCGACGGGACGTCTCCGCCCCAGTCCTCTACCAGGACCTCCTGCTCGGTCAGGGCCTGCTTGACCCGATCGGGGTTGGCGTTAGCCTTGTCGATCTTGTTGATGGCGACGATCAGCGGAACGCCGGCGGCGCGAGCGTGATTGATCGCCTCGACCGTCTGCGGCATCACACCGTCGTCGGCGGCCACGACGAGGACCACGATGTCCGTGACCTGGGCGCCGCGGGCACGCATATGGGTGAACGCTTCGTGGCCGGGGGTGTCGATGAACACCACCGAGCGATCGCCCGGCGCGGTGATTCGCGACGCACCGATGTGCTGGGTGATGCCGCCAGCTTCCTGCTCGGCGACGCGGCTGGACCGGATGGCGTCGAGAAGCGAGGTCTTGCCGTGGTCTACGTGCCCCATGACGGTGACGACCGGCGGCCGCGACACCGTCGGTCCGGCGGCCTCCTCGGCCTCCTCGCGCTCATACTCGATCAGCTCCTCGACCGACGCAACCATCGCTTCGATCTCGAGATCGGCGCACACCTGCTCGGCGAGCTCGTGCGGCAGCGACTGGTTGGTGGTCACCATGACGCCGCGCTGGATGAGCACGCCGAGGAGGTCCTTGACCGTGATGTTGAGCTTGTCGGCCAGCTCCTTGGGCGTCACCATTTCCGACAGGATGATCGGGCCCTCCGGCCGCTCGCCGTCCTTGAACTGGACCGTGCGGCGCGGCTGCGGCGGTGCCGGGGTGGTGTCCTCGCGCAGCCGACGCTTGCGTCTCTTCGCCGCCGGCCGGGCCCCCGGACCGGGGCGCCGAGCCGGTCGCGCGGCGGGGGTCGTCGTTTCCTGCTGGCTCTTGAGCTTCTGCTCCTCGAACTTGTTGAGGAGATCGCGGATCTCGCGGGCGTCGGCTGCGGCCTTGGCCTTTCGGCTGGTGGCGGTGCCGGTCTTGCGCGCGGACCGGGCCCGCTTCTCTGCCGTGCGCTGTGCCTTCAGGCGCTCCTTGATCTCATCGGGCGAGAGCTCTCGCAGGCCCTGCTCGAGAGGCGTGTGAGCCTTCCTTGCCCGCACGCGCTGCGGCTCTTCGGGTGTCTCCGCACGGGCGGCCGTCAGCTCCTCTTCCGAGATCTCCACCTTCGGCTTGGCGACCGCCTCCTCGTCCTCATCCTCGTCCTCGGCCGTCGCGGCCGTGGCGTCGCCGGCTGGTGCCGCCGCGGCCATTTCCTCCGCCGGCTCCACTTGGGCAGCCGCGACTTCCTCGGCGGCGGCCTCGTCAACCGCGACTTCCTCGGCCGTCTCCACGGCCTCGGCGGCGGGCTCTTCCAGCTCCTCGACGGCCGCTGCGGCCGTCGCCCCTGCCCCGGCCTTTGCGTCGGCAGGCGTCTCCGTGGCCGGGCCGTGTCCGCCGACCTCCGCGATCTCACGCTCGGTCTTGATGATCTTGCGCCGCTTGCGCCGCGCCAGCCGGTCGCGGGCACTGGTACCGGCAGCTTCTTCGTCGCTGGTGTCGCGGCGCACGATGACTTCACGCGGCCGCTTTTGCAGCGTTTCACCGGTAATGATCGCGCGAACGGTTCCAAGATCGAGGGTGTCTTCCTCGCCCGTCACGCTGACCCCGATCGACCGCAGCTTGAAGATGAGCTCGGTCGGGGTGATACCCATGGTCTGCGCGAGGTCGACAACTCGAAGCTGCTGCACCATTTGCACTTACTCCTCTGCGGATCCCTGTTCGGCAGCCTCGGCAAGGGCCACATCGAGAGCCTGCTGTGCCATGTCGAGGAGTCGCTGCGCCGTCACCGGCCCGATGCCGGGGATGTTGGACAGCTCCTCGACGTTGCGCGACAGAATGTCCTTGACGGTGTGAACCCCATGGTCCTCGAGCCGCTCGCGCAGTCGGTCCGTCAGAGCGGGGAGCTCCTCGAGAGGGATCAACTGGTCGTAGTTGTCGTCCGAAGAGGATGTCTCCACCGCCGGCAGTTCCTCCTCGTCCGTCACTCCCTCCATCTCACGCAGCATCGCGGCGAGGGCGGAGGCCAGCTCGTCCTTGACTGCGTCCTCGCTCTTGATTTCGATCCTGCAGTTGAGCAGCTTCGAGGCCAGGCGGACATTCTGGCCGCGCTTGCCGATGGCGAGAGACAGCTGCTCGCTGCCGACGATCACGTCGAGGACCGTGTCCATCTTCTCCTCGTAGACCTGCCGTTCTTCCTCATCCAGGACGAGGTTGCCGTCTTCGTCGCGCAACGGAATCGTCACCGGCTCCTCGCGTACCGCGACCCGGTTGATCTTGGCCGGGGCGAGGGCGTTCTGGGCGAAGGTCACGAGGTCGTTCGACCAGGGAATGATGTCGATCTTCTCGCCCTTGAGCTCGCGCGTGATCGCCTGCACCCGCGAGCCCTTGAGGCCGACGCAGGCGCCCACCGGATCCACGTCGCGGTCGCGCGAGGACACCGCCACCTTGGCGCGCTCACCGGCTTCCCGCACGCAAACCTTGATCACCACGGTGCCGTCGTAGATTTCGGGGACCTCCATCTCGAGCAGCTTCTCGAGCAACGTCGGATGGGTACGGGACAGCACGATCTGCGGCCGGCTGGCATCCATCGTGACGTCGACGACGACCGCGCGGATGCGGTCCCCCTGCCCGTAGCGCTCGTGGCGCACCTGGTGCCCGCGAGGGATGATGCCTTCGGTATCGCCGAGCTCGAGAATGAGGTTGCCGCGATCCATGCGCTTGACGATGCCGTTGAGCATTTCTCCGATGCGCTCGACGTAGTTGCGGTAGACCACCGCGCGCTCCGCCTCACGGACCCTCTGGAACAGCACCTGACGAGCGGACTGGGCGGCAATCCGGCCCAGCTGTGAGGTGTCGAGCGGCCACCGGAGCTCGCCGCCGATCTCGATCTCAGGATCGGTCTGGCGGGCCTCTTCCAGGGTCATCTCGATCTCGGGGTCCTCGACCTCCTCGACGACGGCGCGGGTCCGCCAGCAGGTGACCTCGCCCGTCTCCTCATCGATCTCGGTCAGCACGCTCCGCTCCTTGTAGTGCTTGCGGGCGGCCGACGAGATGGCCTCGGCCACCGCGTCGAGCAGCTTCTCGGGCTCGATGTCGCGCTCCACCGCTACCTGGCGGATCAGCGTGTTGATGTCGAGCTTCATGGGCGGTACTTCCTTTTGCTGGTCAAGGCCTTCCAGTCCACCTGGAGGCGGGTTTCGAAGACATGGTCGAACGGTAGCTCGATGATCTCTCCGGACTGGTCGACGAGGCGGACGACGCCCGCCTCGAGGCCCAGCAGCTGGCCGGTGGCGGACCGCACCTCCCGGTACTCGGGGCGCATCTTCACCTTCACGTCTTGGCCCGCGAACCGGTGATAGTCGCCTTCGGAGTACAGCTTTCTCTCCAGACCGGGTGAAGAGACCTCGAGCGTGTAGCGGTGCTCGACGGGGTCTTCCACGTCGAGCAGCGCCGACACCTGCCGGGAGATGAGGGCGCAATGATCCAGATTGACCCCGGCGGGGCCGTCGATGACGAGGCGCAGAACGACCTTGGGACCGCTGCCCGCGACCTCGACGTCGAGGAGCTGGAGCCCTTCGCCCGCAACCAGCGACTGGAGCTGTTCTCGCAAACTCTGTTCGACCTTCATCCCTTCTCCGCTGCGTTAAAAAAAGTGGGCCACGGGCCCACTTTCTCTCGAAAGCAGCGCCGACTGTATAGCACAGGATGGCCGTCTGCGCAACCTCAAGTCATGTTGATTGAACCTGATGTAGACTGCTGAAGCCATGTGGGTTGACCGAGAGATTGCAAAGCGGGGCGGGGCTCTCAGCTTCCACGACTTCATGGAGTTAGCGCTGTACCATCCTCGCCACGGCTACTACAGCTGCAACCGCCCGCGGTACGGGCGGGCCGGCGACTACCTGACGGCGCCGACCGCCTCCGGCTGGTACGCGGCCGTGCACGGGCGCTGGCTTCAAGAGCTGGCGGCACGGCTGGGGCCGCTGACGGTAGTGGATGTTGCCTCCGGCGACGGCTCCTACCTGGCTGCGCTGCTGGGGCAGGAGACCGCCGGCGCTCTCGAGCGTGCGGTCTCAGTGGAGCGGTCCGAGGCGCTGCGGACACTGCAGAGCGAGCGCTTCGCCGGTTCGGGTACGGTCGATGTGTTCGAGTCGCTGCAGGAGGCGCCGCCACCGCGCGGAGCGGCGCTCTTGCATCTGTCGGAGCTGTACGACGCGCTGCCGGTGCACCGCGTCGTCCGGCGGGAGGACACCCTCTGTGAGTTGTGGGTAACCGCCGAAGGTGGCTCGCTGGAGTGGCAGGAGCGCACTGCGCCGCCTGAGCTGACAGACTACCTGCTCCGGCACGGTGTTCGTCTCGAGGTCGGACAGATCGCCGAAATCAACCTCCACGCGCGCGGCATTCACGAGCAGCTCATGCGTTGGGCCGGAGCGCGCGGCGCGGCCATCACGCTCGACTACGGGTACCCGGCCGCGCGTCTTTACGATTCCCGCGGGCGTTTTGGCGGCTCGCTCGCCTGCTACCGGGAGCACCGACTGGGCAGGAATCCGCTCGACGTCCCGGGCGAGCAGGACATCACCGCCCATGTCAACTGGGACGACCTGCGCGAGGCCGCCGGGGCGGTGGGCTGGTGCGAGGTCGGTCTCTTCCCGCTGGCCGAGCTGTTGGTCCGGGCGGGTCTCGCCGAGCTGGTCGAGGCCGGCGGCCTCGGTCTTGACGCGGAGCTCGACAGTGACACGTACGGTAGGCGGCAGGAGATCAAGCGACTGCTCGACCCGGATGGCATGGGTGCCGATCTGAAAGTGCTGGTCCAGGCGGCCCCGGGCGTCGCCGACGCCGTGTCGGCGGCATTGCAGAGCCCCGCCCGCCCACCCGGTGATTAAGTGATTAAATGATCAGGTGACTAGGTGATCGGGTTGCCCCTGCCACCCGGGCACGCAAGACGCGAGACGACACCCACCCACCTGGACGACGGTGGCGAAGCGCGCTTCAGAGCACGTCGCAGCTCCTCAGCCCTCCTCGCCCTTCCTCAGCTCCGCAATCCTCTGCTCGAGCTCGGTAAGGCTGTCGCTGGTGCCGTAGAGCCGTCGCGCCAGCTTGAGCGCGTGCGCGGCGCCGTCGAGATCGCCGCCGTCGAGGTGCCGGCGGACGGTCGCCTCTGCCTGCAGGCGGCGCGCTTCATCCAGCCGGCGGCCGATCTCCGGATCGTTGGGTTGGGCCGTGCGCGCCTCGTTCAGGATCGAGATGGCGCGCTCGTAGCGGCCTGCCTCCAGCGCCTCTCGTACGGCGGCCGTGTAACCCGCAGTGGCGGCCTCTGCCTGCTCCTTCTCCAGGGCGCCGAGGCGCGACGCCAGCTCGGCCACCTGTGGCGCCTCGGGAAAGAGCTTGCGGGCCAAGCGCAAGGCGCGAGTCGCGCCCGCCAGGTCCTCCTCGGCAAGGCAGCCCTCGACGCGGCCGACGGCCGCAGCCAGCTCGCGAGTCTGCTGCTGACGCGCAACCGCATTGCGGACCTCGGTCTCGACGCCGGCGATCCTGCCCGCGAGGTCCGTTCCCTCGACGGGGAGAGTCCGGGCGGCGGCAATGGCGTCGAGTGCGCTGGCGAGGTCGCCGGCCTCGATGCCCTCTCCGGCGCGACGCAGCAGGCTCTCGCATCTTTGGGTGATCTCATGCCGCCTCACCGCTTCGGTGAGACGTTCCTCGAGCTCCGTCAAGGACGCCTGCCCGCCGAGCTCGTCAACCGCCGCCGACAGGACCCGTCGTGCGTCGGCGTGCCGGCCGGCCTCGAGGTGTACCTCGACCTGGGAGCGCACGGCAGCAAGGTGCTCGGCACGCTGGCGCTCGGCCTCGTGTTGCCTGGCCTGCTCGCGGGTCTGCTCCAAGATTTCGATGACCAAGCGGTCGCCCGGGTTGCACTTGAGGGCCTCCTCGAGGGCAGCGATACCGTCGTCGAACCGGTGCTCCTCGATTGCAGCTCGTGCGGTGCCGAGCAGCCCGGCTACCTTGGCCTCGCGCGCTCGCTGACGAATCGTCTCGGCGCGCCCGCGCAGAGCCGCGAACAGCTGTGCGGAACCCACCTCGCGCTCCGCAGCGTCTATGGCAGCCACCGCAGCGTCGATCTCCCCGGATTCGAGCATGGCCTCGATACGGGACGAGGCCTCGGCCACGGCCGCCTCGTGAGCCTCTTGTGCCTTGTGCTCTGATCGTGCCGCCTCGGTGTCGGCGATCGCCTTCGCCACCTCGGTGTCATCGGGAGCGAGCACGCTCGCTTCCCGGAGCTTGGCGAGGGCGTCATCGTACTCGTACACCTCGTTGAGGATTCGCGCCTCGAAGAGAAGCGCGCGGGCCCGGTCCACCCGCTCGGCCGATCTCGCCCGCTCGAGCTCGGCGGTGAGAGGCTTCAGGCGAGTGTCGCCGGTGAAGCGTTTGCGGGCCGCCTCGAGCGCGGCCTCCGCAGCCGCTAGCTCCCCGGTCTCCAAGTGCGAGCGGATGAGGGCTGTGGCCTCCGTCAGCGAGGCCGCTCGCCGCTGTCGTTCCGACTGCTCGGCGAGCTGGCTCTCGATCCGCTTCAGCAGCTCCTGGGCGGCGGTGTGGTCGGGGGCGAGTTGGAGGATGGCCTTGAGCTGGAACGTGGCTTGCGGAAGGTGCCCCTGCTCCGAAAGCCGGTGAGCCTCCGAGAGGAGGGCTTCGACGCGGCGGCGGCGGGCGTGTTCCTGGGCGTCGGGCGGCGACGGCGCCTCGGTCGTCGCGCGCTCGCTGGGTGCGGGGATCGGCTTGCGCGCCTGAAAGGGGGGAGGTGTTGCCTGTTCCGCAGGCAAGGTCGTTGGCGGTGTCGTGTCGCCGGCAAGAAACTGGACGTTGAGGCGGTCCTGGGTGCTCCCGGGCCGTGGCATCTCGGCCGTTACGGAGGGGGCGTCAGGGACCAGCAGGCTGTCAAGCTCCTCGGCGACAAACGGAATCCGGGCCTGGACGCTCGCCAGATCGCGTGCCATTTCTCGTGCCGACTCGTGGCGGGCCGTGGGCTCCTTGGCCAGCGAGCGGAGGACGATGCGCCGAAGCTCCTCCGGAACGCAGCCGCCCGGATCGCTCTGCCCGAAGGGAATCGGAGGGTGGAAGAGATGTCCCGAGATAATCGACGTCAGGCTGTCGCCCTTGATCGGGAGCTGGCCGGTGAGCAGCTCGTAGAGAACCGCCGCAAACGAGTAGAGGTCGGAGCGCCGGGTGACCTCCGCTCCCTCTTCCTGGCGGAGCTGCTCCGGCGAGCAGTATCGGAGCTTGCCGATGAAGATCCCGGTCGTCGTCAGACCTCCGCCTCCCTCCAGCGCCTTCGCCACGCCGAGGTCGATCAGCTTGACCAGGGGGTTTCCTTCCTCGTCACGGGTCAGCATCAGGTTATCGGGAGAAATGTCGCGGTGGACGATTCCCTTCCGATGCAGATAGTCTATAGCCTTCAACGACTGGCGGGCAATCTCGAGCGTGATCCCCAGTGGTGGCGGTCCGGTTCTGCGCAGGACCTCCTGGAGGTTAATACCGTCGATGAACTCCATGACGATGAAGGCGTTGCCTTCGTGATCGACGGAGAAGTCGTAGAACTGGGCGATGTTGTCGTGGCGAAGCTTGATCGCCATCTTTGCTTCCTGTTGGAAGCGGGCCTCGAACTCCTCCGTGCGCTCCACCTGCGGGCGCATCACCTTGATCACGCGCAGCTCGTCCAGAAGGCGATGGCGAACCTTGTAGATGGTCCCCATCCCACCGTCCTTGAGCCGATCAAGGATCTCGTACTTGCCTTCGAGACGTTCCAGCGGAACCGACACGGCGCCTCACCTCAAGCCCTTTGTCAAGCCAGTCGTTGTCGGGCTTTCCAGGCTATGTTACGCGGCGTCGGGTGTCAATGGGCCGCAGAGGAGGTGGCGTTGGCCGCAGCGTGCGGCATGCGCTTGCGGGCGTAGTCGGCGATGTCGGTGACGGCAGCGATCGCGCGCTCGATGTCCTGCTCGGTGTTGAAGGCTCCGACGGAGAAGCGGACGGTGCCGCCGGTGGTCGCGGTGCCGATGCCCTCGTGCACCAGCGGCGCGCAGTGGAGGCCGGTCCGCGTAATGACCTCGTGCTCGACGTCGAGGAACATGCCGACCTGCTCAGCGGGAAGGCCATCGATGTTGAATGCGAGCACCGGAAGGTGGTCGTGCTCCATGTCCGCACAGTAGAGGGTGACGTTGTCGATGGCCGCGAGCCCGTCCTCCAGGCGCCTGGCGAGAGTCATCTCCTCGTCATAGACGGCCCGCACGCCGCCGCGGGAGGCGATCCAGCGCTGCCCAGCCAGCAGACCCGCGATGCCCATGGTGTTGAGAGTTCCGAACTCCATCCGCCACGGGTACTCGCGCACCTGTGTCTTGAGGGCGCTCTTCACCCCGGTGCCGCCGGACCGGCACGGCCAGATCTCGACATGCTCGCCGACGTACATGCCGCCGGTGCCGGTCGGTCCGAAAAGCGACTTGTGGCCGGTGAAGCAGACCACGTCAATATTCATGCTGCCGGCGTCGATCTCCACCAGGCCTGCGGTCTGAGCCGCGTCGATGGCGAACAGGACGCCGTGGCGGCGGCAGATTGCCCCCACCTCCGTGACCGGCTGCACCGTACCGAGCACATTCGAACCGTGGTTCATGACGACCAGCCGCGTTTCCGGCCTGATGAGAGCGGCGATATCGCTCGGGTCGACGTAGCCTCGGGAATCGAACGGAACCAGGTCCACCTTCACACCTCGCTCGCCGTGGTAGTACATGGGGCGCAGCACAGAGTTGTGCTCCAGGCAGGTCATGATGGCGTGGTCGCCGGGCTCGAGGACGCTCGAGATCAGGAGATTGAGGGCGTCGGTGACGTTGTGGGAGAAGACGAGCCGGTCGCGGTCGGTGCCGCCGAAGAAGTCGGTCAGGGCCTGCCGAGTCTCGAGCACCACCTGCTCGGCCTCCAGGGCGAGGTCGAAGCCGGTGCGACCGGGGTTCACGCCCCTGGTGGCATAGAACTCGGTCATGTACTCGATGACCTCGGGAGGCTTGGGAAAGGTCGTGGCGGCGTTGTCGAGGTAGACGAAGTCGGCCATGTGACACCTCACTGTAGCGGGAGATCGATACCGTTGCGGGTCAGCGCGCGCTGGATCCGCCGGCGCGAGGATGCTATCTGTTCCTGAACGCAGGCTACTGCTGCGCTCACCGAGCCTGAGCTGATCGCCTCGATGAGGCGTTCGTGCTCGTGGCGCATCTCCGACCCGAAGTCCCCGAGGTCGAGCCCGAGGAAGAAGAAGCGCTGCATCGAGCCCAGCAGGTCGTTGAGGACCGCCACCAGGCGCTCGTTGCCGCCGAGGCCGGCGAGCTGGATGTGGAACCCCTGGTTGCGCTCCAAGAAGTCGGCATACGACGACCAGTCGTCGTAGGTGTACTCGATGGCCGCGAGCTCACGGAGGCGACTGAGCTCGGCGGCCGAAGCGCGCTTGACGGCGCTCTCGACCGCGTGGGTCTCGAGCATGGTTCGCAACTCGAAGCAGTCGGCGATCTCGCGCAGGGAGATCTGGTTCACAAAGTAACCCTTATACGGGATCGCAGTGAGCAGACCCTCCTGCTGGAGGCGCCGGCATGCCTCGCGCACCGGCACCCGGCTCGAGCCGTACGTGGCGGCCAGCTCCTGCTCGGTGAGAGCCGCTCCGGGACGGTGCCTGAGGGTGATGATGTCGCGCTTGAGCGCTCGGTAGACCTCGTCCGCCATGGTTCGGCGTGGGGGAGGGGGGAGGGGTTGCTGGACTGCCATCGCAGAGATTGTATACAAGCCGTATACAATGTCAACACGGCTACCGGGGAGGTGAAAAGGTCAGGAAGTGAGAAAGTAAGGAAGGCCCACCCACCCAGCCGGGAAAGTGATGAGGTCATTAAGTGATGAGGTTCCTCCGCCCGTCCGGTGACGGAGGCCCCCGTCCACCCGCGAAGAGAGAGGGAAGAAGAGAGAAGAGAGTCCCCGCCCACCCGGAGAATGCGGCCGCAGCGTTGCTGGGATCCCAGGCCAACTGAAGCGCCGCGTTCCCGCGGCCAGCACGCTCGCTAGGATGGCAGCTGCGCGCGCTGCTCGGCGAGGAGCTTGGAGACCGCCTCGACAATGCCGTCCAGCGGGACCATGTGCCGCTCGCCGTCGCGACGAAGCGACAGCTCGACGTTCCCAGAGGCGAGACCCTTCTTGCCAACCACCAGCCGTATCGGGAAGCCGATCAGGTCGATGTCGTTGAACTTGACGCCGGGGCGCTCGAGGCGGTCGTCGAACAGCACGTCGATGTCGGTCGCTCGGAGGCGCTCGTAGATCTCTTCGGCGGCGGTGACGACATCCTCCTGGTCCGAGTTGAGCAGCACCAGCACAACCTCGAACGGCGCCAGAGGCAACGGCCAGATGATGCCGCGGTCGTCGTGGTTCTGCTCGACCGCGGCGGCCGCAGTTCGCCCCACCCCAAGGCCGTAGCAGCCCATGATGCACGACTGTTCCTGGCCGTCGGCGTCGAGGAACGTACAGCGCATCGGCTCGGAGTACTTGGTGCCGAGCTTGAAGATGTGGCCGACCTCGATACCGCGTTTCTCGATCATCGGCTTGCCGCAGCGGGGGCAGGGGTCCCCGGCAGTGGCAAGGTTGACGTCGGCCACGATGGCCGGCTCGAAGTCCTGACCCGGCCTGACGCCGACGAGGTGCGCGTCAGGTGCGTTGGCGCCGGTGGCGGCCACGGCCAGCGCCATCACGGTCGGATCGGCGATGATGCGGGCGCCGTCGAGCCCAACGGGTCCCGAGAACCCCTGCGGGCCTCCGGTGACGCTCTCGATCTTCTCGGCCGAGGCGAGCTGCAGGTGGGTACAGCCGAGGACGTTCTTGAGCTTGACCTCGTTGATCTCCCGGTCGCCGCGTACGAGAACCGCGACGAACTCCTCGTCGGTCTCGAAGATCATGGTCTTGATGAAGTGGGCGGGCTCGAGCTGGAGGAAGGCGGCGACGTCCTCGACACTCCTCTGCTCCGGCGTGGCCACGGTCTGCGGCGCCTCGGGCGCCTGGCGGGGCCATGGCGGCGCCTCGGGCAGGATCCCGGTCTCTGCCTTCTCGGCGTTGGCGCCGTAGCCGCAGGCGCACGACAGGATGGCGTCCTCACCGGTGTCGGCGAGGACCATGAACTCGTGCGACTCCGAGCCGCCGATGTTGCCGGTGTCGGCCTCGACCTTGACGTAGGAAAGCCCGCAGCGCTCGAAGATCCTGCAGTAGGCCGTCTCCATCGCGCGGTAGGCGATCTCGAGATCGGCGGCGTCGGCGTGGAACGAGTAGGCGTCCTTCATGACGAACTCGCGGCCGCGCATGAGCCCGAAGCGGGGCCGTACCTCGTCCCTGAACTTGGTCTGGATCTGGTACAGGTTCACCGGCAGCTGGCGGTAGGAGCGCACCTCCCGCCGCACGATATCGGTCACCACCTCCTCGTGGGTGGGACCGAAGCAGAAGTCGCGCTGGTGGCGGTCCTTCAGGCGCAGAAGCTCCGGGCCGTACTGGGACCAGCGTCCGGATTCGTGCCACAGCTCGGCCGGCGTCACCGCCGGCATCAGGAGCTCCGAGGAGCCCGCATTCTCCATCTCCTCGCGGATGATCCTCTCCAGCTTGGCGAGCGTGCGCAGGCCGAGCGGTAGGTAGTTGTAGATGCCGGCGGCGACCTTGGAGATGAGGCCGGCCCGCACCATCAGCCGATGCGAGACGACCTCGGCATCGGCGGGATCCTGGCGCAAGGTGTGAATGAAGGTTCGGGTCCAACGCATGTCACCCTCCACTGCCGCGGTTGCGGGTCGTCCGGTGCGTGTGTCCGGCGCCGCCGAGTAGAGTACCGAGCCGGTGGACGTGCCCGAGCAGCTCCTCGTCGAGGCCGCGTCCTGGCTGACTGTCCGCGGCCTCGAGAGCCTCCTCGGCGCCCTCCGTGTCGCCGGCGGCGAGACGGGCGACGGCCAGCTGCCGCAGCAGCGTCGGCGTCGGCGCCGCGTCGGCGGCCTGCTCGAGATAGGTCACCGCCTCGCGAAACCGGCCGCGCTTCAGCGCGATCTCGCCGAGAGCCGCCAACGGGTAGTGGCGGAGCTCGCGGGGGGTGATCTCGAGCGCCTCCAGCGCCAGCGTACGCGCCTCCTCGAGGTCGCTGCCCAGCTCCGATTCGACCAGCGCCAGCTCGTAGGCGGCTAGCGCCCGGCTCAGCGGGTCCGGCCCGTCACGGTAAAAACGGCGGGCGAGGCGGCGGGCGACGAGCTCGCGGCTGGCATGGCGAAGCGACTCCAGAACCGCAACCACGGCTGCGGTGACGTAAGGGGAGTCGGCCGGCGGCCGCCGGAGAACGAGGTGGGCGTGGCGGAGCGCGCGCCGCGACTCGCCGAGAGAAGACGCCAACAAGGCTGCAGTCGCCCTCAGACCCGGCTCGTCGGGCGCGAGAACGATGGCCGACTCGAGGAGCCCGAGCGCCGCCTTGGGCCGGCCCTGCTCGAGGGCGGCCTCGGCCTGGTGGACGCGCGTGGCGGCCTCCGCGGCGAGACCGCGCGGAGGCTTCAGGCTGACCATCCTCACCGTCTCCTGGTACTGCAGGCGCTGGGGGTCGAGGCGCAGGACCTGCTCGAACGTCTCGAGCGCGAGGCGGCTCCAGCCGCGGCGGATGTAGGCGATACCGAGCTGGTAGAGGGCATCCTCGAAGTGAGGGGCGAGCTCGACGGCGCGGCGGAGGGCCTTGATGGCGCGGCCCGGTCGCTTCAGCTGCAGGTCGCACACGCCGAGGAGGTGCCACACCTGGGGCAGCTCCTCGATCTCGAGCGCCGCGCGCAGGTGGCGCTGGGCGCGCTCGTGCCGCCCCCGTACCACTTCCAGTGCGCCGAGGGTGAAGCGGGGCAGGAACGAGCCCGGCGCCATGGCCGTCGCCTGCTGGAGGACGGCCTCGGCTTCATCCCACTCGCCGAGGTCGGAGAGGATCGTTCCCAGGTAGATGAGAGTGTCGAAGTGCGGCCCCCGCAGCTCGAGCACGCGCCGGAACGCGACCCGCGCCGAGTCGAGGTCGCCGGTCTCGAATGCCGCCTCGCCGATGAAGCTCCACAGCTCGTCGTTGTCGGGGGC
>CAZKGM010000021.1:11842-24604 GCA_964552395.1 uncultured Thermoanaerobaculia bacterium | reverse complement strand
TCAAGGAGATCCCCCAGCACCTCCACCCCGGCGTGGGTCACGGTGAGGTTGTGCTCGATCTGAGCCGTACGCTCGGCGGTGGCTGCGATCGCCGACGACAGCTGCCGGACGCCCTCCTCAAGGGCCGTGATCCGCTCCAGCAGGTGTTCCTCGAGCTCCTCTTGCGCCTCGAAGAACATCTCCTCAGTGTTGTCGGGGCCTTCTTCGGAGGCCCCGGAGACAATCAGGAGCTTGGTGCCGCACCGGATACAGCGCTCTCGCCCCTCCGAGTTCGGGGCGCCGCAGCTTTGGCAGAGGAGGGTCATCAGGCTCCGCTGTAGTCGTAGAAGCCCTGGCCCGACTTGCGGCCGAGGCGGCCGGCTGCCACCATTTTGACGAGCAGCGGACAGGGGCGGTACTTGGGGTCGCCCAGGCCCTCATGGAGAACACGCATGATGTAGAGGCAGGTGTCCAGGCCGATGAAGTCGGCGAGGGTGAGCGGACCCATCGGGTGGTTCATGCCCAGCTTCATGATCTGGTCCACCGCCTGCGGTGTGGCGACCCCTTCGAAGACGGCGAAGATGGCCTCGTTGATCATCGGCATGAGGACCCGGTTGGAGACGAAGCCGGGGTAGTCGTTGCACGCGACCGGAGTCTTCCCCATCTTCTCGGCGACGCTGCGGACGGAGTTGTAGACCTCGTCCGATGTGGCCAGACCACGGATCATTTCCACCAGGGCCATGACGGGCACAGGGTTCATGAAGTGCATGCCGATGAAGCGCTCGGGTCTGCCGGTAACCGCCGCCAGCCTGGTGATCGAGATCGAGGAGGTGTTGGAAGCGAGGATCGTCTGCGCGCCGCAGATCGAGTCCAGCTGGCGGAAGATCTCGGCCTTGATATCGAAACGCTCGATGGCGGCCTCGATCACCAGGTCGGTCCCCTCGTGGTCGGTGAGGCGCGTCGACGTCCTCACCCGGGACAGCGCCGCGGTCTTGTCATCCTCGGCCAGCCGGCCCTTCTTGATCTGGCGATCCATATTGCGGGCCATTGTCTCGAGCGAGCGCTCCAGGATCGAGCCCTCGATGTCGGTGAGGACGACGTCGAATCCGGAGAGGGCGGCGACATGGGCGATGCCGTTGCCCATCTGTCCTGCACCCACGATGCCGATGGTCCGGATATCCATAGCTCCTCCCGGGCCCCAGGTGGGGGAGGTGAGACTAGCCCGAAGGGAGCGACACGTCAAGACAACGAAGAGGGCCCCGCGTCGTCGCGGGGCCCGTCGCCTGATACGACTACCAGCCTACTTGGCGGGTTGCTGAGCTCCCTCTGTCGGGGCCTGTGGCGCTTCGCTCTGCTCTGGAGCAGGCGTGCCTTCCTCGGCCGGCGTCTGCTCGGCCGGCTCCTCGGCGGCCGGGCTTGGCTGCTCGGCGGCCGGAGCCGGCTGCTCGACGGCCGGGGCCGGCTGCTCGGCCTTCTGGCATGCCGTGATCATGGTGACGCCGAGAGCGAGAACCGCAATCAGCACCAGGGACATCCAGCTCTTCGTACGCATTGAACCCTCCTCGTTCCTTCGGTATCGGGACTGACACCAGGTGAGTATTTTGGGCGCTGGCAGGGCGATTGTCAAATGTGGGGGCCACGACACGAGGACCCGATCCGCAACCTCGGAAGGCGCGGACGTTTGACACGACGGCGGCAGCAATGGCAGAATCGCAGTGCCCTTGCAGCCGGGCATTGTATATCTGTGCTCATGGAGGAGGACGCGAGGAGATGGCACGTCGACTCAATACGGTTATCATCGTCCCCCACAGCAAGGCGAAGTTCCTGAAGTTTTCCTTCTCAACTCGCGCCGGGTTCCTGGCTATCGGCGCCGTGGTAGCGGCCGTCGTGTTGTCAGCGGTGGCGATCGTCTACACGGGCAATGCGGTGAACCGCCGCGCCGAGGTGAGGCGTCTCAAGACCGAGAACCAGCAGCTGCACGAGGTCAACAAGCATCTCGAAGGGACGATCGCCCAGGTGCAGAAGCGCCTGGACGAGTTCGAGGAGCGAACCAGTCGCCTGGCGCTGGCCGCCGGGATGGAGGGCGCCGGCGAGGCGCTGGAGCAGAGTGGGGAGTCAGGCGACCGTGCCGGCCGCGGCGGGCCGTACGACCGTGTTCCCGAGACTCCAAACCAGATCCGGACCCAGGAGGAGTGGATCGGCAAGCGGCTCGACCTGGTCGAGTCCAGCCTGGGGGCTCGCGGCAAGGCCTTGTCGTCCACACCCACGGTGACGCCGGTCATGGGTGTGATCACCGACGGCTTCGGGCGGCGGAAGGACCCCTTCACCGGCCGCTGGGCGATGCATCGCGGGCTCGACATCGCGGCCCGGCGGGGCACCGTTGTTACGGCTCCGGCGGACGGCGTCGTGACCTTCGTGGGACGGGACGGCGGCTTCGGCAAGGTCGTCAAGATCTCGCACGGATTCGGCTTCACGACGGTTTTCGGGCACCTCAGCTCGATGTCGGTCTCGCCCGGCGACGACGTCCGTCGTGGCGACCGGATCGGCGCTGTCGGGAGCACCGGCAGATCCACCGGCCCCCACCTTCACTATGAGGTGCACGTCGATGGCAGGGCGGTCAACCCGCTGTACTACATTCTCAACGCCTTCTGACTGCAGGGGAGAGCGCTGAGCTGATGAGAGCCGGGGCCTGCCCCGGCCTTGTTCCATAGGGGTCTGCAATGAACGTGATCGAAAGAGCCGTGGAGATGGTCTTCGGGACCAAGCACGAGCGGGACATCAAGAAGATGCAGCCACTGGTGGCTGCCATCAACGACCTCGAGCCCGAGCTCGAGGCGCTGAGCGATGACGCGATCAGGGAGCGGCTCCAGGTTATCCGGTCCAGGGTAAGGGAAGCGACCGCTGAGCTGCCGGAGGATCCGATCCAGTGCCGCAAGGTGGTCGAAGCGGCTCTGGAAGGGGAGCTCGTCGAGGTTTTCGCCATCGTTCGCGAGGCCTCGAAACGAACCCTCAAGATGCGCCATTTCGATGTCCAGCTGATCGGCGGCATTGTGCTTCACCAGGGGAAGATCGCGGAGATGAAAACCGGCGAGGGCAAGACCCTGGTCGCGACCCTGCCGGTCGTTCTGAACGCCCTCCCCGGGCGCGGCGTCCACGTCGTGACCGTCAACGATTATCTGGCGCAGCGAGACGCCGACTGGATGGGCAGGATCTATCGGTTTCTGGGGCTCACGGTCGGTTGCATCCGCAACCAGATGAACGATGCCGAGCGCAAGGAGGCCTACGGGGCGGACATTACCTACGGGACCAACAACGAGTTCGGCTTCGACTACCTCCGCGACAACATGAAGTTCGATGTCGAGAGGATGGTCCAGCGCGGCCATACCTACGCCATCGTCGACGAGGTGGACTCGATCCTGGTCGACGAGGCCCGGACGCCGCTGATCATCTCCGGTCCCTCGGAGATCTCCGTCGACCTCTACTACAACGTCGACGCGATCATCCCGAAGCTGGTCAAGGGTGAGGAGATCGAGGACAAGCACGGGAACAAGGAGGCCACGGGCGACTTTCTGGTTGACGAGAAGGCACAGACGGCGGCGCTCACAGAGCAGGGCGTGGCCAAGGCCGAGAAGCTGCTCGCCGTCGACAACCTCTACGATCCCACCAACATCGACACCCTGCACGCGGTCAACCAGGCGCTGCGGGCTCACGCGCTGTTCCAGCTGGACCATCACTACATCGTCAAGGACGGCGAGGTCATCATCGTCGATGAGTTCACCGGTCGCCTGATGCCGGGGAGGCGGTGGTCCGACGGCCTGCACCAGGCGGTGGAGGCCAAGGAGCGGGTGAAGATCCAGTCCGAGAACCAGACCCTGGCCACGATCACCCTCCAAAACTACTTCAGGATGTACGAGAAAGCGGCTGGGATGACCGGCACAGCCGAGACCGAGTCCGAGGAGTTCGAGAAGATATATGGCCTCGCCGTGGTGGTGATCCCGACCAACCGGCCGATGGTCCGCGCCGACAACGCCGACATGGTGTACAAGACGGAGACCGAGAAGTTCCGAGCCGTCATCGAAGAGATCGAGGACTGCAACAAGCGCGGCCAGCCCGTGCTGGTGGGCACGGTTTCGATCGAGAAGTCCGAGCACCTGGCGAAGCTCCTCAAGCGGAAGAAGATCAAGCACGTGGTTCTGAACGCGAAGTACCACGAGCGAGAGGCCGAGATCGTCGCCCAGGCGGGTCGTCTGGCAGCGGTCACGATCGCGACCAACATGGCGGGACGCGGCACCGACATCGTGCTCGGTGGCAACCCCGAGGGCCTCGCTCGGATGGAGGCGGATCCCGGCAAGGACCCCGACGCATACCAGACAGCGGTGAGGAAGTACGAGACGGTGTGCGCCGAGGAGAAGCAGCGGGTTCTCGAGGCCGGCGGCCTGGCCATCATCGGCACCGAGCGCCACGAGGCCCGGCGCATCGACAACCAGCTCCGCGGTCGTTCGGGGCGGCAGGGAGACCCGGGCTTGTCGCGCTTCTTCCTTTCGCTCGAGGACGACCTGATGCGCATCTTCGCCTCCGACTGGGTGCGCAAGATGATGGATCGCCTCGGCATGGAGGAGGACATCCCGATCGAGTCGAAGATGGTCTCCAAGTCCATCGCGCGGGCGCAGAAGCAGGTGGAAGGCCGCAACTTCGAGATGCGCAAGCACCTGCTCGAGTACGACGACGTCATGAACAAACAGCGCGAGGCGATCTACCGCCAGCGCAAGCGGATCCTCGAGGGCCTGGATGGGCGGGATTACATCCACCGCGTCGTGACCGAGATCGTCGAGCAGTTGATGGATCAGTTCTGTCCCGAGGAGGCCGATCCGGAAGACTGGAACCGCTCGAGCCTCGAGACGGAGTACGTCCGCTACTTTGGGCTGTCGATTGCCACTCTCGGCATCGACTGGGACACGATCAACCGTCTCGAGCTCGAGGACAAGCTCATCGAGAGCGCGCGGGAGCGTTACGATAGCCGGGCGAGGAGCTTCGGTGAAGAGCAGTTTGCCAGCCTCGAGAAGTTCATCCTCCTGGACACCGTGGACCGCCAGTGGAAGGACCACCTTCTCGGCCTCGACCACCTGCGGGAAGGGATCGGGCTGCGCGCGTACGGCCAGCGCGATCCGCTCGTCGAGTACAAGCGCGAGTCCTACGAGCTCTTCGAGGCGATGCTGGAGCGGATCGAGGATCAGGTGGTGACGTTCCTGTTCCACGCGGAACCGGCGCCCGAGATGCCGCTCCACCGGCGGCGGCCCCAGGCGACCACGCTTTCTCACCCCGAGGCGGCGGCGCTGGCGGCGTCCCATGCGGAGCAGGAGCAGGCAGCGAACACGCCGGTCGGTGGGCCAGCGAGGCCGGTCACGGTGCGGCGGACGCAGCCCAAGGTGGGCCGCAACGACCCGTGTCCATGCGGGTCGGGGAAGAAGTACAAGCACTGCCATGGTGCGGTGGCGCGAGCGGGGAGCTAGAGCCATGAGCGACCAAGTTCCGATCGGACTGACCTTCGACGACGTACTGCTGGTGCCTTCGAGATCGGAGGTCCATCCCAACCAGGTGGACGTGCGGACGCGCCTGACGCGGGGCGGCATGGTGGTGCAGCTACCGATCGTCTCGGCGGCAATGGACACCGTGACCGAAGGCACGATGGCGATCGCGATGGCGCAGCACGGTGGCATCGGCGTTGTCCACAAGAGCATGAGCATCGAGCGCCAGGCGTCGGAGATCGACAAGGTCAAGCGCTCCGAGTCCGGGATGATCGTCGACCCGGTGACGATTCACCCCGAGCAGCTGGTGCAGGAGGCGCTCGACGTCATGGCCAGGTACCGGATCTCCGGGCTGCCGGTGGTCGACACGCAGGGTCAGCTCAAGGGAATCCTCACCAACCGCGACCTCCGTTTCTGCACTGAGTTCGAGAGGCCGATCTCTGACTTCATGACCAAGCGCGAGCTGGTAACGGCGTCCGTTGGGACGACGCTGGACGAGGCCAAGGCGCTGCTCCACCAACACCGCATCGAGAAGCTGCTGGTGGTCGACGCGGAGGGCGCCCTGCGGGGCCTGATCACGGTCAAGGACATCAAGAAGGCCCAGGACTACCCGAGTGCCTGCAAGGACGAGTTCGGGAGGCTGCGGGTGGCGGCGGCGCTCGGAGTCGCCGGCGACATCGCGGAGCGCTGCGCCGCCATGGTCGAGCGCAACGTCGACCTGCTTTGCCTCGACAGCTCGCACGCCCACTCGCGAGGCGTGATGGAAGCCGTGGAGCTGGTGAAGGCGAGCTTCCCCGATGTGCCGCTGATCGTCGGCAACGTGGCTACCGGAGACGGGGCCCGCGATCTCATCGACCTGGGCGTCGACTGCGTGAAGGTCGGCATCGGTCCGGGCTCGATCTGCACGACGCGGGTCGTCACCGGCGCCGGCATGCCTCAGGTGACGGCGATTCAGGAGTGCGCACGGGTAGCGCACGAGCTCGGGGTGCCGATCATCGCCGACGGCGGCGTCCGCTACTCCGGCGACATCACCAAGGCGCTGGCGGCCGGCGCCGACGCGGTCATGATCGGCTCGCTGTTCGCGGGCGTCGAGGAGTCACCGGGCGAGCAAATCCTCTACCAGGGCAGAACCTTCAAGGCGTACCGCGGGATGGGCTCGCTGGGGGCGATGAAGACGGTCGAGAGCGCGCGCGACCGCTACTTCCAGGACGATGCGGAGCTCGCCAAGCTGGTGCCGGAAGGTATCGAGGGGATGGTGCCGTACAAGGGACCGCTGTCCAACCAGCTGACGCAGCTGGTGGGGGGGCTGCGTGCGGGGATGGGGCTGTCGGGGTGCGCCAGCGTCGCCGATCTTCACAGCAAGGCCCGCTTCATCCGGGTCACCGGCGCCGGTCTCAAGGAGAGCCACGCTCACGATGTCGTGATCACCAAGGAAGCGCCAAACTACCGCGTCGAGAGGTAGCAACGCTCCTCGAAAAGACAAGACAAGCCCACCAGTTCCTTTGGCTAAGAGAGGGGAAGCGCCCGGGCGCTCGGCCGCCTGCCGGGTGAGGCACGGTACAATCCCCAGCTATGAAGAAGGCACTCATTACCGGCGTTACGGGGCAGGATGGGGCGTACCTCGCCGAGCTTTTGCTCGACAAGGGCTACCAGGTCCACGGGCTGGTCCGTCGCGCCTCCACATTCAACCGCGAACGGATCGACCATCTCAGGGACAACCCGGAGCTGCGACCGCGCTTTCACCTCCACTACGGCGACTTGGGCGATACCGAGTCGCTGCGGACGGTGCTGCTGGCGGTGCGTCCCGACGAGGTGTACAACCTGGCGGCGCAGTCCCACGTCGGCATCTCGTTCAAGATGCCGACCTACACCGGCGAGATCTCGGGCCTCGGGGTTGTCAGGATGCTCGAAGCGGTGCGCCAGATCGTGCCCGAGGCTCGCTTCTACCAGGCGTCATCGTCGGAGCTGTTCGGTCTCGCCGCCGAAAGCCCGCAGAACGAAGGCACGCCGTTCCACCCGCGCTCCCCGTACGCGGTGGCCAAGATGTATGCCTTCTGGGCCGCCGTGAACTACCGCGAGGCGTACGATCTGTTCGCTGCCAACGGCATCCTCTTCAACCACGAGTCACCGCGGCGGGGCGAGAATTTCGTGACCCGCAAGATCACCCGCGCGGCCGCTGAGATCGTCGCCGGGCGGCGGGAGACGGTCGCCCTGGGCAACCTCAACGCGCGTCGCGACTGGGGCTTTGCGGGCGATTACGTGCTGGCCATGTGGCAGATGTTGCAGGTCCCTGGTACGGGCGACTACGTGATCGGGACCGGCGAGGCGCACTCCGTACGGGAGTTCGCGGAACGGGCCTTCGCCGCTGCGGCCATGGAGCTCGTGTGGGAAGGGGAGGGGGAGGCCGAGGTCGGCCGCGAGCGGTCAACCGGGGCGGTCCGGGTGGTGGTGGATCCGAAGTACTACCGTCCGGCGGAGGTCGACTCGCTGCTTGCGGACGCGACCAAGGCGGAGCGCGAGCTTGCCTGGAAGCCGGCCGTCGGCTTCGACGAGCTGGTCGAGATGATGGTGCGGGCCGACCTGCTGGCGGTCGGAGCGGTCCGGCCGTGAGCGTCGCTGTCGAGTCCTGAGCGCTTGAGTGGAAGCGGCTAGTGGCGGGATGCGTGGCTGGCTCCCGGCAGCGACGACGAAGAGCCTGGGCTCACTCTCTGCCGTGGACACGCCCGGATGGGCGGGATAACATCCAACCTCGCGGTAGGAGGTGTCGATGAGGCTGGTGGAATGCGTTCCGAACATCTCCGAGGGTCGGAGACGAGACGTTTACGAGGCGGTCGCCGAGGCCGCGGCGTCGGTGTCCGGGGTTCGGCTGCTGGACGTCGATCCCGGCGAGGAGACGAACCGCACGGTGATCACCTTCGTGGGCGCACCCGATGCGGTGGTGGACGGCGCCTTCGAGCTGGTCAAGAAGGCCGCGTCCCTCATCGACATGCGCTCCCATCAGGGTGCCCATCCGCGTATGGGGGCGGTGGACGTCTGCCCCTTCGTACCGGTGGCCGGGGTCAGCATGGACGAATGTGTCGAGCTGGCCCACCGCCTCGGCAAGCGGGTCGGCGAGGAGCTGGGGCTCCCGGTTTACCTCTACGAGTTCGCCGCCACCCGGCCGGAGCGGCGCTCGCTGGCCGACATCCGCCAGGGTGAGTACGAGGCGCTGGCCGAGAAGCTCGAGGATCCGTCGTTCGCCCCCGACTACGGTCCGGCCAGGCTGACGCCGCAGTTCGGCGCGATGGTCATCGGCGCCCGCAAGTTCCTGGTCGCCTACAACGTCGACCTCAACGTCACCGACAAGCGGTGGGCCAACCGGGTCGCCTTCGACGTGCGTGAGAAGGGCCGCAGCAAGCCCGGCCCGGAGGGCGAGTCGACCGATGACTCCGGGCTGTTGCAGGGCGTTCGCGCCATTGGCTGGTACATCCCCGAGTACGGCTGTGCGCAGGTGTCCATGAACCTGGTCGACCTGGACCAGACGCCGGTCCATCGGGCATTCGACGCCTGCGAGGAGCGGGCCCGCGCTCGCGGCATGCGGGCGACCGGCTCGGAGCTCGTGGGGCTGATCCCTCGCCAGGCGATCCTCGACGCCGGGGTCCACTACCTGAAGGGCATGGGACGTTCGTGTGGAGTTCCGGAAGCCGATGTCGTGCACTCCGCGGTCCGCAGCCTCGGGCTCGGGGAGGTCGCCCCCTTCGACCCGAAGGAGAAGGTGATCGAGTACATCCTGGCGCCGAAGCGGCCGTTGGCCTCGATGACGCTGCAGGAGTTCACCGATGAAACCTCGCGCGACTCGGCCGCTCCCGGCGGCGGCTCGGTGGCCGCGCTGGTCGGCGCTCTGTCCGCGGGGCTTGCCGCCATGGTGGCAAACCTCGCACACCCCAAGGGCAAGTTCGCCGACGTCCGTGACGAGCTCGAGGAGATCGCGGTCGAAGGACAGCAGCTCAAGCAGCAGCTGCTGGACTCGATCGACGCGGATACCTGGGCGTTCCAGAGCCTGATGGCGGCCAACCGGGTGACCGGTGCGGAGAAGGATGACGCGGTTCGCCAGGCGACGCTGGAGGCAGCGCGTGTTCCCCTCGGTGTCGCGGAAGCGTGCCCGAGGCTCGCCGAGCTCTGCGGCAGGGTGGCCGAGATCGGGATGGCGGCATCGGTTTCCGATGCCGGTGTCGGCGCGGCCATGGCCCGGGCTGCGGGGGTCGGTGCGGCGATGAACGTTCGCATCAACCTGCAGGGGATGGACGACGATGAGGCGGCGGCGCTCCTGGAGCGAGCCGATCGTGCGGTCGACGAGACGACCGCGCGCGCCGACGAGGTCCAGGCCGCGGTCTGGCGCAGGCTGGGCCGGGAGTAGGCCGGGACCGACGGCTGTGGCGGGCACGGGGACGGAGAGGAGACAGCGGTGACGAATCAGGCGGAGGGGAGAACCTGGGCAATTGCGGCCGAGCTGGTAACTCGCGTCGCCGTACCACTGTGGATCCTCGCCGGAGCGCTTTTCAAGCTGCTCGACGGAAGCCCATCGACGCTCCCGGGCGTGGTGATCCGGCTGAGTGGCGCCATCGGTTTCGACCTCGGCTTCGTGCTTCACTTCATGGTGGCGGTGGAGCTCGTGGTCGTCGGCGTGATCTGGCTCCTCCCGACCCTCGCCCGGATCGCCGGGGCAGCCCTGCTGTCGGTTTTCATGCTGACCCTTGTCGGTGAGCTCGTCAACGGCGCCTCCAGCTGCGGCTGCTTCGGCACGGTCACCGTGCACCCCGCGGTTACCATGGCGATCGACGGCCTGCTGCTGCTCGGTGTCCTCACGCTTGGACGGCGCTCGGTGCGGCTGCGGGTCTCTCGCACGGTGGCGACGGCGGGTGTCGCGAGTGTCCTGGTGTGGACGTTGGCGAGCTTCGCGATTGCCTTCGGGCTGTCGGCCGCCAACGGCCGGACCGCCGCGCGCTCGACTGCAGCCGCCAGGACGGAAACGCCGACGCCGAGCGCCGCCTCGGAGGCCGACGCCGCGCCGCCCCCCTACTACCTTCCTGACTACAAGTCGTGGTTGGGACGGCGCTGGAGCGATCTCGAAATCGCCCGCTGGGTGCGTGGCCTGCCCGCCGACATCGAGCAGGGAGAGCGCTACCTGGTGTTTTACCGCAAGGACTGCGAGCACTGCCACCTGCTTCTGGAGGAGCACTTCAGCGGGCCGCTGCCGTTTCCGACGACGGTTGTCGCCGTCCCTGAGCGCGCCGGCTTTCCCACCACCGGGGTACTGCCGATGCCATGCACCGAGTGCGGCCAGGCCGAGCTGCCCTCAGGCTGTGACTGGTTCATGAAGACGCCGGTTGTCGTACGGTTGAACGGAGGGGTCGTGGAGTGTGCGGCCGAGGTCGACCCGGACACGCCAGAGTGTCTGCAATGGTGAGAACATCAGCGTCTCGGGAGTAGTGGCGACAGATTGTGAGGGGATGATCCGGGAAAGGGCTCAGCTGGCGGGATGTAGGTATGTTATAGTCGGTCTGCGGTGCCCCCGGGGCCATCGTTGGTCTATTTGAGGAACGAACACGAGGAGGTGAAGAATGCGGAAGAGTTTGACGGTGTCGCTGGTCGTGCTGGCGGCCGCGGGCTTCGGGCTCAGCGGCTGTGCCACTAAGGAGTACGTGCAGGAGCAAGTTCAGACCAGCCAGAAGATGACTGAGGCGAAGCTCGGCGAGGTGCAGACCTCCGTCGAGTCGAATCAGGCTGAGATCGGCAAGCTGCAACAGAAGGACGAAGAGCTGGCGGGCCAGATCAGCAAGCTGTCGGACACCGCTCGTGACGCGCTCACCCGCGCCGAGGAGGCCGGCAAGCTGGCGAAGGGCAAGTTCCTCTACGAGGTGACCTTGACCGATGATCAGGTTCACTTCGGCTTCAACAAGTTCGGCCTGTCGGACGAAGCCAAGGCCGCCCTCGACGAGTTCGCGAACAAGATCAAGACCGAGAACAAGAACGTCTACATCGAAATCCAGGGCCACACCGACAACATCGGCTCCGAAAAGTACAACCTGAAGCTTGGGTACAAAAGGGCCGAGCAGGCGATGCGGTACCTCAACTCCGAGGCCGGCTTCGCGCTTCACCGGATGAACGTGATCTCCTACGGCGAGTACAAGCCGATTGCGGACAACTCGACCAAGGCAGGCCGGGCCAAGAACCGCCGCGTTACGATGGTGGTGCTCGAGTAGCCCGGTTCCAACGTAACGAGACTGAAAGCCCGGGCCTCGCGCCCGGGCTTTATCGTCGGCGGGAGGAGGCAAGCCATGGCAGACACCGTTCCGGGCAGCCTGCCAATCCTGGCGGTCCTCGGCCCGGGTGAGGCATCGGATGAGGAACAGGAGACGGCGGCCGCCGTCGGCCGGGTGGCCGGCCGCGCGGGGTGGGTTGTCCTGACGGGGGGCGGTTCGGGCGTCATGGCGGCGGCGTGCCGGGGTGCGGTGGAAGCCGGCGGCCTGACGGTCGGCATTCTGCCATGCTCGCGCCGGGAGCCCGGTTACCCGAACCCGTGGGTCAAGGTGCCAATATTCACCGGTCTCGGAATGGCGCGGAACGCAGTCAACGTGCTGTCGGGGTCGCTCTGCGTTGCTCTTGGCGGTGGCGCGGGAACGCTGTCCGAGGTCGCCATGGCTGTCAAGAGCGGCGCCGAGCTGTGGTGGTGGCGCCCGTGGCAGCTGACCGCGCCCGACGGTCGGACGCGGCTGGTCTACCGTTCGTTCTCGGACACCACCGAGCTTCTAGAGTCCCTACAGAGGCGGCTTACCACGTGATGGTGTTCACGGTTTTGTCGGAGTCGTCGTAGTACGCCTGGGCTTGCCCCGATCCGACCTTGATCCAGATGTCGGGGAAGGTGTCGTGGTCGAGGTCGTTGCCGTGGGAGGAGCTGGCGTAGGCGTACAGGATCGGCTCCGGGTAGTAGGGCTCGAAGCGCAGGAACTGAGAACCCTACCTGTGCCCCGACGGCAGCGTGACATCCTATCCCACGAGCGGAATGGGGTTGCTCTGGCGGTAGATCTGGAGCACGAAGGTGAAGCCGCCGAAGCTGGTCCAGGCAGGGTAGTAGGTGCCGTGATCACGCTGGTAGAGGAGCTCGTCCTCGGAGATCATCTGCAGCGTGTGCAGCATGCGGCCGCGTTCAACCTTGAACATCGCGTGCCGGTGGGCGGGGGTGGCCAGAGCACTGATGATGCCGATGATGGCGATCACC
>CAZKGM010000021.1:0-11742 GCA_964552395.1 uncultured Thermoanaerobaculia bacterium | reverse complement strand
GTGCCGGTGGGCGGGGGTGGCCAGAGCACTGATGATGCCGATGATGGCGATCACCACCAGCAGCTCGAGTAGGGTAAAGCCGGAGACGGGTCCGTCGTGCCGTCTCACGGTGTCTCCCCGCTCGTGATCACGATGGCGTTGGAGTCGAGGGTCAGAGGTAGGCTCCCCTGTGCTCTGGCGTGCAGGCGATAGTGACCGGCCTGATCCCGTTCGTAGCTCATCGAGCCGTTGCGGACCTGCTGTGTCAACCCGGGAGGGATCTCCTTAGCGATCGCCGCCAGGTCGGGCGGGAAGCTACCGTGATCTTGGCGGTACTTCTCGACAGCCGCGCGGACGAGGATCAGGTCGGCGGCCGACTGTGCCGTCGCCGCCGGTTCACTGCCGCCGGCTGCTGCCGCGCCAGCCGCGGAGGCTGGTGACGCCGTCGCCGGCCTTGGCGAGGCCGTCCCACCACATGGGGCGGTAGCCTTCCTCCTCCGCAACGGAGGCGATGATCCT
Organism: uncultured Thermoanaerobaculia bacterium; assembly: GCA_964552395.1. GTDB lineage: Bacteria > Acidobacteriota > Thermoanaerobaculia > Thermoanaerobaculales > Sulfomarinibacteraceae > JAJDNH01. The sequence goes on along the minus strand of CAZKGM010000021.1, from coordinate 11,244 downwards.
GTCGTCGCTACCCTTCGAGATCTCGGCCTGCAGCCTGCGGTTGACGAGGAGGACCTCGCAGACGCCGACCCGACCTCGATACCCCCGGCCGAGGCAGTGCCGGCAGCCCTCCCCATCGCGGAACGGCACCTTCTGCTCGAGCCACGGTGCGAACATCAGCTGCTCCTCATGTGACGGCTCGACCTCCGAGCTGCACTCGGGACACAGCCGCCGCACGAGACGCTGTGCGAGGATCGCGATCACGGTGGCCCCGACCAGATGCGACGGCACTCCCATGTCGATCAGCCTTGTGACCGCGGAGGGAGCGTCGTTCATACTGCAGCGGGCCGGCCGGGCTCGCGCCGGCGATGAGCTACCTCTCCCTGAGCGTGTCCCACGCCATGTACGTGCAGAGGACCGCGAACATGACGAAGCCGAGAATCTCGCCGCCGGATGACTCGGACCAGTGCTGGAGGTGCACCGCGGAGGAGAGCGTCCAGTCGTGCCCGCCCGTCTTCTGACCGAAGTAGTTGATGAACGCCGCCACCACGCCCATGATCGCGCCACCGGCGATGAAGCCTGAGGCGATCAGGGTTCCTCGCTCCTTGCGCCTGGTGTTGACCGCCTCGTCCTTGGACCGCGTGGACACGAAGTACGCAACCAGGCCCCCCGCCAGAAGTGGGGTGTTGAGCTCGATCGGCAGGTACATGCCGAGGGCGAACGCGAGTGGCGGTACACCGACCATCTCGAGAATGAAAGCGAGCATTATACCGGCGAGGTACGCCAGCCAGGGTGCCGCCTGGCCCGTCATCAGCGGCTCGATGACCGCCGCCATTGCGGACGCCTGCGGGGCGGCGAGCGCGTTGGGATTGGCCGCGGTGGGGACGCCGAAGCCGTAGGTCTGGTTGAGGATCAGGATCACGAACCCGACCGAGGCGGCGGCGGCGATCGTACCGAGGAACTTCCACCGTTCCTGGGTGCGCGGCGTGGTGCCGAGCCAGTAGCCGATCTTGAGGTCGGTGATGAAGCCGCCGGCCATCGACAGGGCGGTGCAGACGACGCCGCCGATGATGAGTGCGGCGAGGATTCCGGTGCGACCGGTGACGCCGACCTCGACCAGGACCACCGACGAGATGATGAGGGTCATCAGCGTCATCCCCGATACCGGGTTGACGCCGACGATGGCGATCGCTCGCGCCGCGACGGTGGTGAAAAGGAAGGCGATCACGAGGACCACCGCGAGCCCGGCGACGGCGTGGAGAACGTTGTGCGTCACGCCCCAGTGGAAGAACACGAAGATGGTGGCGATGGTGGCGAGGATCATGGTCATGACCCACTTCATGCCCACGTCCAGCTGCGTCCGCTCCACATCCGCCTGGCTCGCGAGCATGCCGCCGGTGAACTCTTGGAGGGCGAGCTTGAAGGCGCCGACGATGATCCGCCATGACTTCACGACGCCGATGATGCCGGCGGCCGCGATGCCGCCGATGCCGACGTGACGGACGTAGTCGGAGAAGATCTGGGTCGGCGTCATCTGGGCGATCGTGAGGCCGCTGTTGGTCAGGAACGGCTCCGGCACGTGCGCGCCGATGAAGTAGACGAGAGGAATCAGGACCCACCAGGCCAGGAACGATCCGGCGCAGATGATAGCCGCATACCGCAGGCCGATGATGTAGCCCAGGCCGGTCACGGCGGCGCCGATGTTGAGCCGGAACTCGAGCTTGACCGAGTTGGCGAGGCGTTGTCCCCAGCCGAAGACGGTCGTGGACACGACCTCCTTCCAGGCGCCGATGCCCGACACCAGGAAGTCATAGAGGCCCCCGACGAGGGCACCGCCCAGCAGAATCCGTGCCTGTTCGCCGCCCGCTTCGCCGGCGACCAGGATCTCGGTGGTCGCGGTCGCCTCCGGGAAGGGGAACTCCCCGTGCATGTCCTTGACGAAGTAGCGCCGGAACGGGATCAGGAACAGAATGCCGAGGAAGCCGCCGAGCAGCGACGACAGAAACACCTGGATAAACGACGCGTTGAGACCGAGGATGTAGAGGCCGGGCAGCGTGAAGATGGCGCCGGCGACGATGACGCCGGAGGCGGCCCCGATCGACTGGATGATCACGTTCTCGGACAGAGTGTTCTTGCGCCCGAGAGAGGCCGAAAGCCCGACCGCGAGGATCGCGATCGGGATTGCCGCTTCGAACACCTGGCCGATCTTGAGGCCGAGGTAGGCGGCGGCGGCCGAGAACAGCACCGCGAACACCAGGCCGAGGGACACCGAGTAGGGAGTTGCCTCGGGCAGCGGTGCGTCCGCAGGCACGATCGGGTGGTAAACCTCTCCATCGGACAGCTTGCGGTAGGCGTTTTCGGGCAGGCTCAGCGTCTTCGGCTCCATGCGGCATCCTCCAGCTTGATGATCGGCCCGAGATTAGGTTGGCCGCGATGCCGCTGTCAATCACCTGCGGGCTATCGCGACCAGGCTGAGACCTCGCCACGGGAGCAGGCGATCGGTGCGGCGCACGACCGGCATCAGGATGTTGAAGAGCTTCAGCTGCAGCCTAGAAAACCGCTTGCGTCGCAGGAGCTTGCCGTTGAGCAGCCAGCCGGGCACACTGGTTCGGTTGAACTGCCTGAGGGCGACAACCTCGAGCCCACCCTCGGCCAGCGCCGTCCGCAGCTCGTCGGCGGCGTAGCGCTTGACGTGGCCCAGCACTCGATCCAGGGAGCTGTACCTTGACTGGCCCTGCGGGACGAGGACGATCGCCTGGCCACCGGGGCGAAGGGCGCTCCTCAGGTTGGCGATCGCAGTGGCCTCCTGGGCCACATGCTCGAGAACGTTGAGGCAGATGACCGTGTCAAAGCTGTCGGCGAGGGGCTCGAAGTCCTGCGGCTCTGTGAGGTCGACCCGACAGGTCTCGAGGTAGGGCCTGCCGTAGGTGAGGTTGGTAAGGTACGACAGGTAGTGTGGGTTGACATCCGTGGCGAGGTAACGCGACCGCGGCATCAGCTGCATCGTGAGGTTGCCGATGCCGGCGCCGATCTCCAACACACGATTGCCGACCCAGGGACGGATGAAGTCGCCCATCCAGCGGTTGAAGGCCGGGACCTGGCTGAGGCTGGCCAGAATCTCCGCTCCGCGCTCGTCCTCGCCGCTGTACAGGTCGTCGATCAGCCGCCACTTGAGGATCGCGAGCATGGCGGTGACCGCATGCCGGAACCGGATCTTCTTGCCTTCCTGGTAGGTGCGGCCGGCGTAGCGGATCGGCACCTCGTAGATCCTGGCGCCACGTTTCGCAAGCTTGGCCGTGATCTCGGGCTCCATTGAGAAGTCGCTAGATCTGATCGGAATCGACCTCAGCAGCTCGGTCCGGACCATCTTGTAACAGGTCTCCATGTCGGTGAGGTTGAGGTCCGTGGCCAGGTTGGAGACCAGGGTCAGGAGGCGGTTGCCGATGGTGTGGCGGAAGTAGAGGACCCGGCGGTAGCCGGCCGGCAGGAAGCGGGAGCCGTAGACGGCATCCGCGCCGGCCTCGAAAAACGGAGTCAGCATGCGGCCCCAGTCCTCGGGGTTGTACTCGAGGTCCGCGTCCTGGATCACCGTCAGATCCCCGGTAACCACGTCGATGCCGGCCCTCACCGCCGCGCCCTTGCCGCGGTTTTCCGGCTGCAGGAGAAGCCGGATCTGTGGGAGCTCGTCTTGAAGTTCCTTCAGAACCTCCCGGGTGCCATCGCTCGAGCCGTCGTCGACGATGACGAGCTCCAGCTCCGAGATCCGCGGATCGCTGAAGGCGAGCACCTTCTTGACGATCTCGGTGATCAGGAATCGCTCGTTGTAGACCGGCATTACAACTGAGAGCTTCACGGGACCATAGTACCGGAGCAATTCGCTCCGCGGATTGCTACTTCGACGTCAACGTGATCATGATGTCGCCGACGCCGGCCTCGATCTTGAACGTGGCCGAGCCCGGGCCCTTCCAGCTCAGCTCCTTCGAGACCATGCCCTCGCCGTTGAGGCGCGTGTCTCCGGCACGCAGGCGGACGTCGCCGACGCCGCTGGAGCAGCTGACCTTGCCGACCGCCGCTTCGGGTGCCTCGACGGTCACGTCTCCGACACCCGTCTGGGCGGAGAGACCGCCTCCCGCCAGAACGGTCGTCACATCACCGACGCCGCTGTTGAGGTCGCAGCCCCCGGCGAGCTGGTGGAGCTTGATATCGCCGACCCCGACGTTAACCTCGAGCGCGAGATCGACCGGCATCTCGACCCGCCAGGTCGCCTCGAACCGATGGTCGCTGCCCGGTGCGTCGATCGTGAGGTGGAGCTGAGAGCCGTCCACGGTGGCTTCGAGCTGGGCCTCACGCACCTGGCGCTCGCCACTCTTCAGCGACGACAGGAAGCCGCCGCGGCGGGGAGTGAGGTGGACGTGGGCGTGAATGTCACCGTCATCTGACGGTTGGACGGTCACGTCCCCGACGGCGACCTCGATCGAAACGCGGGAGATCCCCTGGGCGCTGTGCGTGGTCTCGAGATCGCGGGTCTCGGCCCCGGCTGTCGCAGTACCGGCGACAGCCACCAAGGCTGCGGCGAGAATGAGAGTGCGTCGTATCATCGAATCCTCCCGGCGAAGCCGCTCGACGGGCTCCTCGCAGTGAGAAACGCAGGAGGCGCCAAAAAGTTCACGAGCGACTCGCTGCGCGAATCGCTAGGCATGAGAAGGAAGCTACGCTCTGCAGTGGGCCTGGCGTCGCCCTTTCTCCGAGTCAGTGGGAGCCCGGTCACTCCATCACTCCGTCGCCGGGCCGGCGGGGCAACCTAATCACTTCCCTCCGAGGTGGGCGGGTGGGACTTCCTCACCTTCTTACCTTCTCACCTGCTCACTTCCACTCGGCCTACTGGCTCACCGGTGCCGGGGACGTCTCCCACCCCTCGTCGTGATGGCTGAGGATGATCTCTCCGGTGGCCGACTCGACGTCCAGGCGGGGCCCGTCACCGTCCAGCGTCACCACCCGCCCGTCCTCGGCGATCTTGGCCGGCAGGTCGCAGCGGATGCTTCCGGTGGTGGTTCGCAGCTCACCCCGCGGCTTGACGTCGTCTGGGATGACCAGGCGAATGACTCCCTTGGTCGCCCGGATCCGGACGGTGTGGGGGCTGTCCAATCGATCCCAGTGGAGCGTGATCTTGCCCGAGGAGGTGGTGACCTCTGCGTCGCCCGACAGGTTGTTGAGCCAGACGTCGCCGGACGCCGTGTCGACGTGGATGTCGCGGGCGCCGCCGGTGAGCGTGACGTTGCCGTTGGCGGTGCGGGCGAACAATCGCTCCAGGGGGCGAACGACCTCGACTCGCGCGTCGCCGCCGGTGCTGCGGACGTCGACGGAGGTCGCTGCTCCGGTCATCTCGATCTTGCCGTCAGCGGTGCGGAGCCGCAGTGGGTCCGCCGACGGGAAGTCGCCGCGGAGGTTGATGTCGCCGTTCCTGGTCGTGATGTCCGGGACAACCGAGATTGGCGCCACCAGCGACAGGTCCGCGTGCGCGGTCAGGTGGGCGAGCGAGAGGAGCCCCTTGTGGAACGGTACTACCGTGATTCGAACGCGGTCCTCCGCATCGTCGATCTTGGGTGTGTTGTCGCTCAGCCAGGCGTCGGCGGTCTCCTCCGAGACGCCGGAGATGTGGAGCTCGGCGGTGACGACCGCCTGCACGACATCCCCAGCGCGCACGGTGACGTTGGCGTTGCCGCCGTCGACGACGATGTGCTTGCCCGCGACGACCGGAACGCTCCAGCTCTTGTTGAGGTCGCGCTGTGCAGCCGTCGCAGCGGCCGGCGCCAGCGCAAGCAGCGCGAGCGTGGCGACGAGATGTCGGGTCATTGGCCTTTTCCTTTCACTCCCTCGGAGGGGAAGCGGATCACCGCCGATCCCCGGGGCCCCGACCCGCCGTCTCCCGGGTCGCTGAGGCGTGGGTTGTCGCGGACCCCGAACGATCTCAGCGCGAAGGCAGGCTCGAGCGACTCCAGGTATGCCCGCACGCGCCGGCGGGCGGAACGCACGGTACCGACGCCGGCGCCCGCGTAGCGAGCCAGCGCCGTGGCTGGCAGCGTGGAGCCGTCGAGGTCGAGGACCGCACCGAGAACGGCTGCCGCCCACGCGCGCGGAGCCTGCGGCCGGACCCCTTCGGCGGCGAGAAACGACCGCCACAGGCGGCGGGCCGCCAGCGCGTACAGCTTCGGTAGCTCCGCAGCCTGGCCGATGTACGCGATTTCCTCGTCGACCTCGCGCCCGACGCCGGCAAGGGTGCGCAGCCCGGCGGCCCAGGAGCTGGCCAGCCGGTGCTCGGCATGCTTCCTTCGCCGACTCTGCTTGAGTGCCTGGCGCGCTCCCTGCAGCGCGCGCGCCTGCGGATGGCGGCGAAGACCTTCCGAGAGGACGGCGTTGGCCTCGTTCCAGCGGCCGGCGGCGGCCAGCGCATCCGCGTGCAGGCCGACCATGTAGACGTACAGCTCTTCGGGCACGGGCTCCGACGGCGTCATGGCCTCGAGGGTTTCGATGGTCTCCGGTATCCGTCCCTGCTCGGCCATCATCGTCGCCAGCTCGACAGCGAGGAGCGGTGTCCCCGGGAACAGCTCGGTGCCGACCCGCAGCGTGTCCTCGGCCCGGTCCACCTTGCCGAGGAAGCTCTGGGCGCTCGCCATCAGGTGACAGGCGTGGGGCGTTGTCTCCTCCTCCCACGAGCGCGACGCCGCCTCCAGCGCCTGCTCGGCGCGGCCGAGGGCGAGCAAGGCCTGCGCCTTCCACAGCAGGAGGTGGGCCTCGAAGCGCGGCTGCTCCTCGACCGCATCCGCGAGCCGCTCGATCTCGGCCAGCACCTTGCTATGGCGGCCGCGGCGGCTCAGCTCGGAGCAGCGGGACAGCGCGCGCTCGACACGGTCCTCGAGGCTACCCTCCGGGCGTCGTCGTGACGGGCTCATCGGCCCTATTCTACCTGTCCCCTGGTGGCGGAGCCTTTCGGTGCCGAAGCTCGGTTGCAACGGCAGGATGTTCGAACCGCGAAGCCGCGAAGAGCGCGATGTCCGCTAGGAACAGCTCTCTTCCTCCTATCTTCGCGTCTCAGCGGTTCCTACTCCGTTCGCTGCGGCAAGGGGCGCGCGGTCAGGGTGTCATGAGATGAGGTTAGAATGGGCGCTGAGTGAGTCTGAGAATCTCTTGAAGCGGTGAGTACCGTGGCCGGTCCGCACCGCCGTCCCGCAGGGAGGAAGCGATGCCCGACAGGCTGCTGGCCCTGGACGTGGGCAACACCCACACCGTGGTGGGGCTGTTCGTCGACCAGACGCTCGAGGCGAACTGGCGCCTGACCACGCATGGGGACCGCACCGCGGACGAGACGGGCCTGTGGCTGACCCAGCTGCTGCAGTGGGCGGGGCTGACTCCGGGCGATCTCGCCGGCGTTGCGGTTGCCTCCGTCGTTCCCGCCGTCGAGCCACAGATTCAGGAGGCGGTGCAGCGGTTCCTCCATGTCCGGCCGTTCTTCGTCGAGCCCGGCATCAGGACCGGCATGCCGCTGCGCGTCGAGGCCCCGCAGGAGCTCGGTGCGGACCGCCTGTGCGACGCCGTCGCCGCCCACCAGAAGTACGGCGGGCCCTGCCTGGTCATCGACTTCGGGACCGCGGTCACGTGGGAAGTCGTGTCGGCGGCCGGCGAGTACCTCGGCGGCGTCATCGCGCCGGGTCCCGGCATCACCTCCGAGGCGTTGTTCTCGCGCGCCGCCAAGCTGCCGCAGGTCGCCCTGGCGCCGCCGCCTCGCGTCATCGGCAAGGGCACCGTCGACAGCATCCAGTCGGGCATCTTCTACGGCTACCTGGGGCTCGTCGAGGGCATCACCCGGCGCGTGCTGGCCGAGCTCGGCGACGCGCCGGTCATCGCCACCGGCGGCTTCGCCGAGACCATCGCGCGCCACTGCGAGCTGATCGACCATGTCGAGCCCAACCTGACGCTGGAAGGCCTGCAGATCCTCTGGCTCAAGAACCGCGATGGGAGCCGCCAGTGAGCGGCGAGCACCGTCCCAAGGTCGATCGCCAGCGGATCCGGGCGACGGTGGAGGAGTCCCTGCGGCCCCTCACCCTGCCCAACTTCATCACCCTGCTGCGGATGGCGATGATTCCGTTCTTTGTGCTCGCCGTGAACGGTCACGAGTTTGCACTCGCCGGCCTCATCTTCGTGCTCGCGGGGATCACCGACGCCGTCGACGGCTTCCTCGCGCGCTACCTGCGGATGCGCTCGGTGGTCGGCGCCTACCTCGATCCGATGGCCGACAAGCTGCTGCTTGCCACCGCCTACATCGCGCTGACCATTCCCCAGGGCCAGGCGGTCGTGATCCCGATGTGGCTCACCATCCTCGCCCTGTTCCGCGACATCCTGATCGTGATTGTCGCGTTGCTCCTCTACCTTGGCGCCGGCATCCGGCGCTTCCCTCCCTCCAAGTGGGGCAAAGCGACCACCTTCCTGCACGTTGCGACCGTCACGATCGTCATTGTTGCCAACATCTGGCCGATACCCGGCTGGCTGCCGCGGACCCTCTTCTACCTGTCGTTCGTGGCTGTCCTGGTGTCCGGCTTCCACTACATCTACCGCGCCGCGCGCGAGGTCGAGGCCCTCAGCGAGGAGCTGTGACGAGGTTGCCCTGCCGGGTCAGCCTTCCGACCTGACGGTACCCGAAGTGTCGAAACTGCGCCTGGGGTCCGCATGTCTGGCCGCCGCGCCAAGGGGGGAACGGCTCAGGGCTGCACGATGAAGACCTCGGTTGCGCAGGGCGCCTCCGCGTCCTTGGGCCAAACCTCTGCGCGCCACTTGCCATAGAGCGAGGCCGTCGACACCAGGGTGCCGCCGAGCGGCACCCTGGTCGTCACCTGAAGTGCCCCGTCGGCGGGCTCCGGGCTGGCCGCCGGGACCGGGAGAGGGTAGCCGGGCAAAGACCTCGTGCTGGGGGCGTGGCCGCCGGTTAGGTCCACCGGGATGTCCACCGCCTGGTAGAGGTGGCCGGTGGGCGTGTAGAGACGGAGCTGGTACAGCTCGGCGAGATCCCGGGTGCCCGGAATCACGATCCTGAATTCCAGATCGGCGACCTTGGTCGCCGAGAAGGTCGGCTTGCGGCCCCTGCTCGTGACCCCGGTGCCCCCTTTCGGCCCAGGTTCCGTCTTCGCCGGGTAGGCGACGATCTGGATGGCCGTGCACATGGCGGGGGGACGGGTGCTCAGACCCTGGGCCGCCGCCGGAGCAGCCAGGAGGATGGCGCCTGCGATGCTGCCCGCGATCAGAAGTGCCCTTGCCTTCATAGTCTCATCCTTCCTAGAACGGGGCCGTCACCGAGTAGACGGCGCCCTCGTCGGTACCGACGATGACTTGGCCGGTGACCACGTCGAAGCTCGGCGCGCCAACCGTCTTGGCCACCGCGGGGTCGCCCAGGGCCACCCCGCCGGCGACTGACCCGCTCGCTGCGTCGAGACGGAGGATCTGGCCGTTGCCGCTCGACGTTCCCACGTAGAGGTTGCCGTCGATTAGGACAACCGGCGAGGGTGCGCCGGTGGCGTACGCCGGCCACAGCGGGCTCGCCGAGTCGCCCATGTCGTCGAGCCCGTGCACGTGGCCGGTGGTCGAGAAGTAGAGCTCGGTGCCGCCGCTCAAGGTGTCGACCCATACGAACCCCTTGACCGGGCCATCGCCGGTCGCATACGGCGTCGCCCAGGAGGCCACTCCCGAGGCGGGATCCATGGCGTACACCTCACCGGCGTTGTTGCCGACGTACAGGCGGCCGTTGCGCACGATGGCCGCGGCGTCGACATCGCCCGCGTCCACGGACCATGTCCGGGTGGCGCTGTCGGCCGTGAAGCGCAGGCACCAGAGGGTGTCGGAGCTTCCTCCATCCTTGGCGCGGCTGGTGAACCACAGGCGGGAGGCCGCCGGGTCCGCCGAGATCTGCGAGGACACGATACCGAAGCCGGAGGCGCCGCCGCCGTTGTCGAAGCTCCAGGCGATGCTGCCGTCCGCGAGGTTGAGGCCGTAGACCTTGGAGTCACCGCCCGGCGTGCGGGTGCCGATCAGCACGAGGTCGGCGCTGCCCCCGAAGTCGGTGGACACGATCGACGGGCTCGCCTGGACCGCGTCGCCGAGCACCGGGGAGGCCCAGAGCAGGGCGCCGGTCAGGGCGTTGAAGGCGTAGACGCGGCCGTCCTGTGCGCCTGTGAACGCGACCGTGGAGGCGCCGCCGATCCTGGTCGTCGGGAATGGGATGACGATCGGCCTTCCCTGTGCCGGTGCGTTCATCGAGGCCGGGATCCAGCCCGAGGGCCAGATGCCGCCGGTTGTTCCCGCCTCCATGCCGTGGAGGATGCGATCGTTGGACACCGTGTAGCTCGACACCCCCGGACGGACGCTGGCCGGCGCCAGGGTGGTGGCCGCCGACGAGTACGCCCACTTGCCTGCACCGGAGGTGTCAAACGGCCGTCCCATGACGTACCTGCCGCCGGACCAGGCGCTGCCGTCCCATACGTAGGCGGCGAAGTAGTGCATCGTCCCGTTCGGCAGCGATTCGAAGATGTAGGTGTCGTAGGCGCCCGCCGTGCCGGTGACATCGGCGCACACCGCACCGGCATCCTCGGGACCCGTCGGGTAGCCGGTGGTCTTGGCGCACACCCTGGTCGAAGCGTACGCCGAGGACGGGTCGACCCACTCCAGGCGCACGGTGCCGTCCCCGGAGCGGGCGGTCAGGTAGAGCACGTCCGCTGAGGCCGACGAGCATGACGAGGCCGTCGCCGTCCGCTCCACGGTGTTGTCGTCCTGGCCGCCGCCGAAGCACGGGCCGGTGCCGCCGGTCGAGGGGTTCTCGCCCCGCACGACGTACGAGTACGGCGTGTCCACGGCCACCGAGGTGTCGATGAAGAAAGGCTGCGTCACGCACGAGGCCAGCAGGCTGGCCGGCCCGGGTGTGAAGCCTGGGGTCGTGGACCGGTAGACGTCGAACACCGGCTCGCCGGCGCAGGCCGTCGTCGGCGACCAGTCGAGCCGTACCCCGCACTCCGAGCTCCCGAGCGGGGTGGCGGAGACGAGCCCGCCAAAGACCGGCTCGTCTGCCTGTGCATCGCAGTCGTTGTCCTGCCCGTCGCAGAGCTCCGGCGCCCCCGGATAGACCGTGTCGTCGTTGTCGTTGCAGTCGAGGTTGTTGTTGACGTACCCCTCCGGAACTGGGCAGTCGGTGGTCGAGACGGCCGGGTCGCCGTAGCCGTCCCCATC
>CAZKGM010000020.1:7647-52826 GCA_964552395.1 uncultured Thermoanaerobaculia bacterium | reverse complement strand
TCACACCAGGAGCAGAGCCCTGTTTCGGCAGGTTCCAGCTGGGCTATCATCTCGGACAGCGGGGGGGAGGCCGGCATGCGTCTGTGGACCGTCCATCCCAGGTACCTCGACCCGAAAGGGCTGGTCGCGGTCTGGAGAGAGGCGCTCCTGGCCCAGAAGGTCCTGGCCGGTGGGACGACCGGCTACCGCCACCACCCCCAGCTGGCGCGCTTTCGGAGCCATCCCGACCCGCTCGCGATGATCGCCGCGTACCTGCGTCCTCTGCATGAGGAGGCCCTCGTCCGCGGCTACCGGTTCGACGCCTCGAAGATCGTCTCCGCACGCTCGTGCGACACGGTCGAGGAGACCGACGGCCAGCTGCTGCTCGAGTGGCGGCATCTGCTCGCGAAGCTCGCGGTACGGGACCCGGCGCGGTGCCGGGAGCTGCTCCTCGTCAGGGCACCCGATCCTCACCCGCTGTTCACGATCGTCGGCGGACCGAAGAGGGCCTGGGAGAAGTCCTGAACGTCACCCCCTCTACCGGCACGCCGTCTGCGTTGGGGGCGGGATCGAGCTCGTGTGCGAGTCGCCGGGCTACCTGGCCCGTGCCTTCCTGACCAGGGCAAGGGCGCGCGGCATGCTCTTGTAGGCCTCTTCGTAGGAAGCCGCCGTCTTCGCGTCGAGCCGCGCGCCGGCCTCGATGAGCGCCTCCAAGCCGTCGTTGCCGGACCAGATGCCCATTTCCAGAGCGGTCAGGCCGGAGCCGTTGCGGACGTCGAAGCGCGCGCCCGCCTTGACGAGCTGCCGGATGACCACCGCGTCGCACTTGTCGCCGGCGAACATCAGCGGTGTGTTCCTGTTCTCGTCGGTGGCGTTGACGTCGGCGCCGTGGGCCAGGAGGGCCTCGACGATCCGTCCGGCGGCCGGTCCGGTCGGGCGCACCGAGAGGCTGCACGCCTTCTGGCCGAAGAACAGGATGTGCAGCGGCTGGCGTCCGCCGCCGGTGCTGAAGCGGTGGTCGGCGGCCATGCCGGCGTCGAGATAGGCCGTGACCAGCTCCTCGTCGGCGTTGGAGAGGGCGGTGTAGAAGGCGTGCTCGTCGAGCTTCGCGCCGCTGGCGCGCAGCGTCGCCAGGCCGCGTGCCTCGGCGGCCGGCTCGGGAGCCGCGCCGGCGGCTTTGGCGGGCGCGGCGGCGGCCGAGGCGACAGCTCCTGCCGCCACCTCCGCCGGGTGGCTCTCGAGCTCGTGCTCGAGCTCGCCGGCAATGGTCGCGGCGTAGTCCGCGATCCTCTGGTTCGGGCTCGCCATCAGCCCGCGGATGGTGTCGAGCGCCGGCGCCGCCTCCCGCCCGCGGTTGCGCAAGCGCTGCAGGGCGGCCCAGGTGAGCTTCTCCTCCCGTGACTGGTGGGCGATACGGGCGAGGATGTCGATGATCACCGGTGGGTCGAGGGCGAGCCCGTCGAGGCTCGCGAGCGCCGCCTTGCGCACGTCGACCGCCGAGTCCCGCTCGACGGCCAGCTCGAGCGCGGGCGCGGCCTCGCGGGCGACCCGTTCCTTGACCTTCTGCGCCACGGGCTGCGAGCGGTCGCCCACGGCGCCGAGGGTCTCCGCCACCTGGGCGCGGACCCTGGCCTCGGGCTCCGTCGTGAGCCGCTCGATGAGCACCGGTGTGGCCTCGGCGGCCAGGCCGCCGGCGGCACCGACGGCGTACAGGGCCCACGTGCGCACACTGCTGTCAGGATCGGGAAGAAGGCCGGTGGCGGCCGGCACCCAGCGTGCAGCCTGGTCCGGTGCCGTGCGCTGTCGGGCCAGCTCGGCCGCAGCGGCACGGGCCGGCGCCTCTGCCGAGGCCATGCACGCTGCCAGGATGCCGTCCCAGCCGTCGGGCTCGGGGCGGAAGCCGGCGAGCGCCTTGAGCACCGCGGCCTGCGCCGGGTGGTCGCGGGTGGCTCGCGAGGCGAGCGGCGCGATCAGGGTGCGGTCCTGGGTGGCGACGAGCTTGCCGAGGGCCTTGTCAGCAAGCTTGAAGTTCTTCTCCGCCGCGCTGCGGCTCTTCATCGAGACGCGGGGGTCGTGCATCCGCTCGGCCTGGTGGTCGAGGTAGTCGAGCACGTGCGGCAGCAGTCCGGCCGGCGGATCGAGACCGATCAGGCCGCGGACGGCGAGAAAGCGGACGGACAGGTCGCCGGTCGCGAGGGCGCGCCGGCGGGCATCGGCCAGACGCGCGGCCTCGGCGCCGAGCAGCTGGAGAGAGCCGGCCGCATTGACCACGACCTCGGGATCGGAATCGCCGAGGGCGTTCCAGAGGTTGGCCTCGGCCGGCCGGGCCTTGTCCCCGAGGGCCCACAGCGCCCTGGCCGCGGCCACGCGCACGTGGTTGTCCTTGTCCCCGAGCGCTCGGCCGAGCGGCGCAGCCGCCTCGGGCACGCGCAGCTGGCCGAGGAAGCGCGCCGCCTCCGCCCGTTCGTGAGCGTCGTGGGACCTGGCGAGCTGCTTCATCCAGCGCGCAACAGCCTTATCTGCGAGGTCCGTCGCCGACGTCGCAGCGCCGAGGACGAGCATGACCGACGCGATGACCACCGCATTCCGCATGTTGTACCCCCCGGGGCCCCGCCCCCTGAGGCCGCGACGGCGGGGCTCTCTCCTTGATTGTGAGCTTGCGATCAGCATACACGATGACATGGTGGGCACGAACCAAGACGGGGATCGGAGTCTCCTGTCGCACCGCAACAAACAGCGACTGAGTCTCGTAGTATCTTTGAAGGGTGCCGATGGGCAACGGTTGCTCATCGGGGGGCTCGCGGCTGTAAGAGCAGGAAAGGAGAAGACGACCATGTCAGTCAAGCCGAAGCCGGATGGCTATCACTCGGTAACGCCATACCTCATCGTGCGCGGGGCGGCGCGCGCCATCGAGTTCTATGAGCAGGCGTTCGGGGCCGTGGAGCGGTTCCGCATGCCGGGACCGGGTGGGAGGGTCGGGCACGCCGAGATCGCCATCGGCGACTCATGCGTCATGCTCGCCGACGAGGTGCCGGAGATGGGCTACGTGGGGCCGGAGGCGGTCGAGGGCACCCCTGTGACCTTCATGATCTACGTCGAGGACGTGGACAACCGCTTCGCCAACGCGCTCGTAGCCGGGGCAACCGAGGTCCAACCCGTCGAGGACAAGTTCTGGGGCGACCGGGCGGGGCAGCTCCGCGACCCGTTCGGCCACCTGTGGACGCTCGCCACCCACGTCGAGGACGTGCCGCCCGATGAGATCGAGCGGCGCGCCGCGAAGGTCATGCAGGAGCACTGCGACGGCTGACCAGCGAGCCCGGTCCGTCGCACGGGACCGGCACGTGGCGGTACGAGGTTAGCGGACCACTCTCACCACACCACGCACTGGTTCTTCGGCACCATCGGGTCGCCGGCCTTGCAGCTGAACGCCTGTGCGAAGGCCGGGTTGTCCGAGACCGCGCCGATGGCCCGGAACCTGGTCGGCGAGTGCGGATCGACGGTCACCTGCATGCGCGTGTACTGCGGCGTCGCCATCGAGCACCAGTTCTGGGCGAAGGCGACGAAGAACAGCTGGTCGTTGGTCAGCTGAGGGATTTCCTGCTGGTCGCCGTGGTGCTTCATGTAGCTCTGGAAGGCGACGTAGGCCTCCTTCAGCCCGCCGATGTCGGCGATGTTCTCGCCCGCCGTCAGCTTGCCGTCGATGTGCACGCCGGGCTCGACCTCATAGCCCGAGTACTCGTCGCGCACGCACTGCGCGCGTTTCTCGAACTTCTCCGCCACCTGCGGCGACCACCACTCGTGCAGCCGTCCCTCGGCATCGAACTTGCGCCCCTGGTCGTCGAAGCCGTGGGTCAGCTCGTGCCCCACCACGGCGCCGATGCCGCCGTAGATCATCGCCGCCGGGAAGTCCTTGCTGAAGAACGGTGGCTGCAGGATCCCGGCCGGAAACACGATCTCGTTCTGAGTCGGGTTGTTGTAGGCGTTGACCGTCTGCGGGTTCATGTGCCACTCGTTGCGGTCGACCGGCTTGCCGACCTTCCTCGCCTCGCGGTTGAAGTCGTAGACGCTCGCCGCCACCGAGTTGGCGAACAAGTCGTCGGGAACGATGGTCATCGACGAGTAGTCGCGCCACCTGTCCGGGTAGCCGATCATGTTGGCGAGGGCCGCCACCTTCTCCACCGCCTTCTCCCGCGTCGCCTCGTCCATCCACTCGAGACCGGGGAGGTTGGACTCGAAGGCGGCCTCGATGTCACGCACCATCTCCTGTGCCTTGGCCTTGCTCTCACCGGGGAACTGCTGCTTCACGTAGATCCGGCCCACGGCCTGGCCCAGGGCCCCGTTTGTGAAGTCGACGCAGCGCTTCCAGCGCGGCTCGATCTTCTGCTGTCCGCGCAGCAGCTTGGAGTAGAAGTCGAAGCTCGCGTTGACGAAGGGGTCGGACAGCACCTGCGCCTCGCTGTGCACCAGGTGCCAGCGCAGGTACTCTCGCAGCACCGCCGGGTCGGTCTTGGCGAGGATGGTGTCGAGCCGCTTGAAGAACTCCGGCGTCATGACGTTGATGTCCTTGATGTCCGGGAACCGGGTAGCCTCGAAGAACGCCTTCCAGGGCAGGCCCGGAGACAGCTTCTCGAGGCCCTTGCGGTCGATCTTGTGGTAGTTCTTGTCGGGGTCGCGCAGCTCGGCACGCGGCTTCGAGACCTTGGCGAGCTCGGTTTCGAAGGCGACGACCTGCGCGGCGTGCTTGGCCGCGGCGCCCTTGCTCTCGCCGATCAGGGTCAGCATCTCGGCGACATGTGCCGGGTACTTGTCGAGGATCGCCTGCTTCTTGGGATCCGTACTGACGTAGTAATCGCGGTCGGGAAGCCCCAGGCCCCCCTGCCTGAGCTGAGCGATGTTGCGGCGTGGGTTCTTGAAATCGGGGCTGACGTACAAGCTGAAGAGGGTCCTCACGCCGACCCTGTCGAGCTGGGCAGCAGTGGTGAGCAGCGACTTCAGGTCGTGGACCCGATCGATCTCCGCCAGGTAGGGGGCCAGCGGCTTGGCGCCGGCGGCGTCGACCGCCGTCTGATCCATGCAGGCGGCGTAGAAGTGGCCGACGCGGGCGCGGTCGGGATCGGTGCCGGGGTGGGCGGCGGCGTCCTCGAGGATCTTGCGCACGATCGTGCGGTTCTCCTCGCGCACAGTCGAGAAGCTCCGCGCCCATATCGGCTGATCCTCGGGCCGCTTGGTGTGCGCCATCCAGCCGCCGCAGGCGTACTGGTAGAAGTCCTGACAGGGATCGGCCTGGCGGTCCATGTCCGCGAGCAGCGCCTGGACGCCGGACGGCTCCTCCCGGGTCACCGTGATGTTCGGCTTGGCTTCGGCCGCCGCCCCTTCGGGTTGCGCGGCGGCGAGCGTGGTTGTGGCCAGCAGGGCGCTCAGCCCTAGAACGAGGTAACGGTTGCTCATCTTTCCTCCTGGGCTTCGGTCGGATGAGTGCGGCGCAGGCGAGGCAGCGTCGGCCGAAGCGGACGCGCCAGTTTACATCTCCCCTACGTTGTGTCGACGGCTTGGGTTGCACCTGCGACCGTGCGTGAGGGAGCGCGGGAGCTGCCCGCAGGGCCGGCGTCGCGGCGCTGACAGCCGGTCTTGATCCGGCGCAGGTGGTTGAGGTAGCGTGGTTCTCAAGCGAAACCGAAAACCTGCGGACGAGCCCGAGTGATCTCGGGGGGAGGAGCCACCATGATCGTGAAGAGAGCGCTTCCGTTTCTGGCGGTGCTATGCGCGGCCGGCCTCGCCTGGGCGCAGGCCGAGGCGCCCAAGCAGCGGGTGGAGCTGGCCGATCCTGCGGGGGACGTCGAGGGCTACGACGGCCATCCCGGCAAGGACGTCGTGAAGGTGGTCCTCGACAGCGACGGCGAGGCGCTCCTCGTCGAGGTGAAACTGGCGAAGGAGGCGTCGTTCTACCTCAAGGGGCACCAGGCTGGCGACGTCGTGGTGCTGTCCTTCGACACCGACGGCGATGCCGCGACCGGCGGCACGATCATGTTCGGCAAGAGGCCGGGTTTCGAGGTGCAGGTGGGCGTGCGGAGCTGCATCGAGTACGAGCGCGGCGAGGCGTGCGTGGGTGGGCTGAAAGGGTCGCCGGAGAAGGCGTACTTCTCCTCGTTCAAGGTCGCGCGCTTCGCCCAGGGAGAGTCGTCCGCCAAGAGCATCCACGATGTGTTCTGGAAGTCCCCGCGCCAGCCGATCACCGGGGACACGGTGCAGGCCGCGGTTCCCTACGCCGACCTGGGTGTGAAGCCCGGCCAGACCGTGCGTGTGGCGATCCGCGAGGCCGATGCGGGCCCGATGGAGGATGCCTACTTTGCCGACGTCACACTGGCCCTGAGGTAGCTCGAGGCCAACGCCGGAGCGGGTCAGTCGTGCCTCGGGGGACCGCGACGGCCCGGGTCAGAAACTGGAGGAGCGGAGTCCGGGCACGGCCAACACTCCCGATCACGGCGACGATCAAGGAATGCTGACATGATCCTGACACAACTCGGAGGAACCCCTGACGACGGGCAGTCATGTTGATTCTGCGACGGTACAATGCCGGGAGGACATTCATGACGAAGCGACGGGCTCTCCACAGATTGGAGCACGACATCGCCTACTCCCTCGCGCACCCGTTGGCCACCTCTCGCAGCGTGTGGGATCTGCGTAAGCTGCCTGCGGCGGCCGGTCTTGCGCACCTCGAGGGAGGCAAGCTGATGGCGGCTCCGCATGGAGGACAGCGGCCGCCGGTGACAGGGACGGCGGCCGCGACGGGCGCCGCATGAGTACACCGGCGCTCCGCCCGTCGGTTCCGGTCACGGGCTGGCCCGGACCTCTGCCGACCGTCATCCAGGGCGGGATGGGGGTTGCCGTCTCGGACTGGCGGCTCGCCCACACCGTGTCTTCCGCCGGCCAGCTCGGCGTGGTCTCCGGGACCGGCATCGCGCTGGTAATGGTGGGTCGCCTCACCAAGGGCGACCCTGGTGGCCACGTGAAGAGGGCCCTCGCCGGCTTCCCAGACCAGCAGGCGGTAAGCCGCGTCCTCGAGCGGTACCCGGCGGCCCGGGATCTCAGGCCGACTTATCCCCGGCCGCCCATGTGGTCCGAGAACCCACCGCGAGAGCTCGAGGAGCTGACGGTCCTGGCGGGCTACGCGGAGGTTGCCCTGGCCAAGCAAGGGCACCGCAACCCGGTCGGGATGAACCTCCTCGAGAAGATCCAGATGCCCACCCTGTCCTCCCTCTACGGCGCCATGCTGGCGGGGGTCGACGTCGTGATCATGGGCGCAGGCATCCCCTACCAGGTCCCCGGCGTTCTGGACGGGCTGTCCCACCACCTGCCGGTGAGCTATCGTCTCGACGTCCACGGCGGTGCGCCCGACGATGAGCTGCGGATCGCCTTCGATCCCGAGTCCCTCTTCCCGGGCATCGCTCGGACCTGCGGGCCATTGCGGCGACCGTCCTTCCTGCCCATCGTGTCCTCCACGGTGCTCGCGAAGACCCTCCTCAAGCGAGCGTCGGGCAGCATCGAGGGATTCGTGGTCGAGGCTCCCACCGCCGGCGGCCACAACGCCCCGCCGCGGGGTCCCCTGCGCCTCAACGACGCGGGCGAGCCGGTCTACGGCGCCAAGGACCTGGTCGAGCCGGCACAGATGGCCGCCCTCGGCCTCCCCGTCTGGCTCGCCGGCGGCGAAGACACGCCGGAGCGGCTGCAGCAAGCGCTGGCGCAGGGCGCGGCCGGCGTCCAGGTGGGCACCTCCTTTGCTTTCTGCGCCGAGTCCGGGCTCGATCCCACGCTGCGCCGCCGTGTGCTCGAGGTCGCCCGCAGCGGCCACGCAGCCGTCCGCACCGACCCGGCGGCGTCGCCCACCGGCTATCCGTTCAAGGTAGCCCAGATCGGCCGCACTCTCGCCGACCCGACGGTCTACGCCAGCCGCCGCCGCTTGTGCGACGTCGGCATGCTGCGCCAGGCCCACCGCCTTGCCGACGGCAGCATCGTCTGGCGCTGTCCCGCGGAGCCTGTCGCCGCCTTCATCGCAAAGGGCGGGGTAGCCGAGCAAGCCCGAGGCGCCGTTTGCCTGTGCAACGCCCTCGCCGCCTCCGCAGGCATTCCCCAGACGCGGTCCAGCGGCTACCACGAGGCCGCCATCGTGACCTCGGGCGACGGTCTTCCTGCCGTCGTGCGTTTTCTCCACGACGGCGCGATCGACTACACCGCTAACGACGTGCTCGACCACCTCCTCGGGGTGCAGGCAAGGGCGGGAGCTCGGCAGCTCATTCACAGCGGGGAAGCACTCACCTAAGGGTCGCCGGGTCGCGGAAGGAGCGTCGCAACCAAGCGGCGCCCTTCCCACAGCACAACAGTGAAGCAGGTTCTCCCTCTTGCCCTCTTTGTGCATCGCGGCCGGTGCTGTACAGTTCACTCGTGAGCCTCTTGCAAAATTGGGAGATCCCACCGTGCGGTGCGAAGTGTCCGCAGAAAAGGCATTGAAAACAAGGACCTTCGGTTTTCGACCCTGTTCGATTTGAGGAGTTTTGCAAGAGCCTCTCGTTTCACGAGGAGGAGGCAGGGTGGCCTGGACCGACATTCGACTCGCCGATCTGCCCGTCAAGAACGGTGTTCGCCTGCGCGGCCTCGACATCACCCGTCTGGAGACCTTCTGCGACGCCGCCTTCGCGTTTGCCGTCACCCTCGTGGTGATCTCCGCAGGGACGATTCCCGGCTCCTACGCCGCCCTGGTCGAGGCCCTGAAAAGCGTCCCAGCCTTCCTCGCGAGCTTCGCCTCGATCGCGGTCATCTGGGTAGCGCACCGCCGGTGGAGCCGTCGTTATGGCTTGGAGGACGGCTGGACCACGATCATCAGTCTCGGCATCATCTTCGTCATGCTGGTGTATGTATACCCCCTGCGGATGGTCGCCTCGGCCTTCATGGCCTACATCAGCGATGGCCTTCTGCCGACCGGCTTCACACTCGCCAGCGCTCGCGAGCTGACGGGGTTGTTCGTCATCTACGGCGTTGGCTTCGCGCTGCAGACGACGATGTTGGCGCTGCTGTACGCCCGGGCGCTGCGGGCGGGGGTAGAGCTGCGGCTGGACAAGCTCGAGCGCCTGCGGACGCGGCAGGAGCTCGTGTCGCATGCGGTGCTGGCCGGCACGGGTCTGGTCTCGGCCCTGGTGGCTGCCGTACTCCCGATGAGGCTCGGGGTCTGGGCAGGGTTCATCTACACAACCCTGCCGATTACCATGCCGCTGGTGGCCATGCGCTACCGCCGACAGGCGGCTCGGCTGAATCCGGCCCGCCGGCGCTAGTCTCTGCCTGCGCCGAAGCCCCGCCCATGCGAGAATTCAAAGCGTGATACCCCTCCCTGCTGGACTGACGAAGTTCGTGGGCCTCAGCCTTGGCGCCATCCTCATTGCCGCCTGTAGCCTCGCTCCCGAGCCGGCTCCCTTTTCGGAGTGGCGAGAGCCGGCAACCGGGATGGAGTTTCTCTACGTCCCGCCGGCCCGCTTTCTCATGGGCAGCGGCCCCGACGTCGCCGGGCGCCAGCCGGACGAGGTACAGCACGAGGTGAAGATCACGCATGGCTTTTTCTTCGGACGCTACGAGGTAACACAGGCTGAGTGGGTCGAGGTCATGGGTGAGAACCCGAGTCAGTTCCCCGACTGCGGGCCCCGCTGCCCGGTCGAGACCGTGAGCTACGTTGCCATCCAGGTGTTCATCAGTCGACTGGAGAAGCGCTCCCCGGGGAGCCGATTCAGGCTGCCCACCGAGGCCGAGTGGGAGCTTGCGTGCCGGGCCGGTACCAAGACACCGTTTTCGACCGGCGATACCCTGACCGCCGACCAGGCCAACTTCGACGGCCGCTACCCCTACGCGGACCAAGCTGCAGGCCATTTCCGCGGCTCGCCAGCCCCGGTCGGCAGCTACCCGCCCAACCCCTGGGGCTTCTATGACATGCACGGCAACGTCTGGGAATGGTGTGAGGACTGGTACGGCCCGTACCCGGCCGAAGAGGTGCGCGATCCCCGCGGCCCGACCACCGGCTCGCTTCACGTCATCCGGGGCGGCAGCTGGTGCTTCGACGGCAACAACGCCCGCAGCGCCCTGCGCTATACCCACAGACCTCAGGATGACGGCTACAGTCTCGGCTTCCGGCTAGTGCGGGAAGCAGCCGGGTCCTGAGTCGCGCACACCTGTTCTGGCTCGAGCACATGGACTCTTTGGCACAAAGTACTTGACAATGACAAAGACCGATGCTGGAATACCGCCATGGTAATCAGCGAGCGGGACCGCGTTCCTGGCGCCCACGTGAGCTCGATGGACGAACGGGCGCGGGAGAACCTGCTCTTCATTCGTCAGGCCATGGAACGCTCGGGCGCCTTCACCGCCGTACCAGGGAAGGGCGCTATGCTGATGGGAGCCACCGCCCTCGGCGCAGCGCTCCTTGCCCAGCACGCGGCAACGCCCACGCACTGGCTCGAGATCTGGCTCGCGGAAGCGTGCCTGGCAGCCATCATCGGTGGCTGGGCGATGCGCCGCAAGGCCCGCGCCCAGGGCGCATCGCTGCTTGCCATGCCCTTCCGACGGTTCGCCTTCGGCCTCTTCCCACCGTGGTGCGCCGCCGCCGTTCTGACGCCGGCGCTCTTTCTCGCGGGGCACAGAGATGTTCTTCCCGCCCTCTGGCTCCTTCTGTACGGAGCCGGCGCCATGACGGGCGGGACCTACTCGGTTCGCACCGTGCCGCTGATGGGGTCGCTCTTCATGGCCATGGGCGTCGCCGCTCTGCTGTCCCAGGCCGCCTGGGGCAATGCCTATCTGGCGGCCGGCTTTGGGGGCCTTCACCTGGCCTTCGGCGCGCTCATCTCAAGGAGGCACGGTGGCTAAACAATCAGGCGCGCGCGACCGCGATGCGGAGCAGCCGCATCGGAAGAGGGAGCACCTGAAGGGCCTCCCGGGAGAGCCCATGGAGCAGCGTGCGACCGACCTGGACCGCCTGATCCATGAGAGAGTCCGCCTCGGCGTGTTGAGCGCCCTCGCGGTCAACGAGTTCCTGACGTTCAACGACCTGAAACACCTGCTGGAGGTGACCGACGGCAACCTGAGCGTCCACGCCCGCAAGCTGGAGGATGCGGGCTATCTGACCTGCAAGAAGTCGTTCGCCGATAGGATGCCGAGGACCGAGTATCGCCTGACCGGCCGGGGGCGAAAGGCCCTGGAACGGTACCTCGAGCACATGGAAGCTTTGATTGCCGCCGCCAGGGGGCGGTGAACGTAGCCTTCTTTTTTTGAGAGGTTACTTTGTATCATAGAGTAGTTTATACAGACTGGCCTCTGGACGAACAGCCGACACAAGGAGAACAGCCATGATCAAGCGAATCGCAGCCATCGTCTTCATCTTCCTCTGTACTGCCGCCGCTTGGATGGTCCTCGGCACATCGGTGGGGATGCGGAGCCGGATGCAGGACGAGAAGCTCAGGCGCGTGGTGGGACAGATCTGGGGGACGCCGCAGCGCCAGCAGGCACCCACGGTCTACTACCTGACGGCCCGCGCGGCCGAGGTCAAGACGGCCGCGGACGGCAAGACTACCACCGAGACACGGACCGTGACCACGCGTCACGACCTCGACCTGCAGGCCAGTCAGATCGAGGTCCGCCTGGGGCTCGACTACCGGCGCAAGGGGCTGCTGTGGTACTCCACCTACCGGGTCGCCTTCACCGGCGCCTACGATGTGCGCAACGATACCGGCGACACGCGCGAGCTCCGCGTCGCCTTCGCCTTTCCCAACAAGCAGGCGGTGTACGACGACTTCAGGGTCACGGTTGACGGAAAGGAGATCCGCGACGTTCACCTGAGCGACGGCCGCGTCGTCCAGAAGGTCCGGCTGGAACCGGGGCAGGGGGCGGAGGTCGGCTTCGCCTACCGATCGCAGGGGATGGACCAGTGGTGGTACGAGTTCGGGGCTAACGTCTCGCAGGTGAAGAACTTCGCCCTCAGCATGAAGACCGACTTCGACGGCTTCAACTTCCCTCAGAACGGCATCTCGCCCACGGCCGAGCAGCGTTCCGGGGAGGGCTGGGATCTCCGATGGAACTATCGGAACCTGCTCTCCGGCGTGCAGATCGGCATCTCCGTGCCGCAGAAGCTCAACCCGGGCCCGTGGGTGAGCCGCGTGACCCTGGCGGCGCCGGTGTCCCTCTTTCTCTTCTTCTTCCTGCTCTTCGTGATCACCGTACGCACGGGGGTCAAGCTCCATCCCATGAACTTGTTCTTCCTGGGCGCGGCCTTCTTCTCATTCCACCTTCTGCTCGCCTACCTGGCAGACCACGTGTCCGTACACGCGGCCTTCCTGATCGCCTCGGCGGTCTCCATCTTCCTCGTGATCTCCTACATGCGCGTGGTGTGCGGGACGAGATTCGCGCTGCTGGAGGTGGGCTTTTCTCAGTTTGTCTACCTGGTCCTGTTCTCGTACACATTCTTCTTCGAGGAGTACACCGGCCTCGCGATCACCGTGCTCTGCATCGCCACCCTCTTCGTCGTCATGCAGTACACAGCTCGCGTGGACTGGGAGAACACCTTCGCTGGGCGAACCGAGCAACCCGTGGAGTGAGCCGAAAGCAGCGAAGAGCCTCCCGGTCCGATCTCTCGGATGCGGGAGGCTCTGCTTGAAGCCGAGCTTTGGCATCTTCGCCCACGATCCTGAGCAGGCGCCGGCAAGCTGGCGTAAGCTGCTCGAGCTCGGTGTGCGGACGGTCTACCCAGCCCACGGGCGACCGTTCCCGGCCACCACGCTGGCAGGCGTCTCGCCACGATCGCTCATGACTAATGTGGGCCTTGCCTATCTCCTTCGTTCAGGTTCGTTCTTATAGGCACCGTTTCGAGTGTCGATGAGGCTTGATTGTGAACCGCCAAGCCGACCACCGGCTACGAGACCCTGCTGTACGACTGCATGCTCGGCGACCCGAACCTTTTCCAGCGCGCCGACAGCGTCGAGCTCGGGTGGAGCGTGATCCAGCCGCTGCTCGACGTGTGGAAGGCGCTGCCGGCGCGCGGCTTCCCCAACTACGCCTCCGGAACCTGGGGGCCCGAGGATGCGGACGACCTGATCGCGCGCGACGGCTGCGCCTGGAGGAACCCCTGATGCGCGATGTTCCTGGTTTCGGGAGGCGCCAAGGCCATCATTCTGGAGCGGGTATTCGAGGGGCATGGGCAGGATCGTCTCCTGCCGGCGCAGCTCGTGCGGCCCGCCGGTGGCGAGCTGAAGCAGAGCTGGAGGCTGATCGTCGCTACCTACCAGAGCGCCGACCTCAAGCGCAGCCTGTGGCAGGTCGCCAACAGCGTCACCCCCTACCTCGCGCTGGCGGCAATCTTCGGGCTCCTTTTCACGACCATCGGCGTCAGAGCGACGCTGCTGGTAGAGCTGCCACTCGTAGCCGCGGCCGGCGCCGCCGGCGTCTGGCTGTTCTACGTTCAGCACCAGTTCGAGAACGTCTACTGGGAGCGGCACGACGAGCGTGACTTCGAGGCTGCGGCGATGCGCGGCAGCTCGCTCTACGCGCTACCGCTGGTGCTGCAGTGGTTCTCGGGCAACATCGGCTTCCACCACATCCACCACCTCGCGCCGCGCATTCCCAACTACCGGTTGCCGAAGGCGTTCAACGAGCAGCCTCTGTTCCAGAGCGTGAACCACCTGACCCTGCTGTCCAGCCTCCGCTCGCTGCGCCTGCGCCTCTACGATGAGGACGCCCGCCGTCTCATCGGGTTTAGGCAGGCCCGACCGGTGCCCGCCTCCTTCGCCGGCGCATGAAGCATGGCGCGGGAGATGCTCGTGCTCAGTGCTTGCCGGGGTCCAGCGGCACCCCCCGCCGCTCCCAGGTGGCGTAGGCCTCGAGGGCGATCATCCGCCGGTCGTTGAGCTCCAGCTTCTCCCCCTCGAGCGGGTTCATGATGCACCAGTTGACCATGTCGCGGAAGGCCACCACACCCCCCAGCTGCTGTTGGAACTTTGGGTAGGTCTCCGGGTGCGTGTTGGCGGCGTTGGGATGACACTGTCCGCAGGCGACGCCGTTGGTGCCGAGGTCGGGGCTGCCCCAGAGGGTCCGGCCCTCTTCGACGACGCTCATGAACTCGGCCTGCCACCGCTTGGCGTCCTTGTCGGTGAACTCGTCGGCGCGCAGGGCATAGCCGCCCAGGATCAGGGCGAGCACCCCCACGCAGCTGGCAATCCAGAGGTTTCTCTTGGACATGGTGCCTCCTTCTAATAGTGGATCTGCGGCGAGATCCGGCCCTCCGGCGCCTGGTAGTGGGTGTCCTCTGGCCGGCCGGTCGTGCGGTTGAACGCCACCGTCCTGTTGGTGTTGTTGTAGAGGTTGTACCTCATCGCCACGCGCCCGGTGGCGACGTTGATGAACTGCCAGCCGGTGGCGTCGCGCTCGAAGAACGGGTTGGCGCGGTTCATGGGCACCGTCAGCTTGGGCAGGTGGCTCTCGGCCTGGGCGTAGCTGTGCGGGTACGGCCACGGCCACGCGGTGGCCATCACCGCGTGGAAGCTGATGTTGCCGATCTGGTTGTACTGGATCTGGTGGACGTGGCCGTAGACCACGGTGACGTCGTCGAACGGCTGCAGCAGCGCCTGCACCTGCTCCGCGTCCTCGGTCCAGAAGTTCCAGCCCTTGTATATTTTCTGGATGGGAGAGTGGGAGAAGACCACCACCGGCGTGTTCTTGGCGACGCCCGCGAGGTCCTTGGCCAGCCACTGCCGCTGCGTGTCGCCGACCATGAAGGGCGAGCCGTTGGGGTTGTCGAGGGCGGCCATCTCGAGCATCCGCTGCTGGGCAGTCGGCCAGCGCTCGTGGGTCCACTCGTCGTACGTGAGGATGCTGTTGAGGATCACGAAGTGGACGCCCTTGTGATCGAAGCTGTAGTGGTGGGGGCCGAACAACTTTGACCAGTACTCGCCGAGATCCAGGTAGTAGTCATGCTCGCCCATCACCATGTGGGTGTCGTAGTTGAGCTTCGCCAGCATCTCGGCGCCGTGGTCGAGCTCGGCCTTGGCGCCGAGCTGGGCGAGGTCGCCGCCGAACATCACGAAATCGGGCCTGGGCTGCAGCAGGTTGGTCTCGGCGACCGCGCGGATCAGGCCACGGTCCCAGTTGCGGACGAAGCGGTCGTCCTTGATGTGCTGGAGGTGGGAGTCAGAGATGTAGGCAAAGGTAAAGTTCTTCGTCTCGTCGGCAAAGGCGAGCTCCACCATGCTGACCGGCAGCGCGCTCGCCGCTGCCACAGCGCCGGCTCCCCTGATGAAGGCGCGTCGGGTCCAGCGGTCGTCGGTCATGGTTGCCTCCTCTGCGTCGGGCCGGTGGTCTTGGCAGCCAGCTCTGCGAACTGCGGGCTGGTCAGGGCCTCCATGAAAGCCACCAGGTCGTCGATCTGATCGTCTTCCAGGTTGAGCGGCCGGATGCCGCCGCTGAGGAAGTCGTTGACCGGGTCGCCCTCCTTGGTCACGCCGCCGTTGTTGTAGTGCACGACGGCGTCCCGCAGGGTGGCGACGCTGCCGTCGTGCATGTAGGGCGCGGTGACGGCGACGTTGCGCAAGGTGGGGGTCTTGAAGGAGCCGAGATCGTCGAAGTCGTGGCTGATGGCGAAGCGCCCGAGCTCCGATGTCCTGGCGTCACCCAGGACCTTGACGTCCACCTGCGCCAGGTTGAGGTCGGCCTTCAGAAACTCGCTGGCGAGCGCCGGCACGTCGCTCTGGATGTTGTTGATGCCGACCCCGATATTGTGGAAGCGGTTGTCAGTGAACAGCGCCTGGGTCTGCTCGATGACGTGGCACGAGACGCAACGCCCCTGGTTGATGAACAGATCGAAACCCCGCTTCTGCTGCTCGGTGAGGGCGCCCTTCTCGCGGGCGAAGTACCAGTGGTCGAACGGCGAATCGGCCGCGATCTGGGTTCGCTCGAAGGCGGCAATGGCCTTGGTGACCTCGACCATCGTGATGTTCTCGGCCACCACGCCGAAGACGCTGCCGAACCTCTTCACGTAGTCCGGGTCGGTGCGCACGATATCGAGAATCGGCTGGTGGTCCTTCAGCCCCATCTCCACCGGGTTGATGAACGGGTGTAGCGCCTGGTCCTCGAGGCTGGGCGAGCGCCCGTCCCAGAACTGGGCGGCAAAGTAGGCGGCGTTGACGACGGTCGGGGCGTTGCGGGTGCCGGTCTTCTTCTCGATCCCCTCGGAGGTCTTCAACGGGCTGTCGGTGAGGGCCTTGTCGGCATCATGGCAGGTCGAGCAGCTGACCTCTCCGGTGGCGCTGAACCTCATGTCATGGAACAGCAGGTCGCCCAGAGCGATCTTCTCCGGCGTCTGCGGGTTGTCCGCCGGGATCGGCACCGGCGGCAGACCGAGCGGGGATGCCGGCCCGGGACCGGTGCCGCCGGTGCCTACTGCCGCCGCCACCAGGCCTGCGCCGGCAAGTGCGACGAGTAAAATCTTCCTCATATCGCCTCTTCCTTTCTCCTGTCGCTCTCGGATCTCGATATACGGCAATATATGGCTGGAGAGATGAGACGGCAACGATACTTGAACTCAGTCTTATGGATAAGAAGCCGATCGGCGCCCGGTACGACATCGGCGCATCGTTCCCCGCGTTGACACCACGGCCTCCCAAACCTACCTCTGAGGCAGATTGTCCGACAGACACAAGGCGCCGTGCCCGTTCAAGCTGGTTCGCCAGCACGACCGGTGGAAGCTGATCTCATACCACATCGGCCCGGGAAGCGACTGAGCCGGCAGGACGTGTCGGAGTGCTCGGTCCGAGTGGAGTACGGAGCGGAGATCCGGTCCCCTGAAGGGGCATGCCTGACACCGCTCCCGAGCCCGGCCGGTGGTCCACATTCCGGGGACCGGGCCGAGAGAGTCGGGCTTCGATAAGATGGCCTTTGAACTCGAGCGGAGGCGGCGCAATGACGGCTCGAAACGATCTTGCCGATCACATCACCGTCGGATGCCAGGAGCCGATCCGAACCGCGGAGGAGTACATCGGCAGCCTGCGCGGCCGGCGGATCAGGCTCTTCCTGCTCGGGGAGCAGGTCGACGAGGCGGTGGATCACCCTCTCGTTCGTCCGTCGATCAACGCCATGGCCGCCACCTATCAGCTCGAGGCCGATGCCCCCGAGCTTGCAACGGCCGAGTCGTCGATCAGCGGTCGTCGGGTCAACCGTTTCCTTCACATCACAGAGAGCGTCGACGACGTGGTGATGCAGAGCCGGATGCAGCGGCGACTCGGCCAGTGCACCGGAACCTGCTTTCAGCGCTGTGTCGGCATGGACGCCTTCAACTCGCTGTACTCGGTGACCCACGAGATCGACACGTCACACGGCACCACGTACCATGCCCGATTGAAGCGCTTCATTCGCCACTGCCAGAGGCTCAACCTGGTCGTCGGCGGTGCGATGACCGATCCCAAGGGCGATCGCAGCAAGGGCCCCGCGGACCAGGAAGACCCGGATCTCTACACCCGCATCGCCGAGCACCGTGACGACGGTATCGTGATCCGAGGCGCAAAGGCCCACCAGACCGGTTGCGTGAACTCCCACTGGATCATCGTCATGCCGACGATCCGCCTTCGCCCGGAGGATGGCGACTACGCGGTCTGCGCCGCGATCCCGGTGGACGACCCCGGCCTGACGTTCATCTACGGCCGCCAGTCATGTGACACCCGCAGCCTGGAGGGCGGCAGCATCGACGTCGGTAACGCGCAGTTCTCAGGCCAGGAGGCCCTGATCGTCATCGACGACGTGCTCGTGCCCTGGGATCGCGTCTTCATGTGCGGCGAGACCGACTTCGTGGCGCCCCTCGTGGAACGGTTCACCGCCTACCACCGGCGGAGCTACGTGTGCAAGACCGGCGTCGGAGACGTGCTGATCGGCGCCGCGGCGACCATCGCCGACTACAACGGCGTTCCCCGCGTCTCCCATGTCCGCGACAAGCTGGTCGAGATGAGCCACCTCAACGAGACCATCTACGGCGCCGGTATCGCGGCCTCCCATGAGTCCTTCCGCACCGCGGCCGGGAACTACGAGCCGGATGGCCTGCTGGCCAACGTCTGCAAGCACAACGTCACTCGGTTCCCGTACGAGATGGCGCGGCTGGCGCAGGATTTGGCAGGCGGTCTGATGGTCACCTGCCCTTCGGAGAAGGACCTCGCCTCGCCCGAGGTCGGACCCGTCCTGAAGAAGTACCTGAAGGGCCGCTCGGACGTGAGCACCGAGGATCGGCTGCGCATACTGCGCCTGATCGAGAACATGACCCTCGGCCGCAACGCCGTGGGCTATCTCACCGAGTCCCTCCACGGCGCGGGCTCGCCGCAGGCGCAACGGATCCAGATCGCGCGGCAGATGGACGTGGAGGCCAAGAAGAAGCTCGCCAAGCGTCTGGCCGGGATCGAGGACTCCGGTCAGGGCGACTGAGAGCTCCCCGGTCTTGTCGGGTGCGGAACAGGAGCGTTCCATGCGGTCCACAGTACGATAGAGTGATGCGTGACAGGGTGCAGGGCGCCTCTTCGCAGGAGGAGGTGAAGGGTGAGCACGAGAATCGACACAGTGCGGGTCGGCATCGTCAACAGCTACCTGCTCCGCGACCGCGGCGCGGTGCTCATCGAGCCCGGCGCGCCGGGCAAGGGGCCAGCGGTGCTGCGAGGACTGAGACGAATCCTCGACGACCCGCGCGACATCGGGCTCATCGTCGCCACCCACGGCCACTTCGATCACATTGGTGCGGCCCGGGCGGTGCGGACGGCGACCGGTGCGCCGCTGGCGATCCACCGGGACGACGCGCCGTGGCTCCGGGAGGGCCGCGTCGAGTGGCCCCGCGCCGTGACCCCCTGGGGCAGGGTGTTCCGCGCCGCAGTCCGGCCCCTGATCATTGCGCTCGTCAAGGTGCCGGCGCTCGAGCCCGACCTGGTCATCGACGACGACGGGCTCGACCTCGAGCCGTACGGAATCGCTGGCCGGGTCGTTCACACCCCCGGCCACTCGGCCGGCTCGGTGACGGTCCTGCTCGAGGGTGGCGAAGCGTTCGTCGGCGACCTCGCAATGAACGGGCCGCCGATGACCTTGAAGCCGCGCTTCGGCATCTTCGCCCACGATCCAGAGCAGGTCCCGGCAAGCTGGCGAACGCTGCTCGAGCTCGGCGCGAGCACGATCTACCCGGCCCACGGGCGGCCGTTCCCGGCTACCGCGCTGACGGCCTAACAAAGAGAGAGCGCAAGCTGCCGGCGGGATGGTATAGATACACCGTGAAACGGAGGTGGCAATGAAGCTGTACTGGTGTGCGCGTACACGGTCATCGCGGGCGATGTGGATGCTTGAAGAATCAGGGGTGGAGTACGAGCGCGTGGTCGTGGACATCCGCCAGCCGGTCGCGGACCGGGGCGCGGAGTTCCTCGCCGCGAGCCCGATGGGCAAGGTCCCGGCGCTTGAAGACGGTCAGGCGAGGATGGCTGACTCCGCCGCCATCTGCCTGTACCTGGCGGACCGCTACGCAGCGGGCCGGCTGGCGCCGGCTGTCGACGATCCGGAGCGGGGCCGGTTTCTGTACTGGATGTTCTTCACGCCCGGTGTGATCGAGCCGAGCATGGCGGAGAAGGCCGGGGGATGGACGCCGCAGCCGTCGCACCACGGGTGGGGATCGTTTGACGCGATGATCCGAACCCTGGAGGCCGGCCTGGCGCCCGGGCCATGGCTGCTCGGGGACCGCTTCACCGCTGCAGACGTCATGGTCGGATCGAGTGCGGCCTTCATGCGGATGTTCAAGATGCTGCCGAGCTCGCCGGTGATCGAGGCCTACGCGGATCGCTGCCTGGCACGACCCGCATACCAGAAAGTACTGGCCGCGGAGAGCTGATTCGGGGGAGCCGCCATGCGATGGACATTGCGAGCGGGGCTCCCCCGGGAGCGAAGGGCCGGCGATCCACGGAAAGAACGGGCGGGAGGCATGACGGGCAGTTCCAGCACTTCAGGAACGCCGAGGCTCCCGACAAGGGACCTCCTGGTGGCGGCTGGTCTGGGCGTACTTGCCAGACTGGTCCTCGTGGGAACACCTCACGCGGCTTTGTTCTGGGACAGCGACGGCTACCTGAAAGCGTCAAAGTGGATACTCGCACATGGCTTTCCCCCTCCGCTGGGATTGCGCCCCCCGGGATACCCCCTGTTCATCCTTGCCACCAGCTGGGGCGGCTCCCTCCTTGATGGGACAGTCCTCGCGCAACACCTGCTCGGTGTCGGTACCACCGTGCTCGTGTACTTGATTCTGGCCCGAATCACGCAGAGTCGCATCAACGGCCTGCTCGGGGCGCTCGCGTATTCCCTGATGCCCGATGTGCTGTTCATGGAAGTCACCATCTACAGCGAGACCTTCGCCATGCTCCTGGTGACCTCCTGTTCATTCTTGATCACGGGTAGCGGGAGCGAGTCGCGACCGCTGATGCGGTGGACTGTCTGCGGGATGATCGTGGCTGTGGCCACTTGGACGCGGCCGATTACGCTTGTGCTCATCCCGGTCGTCACGATGGCCGTTCTGGCGAGCGAGCCGTGGAGGTGTCGAGGAGGAAGGGGCTTTCTCGGCCGCCTACCGACGCCCACCGACGCGGCGGCTCGACTTCTGGTGGTGTTCCTGCTGCCAGTGGTGCTGCTGACCGGCGGTCTCGTGATGTGGAACGGCGTCAACGCTGGCGGCTACCGTCTCAGCAACGGCCTGGGGACCTCGAGCCTGGACTATGTCGGGCACCCCTCGATCTACAAGAACCTCCCCCCCGATCTTCAGTGGATCAGCCGCACCTATGAGAAGCTGGAGCCCGGTCACCAACGCCGGCTGCCGTACATCCCGTGGGGGCGCGCCCTCGAACCCTTGATAGAGGCCAGACGACAGAAGGGGCTGCCGACGGCTGACTGGGACGCTGCCGCCCTCGACACCACGCTGAGAGCGATTCGTGCCAGACCAGTCGCCTACCTCAGCATCTGGCTTGCCACTCTGAAGTCGTACTGGTGCACCTATCAGGTTCAGTACGGACTCTGGAGGAGCTACTCTGACCTCGGAAGACCGCACAGGATCCAGATTGGACCGACGCGCTGGAACATGGTGGGCTTTCTCGAAGCAATGTGGCAGCGGCTGCAGCCTGTGGTGAGCTTGCTCTGCATGCTCGCTCTCCCGGCGGCCTGCTTGGATCGGCTGCGGGAGCGCGCGCTCAGGCGCCTCGTGGGATGGCTATGGGCCGCAGTTGTCGTCGGCGCTCTGGTCAACACCGCCGTCGAGTCCGCGCTAGGCCAGTTCCGCTACCGGATGATCTGGTCTCCACTGATTCTCGTCCTTGCGCTCTACACTTTGACCTTCCTGGGGAGGGCCTTGGTCACGGCCGCCGCCGAGCTGTCGTCCCGCGGCCGCCGGCATAGAGGCGGGCGGAGGTCAAGAATGCGGAACCTGATTGCCTGGGCTCTGCCACTGGCCATTCTGGTCGGCGCCGGCGCCTCGTACGCCGCCGAGGTCCCGTTCCCTCGCGACTGAGCCGTCTGGGAGAACCGCGGACGGATGGAAGTCAGCGCGCCTCAAGGCTCGGTCACCAGCTGGGCGACGAGTAGCTCGACACGCTAGACCTTCCGGATCAGCCTGGAGCTATGACAAGCTGACTTGACATTGTGGTCGTCGCGTTCCATATTGAGGGTGGAAAGTGAACTTGACATGGCGTTGAAGATCCGCAACCGCGTCAAGGAGCTGCGCAGCGAGCGAGGCTGGACCCAGGAAGAGCTCGCGCGAGCGGTCGGCGTTTCGCGCCAGAGCATCAACTCGATCGAGCGCAACCGCTACGTGCCAAGCCTGCCCCTGGCCTTGAAGTTCGCCAAGGTGTTCGGGACAGCCACCGATGAGATCTTCACGCTGGAGGACCAACCATGATCATCCCCATCCGCTTTGGCAAGCCGAGCACGCTGATCGGTGCGGGTCAGCTGTCGCTGGCGGCCGGCCTGGTCCTCGAGCGCTTTGCTCACCCCGCCGCCGACTTCTGGCAAGGGTTCGTCGCCGGGCTCGCCGGCGACACTTATCACGGGCCGTTCATGGCCGAGATCGGGCGTCGCTTCCGGATCGACGTCGCCCTGCTGCCGGTGACCACCTACCGCATACCCATGACGATGGGGGAAAAGAGCGCCGTGTTGGCCGCACGAGACCTGAACCCGGCAACCGTCATCCCCATCCATCTCGGGCTGCGACCACGCTCGCCGCTGCTCCGCACACGGCAGACGCCGCAGGGTTTCGAGAGGCGCCTGCGCCAGGCCGGGCTCGACACACCGGTCGTGCACCTTGCCGCCGGGGCCAGCTGGGAGGTGCCCGCCCGGGTCGAGGCCCGCGCGCCGGCCGGCGTTACGTTCCAAGGAGCAGGTCTCGTGCTTCCTTGACCGCCGCCTGGGTCCCGACCAGGATCACCTCGTCCCCCTCGTCGAGGGTGGTGCTGCCGCGGGGGACCACGAAGCTCGTGCCGCGGATGATGGCGGCAATCACGCAGCTTTGAGGCAGTTGCAATGCCTGGATGCTGGTGCCCTTGGAGCTCGCGCCGCTGGGGAGGGTGACGCTGACCAGGGTCGCGACGCCGGATCCGATCTCGAACAGGTCGGCGATGCCGGGCCTGTCGAGGACGTTCTCCACCATCGCCGCGGTCGCCCAGGGGGCGCTCAGGGCGACGATGCCCTCCTCTTCGAGGAGGGGCACGTAGTCCGGTTCCTGCACCACGGCAATCACCTTCTTGATCCCCACCCGTTTCGCCTGCATGGCGGCGATGACGTTGCGGCCGTCGTCCTCCTCGGCGGCGATGGCCACATCCACGTTCTCGGGTCCGGCCTGCTGCAGTACGTCGAGCTTGGTGCCGTCCCCCTGATAGATCGGCACCCCGAAGCGGCGCTCGAGCGCCGCGCAGCGCTCCGGGTCGCCCTCCACGAACGTGATCTGATGCTCCGCGGTGCGGAACAGCAGACGGTACTCATCGTGGGCCATGAGACGGGCCGCGATGTTGGTGCCGAGAGGGCCTCCTCCGATGATGACCACGCGCATGGTTTCCCTCCTCAGTCTGATGACCTGCTCCCGGCTCCACCGTCCCACCCGCCCGGGGAGCCTGAGGATCTCCCGCCGGTTGGCGGGTCTGAGTATGTAGAGTCCGGTCCCGGCGACCGTCATAGCGCCGCCGAGGAGAAAGCTCCTGGCCTCGAGGGCGGGGACCATCGCCCAGCACGAGATCGCGCCGAGCACCGGGATCCACGGGTAGAAGCCGGCCTCGAAGGGCCGCCTGAGGCACGGCATGCGGCGACGCAGGGCGACGACGGACAGGTTCACAAAGCCGAGCCCCATCAGGTAGCCGAAGTCCGCCAGCGAGGCGACGAAGCGGACGATCCCGGACGAGCCGGCGGCGATGACCACCACCGTGCACACCGCGAGCGCCACGTGGGGCGTGCGGAAGCGCCGGTGCAGCCGGGTCAGCGCGTCCGGCAGGTGGCCGTCCCGGCCGAGCGCGAACAGCACCCTGGCCGAGGCGCCCAGGGTGACCGCGAACGCCGACAGGCTGGCCATGATCGTCGCGATGATGGCGGCCCAGGTTCCCCAGCGCCCGAGCAGGCGGCCGCTGGCGAAGACGAAGGGCACATTGCTCTTGGCAAGCTCGCTCGCCGGGGTGGTTCCCATCATCACCGCCACTACCAGGACGTAGATGACGGTGGCCCCGGCGAGAGTGATCAGGATCGCCCGGGGGATCGTGCGGCCGGGGTCAACGATCTCCTCGGAGGCCACCGTAATCAGCTCGAAGCCGACGTAGGAGACATAGATCAGGGCCATGGCGGGGAAGAACGAGACCAGGCCGTGGGGTGCGAACGGCAGCAGGTTGGCGGCTCTCACGGCGGGGGCGCCGAAGATGGCGAAGCCGACCAGCACAACGAGCTCGAGGAGGTTCATGACGGTGACCGCCGTCAGAGCCTCTGACATCCCGCGCAGATTGAGTGCGCCGAAGACGAGCGCTGTGACCGCGATGATCGCGGCGACGTTGGCGCCCGGCCACAGGTAGTCCTTGACGGTGAGGGCGAAGATCAAGGCGTACATCGCGCAGGCGAGCGTGTTGCCGATCCAGAAGAACCACCCGGTCACGAAGGCAATCGCCCGCGGCTGGGTGCGGCTGGTGAAGGAGTAGCCGCCGCCCGCGAGCGGGATGGCCGCGCCCAGCTCGGCGTAGTTGAGCGCCGTCAACAGGGTCACGAACCCCATCGCCAGGTAGGTCAGGATCCCGAGCGGGCCGGCGATCGAGGCGACCTCCGACGGCAGGGCGAAAATCCCCGGGCCCATCATGGCCCCGATACCGATCATGACGGCCATGAACAGACCGACGTTCCTCTTGAACGGTACCGGTGCGGTGGGCGCGCTCATCTGTGCCTCTGCCTCAGCGGCTCACGGAGCAACCGCCGGGACACGTCCGGGCCTCGTTGCATGATTCCGGATTATAGCGCTGGGACGGGAGTCGCCCGCCCGGTGCGCGCGCGAGACGAACGGGATGACGCCGAGCGCGCCTCCCACACTTCCCGCGTCGGACACATCTGCTACGAAGCAAGCCCCCCGCTCCGATGACGCGGAGGCGGGGGGCTCTCACCGGGAGGAGGAGGAGTTAATGGACGGCTGTCACGGGACGTACCTGCCAGTCGACCTCGGTCAGGCCGGAGATCGAGTCGGTGCCGACCACGAGCCTGTCGCTGGACTTCTCGATGACGCGGTAGACCTGTGTCAGGTCGGTCGTCACGGGGGTGATCGTCACGGTGTAGTTGTCGAGGGTGGTCGGGAACCTCACGATCGCCCGGTAGAAGGGATGGCTGACGCCCATGGAACGAAACGCGGAGGCGGGGATGACGCCGGCCTCGTACTTGGTCAGATCCTGGCCGTCGATGGTGGCGCCGGCGTCCTGCACGATGTTGCCCGCGATGTGAGCGCCGCCGTCGACCTGGGCATCACCGGTGACGTGGGCGTTGCCGGTGACCTGGGCGTTGCCCTGGATATTGGTGCCGCCATCGACCAGGGCAGCGCCGATGACGTGGGCGTTGCCACTGACCTGGGCGTTGCCGTTGACGTCGAGCGTGGCCGACGGCGTGGACGTCCCGATGCCGATATTGCCATCGACAACGGCGTTACCACTGACATGGGAGTCACCGACGACGTCGAGCTTTGCTCCCGGTGAGTAGGTACCGAGGCCGATGTCGCCGTTGGACGCGATATTGAGGCTGCTGTCCGGTGCTCCTGGGAAGATACGAAACACCAGGTGTGAGCTGTGGGTGACATCGCGGATGAAGAAGTTGGCCTCGTTTCCGGCCACGTCCCAGATCTGGGGTGCGTACCCGATAGAGTCGGTCTGGTCCAGCCGGACACCGGGTGTGTCTCCGTACGTCGCCTGGACTCGCAGCACCGGGTTCGAGGTCCCAAGTCCCAGGCGCCCGCTCGAGTCGACGTAGAAGGAGTTGGTCGGCGCCCCCGCCACGATCGTGAACGGTGTTCGCACCGGCGTGTCGCCCCCGTTTGACGTGGTCCCCATGTCATCGATGAAGAAAGCGTTGCGGCCGCCGTTCGAGGACTCGTTCGCGCGCAGCCGCCAGTCCTCGGTCGGGAAGCTGCCCGAGTTGCTGGTATCGTTGAAGGCGATCCGGGTGTTGTTTTCCTTGAGCCTGAGCGTGTCGAAGCCGAAGCTCTCGCTGCTGGTGCAGTCGACGCCGAGGCACTCGCTGCCCTGGACCTCCAGGTCCTGGCTGATGACCTGATTCGGCGCCGCCGTCGTGCCTGTGCCCAGGTCGCCGACCAACCCCTGCGCCCTGGCTCCGTCGTCCTCAACCAGGTCTGGTGGCGCGATGGTCCCGTCGACGACGCGCAGGGCCCCGGTACTGACCAGCGGCTCGGCCGGCAGCTCACCCAAGCGGCGCAGCTCTTGGACGGTCTGGGCCACGGTGCCCGCTTTGCGGGCAGCGGCCAGGCGGGCGCTCGTGTCGCTGTCAAGGCGTGGCGCGAGACGCAGCTCGTAGGTGTAGGACCCATCGGGGGCCGTCGGCGAACCGAGGTCGGACAGATCGAGCTCGAGGGTCTCACCGGGCTGGAACGTTCGCTGGAAGACGATTCCGTTGGGACCGTGCACGGTCAGGCCGGCACTGGTCCAGTCGGCCGTCGTGGCCCATGTGACAGCGTTGCTCGTCACCGACTCCCGGACCGGGGAAGGCGTTGCCGTCTGGGCGGCGGCGGCGCCGGGCAGCAGCAGGATTGCAGATGCCAAGGCGGCCAGCGGAGACAGGCGTTTCTCGAGGCGTTTCACTGAGTTCTCCCTTTTTGTTTTGGAACGTTGTCTGTTGTGGCCGTACCACACCGCACGATCGGTACTGCGACTCATTATCCTTCTCAACCCCGTAGGATCGGTTTGTATTGCATGTCCTTCACATTGGACTCTGTCGTCTTGGGAGGCAGGTCATTCGCCCACGATCGCGGGTGTCTCGGGACGGCAACTGGTTTACCGAGGACGGGGTTAGACCCAAGCGCGGCGTGTACGGTTACCAAGCGGCCCGCGGCGCACCTGACCCGTAGATCGGTGGTACGCTGACACGACGAGAGCTGCACGTCCCTCCGCGACGTCCTCACGATCGAGCCACGATGTGTCATGAGTCGCCCGTGACGGTGGCGGTGGGATGAGCATGGGAAGGAGAGACCAGCGCACATGAACCAGCACAGCATCGTCGTGACGTTCCGTTGCCCCGCCGAGCAGAGGGCGTTGCTCGAGGAGCTGTTGGGAGGCGACGCGTCACTCACCTTTCTCGACGACGTCGAGCCCGCGGAGCGCGGCAAGGCCCTGGAGGAGGCCACGGTCCTCTTCTCGTGGAACTTCCCGCGTGAGATTCAACCCGGCGAGTACTCTCGCCTGCAGGGTGTCAAGCTCGTTCAGCTGGTGTCGGCAGGCGCGGACCAGATGCCGTTTGCCGACCTGCCGCCTCACCTGACCGTCGCCAGCAACCCGGGGGCGTACGCGGCACCGATGGCCGAGCACGTGCTCGCCATGGTGCTGGCGCTGGCGAAACGCCTCTTGCCCCAGCACCAGAAGCTGACCCGCGCTGAGTTCGATCAGTTCACCCGCAACCGACGGCTGTCCGGCATGACGGCCGGCATCCTCGGCTTCGGCGGCATCGGGCGCGCCACCGCGCGCCTCCTGCGCGCCTTCGGCATGAAGATCCTCGCGATCAACACCAGCGGGAGCAGCCCCGAGCCCGCGGACTTCATGGGCACGCTGGAGAATCTCGACCATGTGCTGGGCGAGAGCGACGTCGTGGTGGTCTGCCTACCCCTCACGAAGGCCACCCGCGGGGTGATCGGCGGCGCCGAGCTCGCCCGCATGAAGCCCGACGCCATCCTCGTCAACGTGGCCCGCGGACCGATCATCGACGAGGCGGCGCTGTACGAGCACGCCAAGACGCACCCGGATTTTCTCGTCGGAATCGACGCCTGGTGGATTGAGCCATTTCAGTACGGCGAGTTCCGCATGGACCATCCGTTCCTGGACCTGCCCAACGTGCTCGGCTCGCCGCACAACTCGGCCGTCGTTGCCGGCTCGTTGGTGGACGGAGCACGGCAGGCGGCAGTGAACATCCGCGACTTTCTCAGTGGGGAGCCGGTGACAGGAATCGTGCGGCGAGAGGACTATCTGTAGCCCGTGTCCGTCACTGCCGTCAGCGCCGGTGCATCGCGTGCTGCAGACGGCCGTTATCGAGGCACGGCCCTCAGCCTGGCTGCTGCGCTGAGTTTACGCTGACCATGAAGTCCGTCCCTTCCCAATGGCCTGCCTCCGGCCAGTAGACGGTGAATCTCACATGACTGCCTTCTGGGAGCATACCCGTCTCCAGGTCCGCAACATGGACCGTGAGTCCCGTGTCGCGCGTGTCGGTGTCATGTGACGTTTTCCAGTCGTCGGCGCTCCAGTGAACGACCGCAGGGGCCAGTGTTTCGATGCGCAGCCTCTTGCCGGCAGGCAGGGAGCGAAGCTTGTGATTGAAACGCCACACCACGTACGGTGATTCTGTCTTGTCCGTCAGGTAGCGCTCTACGGTCTGCGGCGGCATGTCGAAGACCCGCCCGTCGCGCAGAGAGCGAAGCAGCTTGAGGTACTCGGCGTGCGCCCAGACGAGCGGCATGGCGGAACCGGATGGTCGGCCGAAAAACAGCTCCCGCTGCGGCAGGTCCGGCGCGTCCCAGGTCTGCTCGGGGAGCAGTCCCTCCTCGCTGGCGAAGGCCTCCAGCGCTCCCTGCAGCGACTTCGCTTCTGCCGGC
The DNA here is from genome assembly GCA_964552395.1 of uncultured Thermoanaerobaculia bacterium. Classification (GTDB taxonomy): domain Bacteria; phylum Acidobacteriota; class Thermoanaerobaculia; order Thermoanaerobaculales; family Sulfomarinibacteraceae; genus JAJDNH01. The sequence goes on along the minus strand of CAZKGM010000020.1, from coordinate 24,475 downwards.
CGCCCTGCCGCCAGCTCGAAGTGCGCCCTTTCGCCGGTCAGCAACGGCCACACCCGGCCAATCCCAGTGCCGTCGAAGGGTTCGCCGCCCTCGTGCTCGCCGTAGCCGTCGCCGTTATAGCGATGCCAGATCGGACCCTGCGGCGCCTCCACCTTGAGCAACCCATCGATGACTTTGACGGTGTCGACAATACGCGGATCGGTAGCTGCGCGCAGGCCAAAACGGACCAGGGCGAGGGCGTCGGGACTCACCAGATGGCTGGGGAGCTTCTTGGCCTGGCCGGGCGCAACGTTTTTCACCAGCACGCGCCCTTGGGATTGCGACATGCTCTCCTCTGTCTCGGCCGGAGCGATCCGGACGTAGTAGCCGGCAACTTCGAACTGATGACACCAGTCGGTACCGGTCACATACATCCATCGCTCGATGGATGTGTTCCACACGTCCGCGGTCTCACGCAGGTAGGTTGCGACCGATGGCTCGTGATGTGCGTCGGCAAGATCCGCAGTGGCCAGCAGCGCTGCGATCTCGGCAGCCACCGTGAACGGCGAGTAGCCCGGGTCCTCCTCCCAGCGGTCCTGAGGCGAAACCGGTCCATTGCGGACCAGGTAGGCCGCGGCCTGTCGCACCATCGGCCAGAATCGGCCAAGATCGGCCTCGCCCAGTGCCTTCTCGCGCTGCGCCAGGTCCACCAGCAGGATGGGCAGGGCCGTCTCGTCCATCTGGATGCCGTCCCAATAGGGTGACCCGTCCAGCCACATGTTCTGGGCCCAATGCCCATCCGCCTCCTGGGTCGCCTGCAGATAGCAGAGCGCACGGCGAGTCTCCTGTCCGGCGCCGGCCGCCAACAGCCCACCCGCTGACTCCACTAAATCCCGCGGCCAGGCAAGGTGATACCCTCCCAGATCGTCATCCCCCTTGCTGAATCCCCACGGGATGGAGAGGCTCGCGATCATGCCGCCGGGAAAAACGAGGGACTCGTGGGCGCGCACGACGGCGGTACTGGCTCGGTACCGGTTCTGCCCGCCGCCCGGCCGCTCGCTGTCAAGGTGCAGCAGATCCTCCTGCCACCTAGTCCAGGCTCCGACATACTCCGATTGCGCCGCCTCGAAACCGTCCTGGAGCGCGGCACGGGCACGGTGCCCTGCTTCGGCGGCGTTGCGTCCAAACCCGAGAGTGAGCAGGAACTCTCCATTGCCCGCTTCCAGGTCAACCTCAGCCGTCAGGGCAACGTTGCCGTTTTCCGCCCGCGTGTAGTCCCAGGTCATCTGCTTGTGGGCCGACAGATCCTGCCAGCCGTCCGAGGATCCAACGAACCCCACGGAACGCTTGCGCCATGGAACGGAACAGGCCAGTGCCAGTGCGTTGCCGTCCCGCTCCGCAGACAACAGGGGAAGGCCTTTGTAGTCTCCGATCCAGGCGGTATTGCCGGCGCCGTGGTTTCCCAGGTGCGGCGCAAGCAGCACATAGAGCCGATAGTCCGCGGTCTTCCCTTTGCGAGCGACGAACCTGGTCTGCTGCAGTACGGCGTCCCGTCGGGGATCGGCCACGATCCACTTCTCGATGCGATAGCGGTCCTGACAGCAGGTATTGACCAGATGGAAGGCCGGTGCGCCGGCGGCCAGCCAGCGGACCTCGCTGGTGGCATCACGCTTCTCCTCAGACAGGAAATCCGCCCCGTCGGTGACGATCAACCCCATGTCGCGGACACAGGCCTGATCAATCCGCGGGTAGTAGATCTCGTTCAAGATCCCGTGGCTCAGGGTGAACCAGACACGGCTCTTGTTGCCGAGGGCAGTGCCCAGACCCGACTTGGCACTGGAGGTCCAGCGGGCCGGAATGCCCGGCCAGCCAGGTGCGAAACGATCACGTGCGTCCATGATCTCCCCCTCTTGTTTCCGAACAACTTTCATTCGATTCGCCTGTATTGTGGCGGCACTAACCGCCACGAGCGAAGTTCGGATAATCCGTCATGCCCCCATCCACGAAGATCGTGCGGCCGGTGACGTAGGAAGCGATGTCCGAGACCAGCACCACGGCCATGCGGGCGACCTCAGCCGGGTCGCCGATACGTTTCAGGGGGATCTTGTCCAGCAGATCCTGTAGGCTCGCCGGATCGCTCCAAACGGAGCGGTTGATCGGTGTCCGGATTGCCCCGGGCGCGAGCGCCAGCACGCGCACCCCGTGCGGCGCAGCCTCCTGGGCCAGGGTCTTGGTCAGCATGCTGACGGCGGCCTTGCTGGCGGTGTAGGCACTGTAACCAGACCAGGCGATCTCTTCATGCACCGAGCTGATGTTAAGGATCACGCCGCTTTCTTGCGGCACCATTCGCTGCAGGGCGGCACGGGCGCAGTAGAAGGTGCCGAGCAGGTTCACCCCGATCACGGTTCGCCATGCAGCAGGTTCCGCCTCCCAGCCGAGGGCACGGTCACCATCGATGCCCGCGTTGTTGATCAGGATATCGATCCCCCCCCAGGCGCCATCGATACTCTCGAACATGGCTGCGACGGCGTCCGGGTCCGACACATCCGCCTCGACCGCAGTGGCGATGCCCTGTTGCTCCTGAATCCGCTGCACCAGCGATTGCGCCGCTTCAGGGCGCGTGACGTAGTTGATCGCCACCTGCGCGCCCGCATCGGCGAGGGATAAGACGATCTCCTCACCGATGCCGGAGTTGCCACCGGTGACGAGGGCCCGCTTGCCTTTCAACGTGATGTTCATGGTCCTCCTCACTGCCCGTGGGCAGAAACTCGCCCTGAACCTTCCCAGCGAAACACGCCGTATCGGTCATGGCCGAAGTGGTAGACCTTGGCGACCTCCACCGTCAGCCATCTCGATCCGGCGAGCCGGTAGACGGCCACGCCGAGCACGGCGCCTAACAAAGGGCCCAGCCAGTAGACCCACCAGCCATGCCAAGCGCCGGAGACCACCGCCGGCCCGAGGCTGCGGGCGGGGTTGGTGCTAGTGCCCGAGATCGGCGCTTCCAGGAAGACCATGGCGGCGTACAAGATGGGGAACAGCGCCGGCGTGGCCGGACGTAGCCGACGATGCCGCAGGAAGAAGAACAGGCCGACGATGAGGGCGAAAGTCGTCGCCGCTTCTCCCAGCAAGGCCCACCTGATCCCGTAGTCCACACCGGGGAGAGTGGCCCCAAACGCCACGCTGCTTCCCATCTCCCCCCACGCCATCAACGGCAGCGCCCCGACGACCGCGCCCGTGAGCTGCGACAGGACATAGCCCAGCGCATGACGAGCTCTCAGCGTGCCCATCAGCCAGAATCCCAGCGTAACCACCGGATTGATGTGCGCCCCGCTTTCCTTGCCGAGCGGTGAGACGGCAATCAGGGCGCCGGTGGTGCCAAACAGAAAGCCCGCGATCAGCCGGCGCCAGCCGGCGCTCGGGATGAGCCGTATCACAGGGCTGCCCTGGCCAAAGCTCAGGATCACGATCGACAAGCCAACGGCAACCAGCATCGCCGTTCCCGCGAACTCCGCAGCGAGGAGCAGCCATGGTGCAGACCGATTGTGCGAGTCCATACCCCTCGTCCTCTATCCCGCACCGCCTTGCGGCAGTCCTCTGTGCTCATTGCCTTCTCTGCCCACAACGTACCCCCCACGAGAGCCCGGACCAAAGCCTCGGTGTCACCCGTTGCGAGCGCTACGGGCCCGGGCTCCGGGCGTCGCAGCACAGGCTATCTGGTTGCATGATCCAGGTGCGACAACAAGGACACGTGGACCGTGCCCTGACGACCGGACCTCTAAGACAACACTCGTTCCCTTACGGTAATTCGCGGCGCTGCCGCTCGGACCTCCTGATCTCGGATCCGTCACACCGCAACCTGCTGGAAAAGACGACTACAGGTATGGCGTTGCGAGCCGGGCCACGCCGTCTCGAAGCCTTGCCGCGACCGGGCGATCATGCAGCTCCTGCAAGGTGACGGCGTGCGCGTCAGAGATCTTCGCTGCAACGAGCTTGCCGAGGGATCGTGCCAGCTCCACGTCGTAGCACTCGACGTTGAACTCGAAGTTGAGCTGCAAGCTGCGGGGATCCCAGTTGGCAGACCCCAGCAAGGTCCAGACATCGTCCACCAGCATGAGCTTGGTGTGATCAAAGGGGCCCGGGGAGAGCCAGATCCGGCAGCCGTGGTCCAGCAGCGACGGCCACAGGGTTGTCGATGCCCAGCCGACGAGGCTGAGGTTGTTCTTGCCTGGCAGCACGATGTCGACCGCGACGCCGCGCATGGCGGCGACGTCGAGCGCGGTGAGCAGGGCGTCGTCGGGAAGGAAGTACGGGCTGACCACGACCAGTGATGATGCGGCGCAGCTCACGGCGCCCAGGAGAGCCATGCGCAGCTTGTCGAAGTCGTCGTCCGGCCCGTCCACAATCCCCCGCGCCCACACCAGGCCGGCTTCGGGTATGGTCGGGAACCACCGCTCTCCTTCAAGGACTTCGCCGGTACAGTAGCTCCAGTCGTCGGCAAAGACCTCCTGCAGGTGAGTGACGACCGGGCCCTGAAGCTGGAAGTGCAGGTCGATCAGACGGTGCCGGGGCTTCGCGTCGGCCAGCGCCCCCGCGCGGATATTCATGCCGCCTGTAAAGCCGACCGTGCCGTCGGCGACCAGGATCTTGCGGTGGTTCCGCAGGTTGGAGTAGCGGTACCGCCATGGCAAGGCCGTCGGCATGAACCTCGCGACGGGGACTCCGCGCCGGCGCAGAGCCCGGACCGTGGAAGGCCAGCTGTACCGGCTGCCCACATCATCGATTATCACGCGCACCTCGACCCCACGAGCCACCGCTCGGGCGAGCGCCTCGAGGAACATGGCCCCGGCTCGATCGTTGTCGAATATGTAGGTGCTCAGTCCGACGGACTGCTCGGCGCGGTCGATTGCACCGATCATGGCAGCGTAGGCGTCTTCCCCGGAGGTCAGCGGCTTCACGAGGTTGCCCCGAAGCAGCGGTCGCCGGGTGACCTCGGACGCCAGACGAACGAGGGCGCGAAGGTGTGTGACACCCGATGGAGAAGCCGCCTCGCCGGGTCCGACGCCGGCGACCACATACTCGACGGCGGAGTCGAAAATCGTCGCGGTCGGGCGCCGTGACTTGGCGCGACGGCGGACACGGTTGACGCCAAACACAGCGTACAGCAGGGAACCGAGGAGCGGGGTCAGCCAGATGACACCGACCCAACCAATCGCCGCGCGCGGATCTCGTTTGACGAGCACGACGTGCGCGGACGCCGCGCACGCAACGATGATATGGAGGGCCACGACCAGATGGGGCCAGAGGTGAAGGACGGAATCGAGCACCTGTCTCCCCTACATGCTGTCGGATCAACCGCAGCCTCAAGGTAGCACGGCCCGGGTGATGAGCTTCTACGCCGTGGCGTTCGTCGGCACGGCGCCGTTCGGCAGCCTCCTCGCCGGCGCGCCCGCCCAGCGGTTCGGAGCCCCGGTCGCCCTGCTGGTCGGCGGCGTTGTCTGTGTTGCCGGCGCGTTCTTCGCGCGGCTGCCGGCGCTGTGTTGCCTCATCCATCCGATCCGCGTCAGGCTCGAGATCACGCGGGAGGTTGCCGCAGGCTTGAAGAACGCCTCACAGAAACCCTGACCTCCGAAAGGCCGAGGAGCTGTCCGCCGGAGATGGGGCGACCGGCCGACCCTCGCCTCTCACCGTGGCCTGACACAGCAAACGGGAGGAGCTGGCTGTGGAGACGGTGTCGACCTGACGACCCGGTCGTTCAAGCCCGCCCAAGGTGAAGACTGACAGCCGGAGAATCGTGCCGTTTCCATCAGTCAACTTCTTGATGTGTCGTGGCAGGGCTTGCTGGCACGTTCTGAGGCATGAGGCTCCGTAAACCGAACTCGTGCACGAGGCGGCCGCCGTTGTGGGCGGTGTTTGCCAGGTTCACCATTCCCCCGCCGTAGATCACGAGGAAGAGAACGACGATGCCGGTGAACGGGACCTTGCCGAGGCGGTCGCCGGCAAGCCGCCGCACCAGGAGGAGACCTGCAAAGACGGCCGTGAGGAGGGTGAAGATCAGCCGCGTCCGCTCGGCGAGCTCCTCGTGGTGCTCGAGCACCGGGTTGACCTGCGGGCTGCGTTCGGCCAGGCGAGCTGCGGCCTCACCGCTCTCGACGGCGACGTAAGCTGCGACCGTACCAATGGCCATCAGGAGGAGAGCCGAGAGCAGGTACGGCATGCCTCGGCGACGGACGGCAAGCCCGATGATCACGAAGACAGGAGCAAGCAGGAGCAAGGCAACGGGAAAGTGGACGATCAGGGGGTGAAGCCCGTCCCAGGTGGGAATGGGGGGTAGCTCGATCATTGGACCCTCCTTGTAGGAAGGGCGCCCCCGCCCGTCACGGGCGGACGGGGGCACCGTAGTGGTGCGGGTTCAGCTCACCTGCCGATAGTTGTCCTTGGGCTCGAAACACGACGGGCACTTCGTGAAGTCGAGGTTAGTTGTGGTATAGCCGCACACCGAGCAGACGTAGTAAGTAGCGGCCTCGCTGCCGGTCAGCGAGTCCAGAGAGTCGAGGGCCTTCTGGTAGAGCCGCGCGTGCTCGGCCTCGGCTGTCTTCGCGTAGTTGAAGGTCTGGAGAGCGTCGCGGTTGCCCTCGCGCCGGGCCTGCGCCAGGAACTCGGGGTACATGGTGTCGCGCTCGTAGCTCTCGCCTGCGATGGCGGCCTGGAGGTTCTCGCGGGTCGACTTGACCTCGGGCTCCTTCACGTCTGCGGTCGGCGTGCCGCCCATCTTCTCGATCACTTTGGCGTGGTTGGCGGCGTGAACCTTCTCGGCCTGAGCTGCGGCGCGGAAGAGGCTGGCGACGGCGCCGTAGCCCTCCTCGTCTGCCTTGGCTGCGAACGCCAGGTAGCGAGCGTGAGCGTTACTCTCCCCGTTGTAGGCAGCTTGCAGGTTGGCCAGGCTGCCACCCTGACTTGCCGCCGTGCCGGCGCCGGCACCGGTTGCGCCGGCGGCTGCGAACACGAGGCCCAGTACGGCCAGAGAGGCAAAGGAGACGCGGACGATGGGTGAACGTTTCATGCTGTGGAATCCTCCTGCTCTGAAGTTGGTGGACCACACGTGATCCGCCACTCTCTAAAGCAAATACCGTGCCAGGACATGAATTCTACCCAGAAGTCATTGACAGTGAAAAGGATAAAAGCCTGTCTGAGGGAGATCAGGCACTCGTCGAATGTACAAGCCTCTGAACGTTCGGGCGACCCGGCGTCAAGAATTTCGACGGGCCGGGCTTACCGTTCCGCCGGACTGTCAGGCTCGAGATCCAGGCGTCGGAGGCGGTAGGCCAAAGCGCTTCGCGATACCCCGAGCCGGCGTGCGGCCTCAGCTTGGACGCCGCCCGCGGCCTCGAGGGCGCGGGTGATGAGGGCACGCTCGACCTCGTCGAGCGTCTTGCGCAGGTCGACCCGGGGAGGAAAGGCGGCGGCCAGGCCCTCGGCGACCCCGGAGAAGGCGGCGGCCTCCTCAGCCCCAGATGGAACAGGTAGGTCGGAGGCCTCGATGCGTTCTCCGCGGGCAAGAATGGAGGCTCTCTCTAGGAGGTTTCGCAGCTCGCGTACGTTGCCCGGAAAATCATAGGCGAGGAGCTTAGCCATGGCTTCCGGTGCGACCGGGCGGGGGGGGACATTGAGGTCGCGAGCCACCCGTTCGAGCAGGTGCTGAACGAGGGCGGGAACGTCCTCGCGCCGTTCCCTCAGGGGCGGAACCTGGAGCGGAAACACGGCGAGGCGGTAGTAGAGATCCTCACGGAAGCCTCCGCCGCGAACCTCCGCCTCCAGATCCCGATTGGTAGCGACGACGATCCGAACATCGACCGCCCGGGGAACGGTGGAGCCCACGCGCAGCACCTCGCCACCCATGAGGACTCGGAGCAGCTTGGCCTGGAGCGCGAGAGGCATCTCGCCGGCCTCGTCGAGGAACAGCGTGCCGCGGTGGGCGGCCTCGAATACTCCCTGGCGGGCGCGGTCGGCGCCTGTGAAGGCCCCGCGCTCGTGACCAAACAGCTCGCTCTCCAGGAGGGTCTCGGCGAAGCCGGCACAGTTGACAGCAACGAAGGGCCCCTCAGCGCGAGGGCTGGCGGCGTGGACCGCTCGCGCTACCAGCTCCTTGCCGGTACCAGTTTCCCCGGTAATCAGAACCGTCGCATCGGTGGGTGCAACTCGGCCAACCAGGTCGCGCAGGCGAGCCATCACCGGGCCGTTCCCCACCAGCTGCTCCGTTGCGGCCAGCGAGCGTACCTGCCGCCGGAGCCTGGCGTTTTCGCGGATCAGCTCGGCTCGTTCCGCAGCTCGGCGAACCACTGCGCGAACGGCGTCGGGCTCGAACGGTTTGGCAACGAAGTCGAACGCCCCCTGCCTGAGGGCGCTTACAGCCAGATCGACGGTTGCGAACGCGGTGATCATCACCACCGGAACAGCCGGGTCGAGCTCCTGAAGCTCGGCGAGAAGCTCGAGGCCCTCGCCGTCTCCCAGGCGCTGGTCCGTGAGGACGACGTCCACTGCAGCGGTGGCAAGCTGGCGGCGCGCTGTAGCAACGCTTCCGGCCTCGCTCACGTCGTGTCCCTCGCCCTCAAGGATTGAGCTGAGCACCCGGCGCATGTTCGGCTCGTCGTCAACGACCAGAATCCGGGCCATGGCCCCCTCCGGAGTGCTCGTCGTCGGGACCGGGCAGACACATCGCGAAACGGACCGCCCCGGGCTCGTTACGGGCCAGGCTCACATCGCCGCCGTGCACGCGGGCGATGTTGCGCGTGATTGCGAGACCCAGGCCGGTTCCGTTCTGCTTGGTCGTGAAGAACGGCTCGAACAGGCGCGACACCTCCGCGGCTGGCACCGGTTGACCGTCGTTCTCGACCCACAGCTCGACGCCGCCATCGTCCAGCGAGGTCGCTCCCAGGATCACCGTACCGCCGCGGGGCGTCTCATCGATTGCGTTGCCGACGAGGTTGAGAAGAGCCTGGTGGAGCTGAGTCGGGTCGAAGCTGGCAACAAGGCCCTCGGGACACCGCACCGTGAGCCCGATCCCCGCTTCTGGGACGCGGCCTTGGGCGATCCCTGCAACGTAGCCGAGAGCCGTGGCGACCTCGGTCGGCTCGCGGCGCACCTCGCGTTGGCGAGCGTACTGGAGAAAGTCACTCGTCAGGGTCTCCAGCCGCCCGGCCTCCTGCGCCGCCAGATTGCACAGCTCGAGCCGCTTGTCATCCCCGCACGCCGGCTCGTGAGCCAGCGCAAGGGAGCTGGTGATCATCGCCACCGGGTTGCGGACCTCGTGCGCGATGGCCCCGGCCAGACGGCCCACGGCGGCGAGCTTTTCCTCCTGTACGAGCCGATCCCGGGTGCTCTGCAGCTCATGGAGGCTCTGGTGGAGGCGGTCCTGTTCCCGTCGCAACTGTGCGGCCAGGAACGCCACCACCAGGGCCACGACGACATACAGGAGGGCGACCCCGGCAGCCTCGAAGTACTCGGAGCCGCCGCGGCCGTTTCGGGCGCTGTAGTACATCACAACCTCGAGTACCGTAAGGGCCGCGCTTGCTGCCACCACGATCGCGATCCCGGGCGGGCGATAGCGGAATCCGGCAGCGATCACCGGGATCACCATCAAGGCGACGTAGTGACTGTCCTCGATGCCGCTGACCGCGGAGAGGGCGAATGCGAACGAGATGTTGACCCAGATCGAAGCGCTCGCGTAGGCGAGCAGCACGCCGTCTCGCTCGCTGGCAGCCGAGTGAACCCAAGCCAGCTCGCCTCCCAGCATCAGGAACCGCCCGAGGACGAGCACGAAGAAGGTGTGACTGGGAGTACCGAGAAGTCCGCCGAACAGCAGATGGGCGCAGGCTATGGCTGCGAGTACGACCAGGTTGAGGCCGATGACGACAGACTCTTGCCGGCGCACCATTGCGGGTGATGTGGGCACTACGAGGCTGGGCAGTCGCAACATGGTTGGAGGCAGAGTGTATCAGGGGCCGGAGGTGCCTCACCCTTCTGAGGCGTGCGTGGCGTTCGGGGTCGTCGGCGAAGTCTTCGGGGAGCAGCCTCGACGCTACCTGGCGCCCCAGCTTGCTATCGGTCGCCCGCCACACTTCTCCCATCCCGCCCTCGCCGAGCTTGGCCGTGGCCTCATAGGGACCGAGGCGGGTGCCATGCGGGTTACCTCTTCAGCGCCGCGACCCAATTGGTCACCAGCGTCAACGGAGTTGCGGTGTTCTGGATTGGGTGGAGGACCAGGTAGCGGTCGCCTTCCGGGGAGACGGCATAGGTCCTCCCGGTCCCCGAATTGCCCGTCCGGGGGGCGCTGAAGAGTTGCCTGGGAGTGCCCACTTCAACGGCGGACCCTCTCGCGGTCACGTTGGCCTCGAAGAGAGCGCCGTCCGGCGCACGGTAGAACAGGGCGTCACCGTCGCGCCGCCACTCCGGCTCCACCCCGCCGCCTTGGGAGACCTGCCACTTGCCGCCGGGGCCCGGAAACGGCGTCACGTAGATCTCGTCCCTGCCGGACTCGTTGGACTGGTAGGCGAGCCAGTGGCCGTCGGGGGAAAAGACGCTGCTCCCCTCGACGAACGGCGTGGCGACGAACGGCTTCGGGGTGTGCACGCCTTCGAACGGTACGGTCCAGATGTCGGTGATGGTGTTGCCGCGCGGGTCGACAACCGTCATCGACAGGGTCCGCCCGTCGGGCGACCAGTCGTCGGCGTACTTGGTGACCTCCGACTCGATCAGTGGCTTGGCCTGCCCGGAGCCGTCGGCGTTCTTGATGTAAATATCCATGTGACCCTTCGGATTGGCGGTGTAGGCGATGCGCCGGCCGTCGGGCGACCACACCGGACTGATCTCGAGCCCCGGCGCGAAGGTGAAGCGAGTGCGCACGCCACGTGCGAGATCGACTACCCAGAGATCCACGTTCTTCGAGCGGGCATCGGAAACCTGCTCGGCCAGGAACTTCCCGTCTGGAGACATGCGGAAGCCGTCGATCGCCGCCGGATCGCCGACCGTCCCGACCTGTCGTCCGGCCGAATCGAGCCAGACCAGCTGGGTCAGCCCGGTCTCGCCCGTCTGGTAGACGAGCGTGCCATCGTGCGACACCGAGAAGTCGCCGAAGCGGTAGTTCTGCGGGTTGGCGATGTCCTCGGCGATCGGGAACGCCTCTCCACCGAGCTTCCCGCTCTCCGCGTCGAACGGCTGGACCATTAGCGTCTGTGTGCGCAGGTAGAGGAGATAGCCGGGGGGCGAGTAGAGGGCGTTGCTGTCGGAGGGAAACAGGAGGCTGGGCGCACCGCCGTCAAGGGAACGGAGGTAGATGCCGTCGGTCTTGACCTCGCCGGAGTTCAACGGGCCGCCGGCCCAGTAGACGAAGTGCCTCCCGTCCGGCAGGAACTCGGGCCACCGTTCGCTGTACCCTTGCCGCGACGACTTCGCCTGCGACAACGGGGTCGGCGCGCCGCCGGCTGCGGAGACCCGGGCGAGCCTGCCGAACACGTCCGGCGCGAAGACGATCACGCCGTCCGGGCTCCACGAGCCGCCCCGCCCGTTGGGCGCGTCGCAGAGGGTCTCCGGCGGCCCACCCGTGACGTCGATCTTGCGCAGCTTGCCGGTGACGAAGAAGCCGACCCACCGGCTGTCTGGCGACCAGAAGGGGAAATACGCATTCTCGGTTCCGCGCAGCGGCTGCGCGCTGAGCGAGTCGAGGGGACGGATCCACAGGCTGGAGGCACCGTTGGCGTCGCGCGCTGCGAACACCAGCTTGCTGCCGTCCGGCGAGAGAACGGGTCCGCCGACCGCGGCGCGGAAGTCGAACGTCGCGTTCTCCGGCGCCACGAGGAAGGAACGGACGGCTCGCGGCGGCGTGGCATGGGGCCGGAGCACGGTCAGACCGATGACCGCGGTCGCTGCGATACCGAGCGCGGCGCCCGCGATCCACGGCAGGACGGCGCGGTGCTTCGAGGGCGCGGCGGCGGGCTCCTCTCGTGCCGGTTCCCCGCTCCCGGCGCCGCGCCGTGCAATCTCTTCGAGCTCCCAGCGTACGTCGCCGATGTCGCGGATCCGTTCGGTCGGCCGGCGCTCGAGGCAGCGCTGCAGCAGCCGCAGGACGGCCGCCGGGGTGGTATCCGGGAGAAGCTCCCAGTCGATCTCCTGCTTGAGCACGCTGGCGAGCACGTCGGTGACCGTCTCGCCGGCGAACATCTGCCGGCCGGTCAGCATCTCCCACAGCAGCACGCCGAACGCCCAGATATCGGCGCGCTTGTCGACCGGCCTGCCGCGCGCCTGCTCCGGGCTCATGTAGGCGGCGGTACCAAGGATTACGCCCTCGACGGTGGCGTGGCGGGTCACGGTAGGGGATAGCGACAGGCTCGAGTTGCCGGCGTCGGCCTCCCACACCTTGGCCAGCCCGAAGTCCAGCACCTTCACCGTGCCATCGGGGCGGATGCGGACATTAGCGGGCTTGAGGTCGCGGTGGACGATGCCGGCCTCATGCGCGGCCTCCAGCGCCTCGGCGATCTGCAGGGCGATCGGAATTGCCTCTTCTACGGGGATGGCTCCGCGGGCGATCGTCTCGTCGAGGCCCTCGCCTTCGACCAGCTCCATGGCCAGGGCGTGCTTGCCGTCGAGGTGCTCGAGACCGTAGAGGGTGGCGATGTTGGGGTGGTTGAGGGAGGCGAGCAGCTTGGCCTCGCGCTCGAATCGGGCGTGGCGATCGGGGTCGTTTGCGAAGTCCTCGGGCAGCAGCTTGAGTGCCACCTCGCGCCCGAGCTTGCTGTCGGTCGCCCGCCACACCTCGCCCATCCCGCCCTCGCCGAGCTTGGCCGTGACCTCATAGGGACCGAGGCGCGAGCCGGGGGCGAGGCTCATGCCACCTCGTCCAGAGTCGTCAACGTGCTGCCGAGCGTGGCAACAACTGCCAAAGGCACTCCCCGTTCCTCCTCACGCATGTACGTTGTGCCGATCATGCAAACGACACTGTGTCTCCATATCTTCGCAGTATAGGATAGGTCGCGGTGGACAGTATTATTCCCCAACCCTAGAGAACTTGCGACGAACCCGTGGCGGGACTGCGGCGCCATGAGGAACCTTGAGCCTCGCGGGAAAAGTCAGGCGACGTCTGGGCTGACTGAGAGACAACCCAGGTGACGGGCCGGCTTGGGGAGTCTTCTCCGGCGCTCAGGCGGTTGTGCGTTCGCTTGACGAACGCCCATCTCGTGTCTCTGGCGGCCGCAATGCCACGACAGCGGACAAGCAACTTCGCCGCGACCGGGATGGGTTCGCAGGAGCTGTCAGCGTTGGGATCCAGTGCTCGGATTGTGAGGTGGTATCCTCGCGTCAGTACAGCAGAGACACAAGGCCCACGGGTCCAGCCTCGGTCGGAGCGATCGGGCAGGCATCGTGCCTGCGGATGCGCCGGGGTTCGCGAGGCGTTCTGGCTCGACGGGCGGTGCCGCCGGCGGCGGACGCCGATCGAGCCAACGGGTTTCGGAGGCCACAGCGAGAGGAGTACGGGATGAGGCATCGACTCGTGTTGACCATCGGGCTCGGACTGCTGGTGACGGCCATGGGGGTGGCCGGCGCCGGTGAGCCGAGCCAAAGCGGGAAGATTGTCAGGCGGATGGTGGATGCCATCAACAGCCGCGACTTTGCTGCGCTGGATTCAGTGGTGGCAGCCGACCTTCACAGACACTGCGCCGCAACACCGGGAGTGCAGGTCACGAACCTGGAGCAGTTCAAGGCGTTCCTACGCCAGGACCTGAGCGCGGTTCCCGATTCTCACCAGGACATCCGCCAGCTGCTGGTCGACGGCGACATGGTGGCGGCGCGGGTGATCTACTCCGGCACCCAGACCGGACAGATGGGGCCGTTCCCGCCGAGCGGACGCAAGCTGGAGCTCCCCTTCATCAGCATCTTGCGCATCGAGGACGGCAAGATCGCCGAGATCTGGGTCGAGTGGGACAACCTGTCGGCCCTGACCCAGCTCGGTCACTGGCCACCGCCGACCGCCGCCGATGAGGAAGCCGCCAAAGCCGTCGCGCGCCGCTGGTTCGACGAGGTGATCAACGGCCGCAACCTCGATGCGATCCCCGAGATCTACGCCGCCGACTACGTCTACCACGGTCCCGGCGGCCTCGAGCTCCACGGGCTCGACAAGGTCCGAGCCTTCGCGGCGGCCATTCTGGCGGCGTCGAGCGACCGCCACGCCGTGGTCGAGCGGCAGGTCGTTGAGGGCGACCGGGTGGTCACCCAGTTCAGCAGCCGCGGCATCCAGACGGGCCCGTATCGGGGAATCCCGCCGTCCGGAAAGCAGTGGACCACGGAGGGGATCGTGATCAGTCGCATCGAGGACGGCAAGATCGTCGAGGAATGGGAGGTTATCCACAACACCGGCCTAGGCCAGGAGTAGTACCCGGGCACCCGTCAACGCTCCTGTCTCGGCAGATGAGACAGGCAGGGTCCGGGATATACTGCGGCTACCGGAGGTTCCAGATGATTCGAAGTGTTGTCGCAGCGTGTCTGCTGCTGGCGGCGGCGGTGCCGGCGTTGGCCCAGGAGGATCAGCGCGCCAAGCTGCTCGCCCAGCCCAAGTACGCCAAGACCGACGTTCGCCCTGTGTTCCGCGAGCTCACCGTAGGGGACATCAAACGCGCCGTGCTTGTCATCTCGTCGCGCAGCTACGCCGCCTTCGGCTTCAACAACCCGGAGGTGCAGATCTACCTGCCCGACGTCGACAACAGCGTCTACGCCAAGGTCGACATGGGCAAGCCGAAGCTCGACGGCGGCCTCGAGTACGAGTTGGAGCGCGGCCTGTTCGATGCCGAGGAGAGGATGACGGAGGTCCGCTTGTTGAAGGCGGACGGATCCGGGCCGGCCGAGTTCCGCCGCGTCGCGGGCACCATCAAGGTCCGCTACCCCCTCGCCGTGGTGACGCGCACGTTCATCGCCGGCAGAGCCGGTTTCGGCGTCACCATCGACGGCCCATTCGTCGAGCTGCTGGAGGGTGCGGCGGCAAAGGCGCCGACCTTCTCGCCGCTCGAGGCGTTGCGCGCCTACGACGCCGCAGGGCGACGACTGGAGAGGGCGTCCTGGTCCTCCTCCCGGTACGTCAACGGCGTCAGCTCGAACGTCCTCGCCTTCCACGGCGAGGTGGCGAAGGTCGAGCTCGACCGGGTGAGCCGCTGGGTCGACGTCGAGGTCTCCTACGACCTGCCCCCGGCGCCGCCGCTGCCGCCTGAGCGCGCGGGCCTGGCGCCCGAGGGGGACAAGGGACCGAAGCCAACCCCGGGCGGCCACGTCACGGTCTCCTGCGGCGAGCCGTACACCGCCCCGGCGCTCGCCCCCCCGACGCCCACCCCGGCGCCGACGGCGACACCCCGCCCGAGGCCCACCCGTGCTCCCGCCCGGCGCCAGGCCAAGACCACGGCCAAGGCCCCCGCGCCGAAGGGGCCACCGGTGCGCATTCCACCTCGCGGCAACCTGTCGGGGTCGGCGCAGGCGTTCGCCGCCGCCCTCGATACGCTGATGGCGGCGGTGCCCAAGCCGCCGGCCATCGTGCAGCTCGTGTCCTTCGGCAAGGACAGGGTCACGGTGTCGGTCAGCGCCGGCTCCGGCAAGGTCGAGGAGTACATGGTCCGTGACGGCAACGTCACCGGTCCCAGGCCGGTGGACACAAGGTGGCTCGGCTGTAAGGACGGGCTCGCGCCCGGTGCCCTCGACGTCGCCCTCCTGCCCGCGCTGTGGGACGACGCCGTACGCCGGCTCGGCAAGCCGGGTGTCAACGTGTCCCAAATCGTCGTCGGCCAGTACCCGTGCGGCTCGGCGTTCATCAACGTTTCCTTCCCCGGCGCCGGCAGCTTCAAGTACGACGGTGCCGGCAGGCCGCTGGCCGGCGACTGAGAAATTCGGGTTAGCGCAGTGCCTTTGCGGCCTGTCGGCCGAACCATGCCTCAGGCGCGATCCGGGCGGCGGCTTCGAGGTGCGGCCGGGCCGCATCGGGGCTGTCGTCGGCCTGGAGGATCGAGCCCGTCAGCCATTCGGCGACAGGCAGCCAGACGAACGCTTCATAGCTCGTGGCTGCGGCGACACGCAAGCTGTTAAGAGTCTCGCGGGCAATCGTTCGCGCCTGCTGCACCTGTCCGGCACGGAGCTGTGCTGCGGCCTCAAGCAGGTGGGCGGAGTCGGCGACCTCGGGATCCTCTGCGAGGTGCACGGCACGGGCAGCAACCTGGAGGGGGTCTTTGCCGCGCTCGAGCAGGGCCCATTCAGCCATGACCGCCGCCGCCTTCAGGTTCGAGTTGGGCTTGAACCGGTCGAAGGCCGCGTCGCTCCACTGTCCGCGGTAGAACGGGCGCAGCGGTGCCAGCGCGTTCTCGTTCTTGTGCTGCCAGCCGTTGAGGTCGGCGTCCCACAGCTGCATGGCCTGGTCCCAGGCGGCGCCGTCGTCGTGGAGCGCGGCGTCCAGGGTCAGCAGGAGCACTTTGTCGAAGGGGATTCTGCCCGGCGCGCTGCCCTCGAGCGATCGCAGCAGCGCGGCACGCCCCAACCGTCTCTGCCCAATGATGAGGCGCTGCTCACCCAGCCGCAGCCACAGGTCGCGCATCTGCGGCTCCCGGCCCGTGGCTCGCGAGATGGTCTCGATGGCAGTGCGGTGGTCGCCGGCGGCGGCGAGGGCCCGGGAAGTCATGAGGATCGCTGCGAGAAACGAGGTCGGCTCCTGCAGGACTGCTGCGTGCGCGGAGGAGAACTCCTGCCAAAGCTCCGCCCGGTGGCCGGTGGTTGCCAGAATCGACCGGCAGAGGTCCCGCAGGTCGGTCCAGAACCGGTTGCGGACCAGCCC
>CAZKGM010000020.1:2848-7547 GCA_964552395.1 uncultured Thermoanaerobaculia bacterium | reverse complement strand
ACGAGGTCAAAGAGCCGGATCAGGTTGCGGTGCTCCAACTGGCGCCCGGCCCGCACCTCGCGCCGGGTGCGCTCGAGCGCGTCGTCGCCCTGCTCGCGCGGGATCAGCTTGAGCGCCACGCGCTGGTCGAGCACCAAGTCGTCGGCCAGCCAGACCTCACCCTGGCCGCCGAACCCTAGGCGCCGCACCGGTCGCCAGCGGCTCGGCAGATCGGGCGGCGGCCAGGAGCCTGGTTTCGAGCCGCCTGGTGCGGTAGCAGTGACTTTTCCCGCGTCCATCCTCGTCAACCGCCGAGGATTTTACCCGAGTCGTCTCCAACGAAACGGTGATGAGGGGCGCCAGCCTCCCGCATCCCACCGATGCCCCTGCACTGTGTGGGCAGTTGGGTGGGCCGGCTCGCGTCTTGCGTCTCGCGTCGAGCGCTCCGGGGTGGGTGGGGCCTCCGTCACTCCATCACTTCGTCACTCCGTCACTGGGCGGGCGGGTGGAACATCTGCACCTTCTCACTTTCTCACCTCCTCCCCTCCTGGGTGGATGGGGGCCGTTTCTCCGGAATGACGAGGGTGTACGGGCAGTTTCAGGAGTCACGTGACGTCCGGCGACAGATCCGATGCGGATCGGGCCGGCCGTCGTCGGGCGGCAGGTCGGGGCGGCGCCCGCGAGCCCTGATTGGAGGTACCCCTGATGAGCACCAAGCTGGCCTCGTTGTTTACGTCCCCGAAAGGCGGGCCGCGAAGCGCCATCCTGATCCGTGCGGCGGTCGGGCTCGTCTTCTTCACCCAGGGGATTCTGAAGTTCACCGACCCGCACATGGGAGTCATCAGGTTCACGCGCATCGGCTTCCCCTGGCCCGAGCTCACGGCCCACTTCGTGGGGACCTTCGAGATCGTGTGCGGGGCTCTCGTGCTCCTGGGGTTCGTGACCCGTCTGGCCGCGATTCCCCTGCTGGTGATCATCACCACCGCCATCGTGACCACCAAGCTTCCCGAGCTCGGGCACGCCGGTCAGGGCTTCTGGTTCATGGTCAGCGCCGCACGCACGGACTTCTCGATGCTGTGCGGGCTACTCTACCTGCTGCTGGCCGGTCCGGGGCCGTGGTCGCTGCACGCGAGGCAAAGGGATTCGAGGCGTGGCTGATCGAGCAGCAAACAGCCGTTGCCGGCCTCGTTGCGGTGGTCATCGGCTCCCGTCGGTAAGACTCGGCCTGCTGCTCCCCCTGGTGGCGATGGCCGTGCTCCTGTGCCGCCCGGCCGTCGCGGGCCCGCCGTTTCTCACCGACGATCCGGCGCCGGTCGATCTCCACCACTGGGAGGCGTACATCTTCTCGACCTACGACCACTCGCCGGGCGGCACCGACAGCGCCGGCCCCGCGTTCGAGCTCAACCTGGGTGCGGCGCCCGAGCTCCAGGTCCACCTGGTGGTGCCGTGGGCCTGGAGCGACCCGGTCGGCGGCGGCTATCGATCGGGGCTCGGGGACGTCGAGATGGGTGTCAAGCTGCGGCTGCTGGACGAGTCGCGGCGCCGCCCGCAGATCGGGATCTTCCCGATGGCCGAGCTGCCGACCGGGAGCAGCTCGCAGGGCCTGGGGAACGGCCGCCTGTGGTTCCGCATCCCGGTCTGGATCCAGAAGAGCTGGGGGTCGTGGACGACCTTCGGCGGCGGAGGGTGGGTGATCAACAGGGCCCCCGGCCAGCGCGACCACGCCTTCGCCGGCTGGCTGGTGCAGCGCGACTTCTCGAGCAAGCTGACGTTGGGCGCCGAGGTGTTCAGGGAGGGCGCCGACACGGTCGGCGGACGAAGCTCCACGTTCGCGGACGTGGGAGGCTACCTGAACTTCACGCCGGGCTTCAGCGTCCTGTTCAGTGCCGGACACGCGTTCGCCGGCGAGCGGCACACGACCGCCTACCTTGGCCTCTACTGGACGTGGGGGTAGCTCGGATCATTCATTCGCAACCAACTGCGACCGGCGCGGGCCGTGCTCTTCGCGTCTCGCCGCTCTCGCTACGATCGCTCATGAACAATCCGGGCACTCCCTATCCCTTTGAGTCAGGTTGTGTCCGCCGAGGAATGATACTGGCGGGAGGACGATCGAACCGCCAAGGCGCGAAGAACGCAAAGATAAAATAGGGAATAGCTTCTTAGCGAGCTTGGCGTACTTGGCGGCTTGGCGGTTCACAATCAAGCCTCATCGAAACTCGAAACGGTGCCCATAAGAACGAACCTGAACGAAGGAGACAGGCAGGATTCTGGCTAATGCGTTCCGTAATCGGTCATCCCGGCTGTACCAGGCATCCAGGGTCTACGCTTCACCGCGAGCGCCATGATCTACTTCCGCCACTCGCCTACCTCCCCACGCCTGCCTCCCGATTCTCCGGATGGTCGGCGGGGATGCGGCAGAACCTGCTCAGGCCCAGCGGTAGACCATGGAGTTGATGTTCATGCCCGCACCTACCGAGGTGAACACGATGCTGTCGCCCGGCTGCACGCGGTGCCCGTCGAGCCTGCCGCGGGTGATGAGGTCGAGGAGCGTGGGCAGCGTGGCCACCGAGCTGTTGCCCAGCCAGGAGATGGTCATGGGCATGATCCCCGCCGGGATCTCGTCGAGTCCGTAGAGCCTGAACAGGCGCTTCATGATCGCGTCGTCCATCTTGGCGTTGGCCTGGTGAATCAGGACCTTCTTGACGTCGGACAGGGTCAGCCCCGCTCGCTCGAGGCTCTCCTGCACCACGCCGGGCACATAGGTCAGAGCGTACTCGTAGAGCTTGTGCCCGTCCATCCTCAGGAACAGCCTGTCGTTTGGAAGCTCGGGGTTGAGGGAGGTCTCCATCCGCAGCAGGTGGCTGTGCTTGAGGGTGTCGGAGCGCGCCGCGTGTGACAGGATCCCCGTCGACGCGTCCCCGGCCCTCGCCTCGAGGACCGCGGCCCCCGCTCCGTCGGCGTAGATCATGCTATCGCGGTCGTGGGGGTCGGACACCCGGGACAGGGTCTCGGCACCCACCACCAGCGCCCTCTTCGCGTCCCCCGAACGCAGGAAGTAGTCGGCCTGGATGACGCCCTGCAACCATCCCGGGCAGCCGAACGGCAGGTCGTAGGCGATGCACCTCGGGTTGCGGATTTCGAGCCGGCCCTTGATCCGAGCGGCGAGGGAAGGGACGAGGTCGGTCCTCGGATTGTCGAGCCGCACGTCGCCGAAGTTGTGGGCCACTATGAGGTAGTCCAGGGTCTCCGGATCGATGCCAGAGGCGGCCAGCGCCTCCGCCGCCGCCGTGAGCCCGATGTCCGAGGCGACCAGATCTCCGCTGACGTAGCGGCGCTCGGCAATCCCTGTGATCTCCTGGAACTTCTGCACGATGCGGGGGTTCGTCGAGCGGTCGAACGACTGGCCGCGGCTCTTGAAGAACTCGTTGGCCAGGAACTCGCTGTTGGGCACGCGGACGGCTGGAATGCAGCTGCCGGTGCCGATGAATACCGAGTGGATATCCGTCATTGCGTCACCTCTTGGACGACTCAGGCCGGCGCGGGCGCCGAGCCACGAGGCCGTGATCTACAACTTGTCGTGTAGTCTAGCGCGCCCCCACCGGCTGGTGGTGGAAAGTACGAATCGGCCCGGAGCATTCCCTCGCAATCTACTACGAGCGCTCATGTCAGTGGGCCCTGCAGCTTGTCGCCCTTCCTCGATTCCCGAGTGCCTGGCATGGATGCAAGACACGTGTATGGTCGATGTGCGCGAGAGGAAATCTATGCTGAGGCGTGGTGGGTGCTCTCAACTCGAGAGCGCAATATGGCCGGTGCGGACCTCCGGGTCTGATGGTATCGCACAGGGTGAGGTCAAACCCAGATGCCTCGATTGACGAAAGGTTCCGTGATACGTAACCGGTAGTGAGAACAGATCCGTCCGCGGCGAGGATGCTTGATGTCCCTGCGCCGTCCTGCGATGCGGTGAGCCGCCGTAGTCGCGCTGTTCCTGCTAGGTCCGGTGATCGGGTTCGTTGTCCATTACCTCGGTCGCGCGCAGGGCCACGACCGGAGACCGGCGCAGACGCCCTCCTACCGGTCCGTGGTCCTTGGCGGCGGCGCAGCCCTGGGCTGGATGCTCGTCGTGGCTGCCGGCGTGGTGCTGGCGAAGCGAGTCAGGGGCCGGGCCCCACGGCCGGGGTTGAGGTTCACCGAGGCCATGCTCGACAGCATCTCCGATGGCATCATCGTTCCTGTTCGTGACCATGCTCTTTGTCTGCCTGGAGCGCGGCAGCGGACGGCTGGCCTTTGCCAACGCCGGCCACCCCGCCGGCTACCTGATCGACCAATCCGGAGCGGTCAAAGGTGCGCTGTCGGCCACCGGGTTGCCGCTGGGCATGTTCGCGGACCGGGGCTACTCCTGCCGAGCCGGCCTGGTCCTCGAGCCGGGAGACCTCGCAGTGCTCCTCACCGACGGCGCTCTCGAGACCGAGGCGCCGGACGGCGCCGAGTTCGGCGCCGAGCGCCTGCTGGAGGTGGTCAGGGCCAACCGCCACCGCCCTGCCCCGGGAGATCGCCGACAGTGTCTTCCAGGCCGTCCGTGAGTACACCGCCGGCTCACCCCAACACGACGATGTCACGCTCATCATCTGCAAGCGCGCGTAACCCGGATTGCTCACGAGCGATCCCGGTAGACAACGAGTGAACGACCTGGGCTAGCGTCTCGGCCTGCTGGGCGGGCCCT
>CAZKGM010000020.1:0-2748 GCA_964552395.1 uncultured Thermoanaerobaculia bacterium | reverse complement strand
ACTTCCTTACTTCCTTGGTTCCTTGGTTCCTCACCGTCCTGGCAGGCGGGCCACGGTCCCGACCCTGCGTGCTACGATCAAACAACTTCTCGACGGAGGTTGCCATGCGTCGTCTGCTCCAGATCCTGATCCTCGCCGTCCTCGTCCTGGCCATGGCGCCGGCGCTGTGGGCCGACGCCCTCCAGAAGCCCGAGGACTTCTTCGGCTTCGCGCCTGGCTCCGACCGCAACCTGATCGACTACGAGCAGCTGGTCGCCTACCTGGACAAGCTGGCGGCCGCGTCGCCGCGGCTCGAGCTGCGCGAGGTCGGCCGCTCGCCCCTCGGCCGCCCGATGGAGGTGCTGTTCATGTCCTCGCCGGACAACATCGCGCGCCTCGACCAGCTGAAGGACGTGAACCGGCGGCTGGCCCTCGACCCGGACATTCCCGGCGCCGTCCGCGAACAGCTCATCGCCGACTCTCCGGTCTTCGTCATGGCGACTCTGTCGATGCACTCGACCGAGGTCGCGCCCAGTCAAACCCTACCGCTGTACGCCTACGAGCTCGCCACGACCACCGACCCGGCAGTACTCGCCGAGCTCGACAACGTGGTCTGGATGGTGGTGCCCAACCACAACCCCGACGGCATGGACATGGTCGTCGAGAACTACCGCAAGTACCTCGGCACCAAGTACGAGGGCGCGTCCTTGCCCGGCGTCTACCACCGCTACGTCGGCCACGACAACAACCGCGACTTCGTGTCGCTGACCCAGGCCGACACCCGGGTCATCAGCCGGCTGTTCTCCACCGAGTGGTACCCACAGGTGCTGGTCGAAAAGCACCAGATGGGGAGATCGGGGCCGCGCTACTTCGTCCCCGTCAACCACGACCCGATCGCCGTCAACGTCGACGAGGGGCTGTGGAACTGGATGGCCGTCTTCGGGGCGGCCCTGCAGCGCGACATGACTGCAGACAAGGAGCCGGGCGTCATCAGCCACTGGGAGTTCGACAACTACTGGCCCGGCTCGACCGAGACCTCGCTGTGGAAGAACGTGATCAGCTTTCTCACCGAGGCCGCCAGCTGCAAGGTCGCGACGCCTGTCTATGTCGAACCCACCGAGCTCGAGGCTGAAGGCAAGGGCCTCTCAGAGTACAAGAAGAGCGTCAACATGCCCGACCCGTGGCCGGGCGGCTGGTGGCGCCTGGGGAACATCGTCGCCTATGAGCTGAGCTCGATGCGATCGATCCTCGCTACCGCCTCCGAGAACCGCTCGGCCCTCCTCCGTTTCCGCAACGACCTCTGTCGCAAGGAGGTCGCCGAGGGCCGCACCCAGGCCCCTTACGACTTCGTTCTGCCCGCGCACCAGCGCGACCGTGGTGCGCTCGCCGACCTGGTGGCGCTGCTTCAGGAGCACGGCGTCAGGGTCGACCGCCTGACCCGCGACGTCGTCATCGGGGAGCGCGCGGTGAGCGCGGGCGCGGTCGTCGTTTCCCTCGCCCAGCCGTACCGGGCCTTCATCAAGGAGGTCATGGAGCCGCAGGCGTACCCCGTGCGCCACTACACGCCGAACGGCGAGATCATCAAGCCGTACGATGTCACCAGCTGGTCGCTGCCGTTGCACTGGAACCTCGAGTGCTTCCCGGTCAAGACCCGCTCCACCGAGCTGGAAGCGAACCTCGAGCCGGTCACCGCGAAGGAGCTGAGAGGGCCGGCGCCGACGCTGCCGGACGGTCCCTACTGGGGCCTGGCATACCCTTCGAGCGACAATGCAAGCTTCGCCGCCGCCTTCGCCGCCCTCGACGCCGGCCTCACGGTCGAGCGTACCGAGAAGGAGATCACGACTCCTGCCGGCGTGCTGCCGGCCGGCAGCTTCCTGCTGCCCGCCGGCAAGAAGGCGGCCGACCGCCTCGCGGGTGTGCTCCGCGCAGCCTCGGTGCCGCCGCTGGTGCTGGCCGCCGCGCCCGACGTTCCCGCCCGCACCGTCACCGCGCCCCGCATCGCGCTGGTTGAGACGTTCTTCCACGACATGTCGGCGGGCTGGACCCGCTACCTCTTCGACCTCTATGGCGTCCACTACAAGGTCGTGCACCCGGCCGACCTCGCAACCCTCGACCTCGCCAAGAGCTTCGACGTCATCGTCTTCCCCGGGGCCGGTGAGGACCTCCTGGTCAAGGGTCAGCGCAAGCGCGGCGACCGCTACTTCCCAAGCGACCTGCCGCCCGAGTACAGCAGGGGCATGGGCAACAAGGGCCTGATCAACCTCGGCTCGTTCGTCAACGGTGGTGGAATCGTGGTTGCGTGGGGCCGGTCGGTGGACCTGTTCGCCGACGGCCTCAAGGTCAAGGGCGAGGACGAGAAGCCAGAAACCGAAAGACTGCCAGTCTCGGAAGCGACCCAAGCCGCCGACAAGGCCGGCCTCTACGTGCCCGGCTCGCTGCTCGCCGTGCGGGTAACGGCCAAGCACCCTCTGACCTGGGGCATGCCCGAGCACTTCGGCGTCTTCTCGTACGGCAGGCCGGTGCTGAGGACCTCGATCCCGATGCTCGACACCGACCGGCGCGTCGTTCTCGCCTACCCCGAGAAGGACGTCCTGCTGTCGGGGTACATCGAGGGCGAGAAGGCGATCGCCGACACGCCGGCGATGGTCTGGGTGCGCAAGGGCAAGGGACAGCTGGCGCTGGCGGCGTTCGCGCCGCAGTTCCGGGCGTCGACTCCAGGGGCCTACCCGCTGCTGTTCAACGCCATCCTGCTGCCGCCGGTGGAGTAGC
>CAZKGM010000019.1:0-56610 GCA_964552395.1 uncultured Thermoanaerobaculia bacterium | reverse complement strand
TCGACAAGGTCACGGCGGAGGAGTACTCCGTTGACCTTGACGGCAACCTCGAGTCGCTGTTGGACCGTTTCAAGACCGGGGCGTACAGAGCGCCGGCGGTGAGGCGGGTGCAGATACCGAAGGGCGACGGGTCAGCAACCCGGCCGATCGGGATACCGACCTTTGAGGACAAGGTGCTGCAGCGCGCTGTGGCGATGGTGCTCGAGGCGGTGTACGAGCAGGACTTTTGCGACTGCTCGTATGGCTTTCGGCCCGGCCGGTCGGCGCATGATGCGCTTGAAGCCCTTTGGAAAGGGGTGACGGAGCTGCGGGGCGGCTGGGTCTTGGACCTGGACATCTCGAAGTTCTTCGACAGCCTGGATCACCGGAAGCTGCGCGAGATCCTCGACAAGCGGGTGCGTGACGGCGTGATCAGGAGAGCGATCGACAAGTGGCTGAAAGCAGGAGTGATGGAGAACGGTCAGCTGGAGCGGCCCGTGAGCGGGACGCCTCAGGGCGGGGTCATCTCGCCGATCCTGGCCAACATCTACCTGCACGAGGTATTGGACAGCTGGTTTGAGGGGCGAGTGAAGCCGAGGCTCCACGGTCGGGCCATTCTGGTGAGATATGCGGACGATGCCGTCATCGGGTTTACGGATCGGGGCGACGCCGAGAGAGTGCTCGAAGCGCTCGGAAGGCGGAGCGCCGAATACGGGCTCACGCTCCACCCGGAGAAGACCAAGCTGGTACCGTTTCGGCGGCCAGCGAAGCAATCTGGGGGAAACGGGCCTGACCGTGGACAGCGGCCTGGGACTTTCGACTTTCTCGGCTTCACCCACTACTGGGCGAGGTCCCGGCGTGGGAACCGGGTCGTGAAGCGGAAGACCAGCCGTGGGAGGATGAAGCGGGCCGTCAAGGCCGTCAGCATGTGGTGTTGCTATCACCGCCATTGGCGGGTGAAAGAGCAACATCGCTACCTCTCAAAGGTACTGGTGGGCTACTACTGGTACTACGGCATCACCGGCAACAGCGTCAGCATCGGTCGTTTCCGGCAAGAGGTCCAAAAGGCATGGCGGAAGTGGCTGAACCGGCGCAGCCAGCGGGCCAAGATGACGTGGGCCAGGTTTCACAAGCTGTCGAAGCGCTATCCACTACCTCCGGCCATTGCCTATCGCTCGGTCTGCCGTGCGTAGCGAAGCCTCATCTTGAGGAGCCGGATGCGGTAGTCCCGCACGTCCGGATCTGTGGGGAGTCAAGGGCTGCTGAGCGAGTCTAACTTGCTCAGCACCCTTGGCTTACCCGACTTTAGGAAGTTGGGAAGTCGAGAGACTGCCAGTCAGGCCATTCCGCCACTGCCGACCCGAGATTGCCGAGAGCTGGGTTCAGGCCCAAGGGAGGCCTCGCCAAGGCTCGACAGGGTGGGGGAGCCAGCTGCTACGATGAGAGATGGGAGCTACCAAGCAAGTGACGGCTAGCACCCTGCTGCAACGCAGTCCTTTACTTCGGGCGCACAGTTACTATTTCGCCCTGCAAAGAGAAAGCGAGGGCAACATGAGCACACAAGAGACGAGGGTCAACCCCTCAGAAGAGACGATCCACATCGGTCAGAGCGGCATCGAAATCCGATTCCTGCTGACGCGCGACGATACCAACAGCAACCTGTCCGTCTTCGAGTTCCGCGTCCCCGCCGGGCTGAAACTGCCGGCACCGGCACATAGGAATGACGCTTACGAGGAGGTTCTCTACGGCCTCGAGGGCGTTTTGACCTGGACCGTTGACGGAATGCCGATCGAGGTGGGTCCCGGCCAGGCGCTCTGCATCCCACGGGGCGCAGCCCACCGCTTTGACAACTTCGGCGGCCAGGATGTCAAACAGCTCGTCGTGATCACCCCTCCGATCATGGGGCCCGCCTATTTCCGCGAGGCGGCGGAAGTGATCGGTGCGGCTGCCGGCGGACCGCCCGACCGCGAGAAGATGGCGGACGTGTTCCGTCGCCATGGCATGACCGTGGTCACGCCTCCGCCTGCGAAGTAGCCGACGCAGGGGGGCTGGCCACATGGAAAGCTGCCAGTCACGCCACCATTCTTCCATTGCCGACCCGAGCTCGCCGAGAGCTGGCTTCACGCCCGACGGAAGCCTCACCCAAGTTCGACAGAGTGGGGGTCTCTGCTGCTGCCATTGAAGCGATGCCAGAGCTCAGCAGACTCCTTGGGATAGTGATCACCATGTATTATCGTGATCACGAGCCTGCGCACTTCCATGCGCTCTACGGAGAGTACGAACGGATCGGAAGGCGATGTTGATCTCGCTCCCGAGCTCCATGGGCCGGTATTCGAGCCCCTCAAAGACCCTGCATACTTCAACCGCATGCAGTTGCCTCCCCTGAGCTCCACACGATCACATGACCCAACGGGGCTGACTTCGCCCCCGAGTTCTTGTACGACTGGGTCCGAGTCCCCGCCTAACGAGTCGTTGCAGCGGACCGCAAGCGCCGCCGCCTCACACTCGGGAGAGGTTCCGGAGAGGTACCCGACACATGGATCTTGTGTTTTTAGAATGCGGTCAGTCACGTCCATCCGCCACTGCAGACCCGAGCCTGCCGAGAGTTGGTGGCTACGAGCCGTCCACCTCGAAGTTGTGGGCGACGATCGATGCCAGGCGGGGCCGCAGGAAGTCGTCCACGTAGGCTCGGTGGTCCGGGTGTGCCGCGTACGGCGGGATGTCGTGGGCCGAGGCGAAGCGCAGCACAAGCGCGACGTGCCAGCTCGCGCGCGTGCTCTCGTCCACGGCCAGCCCGACGTGGCAGGTGAGCACTCCCGGCAGCTTCGGCAGCACCTCGCGGGAGCGCTCGGCCACTTCGGCGAGCGCAGCCTCGTTCGCGAACCCATCGGTCATCTGCAGCAGGACGATCCGTTCAATCATGTTCGCTACTTTATCCCAGCAGTCTCCCGGCAGCGACGGTCCGTGGCGAAGCCCGTGCAGGTGCGTGGTCCGACGTTCTGGGCGTTTCCTCTGGGATGTGCCGGGACCCACAGCCGGGTTTCGGAGGTGACACGAAGGGCGGGCCTTGGATCGCAGCAGTATACGGGACAGGCAAGGCCACGAGTGAATTCGTCAGTTCTAATGCATGCAGAGATGAGATTCGTCAGAGGCAGGGTTGAGTTCCTGTGCTCCCTCTCCGTCTTCCAGCCCGGACATCCATGGACAGAAGCACTCCGGCCTCCCGAGCGGCACTTCGCGCCTGGGAACCTGGAGTTGAGATTGCCCAGTGGCTTTGCGAGGCAAGGAGAAGCGTGTAGGCTAAGGGCATGATGAGATCAGTGAACCCCGAGGCGCGTAGCAAGTTGTGTTGTCGTCACGGTCGATGGCCGGTTTTGGGCGTGGGGGTCGTTGTGAGCCTCTTGTTGTTCTGCAACGGGTCCTGGGGGGACACCCTGCGGCTGGAGGGCGGAAGCAGCATCACAGGGACGATCCTGTTGCGGCGGGCGGACAGCGTCGTGGTGGATCTCGGGTTTGCGGTCATCGACGTTCCGTCTCGAGCCATCGTGAGTATTGAGAAGGGCCGTGAGGCGAAGCAGGACGCCGGGGAAGTGGAAGAGGGGGATGGAATCTACTTCGTCGAGCCGGACCGGCAGGAGCTCACGGTTCGGGAGAACGTGCCCCGGTGCGGCGAGGCGGTGGTGGAGGTCCGCACCGAGATCGGGTTGGGTTCGGGTTTTGTGGTGGATCCGGCCGGGTATGTCATCACCAACGATCACGTGGTGGCGGGGATGGAGAAGCTGACGGTCACCGTGTTCAAGGAGCGAGGAGAGGGGCTGGATCGGCAGTCCTTTCACTCGGTGAAAGTGGTGGCGGTCAATCCGTCCTGGGATCTGGCACTGCTGCGTATCGAGTCCAAAGAGAAGCTGAATCTGGCGGCTGTTCCCCTGGGAAACAGTGGGCAGCTCCGCCGGGGGCAACCGGTTTTTTCGATCGGGAGTCCCATGGGTTTGTCTCGGTCGGTTTCGGAGGGGATCGTCAGTCGGGTGCCGGTGGCTCTCAGTGGACAGCTCCTCATCCAGACGACGGCCAAGATCAGTCCGGGCAACAGCGGAGGACCGTTGTTCAATCTCCGCGGCGAGGTGGTGGGGGTGACCAGCTTGAAGGTGGTTGCGGCCGGGGCCGAGGGACTCGGTTTCGCCATTCCCTCCGAGGTCTTGAAGCTCTTTCTGAGAAACAGGGCTGCTTTCGCGATTGATCCTGACAGCCCGGAGAGCGGCTATCGATACAACGAACCGCCTGCAGAGACAGGGATGAAGGAGAAGTCATGATGCGTCGTATCCTCGCGCCTTCTGTTCTCGGGATCTTGGTTATGGTGGTGGTGCTTCCCGTCTGCCCGGCCTGGGCGGCGCAGTCTGCTCCCGCCGAGGCACAGCCGCTGGAGAGGTACCTGCCGGCTTCCACGTCCTTCGTGATCGCCATACGGGATATGCCGGGCTTGAAGGAGCGGTGGAAGGTTTCCGGCTTGGGACGGCTGCTGGCTGATCCGGTAGTGAAGAGCTATGTCGGCGTGTTCCTCGAGGAAGGCCAGATCAAGGACATGGGAGAGAAGATCAAGGCCAGGACGGGCAGGAGCGTGGAAGAGCTCCTTTCCTTCTTTCCGGGCCAGGTTCTGATCGGAATTACTGACTTCGCGAGCCTTGCGGAACTCGGGAAAGAAGGCAGGAAAAAGGGACCAATTGTGCTGCTGGCCGACGTCCGGGGTCACGGGAAGGATGTGACCGAGGTGCTGGAGCGGCTGGGAGAGGACGAGCCAGGTGAGGGGAGCACGGACACCGGGACCGTGACCCGGGTGGAGAAGGTCGAGGGTGTACCGGTTCACTTCGAGTTTCACAAGGCCAAAGGGGGTGAGGAGGCTCCCAATGGCGGGTGGGCGGTGGTTGGTGACACCCTGGTTGTGGCCCTCGACCATGACATCCTGGAGGATCTGGTTCGACAGCTGGTCAATGGGCCGAGAGCTGACAACCTCACCGGGGCATCGGGCTACCAAGAGGCCGTGTCATCCATGGGCCGGAACGAGGACGGCTGGGTGTACGCAAAGCTGTCCGACATGGTGAAGGCCATCCAGGCCGAGATTGTCAAGGAGCAAGAGGAGAAGGCAAAGCAGGGTACCGAGGAGAAGGCCGAGCCGGCGTCACCTTTCCCGTTCAAGGCGGAGCAGGTGATTCCCGCGATCGGTGCTGATGCCCTCCAGAATCTAGTCCTGGGTTTCCAGGTGACACCCCGAGGGCTGGAGGCAACCTATTCTCTGCACTATTCGGAGGAGAGTCCCCTGACGAGACTACTGGCCTATGGTCCTCAGCCCGCCTCGCTGCCAACGTTCATTCCACAGGACGCCGTGGGGTTCAGTGTGGCGCGGTTCGACCTCCAGCGCGCCTGGCAGGCCATCGCCGAGGGCGTGAACAACGCGTTCCCAGGGGTTCTCGACATGGCAAAGGGGCAGGTGGCCATGCTTGCTTCGCGTGCTCAGATGCAGCTGGACCTCAAGACGGAGCTGCTCGAGAACTTCGGTGACGAGATGATCGCAGTGAGCTATGCCGGCGAGGCGAACCCGAAGGCGGGGGGCCTGGGCCTGACAGCCATGGGACAGCAATCAGCCATCATGATCGGCATCAAGGACCAGCAGCAGATGCAGACTTTCCTGGAGAAGGTGGAGAAGCTCGCCATGGCTCTCGGCAAGACACCGAGTGGAGCAGCCGGCGGGAAGCTCTTCTCAAAGGAAACTTTTGGTAACATGACCATTTACAAGTTCCAGACAGGGGCGAGGGCGGAGGGTGCACCACGGCCCCAGGTTCAGCCCGTTCTGGGCGTCCTGCCTGGATATTTCTGCTTCTCCATCACGGGGGAAGACACCCTCCGGCGTCTCGAAGCCGGTATCAGGGCTCACGGGCGGCCTCTCTGGAAGGAGCCGGACGTCCAGGCGGCGTTGAAAGGGGTTCCCCCGACCGCCAACAGCATTCAGTTTACGAGGGCGGGTGCCACGCTCAGACCCCTTCTCCTCGTGTTCAAGACAGCAGTCTCGAGTGTGGAGAAGAGGTTGAAGGAGGCCAAAGAAAAGAAAGAAACCACATCGCCTCCTGAACCCGGGGCCGGCGACCTGACGGATGGACTGCCCTCTGAGGAGCTGATCGAGAGCTACGTTTCCGCCTTCGTCTCCTACGTCGTCAAGGATGCACATGTGTTCATGGGCAAGACCGTCATCCTGAACGCGGAGAAGCCGGCCCGGTGAACAGCATGAGAAGAGTCGGCCTGGTGACCTCGTGGATGCTCTTGGTGGCCTCTGTGGCACCGGGAGTCGTCCTTCACGGTCCGGAGATCGCGAAGTTGAGCTGGGGCAGCCGCAGCCTGCATGCTGCGGACATGGATGGTGACGGGAAGCAGGACCTGGTCCTGATCAACAACACCGACTACAAGATCGAGATACTGTACCAGCGGGATCCGGGAAGCCGCGGGGACGCGGTGGATGAGGAAGGGGACGTTCTCTTTCGTGCTCACCGTTTTCTCAAGACGGACATCACCGTGTCCCAACGACTCTATGCTCTGGCAACAGGAGACTTTGATGGGGACGGACGTCTCGATCTCGCGGTGACCGGCTCCAGGAATGAGGTGCTCTTTCTCTATCAGGACGCTGGCGGACGGTTTGATCGACGGCGGACCGTGGACGTGGAGCACGTGGCAAGCTGGACCGGCACCCTGCTCTCGGCCGATTTGAACGGCGACGGCCGCCGGGATCTTCTCACCATGACGGAGACGGACCTTCTCGGGTTGCTCCAGAATGAAAAAGGAGAGCCGTATCGGTCGGAGATCGGGCCACTTCCCTCGGACCGGTGCTACGGAGCCCGGCTCGTTGACATGGACGGGGATGGGAGCAGGGATCTGCTCTACATTGATTCCAAGTCCAAGCACGGGCTGCGGTTCAGAAAGGGTCTGTCCGGTGGCGCCTTCGGGCCGGAGAGGGAGCTGGACGTTCCCTCTCCTTTGGAGCAGGTCTGGCCCATGGTGGAGCAGGACGGGTCTCCCTTCTTGGTGATGATCCCGGAAAAGGGGAAGATCGTTGAGAAGGTGAAGCTCAGAACCCGGCTGCGAAAGAAGACCGAGGCCGATGATGTGCAGCCGAAGCTCCACTCCGTGCCCCTGCTGGGGCCCTCCCACGCACGCTACACACTGGCCGATCTCGATGGCAACGGCCGGCCCGAGGTGGTGATTTCCGATCCCGATGGAGCCCGCCTACTCGTCTGCTCTTGGATGGGTGAGGACCTGGGGCCTCCCGAGTCTTTCCCCGCACCGAGGGGCGTGACGTCTCTGTCGCACGGTGATCTGGATGGTGATGGCCGGGAGGAGGTCCTCCTGGCCAGCCAGCAGGAGCGGTCCGTGGCCGTGACGCACCTGACCCCGGAGGGGCGCCTGGCCTTTCCCAGGACTCTGCCCATCGAGGGCAAGCCGTTGGCCGTGGCGGGCCTCGATGCGGATGGAAACGGGAGCATCGACGTTGTGGTTTCCACTGAGGATCACCACGAGCCTGCTCTGCTTT
Source organism: uncultured Thermoanaerobaculia bacterium (assembly GCA_964552395.1). Taxonomy (GTDB): domain Bacteria; phylum Acidobacteriota; class Thermoanaerobaculia; order Thermoanaerobaculales; family Sulfomarinibacteraceae; genus JAJDNH01. The sequence goes on along the minus strand of CAZKGM010000019.1, from coordinate 49,061 downwards.
TCTTTCCGGAGGGAAAGGTCGGGGAGGGACCCAAGCCCATTCCGTTGGAGGATTTTCGGGAGGCGCCCGAATCCCTGCGGGTCCTGGACATGGATGGCGATGGACGACAGGATCTGCTCATGTCCGCTGCACGGGAGCCCTTGAAGGTCATCCTTGCCGGAGAGCAGGGCCTTCTGCAGCCCAAGGCTGTCGTCACGGCGCCTGCGGGTCTGCTGAGCCGGGTGGAGGCCGACTCCCTGGCCATAATGCCTGCCCGGCAGGGTGGCAAGCCCAAGCTGCTGGTGCCCTCGAAGGGCTTTGTCAGGGTTTTCGAGCTCGAGGGTGAGACCCTTCAGGCGGTGGAGCAGTTCAACGCGGGCGATCCACAATCCGTAGTCGGTGGTGTGGCCATGGCGGACCTGGATGGTGACGGCCGTGCCGAGGCCCTCTTGATTCACGATGACGACGGGAAGCTCGAGATCCTCTCATCCGGTCTTCGTGGTGTTTACCGTCGCAAGAGCGTGGTGGGTATCCCTGAGATGGATGTGTTGGGTGCCCGGCTTGTGGCCGGTGGTGCCGGTCACATTCTCGTGTTCGGGGCCAAGTCTTTCCTGGACATTCCGCTGGCAGGCACCAAGGTGGATACTCGCCATACGGAGATCTTCGAATCGATCTTGGATAACGTGGATCCCAATATGTTGACAGTGGGCGACCTGAACGGTGACGGCTCGACAGAGATCGTGTTGGTGGACAGTACCAAGAGCCACGTCATGCAGGTCCTGAAGCGTGGGGCAGGCGGCAAGTGGCACAGCGTGTTGCACTTCCCCGTCTTTGAGAGCGATCCCTTCAGAAAGGCCGATGAAGGCGGGTCCCGTCAGCCGCGAGAGCTGCTCATTGCAGACGTGACGGCGGACGGGCGCGAGGATCTGCTCCTGCTCATTCACGATAAGTTGTTGATCTATCCAGGATAGGTGCAGGGGCGATCACTTTCTTGGCGTCTTTAATAACGGATACCCCGTGTCGAGCCGGTAATCCAACGATAGCAGCGCACCATGACGAGCCCGATCGTGCCTTGGCCATTGGTTGTTCTGGAGATAACCAAGGCAGAGAATGAAATCACCAGCACCGTCTGAGCTGATACCGATGTACCGTAGCATCGCCAGGATCGCTGGGCCTGGCACCCGTTCTCGTTCCGGTTTCGGGTTCAGGGTGCCGGTGTCAACGGACGGTCTCCCCGGAGCATAGCCCATTTGGGTGATGGCGGGCCTCGGGCGCGGCGCCATAACGTGACTGTGAGCGTCATGTCGTGAGAGTGGACGAGTGGGCATGTTCGGGGCGCCTCGCGCGTCCAGGGAAGGAGACAGTCATGGGCGGATCAAGAGCCAGAAAAAGCAAGGGCGAAAACGGCCCAAAGCCAACCCTCAGCCTGGAACCCGCGGTCACGAGGAAGGGATTCCCGTTCCTCCTGCGGGGGACCGGATGGGAGGTCGTTCCGCTGGACCTCCACATGGGGAAGGCCGCGGTTCGTCCGCAGCGAATCCTGATCGGCGTGCCCGTCGGCCGCGGCTTTCGTCCCGCACCCACCGGCGAGTTTCTCGTCGAGCTGAGCACCCGCGATCTCGAGCCGGGCAAACATCGGTTGCAGGTCAAGCCGGTTTGCGAGTCGCTCTCGTTCCACGCCGGTTGCCAGGTGGAGGTGCTGCCGGCCCGCGTCTCGATACCGCGTCCGAAAAAGGAGACCGAGGACGACCGGCGGCGGCGGGAGGCGAAGGAGGCGGGCGGCGGCGGCGCGCTGATGCGCCGTCTCGACTGGTTCGAGCGGCGTTTCGGCCACCTCGGCTTCATTCCCGAAGGCGTGCGCGGGACGCAGATCGACTCGATCCGGCGTCTGCGCGACCGGCGCCGTCCGCGCGGGGATTTCGGAGACGAGCCCGCGGGGCAGCCGGTGCCCGGTTCCTGCAACTGGACGCCGGTCGGACCCGGCCCGGTCATCGTTTCGCCGACAACGGCTTTCGTCGGCCGGGTCATTTCGATCGCGTTCGATACCACGGATCCGGACACGATCTACGTCGGGGCGGCGAACGGAGGCGTCTGGAAGAGCACCGACCGCGGGCTGACCTGGTCGCCGAAGTCCGACTACCAGATGAGCCTTGCCATAGGTTCGCTGGCGATCGATCCCAACAACCACCTGCGCGTCTTTGCCGGTACGGGCCAGTACGGCGCCGCCGTGGGGACCTACTATGGCAACGGGATCCTCTACTCGGACAACGGCGGAGACACCTGGAGCGAGCTCGCGACGGCGACCTTCGAAAGGGACGAGATCTCCCGTCTGCTCTTCGATCCGACCGATCCGACCTCCCAGCGCATGTTCCTCTCCTCTCGCCAGGGTGTGTACGAGTCCATCAACGGCGGCGCGTACTGGACGCTGCTGCGCGCCGGAGCCGCGAGCGACCTGGTGCTGATCGCCAGCGGTGGCGACGTGCAATTGATCGCAGGTTTCGACTCGTCGGGAATCTACACCGCGACCCGCACCTCGGGAACCTGGTCGGCGTGGACGCAGTACGTCAGCGCCAACTTCCCGACCGGCTTCGGGCGCATCGTGCTGGGCCAGTCGAAAAACCACCCGGATCACATCTACGCCGCCTTCTCGAGCGGAGGCGGCATCGCGGGCATCGCCAAGACGTCGGACGGCGGGGCGAGCTGGGACTTCGTGACACCCCCCCTCTGGGTCGATATCACCGTGAAGTCCACATCTGCCGGCACGCCGGCCCATACCCACGACGTGGTCCTGACGAATGCTGCCCTGACCGCGGGGACACTCACCTACACGACCGGGCCGGCCAGCACAGGTCCCGCCCACACGCACACGATCACGCTCAACGCGACCCAGTTGGCCACGATCCGCGACGGCACCGGGGCGGTGACGATCACCTCGTCGTCGGCCAGCGGGCACACCCACACCTTTGTGCTCGATCGTCGACGGAGCGGACAGACCTGGTACAACTTCCACATCTCGCCGCACCCGGATGATCCCGATACCGTTTACTACGGAGAAGTCAGTCTCTGGAAGACGACGACCGGCGATGGTCCCTGGACTTCTCTTCCAATCCTGCACACCGACCAGCACGCCTTTGCCTTCGCTCCCGACGACGCGAACCAGGTCTGGCCGGTCGGCGACGGTGGTGTCTACATGTCGCCGGACGCCGGCACGACCGTCGAGCATCGCAACCGCGATCTCCAGATCCTCGAGTACATCAGCGTCTCCCAGCACCCGCAGTGGGAAACGATCATGATCGGCGGCACGCAGGACAACGGGACGCAGCGTTACACCGGCAGTCCGGCCTGGGACCTGGTGGCGGGCGGGGATGGCGGGTTCACCGCGATCGATCCCGACACACCGTCCCGCATGTACCACGAGTACGTCCGCAGTATCTTCTACAGATCCGACGCCTACGGCGCTTCGGGCACCTGGGCGCTCAAGAACGCGGGCATCACGGGGAGCAGCCAGTTCTATTCTCCGTTCGAGCTCGATCCCTCGAACCCCGACACCTGCTACTTTGGCGGCGACGAGCTCTGGCGAAGCGCCAACAACGGCGATTCCTGGGCAGCGGTGACCAGTACGGTCGCCGGCACCATAACCGCGATCGCCGTCCACCCCTCGGACTCCGACACGGTCTACGTCGGCACGAATGGCGGCCGCGTCTACAGGGTGCAGAGGACGGGCGCGACATGGGCCCTCGGTGACGTGACGACCACCGAGATCACGGGCACCGGTCTGCCGGTGGGCGTCTGCCTCTCCGACCTCGCGGTGGATCCGGCGGGGAACATCTGGCTGACCGTCGCGTCGGTTCTCTTCTCCGAGGTCAGCGGAGAGTTCACAAACGACCACGTCTACCAGCTCACCTCCGGGTCGGGGACCTGGGTGAGCATGTCGACCGGACTGGCGCAGGCGAACCCGGTCAACAGCATCGTCATAGACCCCAGCGATTCGAGTCGCCTCTTCTGCGGCTGCGACGTCGGTGTCTTCCGTACCGACTCGGGCGGCGCGAGCTGGGTCCCATGGGACGACGGACTCCCCAACGTCGCGGTGTTCGACCTGAAGATCCACGGGCCGCGCCGGCTGCTACGCGCCGCGACCCACGGCAGGAGCATATGGGAGCGGCCGATCGACACCGCGAGCTGCCCCATGGTGGATCTCTACATGCGCGACAACATCCTCGACTCGGGGCGCGTGCAGCCGACGCCGGAGGACTGGCACCCCTTCGATCCCACTATCTGGGAAGGACACTGGAAGAGCCAAGACATCAAGGTGGACGCGCCCGAGCCGGACTTCCAGACGGCCTCCCCGATCGACAACTACGTGGACTTCGCGTCTCTTGACCATCGTACGGCGCGCCGCGATCGCACGAACCGGTTCTACGTGCAGGTTCACAATCGCGGGGTCGCGGTGGCGCACAACGTCCAGGTGCGCGGCTTCTTCGCGGCGGCCTCGGCGGGCCTGCCGGCGTTGCCCGCCGACTTCTGGACGGGCGGCCGCCCCTTCAGCGGCACGCCCTCGGGTCCGGACTGGACGCCGGTCGGTCCAGCGATAAACCTGGGTGACCTGGAGCCCGGTGAGCCGGGCTTGGCGGAGTGGGATTGGCTTATCCCCAACTCGGCTCCACACCACTCATGTCTGCTCGCGGTCGCGACCTGCACAGAGGACCCCATTAGCGGTACAGGTACCCTGGATCCAGATCTGCTCGTGGTCAGCTCAAAACAGGTCACTCTCAAGAACCTCGCCGTGGAGAACGCGGTCGCCGGCACGGCGATGCCGCCGGAGCAGCCGATGACCATCGATCTCCACACCGCGTTCAGGGACGACCGGACTGCAGATCTCCGGATCCTCTGGGGCAACCTGCCCAGGGAGAGCCGCCTCGTGCTCGCCTTCTCGCTCGGGAGCGACGGCGAGCCCGTGCTTGACCCGTCGCCTGACTGGGAGCGCGGCGGCATCGAGCTGTCCGACGAGCACGGCAAGCTCTTCCCCAGCGCCACCACTGACGCGCGAGGCTGTCCTCTCCGGTTCGACCGCAAGCGCGTCCTCTTGGTAGCGCCTGGAAACCGAGACCACACGACCATTCGCGGCATCCGCCTCAACCCACGCCAACCGGTACGGGTCGGCATCAACCTCGTGACGCCGAAAGGTGCCGAGGGGACATACCGTTTCGATCTCGTTCGGGTGAGCGGGAAGCGGATTCTGGGAGGAATGGGATACCAGATCAACCTCAGGGCGAAGAAATGATGTATGCGGATCGGGCTCCGGAGCGCCGGCTGGGCGTTTCCGTTCGCAATCATGCCGGGAGGCCGCGACATCGGGGCTTCGCAGTCTGAGAAAGGAGAAGGATATGGACTTCATAGAGCGGCTTTTCGGTTTCTCGCCCGACGGGGGCTCGGGGCTGTTCGAACTACTGCTCCTGATACTCCCCGTTCTGAGTCTCGCAGCGTATCGGCTGGTGCGTTTTTCTGAGAGGCTGCGCCGGCGGAGCTGTGTGTGAGACGACGCACAGAGGAGCCTGATTGCAGGACCAGGCCGGTCCCCGGTGTCGCGGCGTGGCTAGATGCCCGCCAACTGGAACGGACGTGAGGCCCCAAGACGCATCGGTGCCGGGTCAAACAAAACGGGTTTCAGGGCCGACACTGTTGGTGCTTTCGTCGGATGCGCACGCGACCGCAGCACCAACGTGCAACAGACTTGTCGCTTTCGATGCACGGTGAGCAGCCGGGCGCGGTTGATGAGGGCATGTGACCGCACACAGCCCTGAACGGGAGCTCTTCGAGCTCCGGCCATCGTTGCTCTCTGCGCTGGTGCCTGTTGACCTGACCGGGCTCTACAGCTTGGATGTGCAGTTTGCTCTCGTCCCCTGGCGCGGCTTGGTTCTCGGGCTTGTGTTGCTCGTCGCTGGAATGGTCGTGTTCCCCAAAGTCACCAGCCGCGCCGAGATCCTGATTCCTGCTTTGCTCGTGCTGCTGGCCGCGCCGATGGGCCTGGAGGTCATGCACCGGCGTGACGTGGTGACGGAATCCGCTCTTGTCAGGCAAAGGGGCGTCCTCGGGCGCGTCCGGAGTCGTGTTCACCTCGCGGAGATCTCACGTGTCGAGTACTCGTTCCCGCGGTGGGGGAGGTTCTGGGACGTGGGCGATATCGTGATCCTCAAGTCGGATGGACGAGTACTCCTCCGGGGCATCCGCAGACCGGACGTAGTGGCCCAGCTCATCCTCGACGCGAAGGCGCGAAGCCTGAAGAGGAATGGGACCGGGTAGGTACGAGGGCTAACACCTCTGGCACCTTCATGGACGGATGCCCGGCGCCGAGCTGAGAATCCAACGATTGCAGCGCACCATGACGAGCCCGATCGTGCCCTGGTCATTGGCTGTCACCTCAGATCAGCAAAGCAGAATGAGACCCTCGGAATCGCCTGACCTTGCACTGGTGTTGAGATACTCGAGAAGTACCACGCGGTCGTCCGCCGCGTGCACCCGGCTCGACTCGATGCGCAGCCCGGTGCCACCACGGTCTACGGCCGATCTCATTCACCGACCGAGGAGGGATCCACAATGAAACAACAGGGTTGGCTTCGGCCTGTAAACCGCACGGTGCTCGTCTTCGCCGTCGTCGCCGCACTGGCAGCGCCGGCGTACGCCTCGGCGCCGGTCTCGCCGCAAACGTTGATGAGCAAGCTCGCCTGGCGCTCGATCGGGCCGTACATCGGCGGTCGAGTAGTCGCCGTGACCGGGGTTCCCGGGCACGCCAACCTCTACTATGCCGGGACGGTGGGAGGCGGCGTGTGGCGAAGCACCGACCATGGCGTCCACTGGGAGAACATCTCGGACGGCACGCTGCCGAGCTCGAGCCCGAGCATCGGCGCCGTTGCGGTCGCTCCGTCAGATCCCGATGTCATCTACGCCGGCACCGGCGAGTGCGACATCCGCGCCGACATGATCCCCGGCGACGGCGTCTACCGGTCGACCGACGCGGGCAAGAGCTGGCAGTACGCGGGCCTGCGCGAGGCCCGTTCGACCAGCGCGCTCATCGTCGACCCAGCCAACCCCGACGTCGTCTACGCCGCCTCGATGGGCCACGTGTTCAAGCCGAACCCCGAGCGGGGCGTGTTCAAGTCGACCGACGGCGGCAAGAGCTGGAGCAAGGTCCTGTTCGTCGACGACGACACCGGCGCGATCTCGTTGGTGATGGATCCGCAGGACCCCGAGGTGCTGTACGCGGCCATGTGGCAGGCGGCGCGGCTGCCCTGGGGGCTGACGAGTGGCGGCCCCGGCAGCGGGGTCTACAAGACCACCGACGGCGGCGCGCACTGGACCAACATCTCTCATCACCAGGGTCTGCCGCAGACGATCCTGGGGCGGGTCGGCCTGGCGGTGGCCGCCAGCAACCCGCAGATCGTCTACGCGATCATCCAGGCCAAGGAGGGCGGGGTGTTCCGCTCCGACGACGCGGGCGCGACCTGGACGCGGGTCAACAGCGAGATGAAGCTGCGGCAGCGCGGCTTCTACTACATGACGATCTACATCGACCCCAAGGACCCCGACACCGTCTACGCGCCGGAGGTCGATGCCCTTTGGGTCTCGCACGACGGCGGCAAGACGTTCGCCAAGCTCAAGACGCCCCACGGCGACAACCACGTGCTGTGGATCGACCCCGACAACCCGCGCATCCTGCTCGAGGGCAACGACGGCGGGGCGACGGTCTCCACCGACGCCGGACGGACCTGGAGCGGCGTGCACAACCAGCCTACCGGCCAGTTCTACCACGTGAACATCGACGAGCAGTTCCCGTTCCACATCTACGGCGCGCAGCAGGACGAGGGGTCGTTCGAGGGCCCGAGCGCCGACCCCTCCCACGTCATCCCGCTCTCGGCCTGGCACCGGGCCGCCTACGGCGAGAGCACCTACTCGGTGCCGCAGCCGGGCAACCCCGACATCACGTACGGCAGCGGTTACTTCAGCATCTTCCTCTCGTACGACCAGAAGACCGGCGAGTACCGCAGCGTGAGCCCGTGGCCGCACTACCAGGAGGGGGTGTCCTCGGCGGAGCTGAAGAACCGCTTCGGCTGGAGCCACCCGATCCTGTTCTCGCCCGTCGACCCCACTCGGTTGTTCACCGCCGCGCAGTACGTCTTTACGAGCGACGACCACGGCGACACCTGGCGGCAGATCTCTCCTGACCTCACCCGCAACGAGGCGAGCAAGGAGGCGCCCAGCGGCGGGCCGATCGACCTCGACCACTCGGGAGCGGAGATCTACCCCTCGATCTCGGCGCTCGCGGTGTCGCCGCTCGACGGCAACGTCATCTGGGCGGGCTCCAGCGACGGGCTCGTCCACGTCACGGCCGACGGCGGAGAGAGCTGGCAGAACGTGACGCCGCCGGACCTGCCGGAGTCGTGGGTCAGCGGCATCGAGCCGTCGCACGTCGACCGCCGGACCGCCTACCTCGTCGCCCGGCGTTTCATGTGGGACGACTTCCGCCCCTACGTGTTCTTCTCGACCGACCTCGGCAAGCACTGGACGCCGATCACGGCCGGCCTCGGCGACAACGAGTACGTCTTCGACATCCGCCAGGACCCCAACGATGCGAAGCTGCTGTTTCTCGGCACGAGCAGGACCGTCGAGGTGAGTCTCGATGGCGGCGCCCACTGGCAACCGCTGACGCTCAACCTCCCGGTGGCCCAGGTCCGCGGCATCGCGATCGACACCCGCCAGGGCCAGGTCGTCGCCGCCACCCACGGCCGCGCGTTCTGGGTGCTCGATGACCTCGCGCTGCTGGAGCAGCTCACGAAGGCGCCGAGCGTCGGGGCCGGGGAGGCGTTCCTGTTCGAGCCGCAGCAGGCCTGGCTCACCCACGCCTACGGCGTCAGGCCGAAGGGGCACCGGCCGCCCGATGTCGGCGCCAACCCCGCGTTCGGCGCCACGGTCTTCTTCCACATCCCGCAGAGCTACGACGGCGCGACGCCGGTCGCGCTGGAGCTCGCCGATTCCGAAGGGAAGGTCATCCGCCGCTTCGCCCTGCACCTCGAGACGGCCGAGGAGAAGCAGGAGCGGGCGGCCGAGAAGGCGAGGGGAAACCAGCCTCCCGCGGTAGACCGCAGCGGGCGGAGCAGCGACCAGAAGCTCCGTGAGAAGGAAGAGAAGCTGACCGCGATCGAGCCCGGCATGAACCGCTTCCGGTGGGACCTGCGCTACCCCGACGCCCCCGAGGTCACCGGCTACCATGCGCCGATCGCGGCCGGCGGCATGGAAGACTCGGTCCGGGGACCGCAGGTCGTCCCGGGGACGTACGCGGTCGTGCTCGACTACGGAGGCGCGCAGACCCGCCAGAGCCTTACGGTGGCGCTCGACCCGCGGCTGAAGGCCAGCCAGGGTGACCTCGAGGCGCGGCTCGCGCTCGAGCTGAAGATCCACGCCGATCTCGATGCCCTCGACAAGGAGATCAACCACGCGCTCGCGGTGCGCGCCCAGCTCGAACAAGCGACCGCCGGCGGCCGGCTGACGGAGGCGCAGGCGTCGAATGCGCTCGCCGCCCTCACTCATGCGATCGACGGCGTCGCCCAGATGCACATGAAGGCGAGCGAAGGGAGCCTGCTCCACGAGACAAAGCTGCGGGATCACCTCGCGTACCTCGCCGCCGACATCGGCCTCGCGTACGTGCGGCCGACGCCGGCGCAGGCCGCGGTCTTCGAGCTCCTCGACGAGCAGACCGGGACCGGGCTGCAAGAGCTCCGAGCGGCAATTTCCACCGCCGACAGCCTAATCGGTGAGGGTAGCGGCGCGGGGCGATGAGCGGCCGCCGGTTGCGCGTGTCGGGTTATGGATAGGTCAGGGCCGAGACTCCTGGCGGGTTCGTGGGATGCCGAGGGCTCACAGGCGGGGTCCGAGCGTGCGGCGAGGTGAGAACTTGCGACGTGTTGTGAGGAATAGCCAGGAGCAGAGGGCGGTCACATGGTCCTGAAACGGGCTTGGATTGTGCTCGGGTTTGCTCTGCTGATGACAGCGTCCTGTAGGTCCACGACCGGAGAATCGGCTGCAGAGATTACGAGATGCCTGTTTTTCTCGGGTGGGGAGGTCCCAACCCAATCGACGGTAGTGGTGCGGTCCGACTCTTCTCTAGAGTTGCTGAGTCCCGGGAGGAGGCCCAGATTCGCAAGGCTCACGAAGTCTGAGCTGGAGCCACTACTGTCAGCCTTTGCTGCGCTAAAGGATGCGGTTTCTCGGGGGGACATCCCCTGTACGGAGCCGGCTCCTCAGTTCGATGAGGCACCTGGCGCGGTTATCGTTTTCAACGGCGTTGACTGTGAGTACAGTTGGTTTCATGTTCCGAGTGTCGTCAAACGCTTCGCTCTCCGTCTGGGCGGCCTCTCCAAGGGTCATTTCACAAGGAGGTTCTATGTATCTCCTTCGTCATGGCCTACGAGCTTCTGAGAGGGCAGTCGCCAGGGCCGGCGCTTTTGACACCTTCGTGGGATGCGCACAGGACCGTGGTGGCAACCGCCAACACTGCCTGTCGCTTTCGCTGTACTGTGAGCAGCTGAGCGTCATGGATGAGAGCACGTGAGCACGGGCTACCCTGAGAGGGAGCTTCTCAAGCTCCGGCCTTCGTTGATGGCTGCATTCTCTCCGGTCTACGGCTGGGAACTACAGTTTGCTCTCGTCCCCTGGCGCGGCTTGGTTCTCGGGCTTGTGTTGCTCGTCGCTGGAATGGTCGTGTTCCCCAAAGTCACCAGCCGCGCCGAGATCCTGATTCCTGCTTTGCTCGTGCTGCTGGCCGCGCCGATGGGCCTGGAGGTCATGCACCGGCGTGACGTGGTGACGGAATCCGCTCTTGTCAGGCAAAGGGGCGTCCTCGGGCGCGTCCGGAGTCGTGTTCACCTCGCGGAGATCTCACGTGTCGAGTACTCGTTCCCGCGGTGGGGGAGGTTCTGGGACGTGGGCGATATCGTGATCCTCAAGTCGGATGGACGAGTACTCCTCCGGGGCATCCGCAGACCGGACGTAGTGGCCCAGCTCATCCTCGACGCGAAGGCGCGAAGCCTCAGGATGACTGAGATATCAGCGGAGAATGTGCCTGGGATGTGAACTGAGGTTCTTTATCGATGCTTCGGTGCCACGTATCACTGTACGACTTTGCAACCCTTGATGTGACAATGTGATACATGGCACCCTTGCTTGCGAAGTTCGTCATCGGCGGCTATTTGTTCTTCTATTCGCACAAAATCCCGGCCTTCCGGAGGGTGCTCGTCCGGGACGTCGCCGAGCCCCCGCCTCCGCCAACCGCTTCAGACCAGCCCCTCTGTCCCCATTGCGGCGCCCCATACTCCCCAGAGGACTACCGCCCGGGCGGACCTGAGCCCAGGTGCTCACGGTGCAAGGGGGTCCTCCCGATCACTGTGGCCGATGACTCCGCCTGACGGCTGGCTGCAGCGCACCTCGTCACTTCGGGCGCATAGGTGGTAGCCATGTTTGCGCAAGCTGGCCGATCTGAATCAGAATGAAAAGCAACCGACCCCGAGGGCCCACCCCAAGGAGTCGCGCAGGAACTCCACCGCGTGGTCTTCGATGCACGGCCCGTGCGCCAGGATCACCACCTGCGGCTCCCAGGCGAGCACCTCGCGCAGAACCTCGCGCACGCGCTTGCGCCTCCAGAAGGTCGGACGGAGGAAACGCGCGGTGGAGCCCCGTGGGGCGAGCACCCGGTTGGCGGCGGCGAACCAGCGGTGCAGTCGGTTGAGCGAGTCTGGATCGTGGTTCTCGATCAGGTCGCCGAGGATGAGGGTGCGAGAGGGACGGTGAAAGAAGACGACCTCGCTGAGAACGCTGCCGGGCACAATGCGTTGGTCCACGACCTCCGCCCAGGTGGCGGGGGCCTCCGCCCCGAGGTTGGCCGCGAACGACAGATCGGGCCGCTTCCGTCGCAGCCCGGGCGGGGCGTAGATGTGCGCGTGGGGATACTCGGCAGCCCACTCCCCGAGGAAGCGGTGATGGAACGCATTGGGGGTGACGATGTGGCCCACGCTCCCGAGGGTGTCGACGCCCTGTGCCGCCGCGAGCTGCACCGGCGAGTGCACCAACAGTGCGCCGTCCGGGAGCGCGATCACCGTCGAGCGCAGGGCGAACGGGAAGCCCAGGAAACGGATCTGATCGCCCTCGACGGTCCAGATCCCCGGCCCGATCGCTCGCCACCGTGGGCCGAGTCCTGGCGGGTAGTCAGAGTACGGCGACATGGGATTTCTCGCGGGAGATGGACCGTGTGCGATAGAGCCAGAGCGCCGTGGCAGCGCAGTAGCTGCTGTTTCCGCACCTCTGTTCATAGCGACACTCGTCAAGCGCCTGATGCGGCGGCGATAGAAAGCTCCTCTTCTGCCATGCGCCCGGCTCCATCTCAGGACCAGGATACACTCGTCAACCCTGGAGCCGGAGAGCACGCGGAGCTCAGCCGAACGTAACGTCCGCCTGGGTCACGAAGACCTCGGACCGCAGCCGCGCAGAGTTCTCTCCAGGGTCGGCACTCGAGGAAGAGCTCGATGGCTTCGCGGAGGTTGGCCCGCGCTTCCTCGACCGTCGCCCCCTGGCTCGCTACAGCGAGCTCAGGACAAAGAGCGGCCCAGACATCGTCGTCTCTTTCGATGATCGCAGTCAGGCTGCGTGTGCTCATCCTCTTGCACCTTCGTCCCTTGGCGCTCCGTCGGCAGTCCATCTTCGCGCCTGATGCCAGGACGGGCCACCAGAAGAGACTCCTCGGCTCCGCCCTCGCCGCCTTAGCGGTCCTCACTCTCGATCGCCGGCAGGGCAGGGAGCTTCGGCGATCCTCAGGAAACCGCCAGACTCGTTGGACTGAACACGGAAGCGGGACGCCGGAGCTGGCCTCATCCGCCCAGCTCTTGCTCGAGCATGGTGTGAAGATCGGCCGGAATCGTCTGAGGCTGCTGGCTGTCGAGGTCGATGAGAACGGTGGTGACCGTGGCAGCAAAGCAGGCAACTCCATCTCGCCGGCGGCGGATACGGTAGCTGAAGGTCACCGAGGTCGTCCCGATCTTCTCCACCGACAGCTCCACCACGGCTGTGTCGCCGTAGGTGAGTGGCGCGGTGAAGGTCGAGTCGATGGCCACCGTCGGGAAGCCGAGCCGACGCACCCGGATCAGATCGGGGTAGGAGATCGATGCCGCGCTGTCGAAGAAATCCTCGAAGGCTGCATGACAGAGATGGAAGTACTTCGGGTAGTAAACGATGCCGGCACCATCGACGTCGTCGAAACGGATCTTGTGAATCGAGGTGAATGCCATGAGCCCATTGTAGGAGAAACGAGCGTCGCGGTTTTCACCAACTGATTCCAGGAGCTCCCCAGGGTGCTGCACCTCCTCGCCCCGAATCGCCGAAGGGCCTCCTTCGGTGCAAGGCTTCAGGAAGTCGGGAAGTCAGGAGGAAGCCAGTCACGCCACTGCGCTATTGTCGGCCCGAGCTTGCCGAGAGCCGGGCTCCGGCCCGAGTGAGGCTACGGCTGTGGCAGGCTGGGTAGGGGAGCCCGCTACCATGGCACTTGGAGGTCAATAACCCATGGCGCATAAAGCCCTGCTGCAACACAAAATGTCACTTCGGACGCATAAGTAAGAGTTAGGCTGCGTTTTCGCGATGCGCTCCTACTATGACGAGCTCTCGGCAGCGCGCCTTCGAAGCTGCTACGAACTCGGGCCTCCCGAGGTGCAGGCTTACCTGAAAGCCGAGATTGACTTTATTCTCGCGTCCATCAATCCCGGTTCACGGGTCTTGGAGCTGGGGTGCGGCTACGGGCGTGTGCTGGGCGCTCTGGTCCCCGGTTGCGCTTGGCTTGTTGGCATTGACCTCTCGCTCCCCAGCCTGGCACTCGCGCATCACGAACGTCTCGCCGGCTCAGCCGTGTCGCTAGTCCAAATGGATGCGTCGGCTCTTGGCTTCCGGCCTGCATCCTTCGATATCGTCTGTTGCCCGCAAAACGGCATCTCTGCTCTTCATGTCGATCAGCAGCAACTCATCGCTGCCACACTTCGCCTGCTGAGACCAGGGGGTAAGGCCCTGTTCTTCAGCTATGCGGATGCCTTCTGGCCCCATCGGCTTGCTTGGTTTCGGATTCAAGAGGCTCATGGCTTGATCGGCGAGATCGATGAATCGGCCACTGGCAACGGCACGATCGTTTGCAAGGACGGCTTTACGGCCACAACCGTTTCCCCGGACCGGTTTGTGGACCTCACACGCGAGCTCGCCGCCAAAGTGACGGTTTCGGTGTTGCGGGACTCAAGCGTGGTTTGTTCGATCACCAATGACAACGCAGCCTAACGAGTCGTTGCCGCGGACCGCAACCGCCGCTGCCCCACACCCACCCGCCCAAGCGGCCGTATGCGTCCGCTGAACTCCAGCGTTGAGCGCCGATATTCGGAGAGGCCATGAAGTTCGAGGACATCGGCGAGACATACGAGTTCGTCTGCCATGTGCGGGGACCGACACTTTTGGCGCTTTCGTGGCAAGCCGCCAGGCCCATAGCCGAAGTCCGAGCGTGAAGCGGCAGGTGAGAAGCTGATATGTGGCGCCCTCACCCCGTCGGTCTCCGACCTGCTCGCTCCCGCCATCACCGGGGTGTAGGAGGAGCATCCCACGCGCCGGGTTGTCTCATTCCTCGTGGTAGGAAGACGGGGAGCCGGTCAGGCCTTCCACGATGCACACGGCACAGGATCAAACACAAATAAATGAGTATGATACCTGGTGTCAGCACCCCACACCCACCCTTGACATGGTCTACCCACGGCCTATCATTGTCTCAGGTGATCCGGGAAAACCTACGTTCGTCAGGTTCCACAGCCTGCAAGGTGCGGAAGCGGGCTGGAGAAGGAGGGGCAAGCTATGTCAAGGGGTAGCGTCTGGCGTCTATTCGGCACGATCGTTCTCGCCTCTGCTACGGCCTTCACTGCGGGACCCTCGCTCGCTCAGGACGATGGGGACGGTACGCAGCAGGAGCAACAGGCTGCACAGAAGCGACAGCAAACCCCAGAGGAGGTTCAGCAGAAGTTCGTAGAGGAGGTGGTCGTCACCGCGCAGAAGCGGGAAGAGAACGAGCAAAAGGTGCCCGTCGCGATTACCGTGTTGTCCGGTGAGGATCTCGGCGCCATCACGACGGGAGGCCCGGACATCCGCTTCCTCTCGGCACGAGTGCCGAGCCTTACCCTCGAGTCGTCGTTTGGGCGCGCCTTCCCCCGATTCTATATGCGGGGCCTGGGCAACACTGACTTCGACCTCAACGCGTCACAGCCGGTCTCGATGGTGGTTGACGGGGTGGTACTGGAGAACCCGGTGGTCAAGGGCATGCCGCTGTTCGATCTGGATCGTATCGAGATCCTGCGCGGACCGCAGGGCACCCTGTTCGGGCGCAACACGCCCGCGGGCGTGATCAAGTTCGAGACCAAGAAGCCGACCCGGGACTTCGACGCCAACTTCCGTTTGTCGTACGGTACCTTCGACACTGTCGATTTCAGCGGCGGCGTCGGAGGCCCAATCACGGACACCCTGGCCTATCGCTTCTCGGGGTTGTACGAGTCGCGCAGCGACTGGGTCCACAACAGGTACGCCGGTCCCGAGAAAGACCTCGGCGGCTACACGACCACGGCGTACCGGGTGCAGTTCCTTTGGCAGCCGAACGAGGATTTCAGCGGCCTGCTGAACGTCCACGGCTGGAACATTGACGGTACGGCGCGAATCTTCCGCGCCAACATCATCCAGAAAGGGTCCGACAGGCTTGTGCCTGGATTCGAGCAGGACGAGGTCTGGCAGGACGGCAAGAACAAGCAGGAAATCTCGTCGTTCGGCGCGGTGCTGAAGCTCGACTACGATCTCGGCGCCGCCACCCTGACCTCGATCACCGGCTATGAGTCGATCGACGACATGTTCAGCCGCGGCGACATCGACGGTGGCTACGGCGGGGCTTTTGACGGCGTCGAGCCTTACGGACCGGGGTTCATCCCGTTCGCGTCGGAGAGCGCCGACGGAATACCCTCCCTCGAACAGGTTACCCAGGAGCTCCGGCTCGCCAGCAACGGGTCCGGACCGTTCCGCTGGCTGGTTGGTGCGTACTACTTCAGCGAGGACGTCAGCATCGACTCCTTCAGCTACAACTCATACCTACCCGGCAACCCGCAGAACGGCCACGCCACACAGCGGCAGAAGAGCGACTCGTACGCCCTGTTCGGCTCCGTTGACTACCAGCTCTCCGACCAGTGGTCGGTCAAGGCGGGGCTGCGGTACTCGCACGACAAGAAGGACTTCGTCGCCGATCGTCCGCAACCGTTGTTCCAGCCGCCGCTGGTTGCACCGATCAGGCGCAGCGTCGACGGCAACAACGTGAGCGGCGACCTCTCCGCGAGCTATGCGGTGAACGAGGACGTCAACGTCTTCGCGCGCCTCGCAACCGGCTACCGCGCACCGAGCATCCAGGGGCGCATCATGTTCGCGCCTGACTTCGATGGGGGCACCAACCCGGCCACCAACGGCGTCACGGTGGCGAAGGACGAGAAGATCACGTCGTTCGAGGTGGGGATGAAGTCGATCGTGGCCGACAGACGGCTGCGGCTCAACCTCACCGCCTACGTGTTCCAGATGGACGGGCAGCAGCTCACCGCGGTCGGCGGCCAGTACAACATCGCGACGCTGCTCAATGCCGACAAGACCGAAGGCCACGGTTTCGAGGCCGACATCGAGTACATCGCCAACGAACACGTGTGGGTGACACTCGGTGCGAGCTGGACCCCGACGAAGATCAAGGACAGGAACCTCCGGGTGTCGCCATGCGGGTTGGGTGGAACCGTGTGCACCGTGCTCGACCCCATGGCTCCCGACGGTACGGTCTACGTGGACGGTAACCGCTTGCCTCACGCACCCGAGTGGATCTTCAACGGCATCATCAACTATCGGTCGTCGCCGACGTCCAAGGGGTTCTTCGGCAGCCTGGACTGGGCCTACTTCAGCAAAAAGAGCTTCTTCCTCTACGAGTCGAAAGAGTTCAACTCCGACGGGCTGGAGATCGGGCTGCGCCTTGGCTACGCCTGGAACGAAGGCAACTACGAGGTTGCGCTGTATGGGCGCAACATCGCCAACAAGGTCATCATCGAAGGTGGCATCGACTTCGACAACCTCACCGGGATGATCAACGAGCCGAGGACGATCGGCGTCGAGTTCGTCGGCAAGTTCTGAGGCCGCGGCAGAGGGGCAACGGCAGCCTCTCCCACAGGGCGGGGGGAGCGGAGAATCCTCCCGCCCTCGCGGAGAGAGGCGCCGTGCTCAGCTACTGTGACCGTGCGATTGCCGAGTAGGAAACATTACCTTTGACTGAGACGTCGTGAAAGTCCTCCTCACCGGATCTTCGGGCCGGGTCGGTCGCGCCATTTACGCTCGTTTGAGTGACGAGCATCGTGTGATCGGCCTCGATGAGAGGCCCGCAGAAACCACTCACATCGTCGCGAGCGTGACGGACACTGCTCGACTGAGGTCCGCTCTGGCGGGAGTGGACGCAGTCGTCCATACGGCCGCGCTGCATGCGCCGCATGTAGGTGTCGCCGGCAGGGCCCAGTTCGAATCGGTGAACGTCCGCGCCACTGCTTCCCTCGTGGATCTGTGTTTGGCCGCCGGAGTCGGCAAGCTTGTCTTCACCAGTACGACCGCCCTCTACGGTGATGCATCAAGGCAGCGCGGCCAGGCAGCGTGGATTGACGAGAGGACCGAGCCTCAGCCGAGGACGATCTACCACCGGACCAAGCTCAGGGCCGAGGAGATCGTCAGGGAGGCTTCCGCCTCGGGGAAGCTGAGCTCGACGGTCTTGAGAATGTCGCGCTGCTTTCCCGAGGCCGCGAACCTGATGGCCGCTTACCGGTTGCATCGGGGAATCGACGCCCGGGATGTGGCGGAAGCTCACCGGCTTGCGCTCGAGGACTCGCCGGAGAGGTTCCGCCTCTTCGTGGTATCTCATCCCACGCCGTTCACACCTGCCGATCTGGAAGCCTTGTGGCGCGACGCACCGTGCGTCATTCGTCGTAGGGCGTCCGGGCTTGCGCTTGCTATGCAGAGCCGCGGCTGGCAGCTGCCGCAGTCGATCGATCGCGTCTACTGCTCCTACCGAGCGCAAACAGATCTGGACTGGCGGGCACGATACGACTACGCGGAAGTCCTACGCGAGTTGGATCAGGGTTTGCCGTCCGTGTTGGCGCCCGCTTGACCAGGACGGATGGATGGGTGCCAGATAGGTACCGGGTTCGACAGCAGGGGAGACGATCGGCGGGGCCGCAGAGGAAATCCCTATCTCTTATGCCACGGCTCTCAATAACATTGGTTCTCCGGCCGGCAGGTCCGAGAGAGAATGGCGCCAGAAGATGGACAGCTTCCGGGGAAAGAGCCCTCCGGATGTGACCGGCAAGTCGGATTCAGGTTAAAGCACGAGACGACGTTGAAGAAGGCGTGATGAACAACCTAGTCTTTGTCACCTTCGAAATCCTGGTGGTGGTGGTAGCCCCCCTTCTCATTCTCTATTTGAAAGGGGATTGGCCGCTTCGTTCTACCATCCCTTGCTTGGTGACCATTCCTGTCCTCTGGTACTTGACCTATTCCCCGCTGCATGAACTCAGCCATGTAGTAGGCACTTATCTTGTTGGCGGTAGGGTCACCTATATCAAGCTGATTCCGCGTTTCTGGATGGGAGAGTTTTCCGGTGGCGCCATGATAACTCCGGAGGGATTCGTGCATGACTGGCAGTGGCTGGTCATGACGAGCTCTCCGTACATCCTGGATGTGGCTTGTGTCGCCGCCGGATACGCGGTCCTGCGCCGTCGCTTCTTCAGGCATTCCTTTGCCGTGGGCTTCACTTTCATGCTTCTGTGCCTGCGGCCTGCCTTCGACCTCGTCTGCGAGACGGTGGCCCTCATCGCCGGCGGGAGGGGCGACCTCTACCACACAGAGAAGACCATCGGAGGGGCCACGATCTGGACCCTCCTGGCCGTATCCATAGGTGCATCCGCAACAACTGTTTTCATCGTCTTGAGACGGTTCACTGAGCGCCCGACATCGGCGCCACCGGTTTGAATGCGTATGTCAATGCGGCCCGGAGCCTCGAGAGCTTGAGGAGACCATGTACTACTCCCCTCCCAAGAAGTCGGTCTGGGGCCACTCACTGCGGAAGATGACGCCTGAGATCCAACGGGAGCGGGTCGAGGCGTTCTTGTCCAGGTCGGTTTCCAAGTATGTCTTCGCTACAGGCTCAGTGTTCTTCGTGCCGACGACCTTCCCACCGTCTGGGTCATCCGAGCTCGACCGGCACTTTGCACGTCTCCTTGGGTTCTCCGACCCGCAGCCCGGCTTGTCACACCTGAGCGAGGAGCAGTTCGAGGTCTGCTTCCATGAGCTTCTCGTCAGACCGTCGCTCTTCGAACCGGGGAGGGGAGGCGCGACGGTCACTGCTCACTACACAATCTCGGCCTGGAGTATTGAGGGTTCTTCCGTAGGAACAGGCAGCATGTTGGGGGTGTACTACGGCGGTAAGCCGCTGATCATCCCGGGATTCGCGTTCGACACGATGGAGGTCTTTGACTACTTGCAGAGCACGTTGCATGCGGTTGGTCTGTGCAAGCTGAACCCCAAGCACATCAAGGGACGCAAGCCGTGAGAAGGGGGTCTCACGGGGCCGCCTGACAGGTCGTTGCTGCGGACCACACCCGCCGCTGCCGCTGCCCGCTCGGATCGGTGCCGCATATCACCTTCTGATGATTCCGTACAGGTCCGATAGCCGAGGCACCGGCGTGATGCGAAGGGCGAGAGGATGATGGGCAGCACCGCCCCGACAGGGTCCGTCGCTCGACCGCGGGGCTCAGCTCAGGATCAGCCGAACACCACCGAGGTCCTCGATGCGATGTGGGAACTGATCGCCGGGCGTGCCGATGAACATGTAGTTCTTGGGTACCGAGAGGCGCTCGGACAGAAGCTCGATGATCTCCGGCCCGAACTCCCCCTTGACGGCGAGGAAGTCGATCCTGAGCTCCGGGTAGAGGTGGTCGATATCGGCGAGGTGCCCGGCGAGCGCATCGGGGATTTCATCCTCGTGCCGGTAGACGTGGACCACACTCATGAGGTTGGTCTGCTCATTCTCGAGGACATAGAGTGCGGCGCGGTTGAGCCCCGCCGGGTCGTCGCCCTTGCTGAAGTAGACCACCGACCTGCTGCTGATCTCGGCGATCTTGACCCGCACCCACTCGTGGACCCAGCGGTTGGCCGCCAGCACCCGGTCGGACACCGAGTGGGCGACGAACAGCAGCCCGCGCATCAGGTGCACCCGCGCGAACATCAGTGCCACCGCCGCACCCACGGCCAGGCCGTACTCGGCGAACACCCGGATCGACGTCGGATCGAGGAGCAGGTTGCCGAGCAGGCCGAGGAGCGCGGCTGCCAGCGCCACCACCACCGTCGGCCAGGACGCACGCTGGCTGCGCGGCAGCTTGGCCCGGCGCACCTTGAGCAGCATGTTGCCGACCGCGAACAGCGCCATCACCGACAGGAACGAGATCGTGTAGACGCCGGCCAGGGTCGAGACGTGGCCGGCGGTGGTCGCCAGGATGGCGAAGCAGACGGTGAAGAACAGCAGGATGATCCAGTGGTTCGTCCGCCGCAGGCGGTTCTCGCGCAGCAGGAACTGGGGCAGGCACCGGTCCAAGCCCATTCGCCGCACCAGGCCTGTGACGCCCACGTACGAGGTCAGCACCGCGCCCGACAGCACCAGCACGGCGTCGATGCTCACCCCGTAGCGCAGCCACTCGCCGGCGCTGAGCTGGCCCATGCGGGCCAGCAGATCGGGCGGTACGGCCTGGATCTGGTCGAGGGGCAGCAGGCCGAGCGACAGCAGGCTGATGAGGGGGTTGAACACGAGCACCGCGATCCACATGTTGCGCAGCGTCTTGGGAAAGACGCCGACCTTTTGCTCCTCGATGAAGTTGGCCGAGCTCTCGAACCCGCTGATCCCCAGCATGGCGGCCGCGAAGCCGAAGAACAGGGCGTGGAGCACGCCGTCCGTGCTCGGCATTGCCCAATTCGCCATCAGCATCGACGGGTCGTGAATCAGCGCCGCGGCGCCGGCAACGGACAGCACCGTGAGGGTTGTCAGGTGGACGAGGAAGATCACCAGTGCGACCACCGCCGACTCGGTGATGCCGATGATGTTGAGCACGGCGAACACGCCGAGCAGGCCGACCGTGGCCCAGAACACGTCGAGGCCCGTGATCAGGTTGTGGGCGTAGTGCATCGCCTCGCTGGCCGAAATCACTGCCGTCGCGATGTAGCTCAGCAGGGTCAGGCAGGCCGCGCTCGCCGCCACCTTCTTGTTGGTCGTGTTGAGCAGCACGGTGTACGTGCCGCCGTTGAGTGGCAAGGCACTGCCGACCTCGCCGTAGACCTTGCGAAACAGGTACAGCACGCCTGCGACAACCAGCAGCGCCAGCGGCGCGAAGACACCGGCCTGCGCCGCGCACAGGGCCGAGACGTAGAGGCAGCTCGAGGTGATGTCATTGCCGCACACCGCGGTCGAGGTCCAGGCCCCCAGGGTGTGCCGCTTGACCTGGTCGAGGTGCGACACCGAGACGTTCGAGGTGTCGAGGTTGTCGATCCGGGCGGCCGTTCCCCAACCGGCGAACTCCCAGCTCTCGCCTGCGCCGATCGGGATGTCCAGGTTCCTCTCGGTGTCCGGCATTGGCCGCCACAGTGTACACGGAGCGCCGCCCCCAGAAGGTACCCGGCACATGAATCTTGTGTTTGGGGGGATGCGGCCGTGACCCCTGCCACCGACCCGCAGCGAATGCTGGAACACGTGGCCATGGGGGGCGTAGTCCCAAGAGGTGGAGGCATTTGCAGCAGGTGACGATGGGGTTGTGGTGGCAATGCCAGCTGATGCTGTTTGTTGCTCGCCCCGGGGTCACTCTGAGAACGCTGCTTTTCGAGACGCTGAGCCGGGATCGCACCAGATCATGCGTCCGGTTTGGGGTGTCAGCTCTGTCGGAGTCTTGCGAGATGGGGGCTAGCGGATGTTGCGCGCTCTGAAAGTAACAGTTGTGTTGGTGCTCGTCGCTGGTGCGATTCTGGTCGTGGTCGGGCCATCGGGAATCGCCCTGCAACGGCAGAGGTTCCTGGTGCATGCCGCTGCACGGGGCGATATCACTATTCTGAAGATCCTCCTGGCGTTAGGCGCCGATCCGAACTCTGATCTGACCGAAGAGAGCTGCCTGTACACGGCCGTGTGGTATCGGCACATTGATGCGGCTGACCTGCTCATTGCTCACGGTGCCAACGTCGATCTCAGGGACCGGTCAGGGTTCACGCCTCTCATGGCGGCTGCCAGCCGTGGTGACGACAACGCCGTCAGGTTCCTCTTGGAGAAAGGCGCAAGTGTGTCCCAGGTTTCAAGATGTGGGAATGCCATCGACATGGCTATCGCAGCGAAGCACATGAGCACCGTATCGATACTCAAGGCAGCAGGCGCGAAGCAGTCACAGACGGGGGGGTAGTGGGCGTGCCGGGTCACTCTCGTCTCCGTCCCAGACTTCCACGTTTCTTGGTTCAGGGAGACGTGCCAGCTACGCCATTCCGCCTCACTTTCCGAGATCGGCCGTCTCCCTGGCGGCGGAGACGTATGAGCACCCGTTGAGCCGTGGGGTGCACGGTTTCGCAGGTCGATGGCTCGTGAACGGATCGGGACGTGGAATCCTGACCATCGACCTGGCGCCGGCGCAGCGAGGATACGTGATGGGATTCCCCGTCCGCCTGCGGCAGTTGATGGTGAGTGTGGCGGAGCCCGCGGCGCTGGCGGCAGCATTCATAGGTTCCGCCTGATCGCGCGGGCGGGGCGGTCGAGCCGCTCCGCCGATGTCGGAAGCGGGCCCGGCAGGTGAGACGGGTGAGCGGGACGATCGCCTACGTGTGGGGGGACAGGACCCTCGCTTTCCACACGTGCAAGGTTTGCGGCTGCACCACGCACTGGGAGAACCTCGATCGGAGCCCGGACGCGCGGATGGCGGTCAACGTCCGGTTGGCGGATCCAGCTGACATCGCTCACATCCCGGTACGGCACTTTGACGGCGCAGAAACTTGGACCTACCTCGACTAGCGGTGGGTAGGTAGGTGGTAGCCTGGTAGCAGTCTGTCGTCCCATTCGGTCGAGCTCGAGATGGAGGAGATATGCGACGCCTTCAAACCGTCCTCTTTCTTGTCGCGATCCTGGCGCTTCTCGGCGCGATCCCCTTTGCAGGAAGGGTGATGGGCGACGTCCTGTGGCGGGCGGGGATCGCTGCGCTGCTGGTCGACGTCGTCTGCATCCTGCTGTGGCCCCAGCGAGGAGGCGATCGCTGACCGTGTGGCAAGATCCAGACCCAGGAGGAAGCCCCAGATGTCCGCGTACCTGATTGTTGAGCTGGGTGTTCACGATGCCGGCGGTTTCGAGGAGTACCGGATGCGCGTGCCGGCTCTGATCCAGAAGCACGGCGGTGAGTACATCGTACGGGGCGGTACGGTCGAGGTGATCGAGGGGTCGTGGCAGCCGCGCCGGCTCGTGCTGTTCCGGTTCCCGGATCGCGAGGCGATCCGAGCCTTCTTCGACGACCCGGAGTATGCGGAGCTGAAGGCGATCCGGCTCAGAACCTGCGACTCGACGATCGTGGCCGTTGACGGATTGGCCTAGCGCAGGGCGACGGGCGCCAGGAGTCGAACAGCCGGGAAGTCTCACCACCGGTGATACTCTCATTTGGATGCTGGAGTTCACGGTGACACACACCGCTCACCTGCCGGGCGTAGCGCCGGCCGGCCAATGAAAGGAGTTCCCGATGCCAGTCACGAACAAGGAGTCCGGGACGAATGTGCATGAGGTCGCCGACGGGATCTACCGCATCAACACGCCGGTCACGATCCCCGGTGCCGGCGGGTTCTCCTTCAACCAGTACCTGATTGTGGATGATGATCCCTTGCTCTTCCACGCCGGCCTCAGAAAGATATTCCCGCTGGTTCGCGAAGCGGTGGCGACCATAATGCCCGTCGAGAAGCTCCGCTACGTCACGCTGTCCCACACGGAAGCCGACGAGGCCGGGGCGCTCAATGAATGGCTGGCGGCTGCGCCTCAGTCTGTGCCGGTGTGCGGCCAGGTGGCGGCCATGGTGTCGATCGGCGACATGGCAGACCGGCCACCGCGCGCACTTGCCGACGGTGAGGTGCTCGATCTCGGCGAGCACTCCGTGCGCTGGTTCGACACGCCCCATCTGCCACACGCGTGGGACTGCGGGTTCATGATGGAAGAACGGACCGCTACGCTGCTGTGTGGCGACCTGTTCACCCAGGGGGGCGCCGATCTCCCCCCCATTACAGAGTCGGACATCCTCGGGCCGAGCGAGGCTTTTCGCCACGCGATGGACTACTTCTCGCACGCGAAGAACGCGCGCCAGATGATCGAGAGACTCGCCTCGACACAACCGGCGACACTGGCGTGCATGCACGGCAGTGCGTGGCACGGCGATGGGGCCGGACTGTTGCGTGCTCTTGGCGATGCGCTAACTGCTTGATTCCGAACGGCTGGTATGTACCTGTGCCTGGGCCGGCACTGTCGACACAATAGAGGCCCCGGCTTGCCGCAAGCTCGGTTGACGTGCGAGGGGGGCGTCGCTACGGTGCCCGCGCCCGACCGTGGCACACTGCCGGGAGGAGGTGCCCCCGATGTCTGATGTCGTCTCACCTCGCGAGGTTGCCGAGGCGCTCACGGAGCTGTGGTCCCCGCGGGTCATCGCCGAGCTCGACGACTCGTACGTCAAGGTCGCCAAGCTCCGGGGCTCGCTGGTCTGGCACAGTCACGACGACGAGGACGAGCTGTTCTTCATCCTCGAAGGCTCGCTGCGGATCGAGATGGAGGACCGCACGGTTCAGCTCGGCGAGGGCGAGGCGTTCGTCGTTCCCAAGGGCGTCCGTCACAACCCTATCGCCGAGCACGAGTGTCACGTCATGCTCATCGAGCGCAAGACCACCCGGCACACCGGCAGCGAGGTCACCGACAGGACCCGGAGCGTGGCCGAGCAGCTGCGGCCGGTGTGAAGCGCCCGTGTGGCCCGAGGGCAAAGGTGCTGGCACACGCATCCGCCATTCCGCCATCGTCGATATGTCCTCTTGCATCTACCCTCGCTGAGCTGGACCCTCGGGCGCTCCGGTGGTCTGGCGCGACTTGAGACGCTTGATGTCTCATAGGAGGAGGCTCATGACTGTCAGTCGAATCCTGCTCTCGGTCGCCCCTGCGGTGGCTCTCGCCGGATGTGAGTCGGCTCGCCGAGCGGAATCGTCTCACCTCGGCGACACTTGCCGGAACCTTCCTCCCTGCGCCGAGCTGCTTGGCCCCGGCGAGGCCGCTACAGACCATGCTATGAGCCCTAGCCGCAAGAAGCACGCGGACCGGATGGTTCGAAGAATCCGGAGGTCCTGGGAGGTGCCATTGTCTGCCGGCAACGGCTGCAGGGGCCAGGTCAGGGTTCGCCTGTGAAAATCGTCAAGCCGACCCGAGCTAGTCACACCTATACGCAACACCTGGTCGGCGCGCCTGATGCAGTCTTTCCATTGCTCTGCCCGGTTCGAGAGGCAGACTGGATCGAAGGCTGGGACCCAGTCTTGGTCGTCTCGTCGTCGGGCGTAGCCGAACCAGACTGCGTCTTCACGACACCAGCACCGCCGATCGAGGCGATCTGGTACGTCACCCGGCACGAACCGGAGACAGGGTTCGTTGAAATGATCAAGATCACGCCCAATGTCACGGCGTGCAAGCTGACCATCCAACTCCGTGCTGTGGCCTGCGGCTCAGAGGCGGTGGTTACCTACTCCCACACGAGCCTTGGTCCACAAGGTGACGCGTTCGTCGCCTCCTTCACCGAGGGCTACTACCGCGAGTTCATGCAGGACTGGGAGTCACGCATCAATCACTACTTGCTCCACGGTTCAGCGTTGCGAGCAACAGATGGCTAACCCTTCTCCCAAACGGGCACGCTACCGCGTGGCGCCGTTCCACCGTGCCGCACTGTCGCGTGCCGCTGAGCTCCAGCGGGAAGCGGAGGGAGTGATCTCAATGGAAAGCCCGGATACTATCCTGGAGTTTTGGTTCGGCAGTGAGTCAAACGACGCGGCCGTCGCCGAGCAGTGTTCGTCGCTCTGGTGGTCGAAGGACCCGAAGACCGACGACGAGATCCGCAGCCGGTTTGAACCCCTTGTACTCGCTGCAGAGTCCGGCGATCTCGATGACTGGCGGTCATCCGCCGACGGGAGACTGTCGCTGATCCTCCTGACCGATCAGTTCCCGCGCAACATCTATCGGGGTACACCGGCAGCGTTTCGGTTTGACCGAATTGCTCTCAACCTGTGTCTTGAAGGCCTGCGGACGCGAGCGGACAGGAGTCTCCGGCCTATCCGAAAAGTGTTCTTCTACTTGCCTCTTGAGCACTCCGAAGATCTCGAGCACCAGCGCCAAAGTGTGCTGCTCTTTCGAAACCTCGCCGACGACGTCTCCGTGGCTCTCAAACCCGTTTTTGAAACGTATGTAGACTATGCCCACCGTCATCAGGTCATCATCGAGAGGTTTGGCCGGTTCCCACACCGGAACTCGCTCCTGGGCCGCCAGTCGACGCCGGAGGAGATCGGTTTCTTGGAGGAACCTGGTTCGTCTTTCTGAGCCCAACAACTCGCGGCGGCACTCCTCAACTCGCGGCTGTGCCGCTCGCAGCAGGTTGCGAGTGAATGATCCGGGTGAGATGGGCGCACGCAGCGCGGTTGAGCAAGGGACGGCACAGAGGGCACAATGGCACGTGTCCGCTCAGCTCGAGAGCGCTGGGCCGTTTTCCTGAACGACTGAAGTCCGTTGTGGCAACGCCAAGGGAGCAGTTCCTGTTGGCGGAAGCGTTGGCGACCCGGGAGGCGAGTCTGCAGAAGGGTCCGCCGTTTGACAAGCCTCTGAAGTGGAGAATACCGCTGCGAAGCGCAACTTCCCGCCCATGCGGCGGAATGCGTCCGCTCTACACTAACCGCTAGGCAAACAGAGGAGGACAATCATGGCGCCTGATCCGCTGGATTTCTACCTGGACCGAATGGCAAGGGCGTATCAAGAGCAGGTTTGGGCGGTTGCCCTCGTTGGCGGACTCTGTGTTTTCGTTGCGGCACATGCGGAGCGGTTGTTGGGAGCATTCAACCTGTGGACTGTGACCTGGGCCGTCGTCTTACTCTCTGTTCTTACCCTGGCGTTCGTGTGGAGCCGTCACTTTATCTTCGTGAACTACGACCGGCGTACCAAGGCAGCTCTCGAGACCGCAGCTTCTGGACCCGTCGATGGGGTTCCGCCGGCGCTTGTTGCCCTGGCCCGCTGGTCGGGCGTTTCCTTGTACTCACTGATCGTCATCGGGCTGGCCGTCACCGCTCTGAGGATGCTGGCGATTGCCAACGGGAAGATGGGAGGCTGACGGGCGCCGGCGCCGGTCCGTTCCTGCTTGCAACGTTGATGCTGTGTCTGGATGATGCCCCTGTCAGCCAGCAGCTCGCCGCGCCGAGCCGAAGGGATCCCGATGAGACGAACCGACAAGGAGATCACCGACCGCTCCGAGATCGATGGGATCATCCGCGGCAGCACGGTGTGCCGGCTGGCCTTCGCGGTCGGGGAAGAGCCGTACGTCGTTCCCGTGTCTTTCGGCTACGACGGCGACAACCTGTACTTCCACTCCGCCGCCACCGGCAAGAAGATCGACTGCATCGCGGCCAACAACCGCGTCTGCTTCGAGCTCGAGCGCAACGTCCAATTGGTCACCCACCCGGGAATGGCGTGCAAGTGGTCGTTCTCGTTCGAAAGCGTCATCGGCTACGGCACCGTGCACGAGCTCGACTCGCCCGGGGAGAGGGCAGCGGGGCTCAACCACATCATGGCGCACTACTCCGGGCGCGAGTGGGAGCTCGATCCGGCCGTACTGGCAACGACCCGGGTCTGGCGGGTCGAGGTCCTCTCTGTTTCGGGAAAGCGTGCAACGCACAAGGAAGCCTGAAGGGCAACAGTCCGCGGCTGGCTCAAGCTCGCTCGCGAGGCGGGCGGCAGTTGATAAGCTCTTGGGCAGAGGCTCATTGGGAACAACGGCTCACCAACGGCTGCGAGGGCGTGGCATGACGCCAGGCCAGCGGGAGCTGTCCCTATGATGCAGCCCACGTCAGGCACGACCGACACTGCACGGGGATTCACTCGACACGAGGTTTGGCTCCTCGTTTGCCTCGGCATCGCGGTTCTTCTGACTCGGCTGCCATGGATCTCAGCAGGCTACGGAGCGGACCCGGATGCCTACAGGGTCGTCAATGCGGCAAGGCACATCGCGAGAACGGGTAGCTACGCTGCGTCACGGCTGCCCGGGTTCCCGGTCTACGAGTACCTCACTGCCCTCACACCGGCCTCGACGAGCGTTCTGTTCTCCAACGGGCTTACGGCGGCGTTCAGCTGTGTCGCAGTGGTCTTCTTCGCGCTCATTCTTCGCTTCTTCGAGATCAAACACTACCTCTTACTGAGTCTGACGTTCGCGTTGACACCCGTGGTCTACATCAACAGCACCACGACCATGGACTACATGCTCGCGCTGGCCTTCATGCTCGGTGGCACCTACTTCGTGCTTGCGCGGCGTGCGCTCGTCGGCGGGCTGCTCCTGGGTCTGGCCATTGGCTCGCGGATCACGTCCGGCGCCCTGCTGCTCCCCCTTTCCTTGTGGATTCTGCAGGAAGAGAAGGGACGACCCGGTTACAAGGACACGGCTCGCCTCTGGGCAGCCACACCGGCAGCCGGCGGTCTGTGCTTCTTGCCGGTGGTTCACCGCTACGGCCTCGGCTTCTTCACGTTTCATGACGTTTCGGGATACCCGGGCATGGCCTACCTGATCAGGAAGGGCATCGTGCAGGTGTGGGGTCAACTAGCCGTTCTGGGATTCCTGGCCCTCGTTCTTCTCGCTCCTCTGACCGTCAAGAACCTCAAGGAAGTGTTCCGGCAACCGAGGCTCAGGCACGGACTCGTACTGTGTGCCACCGTCGTCGTTCTCTACTCGGCTGCCTTTACTCGTCTGCCGCAGGAGTCTGCGTACCTCATTCCGGCGGTGCCGTTCACTCTCCTTTTCGCGGCCCTGGTCTTCCGGAGTCGGTTCGTGGACTACCTTTCCGTGGCGATCATGCTGTCCTCATTTGTGACGATCGGAGGAAGAGGGCTGGCGTTTTCGGGGCCAATTGTGAACGACCATCGAATGCGCGAAGCGCGAGTCCGGAACACGCAGGCTGTAATCTCGGCCGTGGCTCGCTTGCCGGGTCACTGATGCTGGGTTGGACGATCCTGCTGCTGTGGGCTAACCGCAGGCCCGTGGAACGCCGCGGAGTCCTGCTGATCACGAGCGTCGTCATCCTCGGCTTGATGGCGAGCGGCCTGTTTGCGGTGTCGGCGGGGTTCATGAGCTTCACTGGCGTGGCGCCGATCCTCGTGTTCCAGGTGCTGTTGATCGCGCTCTTTGCAACGAGCTACGTTGGATCGGTGAGACGAGATCGGTAGGGCTCATGGTGCCTCGAAAGGAGAGAGGATGGCCGAGGAGTCCAAGACGGCGGCCGCCGAGTACCGGACGCTGGACACGCCGGGCGGGCTGGCCGTGCGGGTGAGTGCTGGGGTACGGAGGGACCGGATCTTGGGGGTGCGGTCTATGATCCGGCGGCGAGCCAGTTCTCGGACCTGGCATTCAACGGCATAGCTTGATCTGCTTCCGGCCCCTAGCCCAAGCCGAAGCACAGGATCTAGAAGGTACCGGACGATCGGCTGGGCCTGTGGGAGGACGTCGCGCTAGAATAGTGTTGAGCGAGGACGAAGGCAATGAAGTACAAGATCGCGCTTCGCAAGACCGAAGAAGGGTACTCCGTGTCGGTGCCCGGCCTGCCGGGCTGCTGGTCTCAGGGGGCCACCGAGGAGGAGGCCCTGAGGAACATCCAGGAAGCCATCAGGGATTACCTATCGGTCATCGACCAGCAGATCGATCCCAAGGAGGTGCGTGAGATCGAAGTGGCGGTCTGACTGTGCCCAAGGTGCCCGGTGTCAACCATCTCGATGCCGTTCGCGCCCTTCAACGGGCCGGCCTCAAAATCGCGCACCAGGGCAAGCATATCGTCATGACCGATGGTTGACGGATTCTCACCATTCCACGCGCCAACCCGATCAACGCCTTCACCATGGCCGGGATCGTCCGAGATGCTGGCCTCACGGTAGCGGAGTTCCGGCGCCTGCTATGAGCCGCCCGGCCGGCTGCTGTACGCACGGCTGCCGAGCCGTGGGGATGTTCTCTTGATCACATACGTCGTAACCGGCGCCTTCGGGTACTCGGGCAGGTACATCGCCGCCCGGCTCTTGGACGAGGGCCACACCGTCCGCACGGTGACCAACTCGCTGCACCGGAGGAATCCGTTCGGCGGCCGGGTCGCTGCGTTCCCGTTCTCGTGGGAGGAGCCGGACAAGCTGGTGGCCGCGCTCGCGGGTGCGGACGTTCTCTTCAATACCTACTGGGTCCGCTTCAACCACCGCGAGTTCACGCACTCCATGGCGGTCGAGAACACGTTGCGCCTGTTCGATGCCGCGCGCCGGGCGGGGGTCCGGAGGGTGGTCCACGTCAGCATCACCAACCCGTCGCTCGACAGCGAGCTCGAGTACTTCAGCGGCAAGGCGCGTCTGGAGCAGGCGCTCATCGAGTGCGGGCTTTCCTACGCCATCCTGCGGCCCGCCGTGCTGTTCGGGCGGGAGGACATCCTGGTCAACAACATCGCGTGGGCGCTGAGACAGCTCCCTGTGTTCGGAGTGTTCGGAGACGGGCAGTACCGGCTGCAACCGATCTTCGTCGACGACCTGGCCGCCCTGGCCGTGGCTCAGGCTGGGGGCTCCGACAACGTGATCATCGATGCGATCGGTCCCGAGACCTTCACCTTCCGCGACCTGGTCGAGACGGTGGGGAAGATCATCGGCAAGCG
Organism: uncultured Thermoanaerobaculia bacterium; assembly: GCA_964552395.1. Lineage (GTDB taxonomy): Bacteria > Acidobacteriota > Thermoanaerobaculia > Thermoanaerobaculales > Sulfomarinibacteraceae > JAJDNH01. The sequence continues at coordinate 17,975 of CAZKGM010000019.1, read as the reverse complement.
CCGCAGGATCACTTCGGTGTCGCCCGCGTTTGGCTGCGCCGTGGCAAAGGTCATCGGCCGGCTCGTCGGCGATACCTTCTTGACGCGCGAGGAGATCGAGGGGCTGATGCAGGGTCTTCTGTGTACCGACTCCGAGCCCGCCGGGACCACCAGGCTCAGCGAGTGGGCCCGGGCGCACGCGGGCACCTTGGGCCTGCGCTACTCGAGCGAGCTGGCGCGGCGAAGAAACCGGGACGAGGAGTATGAGAGGGTTTGAGAAGGTGTCCGTTTCTCCATGTGGATCGGTTCGGGCTTGCGAAGGAGGTGCGAAGCTCGAGGAGCTCCGCAACGGGCTGAATCGACAGCCAGCGGCCAGTTTCGGAGGCGTCCGTAAGTCGGCCTGTAACATGAGACCCTGAGACCGCGTTCATCGGCATGGGAGTGTCCAGGTGAGACCAACCCGCTCCTTCACCCTCCGCCAGATCCCGGGACCATTCGGGATCGTTCAGCTGCCCGCGGATAGCTCGGTGCCGCAGTGGGCGCTCGGGCCGTGTACCTTCTCCGCCGTCGTGCGGACGGAGCAGGAGCTCTCAATCGTCTCTCCACGGGCCCGGCTGCCGGCCGATATCAAGGGCGAAATCAGCTGGGCCTGCCTTCGGGTCGAGGGGTCTTTCGACTTCTCCGAGATCGGTATACTGGCGAGCATTGCCGGGCCGCTGGCGGTGGCCTCGGTGAGCATCTTCGCGGTCTCCACCTACGACACCGACTACGTTCTCGTCCAGGAGGACCAGCTCGCCGCAGCCACGCTCGCTCTGGAATCGGCCGGTCATCGTGTCGAGCTTCTGTGATCCGTCGCTGCAGGGGCCCGGTCAGCCGACCGGAGCACACCTCGGAACAGCCGGTCCAGGAGAGTGGGGTCGAGTAAGCTGCTTTCCGTGGATGTAGATGCCTACCTCCGTCGGATCGGGTATTCGGGTCCGCTGGCGCCGAATGCTGAGACCCTGCGGCGGCTGCAGCTGGCCCACCTGCTGTCGGTGCCGTTCGAGAACCTGAGCATCCACGCCGGTGAGGCCATCGTCCTCGACGACGAGCTCCTGTTCGAGAAGATCATGCGCCGCCGGCGAGGCGGCTTCTGCTACGAGCTGAACGGGCTGTTCGCCGGGCTGCTGCGGGCGCTGGGCTTCGAAGTGTCAGTGCTCTCCGCCGGGGTCGCGAACGACAAGGGAGGCTTCGGCCCGGAGTTCGACCACATGACGCTGCAGGTCGACCTCGAGCGGCGCTACCTGGCCGACGTCGGCTTCGGCGACTCCTTCCGCGAACCGCTTCTCCTGGAGGAGCGGGGCGAGCAGGTGCAGGGCGGGGAGGGGTTCCGGATCGACGGTGCCGGCACGCGGCTCGTCCTCATGCGGCGGACCGGCGGTGACGGGTGGAGGCCGCAGTACCGGTTCGGTCTCGAGCCGCGCGTCTCCGCCGACTTCGAGGAAATGTGCCGCTACCATCAGACCTCGCCGGACTCGTCGTTTACCCGGGAACGGCTGTGCTCTTTGGCGACGCCGGACGGCCGCATTACCCTCAGCGGGATGAGGTTGATCACGACCCGCGGCGGGGCGCGCGAGGAGCGCAACCTGGCGGACAGGTGGGAGTATGCGGATACCCTCCAGAAGCTGTTCGGTATCGTACTTGACGGGTGAGAGCTGCCTCGATTCGGTAAGGTGCGCGTCACCCACAACAGCCGGCACAGGAGCATGGGTGCGGTCTCGGCTGTTTGCAGCTATCGTGACCCGGTCTCGTTTGCTGGTGCTGGTAGCGGACCAGGTCTTGAACCTCATGCTCACATCGGTGTCTGACCATCGAGATCCATCCGGGCTCGCGTTCCCATGGCTCGTCGCTCTTCATCTGTGTCCGGGAGTCGTGTTCTTGGGTCTTCTGATCGTGCTTTCGCGAGTCTTCATCCAGCAAGGGCTTACCGCTTACCTGGCCGAGCTGGTCCTGATCCCGGCATGCCTGGCTCCGATGCTGGCCGGCATCGTCCTCCTCTGGAGCCGACGCCAAGGCGAGCCGCGCACCGTCATTCGTGCGCTTGCCTACCGCGAGCGGGGTACCCTCGCCAGCGACCTCCGGGTGCTGGGGGCGCAGCCCATTCCTACGTAACGACGGTGCTGTGGGTGCTCATCGGCACCTTCGTGCTTCACCTGGTGCTGAGGGCGTACTGGATCGGCCTGCACGGCTTCTCGGCCGGCTTGTGTCTGTCGCGTTTGCGGCTTCTCCCATGCGCTGGGTGGGGATCACTCCCTTGACCATCTCGAGCAACCCGTCACCGGGCCGCGTGTCGGCCGCGACCATCGGGGTCTGGTTCCTGCTCGGGGCCAGCCAGCTGGTTGCGGTCTTCGCCCAGCGCAACCTCGTCCGTGAACCCTCTCCGGTTTTTCAGAGCCAGGGGGGTCTCCGTCCCGGCTTCGGAGGCGCTCTGGGTTTGGCTGCCGCTCGGATTGTTGTCCGGTTTGCTTCAGGGTGTTCGTTGGTGGCGCGAGGACCTCGCAGGTCGACCGAGCTACCACTCCCATTGGGCGAGGAGTAAGAGGCCGTGGTCGGTCGGGAGCACGGTGAGCAACGCGGCGATGAGCGTGCGGCGCATGACAAACGGACCGCCATGGACGATGATACGCCGAGGTGAGGCTCGGGAGCGGCCGAAAGGCCGGTCCAGCAGACGGATCGCTTGATGCAGCCGGCGGTGGGCCGAGAGTGGAGGGCGCTTGCCGAAAGAGTGCGAGGTGGCGCGCGATGAACGATAATGGAGGAGTGCACGGAAGCTCGTTCCCGCAGGAACCTGCCGGCACACGCGGCGCGCCGAGACGGGATGGCTCTATCTACGTCAAGGAGATTTCGTCTCGCAGGGAGCTGAAGCAGTTCGTTCGGTTCCCGTTCTCGCTGTACCGGCGCCATCCCTGTTGGGTGCCACCACTGATCTTCGATGAGCTGAACACCTTGAGGCGCGACAAGAACCCGGCCTTCGAGTACTGCGACGCGCGGTACTGGCTCGCGTACAAGGACGGGAAGGTCGCGGGACGCATCGCGGGCATCATCAACCGACGCTACATCGAGAAGTGGGGCAACAGGTATGCCCGCTTCGGTTGGATCGACTTCGTTGACGACCGTGAGGTCGTCACCGCGCTGCTCAGCGCTGTCGAGCGGTGGGCCGTGGAGCTGGGTATGACCGGCATCCACGGGCCGCTGGGCTTCACCGACATGGACCACGAGGGGATGCTGGTCGAGGGCTTCGACGAGCTGGGCACGCTGGCGGCCATCTATAACCATCCCTACTACCCCGGGCATCTGGAGTCGCTGGGCTACGTCAAGGACGTCGACTGGGTGGAGTTCGAGGTGCAGGTGCCGACCGAGCTGCCGGACAAGGCCGTCCGGGTGGAGGAGATCGTAAAGCGGAAGCTGGGAGTCAGGGTGCTGGAGGCGAAGAAATCCAGGCAGATCCTGCCCTACGCGCGGGAGCTGTTCGGGGTGTTGAACGAGGCCTTCGCGCCGCTCTATGCCTTCGTGCCGCTGACCGACAAGCAGGTCGACATGTACGTCAAGCAGTACTTCTCGTTCATCAGGCCGGACTTCACCAAGGTCCTGCTCGATGCCGACGGCAAGGTGGCGGGCTTCGTCATCGGCATGCCGTCGCTGTCACAGGCCATGCAGAAGGCGAGGGGACGGCTGTTCCCCTTCGGCTTCGTCCACCTGCTGGCCGCGATGCACAAGCCCAGGTTCCTCGACCTGTACCTGGGCGCCATCCGGCCGGACCTTCAGGGCAGAGGCGCCGACGCCCTCCTGATGACGGAGATGACCCGGTCGGCCATCGCCAAAGGCATCGTTTCGGCCGAGAGCAACATCGAGCTTGAGGAGAACATCAAGGTCCAGAACCACTGGAAGTACTACGATACCCGCCAACACAAGCGGAGACGCTGCTACATCAAGAGGTGGTCCTGACCGAGCATCCGGGCATCGACCTTACGGGCAGCACGTGCGCCTCGTCCTCATGACGGACGCACGGGTTACCGGGTCGTCGTGATGGTCGTGCTCGGCGCCGCGCTGGCTTGGTCTCTCACCAGGTTACTGAGAGAGGCGCAGAATGCGGGTCGCTGATCCGGTACGCAGACCCATGGGTGGTTCGCTGGGTCCGGCAGCGTCAGACGTCCGGTGTGGCCTCGTGAGAGGTGACCGGACCTCGTTGGTTGGGTCCAGGTAACCCACGCCCCGGTCAACCGAAGGCTGTGTAATATGGCCAGGAACATGGGAAACCGACTCCTGACGGCCCTCCGTCGCCTTCGGGTGCGAAGACGCCTTCGACGGCTGCAGACGGCGTACTACCGCGCACCGGCGAAGAACGAGGCCCTGATCGTGGATTACTTTCGGGCCCTGGAGCAGGCGCGTTCGCTGGCGGCGCCGAAGCCGAACGGGCGATGCCTGCACCTCGGTTGTGAAGATCACCGGATCGAGGGCTGGATCAACGTCGATATCGTCCCGACAGGTGCGGTGGATCTTCAAGCGGATCTTGCCCGGCCGCTGCCGTTCCCGGACGAATCGATGGACTTCATCCACTCAGAAGATCTCCTGGAGCACCTCGAGCCGGATGACGGCCGCACCTTGCTCGCCGAGTTCTTCCGCGTGCTGCGGCCCGGTGGTGTCATGCGTCTGCTGACGCCGGACCTGGAGCGTCTGGTCGAGGAGGTTTACCTCCGCCCTCGCCCCCGGCACCTGGCGTGGTCCGGCGCCTACCTCAAGGCGGCAACGCCGTGCGAGGCACTGAACGCCCACTGCCGCATGGGCGGCGAGCACCGCTTCATCTATGACTTTCCCTACCTGGAGGGTGTGCTCATTGGGATCGGTTTTCGAGTCCGTCGTGCGTCCTGGAACCGCTCGCGGCATCCGAGCCTGCGGTACCTGGATCTGCGCGACTTCGGCCTCAACCTCTTCCTGGAGGCCACCAAGCCCGTCATCGGGAATACAGTCAAGGGATCTTCGTAGCTTCATGGTGATGGTTTGCGACGAGTTGACAGGTTGATTCGAAAGGCGGCTGATGATGGTGCCGATACCGGACGTTCACATTGGAATCGGGCTTCTCACGGTTTTGGTGTGCATTCCCTTGGTCCTGAGGATGGTCCCGATGAACCACGCTTACGGCGTCAGAGTCCGCAGGGCGTTCGTCTCGGAACACAACTGGTACGAGATCAACGCCTACGGCGGCAAGCTGCTGATCGGGTTTGGTCTGTTCCTGGTCGCCTTCGGCTACTTCACGCGGGATATGGCGCCATCACCGCGCAGCCCGTGGGCGCCGGTGTACATGGTCGTGCCCCTGCTCACGATCCTACCGGTACTTTCCCGCATCAAGACCTTCGCCCGCCGGCTCCCCGATCGCTAGCCCGAGCCGTTGGGGTTCGGGTCCGGCGGGCGCGCTTCGGTGAGCCGGCCTCCCGGAAGCTGTCACAGTCTTGCTTCCGTTCACGAGGGTCCCAAGAATGGAAGGAGAGTTGTGTCGTATCATTGACTTGGTGTCCTTGCTGCATTGGTAGTTCACGTCCTCTCTTCCCGGTCGTCGGCCGGGTGCGGTACCTTGAGGGGCGGGAACTGGAGGGACATGATGAAGACAGGTCTTGGTCCGTGCGTTGCGCTGGTGCTGATCTCCGCCCTGGTGTCGCCTGTCGGCGCTGCATCCGGAGCGCCGCAGACCCAGAAGGCGCCGGAGAGTGGGACGATCCTCACCAAGCTGCCCGACGCCATCGACACCGCAGGGCGGTACCTGTTCTACCTGCACGGCAAGATCATCGAGGACCAGGGGGTGCATCCGACCAGCCCCCAGTTCGGGGTCTACGAGTACGCCGCCATTCTGAAGGACCTGGCCGCTCCCGGTTTCACGGTCATCAGCGAGCCGCGCCCCAGGGGGACCCAGATCTATGCGTACGCTGAGAAGGTCGCGGGCCAGGTGAAGAAGCTCCTGGCCGCCGGCGTGCCGGCCCAGAGCATCACGGTCGTAGGGTTCTCGAAGGGCGGGATGATCGCGATGCTGGCCTCGTCGATGCTGCAGAATCCGGACGTCAACTACGTGTTCATGGCGAGCTGCGGCGACTGGATGCAGAGGGTCCTGGGCCTGCGGGTGAGCGGGCGGGTGCTGGCGATCTACGAGGCCAGCGACGACATCGGCGGCTCCTGCAAGGTCGCGTTCGACCGGGCCGGCAAGCTCGGGGAGCACCGCGAGCTGGAGCTGCACCTCGGTGGCGGCCACGGTGCGTTCTTCCGGCCTCACCCGGAGTGGCTGGGCCCGGTCCTGAAGTGGGCCCAGGGGTTGGAGCCCTCCGGACAGGGCAAGACCACAACACCGCCTCACTCACAAACGTAGACTGAGTGGGAACGGCGTACCGGCAGTACCTCTGCTGCCGGCGAGAGGAGAGAGCATGAGAGCGCGAGTCGCAGTCGTTTCACTCCTCTTCGTGGCTGCGTTGGCCGTCGCCGGTCCCGCCGCCGCGGACTACCAGGCTGGGATAGCCGCGTACGCCCAAGGCGACTTCACCACTGCTGCAAGGGAGCTCGCCGCCGTGGTCAAGGGGCACGACACCGATCCCCGCTACGCCGGCGCCTTCTACATGCTGGGGATGGCCCGAAGTCGGCTCCACCAGGACAAGCAGGCGGTGGCCAACCTCGAGCGTGCGGTCGAGCTCGACCGCGGCAACGCCAGCTATGCCCTCGGCCTCGGCCAGGCGCTGCTGAGCGGCAACCAGCCCGAACGTGCTTGCACCATACTCAAGAGCATTGACCTGACCGCCCTCGAGCCGGAGCGACGCACCCCGTATGCCCTCCTCCTCGCAACCGCCGCTCTCAGGTCGGACCATGCCGAGGTCGCTGTAGAGGTCCTCGAAGCGAGACTCGCCGCCTCTCCCGGCGAGGCTGTTCTCGAGCGTGCTCTGGGCGTGACCTTCCAGCGCCTGGGCCGGAACGAGGAGGCGTTCGCCGCCTTTGCCGCTGCCTTCACGGCCAACCCCACCGATCTCGAGAGCGGGCGGGCGGCGGTGAGGATCGGCCTCGGTCAGGCCGCCAGCGCAACAGACAAGGGTGCCCGCGCCCGCCTCTACCGGCGCACGGCCGAGGTGGCCGGCCGCCTGGCCAGAAGCTTGCCGGGTTCCGAGACCGCCATGCTGGCCGGCGAGGCGGCCCTCGGCGCCCGCGACTTCGCGGCCGCCCTCGGCTGGTTCAAGAAGGTCGACGAGGCGACGCCGGGAGATCCCGTCGTGCTCACCTACCTCGGGCAGACCCTTGGTTTCCTCGATCGCTACGACGAAGCCCTGGCGGCCTACCAGCGGGCGCTGGCGGCCTCACCGGACGCCGAGCTGCGCAGGCGTGTCTGGGACCGGATCGGCGACGTGCACGCGGGCCGGCTCGAGCTCGGCGACGCCATCAAGGCCTATCAGAAGGCCGGCAACGCCAAGCGTGCGGCCGAGGTGGGCAGGCTCCGCGACGACGTTGGCGAGGCGATCGAGCGCCGCGACCGGCTGGCGAGCGAGGTTGCCAAGCTGGCACGGACGGCCGTCCAGCTCGACGCCCTCGGCGAGCATGATGGCGCCGCCAAGCTGCGCGAGCGCATCGCGCTGACGAAGCGCGAGATCAACAAGATCGAGCGCAATCTCGCCGAGGTTCGCGCGGCGCTGGCCCCGAGCTCCGAGTAAGCCCGTCTGTCAGGAGCGCTCTTCTCGCCCCGCGTCCGGGTCGCTCGAGCGTTTTCGAAGCCGGCCGCTGAGACACCAACGACACCAAGGAGCTTCCTCTCTTGGTGTTCCTCTTCGTGTTCTTTGTCTCCTGGTGGTTCATGTTCTTTCCCGGCCATGCCTGTACAGAGGAGCGGTTGCGAGACCACAAGCGGGCTCGGCTCGGTTACCCTCTGAGTGAGGAGCTGGAGAGCCTGCGACGCACGGCGAGCATCGCGTTCGTCGAGCGGGAAAGGGATCGTGATGACGACACTGGCGTTCAAGGGATCGTGCCTGTGCGGCGCAGTCACCTACGAGGTGAGCCCGCCGTTTCTGTTCTTCCACTACTGCCACTGCAGCCGCTGCAGGAAGAGCCACGGCACGCCGCACTCGTGCAACATTATGGTCAAGCGCGCACAGTTCTCCTGGCTGTCTGGCGAGGAGAACGTGCGGCGCTGGGAGCTTCCAACCGCGGAGCACTTCTGCACGGGGTTCTGCGGCGTCTGCGGCTCGCCGATGCCGTGGGTGAGCCGGAACGGCAAGGGCGTCCTGGTGCCGGCGGGAAGCCTCGACGACGACCCGGGCCTCAAGCCCGAACGAAACGTGCACTGGGCCTCGCGGGCGCCCTGGTACGTCGCCGTCGGCGATCTCCCGACGTTCGACGGAAGCCCCCGGTAGCCGCCGCCGGGCCGAACGGTCGACAATGGTGACGTTGCTCGAGTGCGGACCGATGGCGGCCCGGGACGGGGAAGGGCGGAAGCTGTTCGAAGGCGCCGAGCTGACCCTGGATGAGGGCCGGCTGGTTCTGCTCGAGGGCCCGTCGGGCTCGGGCAAGAGCACGCTGCTGCGCCAGGTCGCGGCGCTTCTGGAGACCTCAGGAGTGTCACGGCGGCTCGATGGAGAGGAGTACGGCCCGGGCACGCTCGCGCGCTGGCGCGCGCGGGTGACCCTGGCGGCGCAGGACGCTCCGGTGCTTCCCGGCACGGTGGGCTGGAACCTGGAGTTTCCGTTCACCTTCCGCCACGTCCGCCGCGACGTGTGCGATGCCGCTTCCCGGCGCGCGGCCCTCGACGGCGTCGGCCTCGAGCGCCTGCCTCTCGACCGTGACGTCGCCACCGTCTCCGGCGGCGAGCGCCACCGCCTGGCCCTCGCCCGGGCGCTGCTGTGGGACCCGACGGTGCTGCTGGCCGACGAGCCGCTGGCCGGACTGGACCCCGATCGGGCATCGCTGTGCTTCGAGCGCCTGGCGGAGCACGCCCACCGCGCCGGCCGGGCCGTGCTGTGCGTGCTTCACGAGGGCGTCATGGGCTTTTCCGGTGACGGGCGCCTGCGTCTGGTGGACGGCCGTCTCGAGGAGGCGTGATGGGACCGCTCATCCACCTCCAACCGGTCGACCTCGTTGTTTCGACGACGCTGGTCATCGGGGCCGGGGTGATCTCGGTGCTGCTGCGCCTGGGGATCGGCCGCCGTCTGGCGGTGGCAGCGGTGCGCACCGTCATCCAGCTGGGGCTCATAGGCCTGGTGCTGGAGAAGATCTTCGCCCTGCGCCGGGCCGCGCCGGTGGTCGTGCTGGTGTTGCTGATGATCTTCTTTGCCGGCCGCGAGGCGGTGCAGCGGACCGGGCGCCGCTACCCGTCGGTGTATCTCGACGCCTGGCTGGCAATGGCGGTGTCGTGCCTCGCGGTCGGCGGTGTAGTGACCCAGGTCGTGGTTGGCGTGCACCCCTGGTTCGACCCGCAGTACGTCATCCCGCTGCTCGGCATGATCCTGGGTAACTCGCTGACCGGCATCGCCCTCGGCCTCGACCGCTTCCTCGAGCACCTGGCGGTGCGACGCGCCGAGGTCGAGCTGCGGTTGGCGTTCGGCGCCACCCGCGGCGAGGCGCTGAAGCCCGCGCTGCGCGACGCGATGAGAACCGGGATGATCCCGATTCTGAACTCGATGGCCGCGGCCGGCATCGTCTCACTGCCCGGCATGATGACCGGCCAGATCCTCGCCGGCTCGCCGCCGCTGCAGGCGGTCGCCTACCAGGTGGTGGTCATGTTCATGATCGCCGCCGCGGTCGCCACCGGTGCGATGCTGGTGGTGCTGGCGGCAGGGCGGCGGCTCATGGACGCCGACGGCGTGCTTCACCTCGATCGTCTGGTTGCGCGCTGACAGGACCGCACGGCTTCCCCGGGGTCACGGCAAGAGCGGGTTGTCCGTCGCCGACTCGGGTAGCCGGATCGTGGTTCCCACCGGCGGTGCGGCGATCGGCCTCAGGCGTCCGCTCTTGTCCGGTACGAGGAAACGGAGATCCGGTGCGTCGAGTGAGCGGTGGAAGTCAAGGCGCAGGGCGCGCGGCCCCGCACGTCCGCCCTCGATCACCTCGGCCGTGAACAGGGGCGAGATGAACCGTTGCCCCACGGGCGGCATCCGCGGCCCGCTGCGGAAGACGGTTTCGAAAAGGCCGGTCAGGAACGGCGCGCCGGTCGAGCGGAGGGTGCAGGTCCTGTCGCTCTCCCGTGTCCATTCGAGGCCCCGGCGGCCCATCTGGAAGATCGAGAAGCGGACGTCCCGCCGATTCGCCTCGCCCCACCAGGTGCTGGTGAGCAAGAATGGCAGCATCGAGTCGGCGGCCTGGAGCACGACGGCATCCAGCCGCCTGCCGACCGTCGGCCCCACGTCGGTGGCGAGGACCCGCTCCCGCAGCTGGCGGGAGATCATCGTCAGTGATATCGACTGGGCCGCCGCGTTGGCGCCTGACAGCACCCCCGCCACGACGACCAGGGCCCAGGCCAGGGCTTTCTCACGGCGCCAGGCTCCGGTGCCGGTGGCGCCCCGGGCCAGGGTGCCTTGGATGAACAGGGCCATCAGACCGGCACTGCCGAGAGCTGCCTGCAGCAGGAGTCGGTCCGAGGGCGGCGCACTGCCCTCGACAGCGAGCGACAGCACCAACCACGCGGCCAAGAACCGCGCCGCGGGATGCTCTCGTGTCCGGCGCCAAACCGCGAAGGCGACCGGCCATGCGAGCAGCGCTCCGGCCGCGGTGAGCCAGGTCCCGACACCCGGCAGCATCATGCGCAGGTCGATCGAGACCGGGGCCACAAGGCGCAGCAGGCCCGCCGAGCCCAGCACGGCCAGGTTCGCGAGGTACCGCATCGGCTCCCGCCACGGCGTGGCGTAGAACAGGCTCCGCGTGCCGACCCCGGCCAGGGCCAGAGCCGCCAGGTATGCCGCCGCGATTGCCAGCGCAAGCCCCGCCCCGGCCAGCGCCCGCCGCCGCCGGCCGGCATCGCCGTCCGATCTGGCTTCGAGCACCAGCCACACGGCCACCAGGACGAAGGCTGTCACCCCCGACTCCTTGCAGCCCACCGCGACGGCGCCCAGCGCCAGCGCCGCGGCAACCCGCCAGCGCGAGCGCAGGCGGACAACGCAGAGCAGGGCGGCGAGGGTCGCCGCTGTGGCAAGCACGGTATTCCGGTTGGCGATCCAGCCGACCGGCATGGCGGCGCCGTTGGTGCAAGCGTAGAGCGCGACCCCGAGCAGCGCCGCCGGACGTCCGAGTCCGAGGCTCCGCAGCAGAGCCAGCGCGAGAATCAGGACGATCGCGTACCACACCAGCGACGTCACGTGATATTTCCACGCTGCCCGCCCGAACACCGCGTGATCGAGCCAGATCGAAGCGCTTGCCAGGGGACGGACGAAACGGATCTGCCAGCCCGGCAAGGTCCACCAGATCGGCGTCCAAGCGTCACTCTTCTCGCTCCACTCCCTGAGCCCGCCGAAGTCATACAGGTTCCAGGGCCTCAGGGGAACATTCGCAGGCATGTGGCCGTCCAGGACTGCCTGCTGGATGTAGTCGTCGCCAAAGAAGCCGTTCCACAAGGAGGGCGCTTGCACCGCCACGCCCAGCAGGAGTACTGCACAGGCGATCAGGAGAAACCGGCGACGGTCCACGGCTGAGACACCTCCAGGGTCAGCACCTGCATTCTACCCGTGGCTCTCCGTCGTCAGTTGCCGCTCGCCGCGGAGGCCTTCACACGGTGCGCGGTCCTGGGATAGGATGGGCTGCAAGCAAGGCCAGGACCGGCAGGTGGACGAGTGGTTCCGTCAGGGTTGTCAGCCCGGCGCCGTGTGCCGGTCGTTGCCGTGGGGTGAAGCGGCTGGGACACCGGCCCGGGGGGGCCGGCTATCGGCTGACGGAGGTGAGAATGAGCGTTGCCCAGGACGCCCGGGAGACGAGCGACCCGAGGCCGGCGCTGGACTGGGCGGTGCTGGCGCTGCTCGCCGGCGCCAAGGCGCTGGCCCACCTGCCGGGCCTGTGGCGCTACGGCTACTTCCGGGACGAGCTGTACTTCCTCGACTGCGGTCGCCACCTCGCGTTCGGCTACGTCGACCATGCGCCGCTCGTGGGGCTCTACGCCAAGGTGGCTCTGCTCCTCGGCGGCTCGCTACCAGCACTGCGCGTGCTCCCGCTCCTGGCCGGGGTCGGGACCGTCGTCCTGACCATTCTGATCGCCCGCGAGCTGGGCGGGGGGCGCTTCGCCCAGGCCCTCGCCGGTCTCGCGATCCTCATCGCCCCGGTGCACCTGATGCTGGCCAGCATCCTGTCGATGAACGCCTTCGAGCCGCTGTTCTGGATGGGTGCGATCCTGGTGATGATCCGCATCATCCGCTCGGGCGACTCCCGCCTGTGGCTCGTCTTCGGTCTGCTCGTCGGTCTGGGACTGGAGAACAAGCACTCGACCGTGTTCTTTGGCCTCGCCGTGGCCGCCGCCGTGGTGCTGACGCCGCTGCGCCGCGAGCTCGCCAAGCCGTGGATCTGGCTCGGCGCGGCGGTCGCGTTGGCGCTCTTCCTGCCCAACCTGGTGTGGCAGTGGCAGCATCACTTTCCGACTCTCGAGGACCTGCGCAACGTGCGCGCGAGCGGCAAGAACGTCGAGCTCGGTCCACTCGCCTTCATGGCCGAGCAGGTACTGATGATGCACCCGATGACCGTGCCGATCTGGATCGCCGGCCTATGGTCACTGCTGGCCGGCGAGGGTCGTCGGTTCCGAGCCCTGGGCTGGGTCTACCTCGTCCTGCTGGTCACCATGATGGCGCTGCACGGCAAGGATTACTACCTGGCGCCGGCGTACCCGATGCTGCTGGCGGCAGGCGGCGTCGCGTTCGAACGCGTGTTCGCCAGGATCTCGCGGCCTTTCCGCAGGGCGGCGGTGCAGGCGGCTGCGCTGGTGCTCCTCGCAGCGGCGGGCGCAGCCACGGCACCCATGGCTCTGCCGCTGCTCGAGCCGGAGGCGTTCGTGGCGTACCAGAAGGCCCTCGGCGTCAGCCCACAGAAGACCGAGGTCGCGCACGTGGGTCCGTTGCCGCAGCTGTGGGGCGACCAGTTCGGCTGGCCGGAGCTGGTCACCGATGTCGCTCGGGTCTACCGGTCGCTGAGCCCGGAGGAGCGCGCGCGGGCGGCGATCTATGCCAGTAACTACGGCGAGGCCGGGGCCATCAACCTGTTCGGGCCCGCCATGGGCCTGCCGGCGGCGGTCTGTGCCCACCAGACCCACTCCTTCTGGGGCCCGCCGGACGGCGACCCGGACGTCATCATCTGGCTGCAGTGGCGGCGCGAGTGGTTGGAAGGGCTGTGCGGTTCCATCGAGAAGGCCGGCGAGCACCGCCATCCCTGGGGCATGGCCGAGGAGAACCGTCCGATCTGGGTGTGCCGAGACCCGGTTCAGCCGCTGCACGATCTGTGGCCGCGCCTGAAGCACTGGAACTGAGAACCCGCATCATTCACTCGCGACCTACTCCGACCGGCGATACGCCAGCCAGCGCCGCGCTCTTCGCGTCTCGGTGTCCTCAACATATCGTAGGGTATGCCTGCGGCACCTCGACGGTCAGATCCCAGCGCTGACCAACGTCTCGCCGGTCTCGCTACGATCGCTCATGAATAGTACGGGCCAACCAGCTCGTGAGCGACCCGCCATGGCCGGTGACGCGTCGGGACGCGGCGCCCTCACCAGCCGCCGATGGCGGGCACCGAGTGTCGCCGAGCTCATGTGATGCCCGCGTTCCTCGTGCCAGGAGTTGCCGGACCCCGTTTCGAGCACTATACTCATGAGGGATGCATCAAAACAGAACACATCAAACTCTGTGAGGACGAATCTCATGTTCGTATTGGACGAAACGTGCCCATGAAGGAGGATGCTATGAAGCCTCGTGAGCCGGGACGACACACCTTCCTGCCGGGGATCGCTGTGGCTTTGATCGCCGGCCTTTGCGCGGGCGTTGCCCTCGCCGAGCAACCCTCGTGGCACCTCCTGAGCGGGCGGACCTTCGTGATCCGCTCCCACTACCAGCGCGAGCCCGCCGAGACCGACAGCTCCGGGATCTGGAGCTACGATCTCTCGGACGGCACGTACTCGCGCCTACGGCCCTTCTACTACAACGCCATGCCCTGGGGAGTGTACGACGGGCCGGGTATGGACGGCACCGGGTCATACCTCGCGACCATGGGGGACCGTCTGGTGTTCGAGGGCTGGCCATCGATGATCGAGCTGGACCTTGCCAACATGAGGATCGTTCGTCGCTACGCCCTGCTCGACCCGTCGCTCGAGGCGTGGGGGTGGGTTGTGCAGGGGCCGATCATCGACGCCGACCTCGCCACCAGAACCGGGCTGCCGGAGGGTCTGTACGGCACGCCTCGCTGCCTTTACGGAGTGGTGGACCGGAGCGGTTGGAACCCTGGGAAGGTATGCCCCACCGTGGAGCTTCCCGGTATGGACGGTCCGCTGGTGTTGGCGCCGGACATGGCGCCGGTCCTGCTGAGGCGAACCCTCGGACCGGCCGGTAGCCGGCTTGAGCTGGTGAGCAACCTCGACAGCGGCGACCGGGCGCCCCTGATCACACTCGACACCGCGCGCAACGGCTTCTGGTCCGGCGCCTTCCGACGTGTCACGTTCCATCCGATCGTGGACGGTACGGTTGGGGAGGGAACGGCCTCTATGGACCTAGCGGGACCGCCGATCAACGAGCCCGACGCGGTGCTCGACCATGTGTTCTACCAGCCCCAGAGCGATCGCTTCTTCATCGACTGGGGGATTGACTCCTACAGACATCACTCGATCCTGTCGTTTGCTGACGGCTCGTTCACGTTGCTCAGCGACGAGGAGCTGTCACCCTGGTCGGCACGGCGGTCCCTGACCTACGCCGCGATCGCCGGGAACCCCCCGTCTCAGAAGGTCCAGACCATCCCGATCGTGGTCCACACCTCGGGGAAGAACGGCACGTTCTGGACCTCTGACCTGTACCTCTATAACCCGTCCGCGGAGGCGATGACCGTGAGCGTTCGCCGGGTCACGAAGCCCGACACTGTCAAGAGCGTCGAGCTTGCCGCCCACGGCAGCGCCGCGATTCCCGACGCGCTGGCTTGGGTCGGCGGCGGTCCGGCGGGGGACGGGACCAAGCACGACGCGTTGGTCCTGACAACGGAATACCGCTGGGGTGAGAACCTGGTCGCGGCGGCCCGAGTGTGGACCCCCGACTCCGATCCGCAGCTGCGCGCGGAGGGCGGTACCGAGGGCCAGGCGGTGCCGGCGGTGCCGGACACACTCGGCTACACGAACCACCTGCCGTGGATCGGGTGGTTGTTCGGCAATATCGACAACGGCACGGCTGAACTCTTCCAGAACCAGACCCCTCTCGTCCAACCGTCCCAGCTGGTGCTGGACAACCGCGTCCCGGGCCGCTACCGCTTCAACCTCGGCGTCGTCAACGACGGCGACGAGCCGGTGACCGTGACCCTGACCTCGGTTGCACGGGTGTACCTCGAGGACGGCGGCGCAGACACGACTCGCTCCATCCAGGTGCCCGCCCACAGTGTCAAGATCACGGACATCGAGAGCCTGTTTCCGGCCGCGATCGCCGACGGGTACCCGCCGGTCTTCGGGGTGTCGGGCGACCCGGCGCCGCTGTGGATGTCGATGATCGACAACATTACCGGCGACGCGACGTTCGTTCCGTTCGCGCTGCTCCACGAGCTGGGGGACTCCTTCACGCGCTACGCCGTTCCGGCGGTGGCCCACCTCCCCGGCCGCAACGGCACCTCCTGGACGACCGATCTTTACGGCTCGTTCTGGAACTCTCTCTGGGCCCTGCCGCCGGCGGCTCCTGTGTGGTTCCACGCGAGCGACCCGGCGCGCAACTGCGGCGGCTCATCGGCCGAGCTCACCAGGGACGACCTGCTGAGTGTCCCGCCGATCGATCATGACACGTGGCGGGACACACTTGCCGGCCTGCGTCAGGCATCGCAGGCAGACTTCCCTCTTTTTTATCTCGGCAGCGTCTACCCCGACGTGGTGCACTCGTTCGAGGCGTGCGCCTCGGACAACAACGTGCGCGGGGCGCTCGAGATCCAGGAAGGGTCGTGGATGGGTGGCTTCACGCGCACTTACACGACCCGCGCGGACGGCGGCACCTACGGCGGCATGCTGCCGCTGTACCCTCCGCACGGCTGGCCGGTGCAGCACTTCGCCGGCCTGGTCGTGAGCCCGGCGTTCCGGATCAACGTCGGGCTGTACAACGGCGACCCCGATGATGCCATCACGCATCGCCTGACGCTCTACGACGCCTACGGCGTCAAGGTGGCGGAAGCGGAGCTGACGCTGCAGCCGTGGCAGAACCTGGTCGAGCCGCTGGAGACGGTGCTCGGCCTGCCCGAGGGCTCGCTCGCCGGCGGCACCTACGGCCTGACCGTGCTGCCGCTCGACGACGAGGCCAACGGCGTCGAAGGGCGGTCGTGGGCGTTCGTGTCGCTGGTCGACAACGTCACCGGCGACTCCACGAACTGGTGGTAAGTGAGGCCGGGCCATTCACCAGCGATCTACTGCGCCCGGCGATACGCCAGCCATCGCTGTGCTCTTCGCGTCTCGCTGTCCTCGACGTACAGGGAGTACGACTGCGGCAGCTCGACGCTCAGATCCCAGCGCTAACAGGCGTCTCGCCGGCCTCGCTACGATCGCTCGCGAATAGCCCGGCCTTGGATGCTCCAGGACTCGGGCGACTCTTGGCCGGGCCTCTGAGGGCTCCAGCGGGCAGACCGAGGATCCCTCGATTCTCGAGGGGTCTCCTCAGCGGGCCAGGACGACGCGGTAACGGGCCTGGTTGCTGCGGGTGCGGTCGAGGGCCTCGTTGGCCTGTTCCATGGGCATGACCTCGACCTGGGCCTGAACGCCGTGCTCGGCGGCGAAGTCCAGCATGTCGCGGATGACGCTCGGGTGCCCGATCGCGCTGCCGGTGACCACGCGCTGGCCGACGATCAGAGAGAAGACCGGGACCGCCAGCGGCTCTCCGGCCGCGCCGAGCTGGCAGAAGATTCCCTTGGGACCCAGTGCGGCCATCCAAGTCGGCATGTCGAGGACGGCGTGGGCGGTGTTGAGCACGAGGTCGAACGAGCCCGGAGCGGGTTCCCCGGTCAGGAACTCGTGGGCGCCGTGCTTCCGCGCCTCCGCCTCCTTCTCCGGCGAGCGGCTGACGGCGGTGACCTGGTAGCCCATGGCGCGGGCAAACTGCAGCGCCAGGTGCCCGAGGCCGCCGATGCCGATGACGGCGACCCGGGAGTTCTTGCGGAGGTAGCGCTGCAGGGGGGAGTAGACGGTGATCCCTCCGCACAGCAACGGCGCCGCCTCGGCCGAGCCGAGGCCTTCCGGGATCGCGAACACGAAGCGCTCGTCGACCCGGATCCGGTCCGCGAAGCCGCCGAAGTTGCCCTGGCAGGTGGCCTGGTTCTCTGCGCACAGGACCTCTTCGCCCAAGGTACAGTAGCTGCAGCTGCCGCAGCTGTTGCACTGCCAGCCCACACCGACGCGGGTGCCGGCCGGGAACGCCTCGCCGGCCACCACCGTGCCCACGATCTCGTGGCCGGGCACGAGCGGGAAGAAGTCCCCCCACTCGCCGTCGACCAGGTGAACGTCGGAGTGGCAGATGCCGCAGTGGCTGATGGCAATCTCGACGTCGTGCTCGCCGAGCGGCTCGGGCTCGTAGCTGAACGGTTCGAGATCCGCTTTCGGAGAGTGGGCCGCGAGCGCCTGGAAGCTCATCTTCAACCTCCGTGGCCGAGTGTGGCCGGTCCCGCGATGTGAAACACGGCGCGCAACGCTGAGCTTCCCGGGGGCGGCCAGAGGGTGAGGTGGAAGGAGTAAGGGGTGAGGGGTCAACAGTGAAGAGTAAGGAGTAAGGAGTAAGGAGTAAGGAGTAAGGAGTAAGGAGACCTGCCACGCCCGGCAAGAAGGA
>CAZKGM010000018.1:0-56894 GCA_964552395.1 uncultured Thermoanaerobaculia bacterium | reverse complement strand
CCTCGCCTACAAGCTCATCGCCAACAAGTACTTCGTCGATGAGCTCTACGAGGCGACCGTGATTGCCGGCACCTTGAAGGTAGCCGACCTGCTGTGGGAGTTCGACGCCCGTGTCGTTGACGGCCTCGTCAATGGCACTCGTCACACCACCGTGGGCACGAGCTTCCTGTCCGGATTTTTCGACCTCAAGGTCGTCGACGGTTTGGTCAACCTGGTCGCCTGGATCTATCAATGGGCGAGCCACAAGTTCCGGCGCCTGCAGGTCGGTTTCGCACAGGGCTACGCCATGGTGATGGCTCTCGGAGCGGCGGCGCTCCTGGCCATCTACTTCATCTTCTAAGGAGCGGGGACGACGATGGACTTCCTCCAACAGCATCTGCTCAACTTCATCTGCTACCTGCCACTGGCTGGGGCGCTGCTGATCATCTTCGGCATCAACCGTGACAATGCCAAGGCGATCAAGACAGTGGCGACGGTCGTGGCGGGCCTCGACTTCCTGATCTCCATACCGCTGTGGTTCCTCTACAACCCGGCGGGCGCGGAGTTTCAGTTCGTCGTGCAGGGGGAGTGGATTCCCAAGCTGGGCGTCCAGTACTTCTTCGGCGTCGACGGCTTTTCGATCCTCCTGATCCTGCTGACGACGCTGCTCACCTTCATCTCCGTGTACTCTTCGTTCACGGCGATCACCCAGCGGCAGAAGGAGTACTACGTCTTTCTGCTGCTGTTGTCGACCGGGATGCTGGGCGTCTTCATGTCGCTCGATTTCGTTCTCTTCTACGTTTTCTGGGAGGTCATGCTCGTCCCCATGTACTTCCTGATCGGGATGTGGGGAGGGCCGCGCAAGCTCTATGCGGCGATCAAGTTCTTCCTCTACACCCTGTTCGGCTCGGTGCTGATGCTGGTGGGCATCCTGGCCCTGTACTTCTACAACTCCACCGGGTTGGCCGCGATCGGTCTTCCCGGTCTTCACAACCCGGCCACGTTCGCGATTCCCGAGCTGTACAAGATTGCGCCCCACATCCCGCCGCAGATGCAGTTCTGGGTTTTCCTGGCGTTCTTCATCGGGTTTGCGATCAAGGTCCCGATGTTCCCGTTCCACACCTGGCTGCCGGACGCTCACGTCGAGGCGCCGACGGCCGGGTCGGTCATCCTCGCCGGCGTGCTGCTGAAGATGGGAACCTATGGGTTCGTGCGCTTCTCCCTGCCGCTGCTGCCGGATGCGACGGTCAAGGCGGTGCCGTGGGTGGCGGCGCTGGCGATCATCGCGATCATCTACGGCGCCCTGGTGGCGATGGCGCAGAAGGACATGAAGAAGCTCGTGGCCTACTCCTCGGTGAGCCACATGGGCTTCATCATGCTCGGCATGTTCGCCCTCAACGAGGCCGGCCTGCGAGGGTCCATCCTGCAGATGATCAACCACGGCGTGTCGACCGGCGCGCTCTTCCTTCTCGTCGGCATCATCTACGAGCGCCGCCACAACCGGATGATCGCCGAGTACGGGGGCCTCGCCAAGGTGATGCCGTTGTACGCGATGTTCTTCATGGTGCTCACCATGTCGTCGATCGGTCTGCCGACTCTCAACGGCTTCATCGGTGAGTTCACGATCCTCATCGGCGTCTTCCGGGCCAACTGGACCTGGGCGCTGTTCGCCGCCTCGGGGATCGTCCTCGGCGCGGGATACATGCTGTGGATGTACCAGCGCGTGTTCTTTGGCGAAATCACCAACGAAAAGAACAAGGATCTCAAGGACCTCAACCGCCGCGAGCAGTGGACGCTGATCCCGCTCGTCATCATCGCGTTCTGGATCGGCCTCTACCCGAGGCCGTTCTTCAACCGCATGCAGCCGACGGTGGACCGTGTGCTGCAACGGGTCGAGGTCGCCCTTCATCACCCAGACACCGCTGCACGGCACGGGGCGGCGATCACCGGGAGCGCCCCGGCCGAGGCCGATCAGGGCGCCGGGGAGTAGCTCATGAGCCTGAGCCAGTTCATCCCCTTCCTACCGGAGATCTTCCTGGCCGTCGCGGGCTTCGTGATCCTCCTCGTTGGTGTCGGCGTCGGACGGCGGGGAATCCGGGCCCTGACCATCGCGGGCGTCTTCGCGCTGGCCGGCACGGCCGTCCTTACGTGGGTGCTCGGCCGGCCTGCTGGCGGTCCGGAGGTGATCCTCGGCGGCATGCTGGTTTTGGACGGCTTTGCGCTCTACTTCAAGCTGTTGATGATTGCCGCCTCGTCCATCACCCTGTTGATGGCGGCCGGGTTTCTGGAGCGCTCGCCATACGGTGGTGGTGAGTTCGTTGCCCTTGTGCTGTATGCCACCCTCGGCATGATGGTGATGGCGTCCGGCGCCAGCCTGGTCAGCCTCTACGTCGGGCTCGAGCTGATGGCGTTGTCGCAGTACGTCCTGGTCGGCTACTTCAAGCTCGAGGTGAAGTCCAACGAGGGGGCAGTGAAGTACTTCGTGCTGGGAGCGCTGTCATCCGGGATCCTCCTGTACGGCATCTCACTTGTGTACGGCACGCTCGGCACCCTCGAGCTCGGCGGCATCCGCGACGCGCTCGTCACAAACGTCAGCGGCAACCCTGCGCTCGGCCTCGGCATCCTCCTGGTCGGGTTCGGGATGCTCTTCAAGGTCGCCGCCGTTCCGTTCCACGTCTGGACCCCGGACGCCTACGAGGGGGCGCCGACCCCGGTGACGGCGTTCATTTCGGTAGGACCTAAGGCGGCCGCGTTTGCCATGTTCCTGCGCCTGTTCGCGGGCGCCTTCGCGCCGCAGATCCAGAGCTGGCGGCTGGTGATGTGGATAGCCGCAGCCTTGACCATGATCTACGGCAATGTCGCCGCCCTCACCCAGAACAACGTCAAGCGGATGCTGGCCTACTCGTCAATAGCCCATGCCGGCTACGCACTACTCGGGATCGTGGCAGGCTCGGCGATGGGGACCTGGGCGCTGCTGCTGTACATGCTGGTCTACACCTTCATGAACCTTGGTGCGTTCGGTTTCGTGATTCTGCTCGAGACGCGGGGCTACGCGGGAGAGCAGATCTCCGACTACGCCGGCTTGGCGAAACGCCATCCCGCGGCCGCCGCGGGGATGCTGATCTTCATGCTGGCACTGGCGGGGATCCCGCCGACGGCGGGGTTCATGGGCAAGCTGTACCTGTTCTCGGCGGCGGTCGAGGCGGGGTACATCAAGCTGGCCGTGATCGCGGTCGTGATGTCGGCCGTGAGCCTTTACTACTACCTACGGATCGTGCTCGAGATGTACTTCAGGGACGGTGAGGAGGACGTGCCGGCGCCGCTGGCCCGGGACCGGTGGTTGGAGGCGATGATTACCGTGTGTGTGGTCGCGACGCTGGTGATCGGCGTGTGGCCGGCGCCAATGGTAGGCTGGGCTCGCAATGGTCTCATCGCGCTCGGTGTCGGGTAGTGACAGACGGCGCGCTGGGCTTCACGCCCCACCGTGGCAGGCACCGCCCTGGGGTACGGCGGGGCCGTCCTTCCCAGGCCTCACCTCTCTGTGTTCCGGGCTGCCACACGTGGGGGCGTGGGGGGCAGGGACGACGTGAAGGACCGGCGGCGTGTCTTGCGTCAGGCCCGCACCTGGGCGGACCTTTCCATCATTGGGATTCAGTTTCCGGTTGCGATCGCGATCGGGTTCTTCTGGGGGCGCTGGCTCGATCGCATCCTCGGGACCTGGCCGTACTTGACTGCCGTCTTCAGTCTCTTCGGCATCATCGCGGGCTTCATCAATCTGTTCCGCATCACCGCCAAGGCGGCCCGCGACGAGCAGGAGCTCACGGCAGAGGACGAGCAGTCCTCGGAGACCTCCGATGACCGGCTGGGCAACGATGAACGCGGCTGAAGTCTCGTTCTCATCTCGCCGGGTAGCGGTTGTGTCGCTCGGCCTGGTGCTTGCAGGCGCTGCAATGGAGCTGCTAGTTCTGGACTCACCGGCGGGCGCCTTGAGCTTGACCGTCGCAGGGGCGCTGGCTATCATCAACTTCCGCTGGTTGGAGGTCGCCGTCGAGCGGATGCTGCAGCCCGGCCGCCCACAGTTGAGCAGGCCGATCGCCGTCAGGCTCGGGTTGAAGCTGGTGCTCCTCCTCTGCGGTTTCGGGGTGCTCCTGGCAGCCCCTCACGTCGAGCCGGTTGCCGTAGCGGCGGGCATTACGGCGGTCGTCATTGCGGTGCTGGCCGAGGCGGTACGGTGGTCAGGAAAAGGTGGAGGCTGAACATCGATGCATCATGAGTACTCCATTCTCTTCGAACCGATCAACCGGCTGCTGCTGGCGATCTTCGGGCAGCCCAGTGAGCGCTACCTGGAGCTGATGGGAGCTCAGCACGGCCAGGTCTTCTGGCTGCCCGACCACGTCATCATGGCGATGCTCGCGGTGGCCGTCATCGCGGCTCTGTTGATTCCGGTCAAACGGAGGCTGTCCGTAGAGGAGCCGTCTCACCTGCAGCAGTCACTCGAGCTCGTGGTGTCGGGGCTACAGTCGCTGCTTGACGACGTGATCGGGGAGGGGATGGGAAAGACCTTCCTTCCCTTCGTCGGCTCCCTCGCGATCTTCATCTTTGTCTGCAACATCTTTGGGCTCTTCTTTTTCCTGCAGCCGGCCACGGCTAATCCGAGCACCACTTTTGCGCTGTCGATCACGGCGTTCCTGTTCTACAACATCGTCGGCGTCCGCAAGCAGGGGTTCTTTCACTACCTGAGGCACTTTGCCGGACCGGTAGTCCTGCTGGCGCCGCTCATGGTTCCGATCGAGCTGATCTCGCACCTCGCCAGGGTGCTTTCCCTGGCGCTTCGTCTCTTCGGGAACATCTTCGGTGAGCACACGGCAACGGGGATCTTCTTCACCCTGTTTCCGTTCGTCGTTCCGTGGCCGATGATGGGGCTGGGGATCTTCGGATCCCTGCTGCAGGCCTTCATCTTCATCATGCTGACGATGGCGTACATCCAGGGCGCCGTCGTCGTTGAACAGCACTAGAACGAGACCACACTAGTCCGGGAGGAGGATCTTATGAACCGTCGTTTCGTCATGATGGCCCTGGCCCTGGTTTCCGTGGCCCTGTTTGCCGCACCGGCAATGGCGCAGGAGGCCGGCGCGGCGCACGCCGCAGCGGGAGGAAACTGGGCCCAGTTCCTGGGTGCGGCCTTCGCGATCGGGTTTGCGGCAGCAGCGGGCGCTATCGGGCAGGGGCGTGGCATCACGGCTGCCTGTGAGGCGATGGGGCGCAACCCCGGCGCCGCGGGCCCCGTTCGCATCACCATGATCATCGGTCTCGCGCTGATCGAGTCGCTGGTCATCTACTCGCTGATCATCGCCTTCATGATCCTGGCGAAGTAGCCGCCGTCGCAGTACGGAAGACCGGCACAGGCGCCTTCGGGCGCCTGTGTTTTTCATTATCGCGGCCGTTGCGCAGAGGAAACATAGAAGCCACGTTGGGCGGAGCGACCTGGACTTGACAGAGTCACAGTCGCAATGTATCATCATTGCAACAAGGAGGTCGAGATGGCGTCTCACGAACCGACCCTGTGGAACTTCGAGTCAGGAGACCTTCCGTACCGGGAGCAGCTCTTCAAGAGCGCTCTCCGCATGACGCGTTCCCCGGACGACGCCGAGGACCTGCTGCAAGAGACCTACCTCAAGGCGTTCAAGTACTACCAGCGTTTCACCGAGGGTACGAACTTCAAGGCCTGGCTATTCAAGATCATGAAGAATACCTTCATCAACTCCTACCGGAAGAAGAAGCTTCAGCCGGCCGCCGTCGACTTCGATGACGTAGAAGGTGGGCTGGAAAGCCGGCTCCTCGACCAGGAGGAGAAGGGCTTTTCCGATCCGGAGGCCGAGCTCCTGACCTACGAGCTCGACCACGAGGTTCGAGAGGCGCTTCGGGGCCTGCCGCACGACTACAAGATGGTCGTCGTGTTTGCCGACCTCCAGGGCTTTGCGTACCAGGAGATCGCGGACATCCTCAGCATTCCTGTTGGGACCGTCATGTCACGCCTGTACCGCGGACGGCGGATGCTGGAGCGGGCGCTGCTCAGCTTCGGCACTCGGTACAACTACCTTCATCGGGCACCGGAGAAGCTGCGCGACCATCGCATCGATGTCGCGCAGTTCTTTGGCTAGGCGCGCGGAGACAACCTGACTCCAAGGAGTAGGCAGGACCGGGGTTAGCCGGACGTCCGGCCCTCGGCAGTCGGCGGCAGAGGCCGCAGGAGCTGGTCGGGGACCACGAGCCCGCCGGAGATCACCAGCTTGACGCCCGCTTCGACCGGGATGTCGAGCTCGGTGACGTCACGTTTGCGTACAGAGACCAGGAAACCCGAGGTCGGGTTGGGTGTCGTCGGAACGAACACCAGCATCGAGGGCTCGTCGGAGAACCTGCTCGGGCGTTCGAACTCGCGGGTGACGAAGCCGAGCGAGCGGACGTCGTTGTGCGGGAAGCGGACGAGAACGACCTTTCGGAACTGGTACGTGTCGCGCGCCTGCAGCGCCTCCGTGACCTGGCGGGCGCCTTGGTAGATCGGGCTCAGAAGGGGGATGCGGGCGATGCGGCGTTCGAAGAAGGCCAGGACCCGGCCCCCGAGGACATTGGTTGCGAGCAAGCCGAGCAGGTACAGGCCGAGCAATGACAGCGCGGCTCCGATGCCGGGGATCGGGAAGCCGAAGTAGTGGCGCGCGACGGGCCGAAACCAGCGGTCGAGCAGCTCGAACAAGAAGCGGGCGAAGAAGACGGTGACGACGAGCGGAAATGCGACCAGGAATCCTACCACCAGGCGCTTTCGCAGGCGGGTGGCGAAGCGGCTCGGACGGCCTTCCGGGCCCCGCGTGATGTCGGCCAGGCGGCGGAAGAAGCCGCTTTCGGGCTGCAAGCTCGGTTCAGTCATACATGGAATAGTAGCCGAACCGGGTTAGAATGAAGCGCTGGAGGACTGATGTGAAAGGACGCAGCTCGCAACAGGCGTTACTGGTTCTCGGCGGTCAGTGGGGCGACGAGGGCAAGGGGAAGGTCGTCGACCTGCTCTCAGCCGGCTTCCGTGCGGTCGTCCGCTACAACGGCGGCCACAATGCCGGTCACACGGTGAAGTTCGGGGACCGGCACTTCGCCCTTCACCTTGTGCCTTCCGGCATCATCCACGGCGGCTCGCGTTGCTACATGGGAGCGTGCATGGTCGTGGATCCCCTGGCCCTGGTTGCGGAGATCGCGGACCTCGAAGAAAAGGGCGTGGACGTCAACGGTCGTCTCACCGTGTCGCCGAGAGCGACCTTGATCCTGCCGACGCACCAGGCGCTGGATGTCGCCCGGGAGCGGGCCCGGGGTACCTCCAGCATCGGCACCACAGGACGTGGGATCGGCCCCGCCTACCAGGACCTGGCACAGCGTCGGGCACTGCGGGTCGGGGTGCTGACGGAGCCGGAGCAGCTCGCGGCCGATGCCGTAGCCTTGATGCAGAGCCACAACCGAGAGCTTGATCTTCTCTTCGCAGCGCCACCGGTGGACATCGAGCAGAGCCTGCGGAGTCTCCAGGACGCTGCGCGAATGCTGTCGCCTCTCGTCGGCGAAATCGGTCCGGCCCTGGGCCGTCATGCCGAGCGTGGCGACCCGATCCTCTTCGAGGGCGCACAGGGGATCATGCTCGACCTCTACCATGGCACCTACCCGTATGTGACCTCTTCATCGTGCCTCCCCGGAGCCGCAGCCGTCTCCTGCGGCATCCCCGTAGGGATGCTCGGCCCGGCTCTCGGGGTGATGAAGGCATATGTTACGCGGGTCGGCGGCGGGCCATTTCCGACCGAGATCGAGGGCGCCGTGGGCGACCGGTTGCGGGAACGCGGCAACGAGTTCGGAACCACCACCGGACGGCCGAGGCGGTGCGGCTGGTTCGATGCCGTTGCGGCGCGCTACGCGGCTCGTGTCGGCGGCCTGGCGGGAGTGGCCCTCATGAAGCTCGACGTGCTGGACGGGCTTGAAGAGATCCGGGTCGCGGTCGGCTATCGGACCGCGGACGGACGTGTGCTGGCTGAGCCGCCGGCGGATGCGCGGAAGCTCGAGGACATCGAGCCGGAGTACGCGACGCTGCCTGGCTGGGGTGCGACGACCCGCGGCATCACGAAGGAAGGGGACCTTCCCCCGGCGGCCCGCGCCTACCTGGAGTTCTTCGAGGACCACCTCGGCGTCCCGATCGTGCTCGTCTCCACCGGGCCGCGTCGGGAGGAGACCCTGATCCGCGGCAGGTCCGCTCTCGCGGACCGGCTGCGCGGTGCGGTCCACACCGTCGAAGAGGCAGCCGCAGCGCCTTGATCGGCGGGGCAAACGGAAGTACCCTGACGCTCCTACGGGCCGTTAGCTCAGCCGGTAGAGCAGCGGACTTTTAATCCGTTGGTCGGGGGTTCGACTCCCCCACGGCCCACCATCTAGCCCACACCGGTCATAACCAATCCTAGCGACAGCGGCAACAGGCGATGGCTGTTGAGATGGTGATCGTCTTGCTTGCGGCAGACGGACGTAATTGGGAAACAGGTGTATCCCCTTCGCTCCAGTACCTACTAGATGTTGTGGTTTGCCGGGCCCTTGCCTCCCACTAACTCGGTGTAAGGTGCTGGCTCTACCAGCACAGCCTGTTGAAGGAGTCTGTGAAAGAGTTTCCCTCTGCTTCGGCTGGTCCGGCGGTTGAATCGGAACGTGAACTCGTCCAGATAGAAGTCGAGGTGTTTGGGCTGCACGCCGCCCTGGTGGGTTCCTAGAAGCCACCGTTTGAGGAGTGATGCCACGCGATGTACGCGCGGCAGCATCTGGTCGCTTTTTCCCCCGGCGTTCTTCATGAGGGTGACCTTGTGCTTGTAGCCGACCGCAGGCAGGCGTTCGTAGGCGTGGAATCCGTCCGTCTCAACAGTGCTGCCTGGTTCGATCGCTCCCCGGACAAACTCGATCACTTGGGAGGGGGCGAGGTTCTTGACTCCACCCAAGCGAATCCT
This sequence comes from uncultured Thermoanaerobaculia bacterium, assembly GCA_964552395.1. Classification (GTDB taxonomy): domain Bacteria; phylum Acidobacteriota; class Thermoanaerobaculia; order Thermoanaerobaculales; family Sulfomarinibacteraceae; genus JAJDNH01. The sequence continues at coordinate 47,904 of CAZKGM010000018.1, read as the reverse complement.
CCCGATCCCACTTCCATCTTTCTGAGCCGCAATGAGTACCGTCGACTTGCCGCCAGCGCCACGGCCCCGCTTCCCCGGTTTTGGCCCGCCAATGTAGGTCTCGTCAACCTCCACCTCGCCAGCCAGGCGGTCCCTGCCCGGTCGTACCATCGCGCGCCGGAGCTTGTGCATCCACGTCCACGCCGTCTCGTAGCTTCCAAGACCGAGGACACGCTGGACCGTGAGGGCACTCACGCCGTTCTTCTGACCGCACACCCACCAGACCGCTCGGAACCACGTCCGCAGGTCTTTGCGGGTACCCTCGAAGATCGTCCCTGCAGTCACGCTGGTTTGTCGCTGGCACGATCCGCACATCCACAAGCCGCGTTTTGTTACCCAAAACTTGTCGCCTCCGCACATTGGGCACCGGAACCCCTCGGGCCACCGGAGTGATGCTAGATATTCTCGACAAGGCTCCTCGCTCGCAAACCTCTCTTCTAACTCACTTAAGCTCCGTGGATACTCCCCCATGACGGCCAAACACTATATGTAGTGGCAACTGGAGTCAAGGAGATACCCCTGTTGGAAAATTACTGCGATACAAAGGGCTTGTCAGTAGCACAAGAGTGGGCATTTGAATGATGAAAAGTATCAGAATGGTACAGTGCTCGATGTATCCTAGGCCCTGCCTATCCCCTTCGTTCAGGCTATCTCAACACCGGCGAAGCGACGGCAGGGAACAACTGAGATGATGTCGGAGTAGGTGCGCACGCGGGAGCCGGCGAGGATTTGTAGGACACGGGCAACGATGCGTCCGGTGCCAACAGTCCGTCGACGGTTGTGTCGGAACTCAAACTCGTCAAGGTACGACTGAAGGTGCTTTCGACTCGGCGCGCCGTGATATGTGCCCATCCAGACACGTTTGAACAGTGACATCACGGTGTGAGCGTGCAGGAGTGGATCTGTGGAGATGTGGCGCTTCTTGTTCTGCACGTGCTGGCGGTGGCCTCGTGGGCCGAGGGACTTGGCGCTGAAGCTCCGGTAGCCATCGGTCGTGACGTGGCCGCCAGGAGCGATGTTCCTGTTCGCGAAGTTGCTAATAGTTGAGCTCCTGAGATTGGGTGAGTGCTCCATGCGGGCACGTCCTCCAGGCTCGACCGCCACCAACACCACGGCCTTGTTGCCATCGGGTCGGCCTGGTCGATTGTCCAAGCCACCGACATAGGTGTCGTCGAGCTGTAGTGACCCCGTAAGAGGGGGCCGTCCCGGTCTGCTCATGCACGTCCTCAGCTTGTGCAGCCACGTCCAGGCGGTCTCGTAAGAGCCAAAGCCCATGATCCTCTGCAGGTCCTTCGCGCTGATGCCGTTCTTTCTCGACATCATTTCCCAGATCGCGCGAAACCAGAGCCGCAAGGGCTTCCGGGTTCCGTGAAGGACTGTCCCGCTTGTAACACTGAACTGGCGCCCACAGGAACGGCATTCAAAGCGCCCGTTTGACAGCTCCCATGCCTCTCGGCGGCCACATCTGTCACAGGTAGGCGCCCCGCCCCAGCGAAGCTCAATCAGGACCTGCCTGCACCGAGCCTCATCCCGAAACGCCGCGTCGAACTCCGGGAACGTCCTTGGGAAGAGCCTCCACAACACCTCGGCATCCACTGTCTTGCCCCCCCTTCTTCTCAAGTTATGCCTTAATTATGCCACAACCTGAGAAAAAGGGATAGGCAGGTCCTAGGCTAGATGGATCCTCATGTGCTAACATGGGACGCAACCAAAAGCACAAGAGGTGCGAAAATGCATGAGAAGCAGATTTCGATCCCCGCAACAGTATTCGTAGTGCTTGCATTGGTGGTCGGGTCCATGCCAATCGCAGTGTCTCAGACCATCGAAGCATACTCAGGTGCAAAGTTGCGAGGGACAAGTGAGGCAAGACCTATCGGCGGCGATCCCTGCAGACCTCAGGATTGCTCGGACTGCATCACCTGTTGTGACCTGAAACTAGCAGAGGCATACAGGCTCTGCCGGTGGGTTCCGGAGCCCGGTGAATGCTACATCCAGGCTGAGCACCAGTATGAAATCTGCGAAATGCAGTGCCTCATCGACTTCCCAGACTGCTAGAATGGTAGGATATCATGAGAATCAGACTGTATCTGCTGGTTGCAGTATCCCTCGTCGTGGGGTCGGCGGCAGCGACGGTGCTGCCGGTTTCCGTCAGCTACTCCGTGGCCGAGATCTCGCCGGTCGGCGGCGCCGGGCCCGTCTCCTTCCTGCAGGTGCACACGATCGGCTTCGATCCCGCCAACCTCGACAAGGCCGAGCGCCAGCACTGGCAGGACTTTCAGCAACGCGCTGGCGGCCGCTACGAGCTGGTGGATCGACCGGGCCGAGCGCGGCTCGTCGTCGAGTTCATGAAGATCGCCGAGGCAGCCGGCTACCGGGACGACGTTCAGGTCTGGATCGTGCTCCACAACGGTGACACCGTCCGCGTGCAGCGGCTCTACTCCCTGCCTGAGCACGACTCGGCATGGGTCATCAGCGACGGCGTGACGGGCGAGTACCTGCTGGTTGTCCGGCGGGGAGGAGAGTCCGGGCCGGTCACCTCCGGCTTCGTGGAGTGTAACGGGCGGCGGGCCGAGGTCGCCGGTAGCGATCAGTTCCCATCGGCCGCCGGGTCACAGGTGGCGAGAGCCTGGGGACGGCTGAGCGCCGACGCCCGCAAGCGGCTCGGGCAGGCGCTGACCATTCTCGTCTCGCTGACGGCAGGGGACGTCGATGACGTGGGACCCAGCGCCGTCGATCGACAGGGCTACCGTCTGGCGGTCCCGCCGTTCGACGTCGAGCCACTCGAGCTCGGGGAAAGCCCCCGCTTGAATGTGAAGGTGACGGTGCCGCGTAAGACGCCGCCGAGCCTGGCCGGGCTCGACGACGCAGCCGTCGTCAAACGCTTCACTGGGCCGAGAGGCTGGCGAGCCCCCGACCTGAGCAAGCCGTTTGCCAAGCTGGTCTCCTCCCTGCCATAGGGGTAGCGAGGAGGGGCCGGACGGCGGCGGGGCACGAGCTCGGCGGCGGCGGACCGAAGCAGGTCCGTCCGTCACATCAGCATCAGGTGGAGGACATCGCCTCGCGCGGCTTGTCCAGGTAGGGCAGGAATGGGATCAGGGCCATGGATGGCAGGGTGGCAAGGAAGGTCAAGCCGAAGTAGACGGTGAAGCCGAAGGCGGCGGCCAGGAACCCGGAGCAGACGCCGGCAAGGGTCGCAGACACTGTGGCGATGCCGGTGGCGACGGCCATGTGGGCGGCCTTGTACTCGGCCTTGGCGGTGCGCATGATGAAGACCATGAAGGCGGCCGTACCGAGCCCGGCGCCGAACGCCTCCACGACAATCAGGACGCTCACGAGACCCAGATCGGCGTGACCCAGGTCGGGACGCTGGAAGATCGTTCTGTAGTGCCACGCCATGACCATGTAGAACAGGTTGAGCACGTTCTGGGCGAGGACGAAAGGCCAGATGCAGCGGCGCAGCCCGAAACGGGCGATGAGGGCGCCGCCGAGCAGACCGCCGGCGATCGAGGCCGCGATCCCAAAGGTGCCGTAAGCAACGCCGTAGGCGGCGCGGCTGACCCCGATGTCCTTGAGAAAAGGGTAGGCCATATTCAACAGGAAGGACTCTCCGGTCCTGTAGAGGGCCACGAACGCGAGGATGACTCCTGCCCGCGGCTGGTCGAGGTAGTCAACGAATGCCAGGGCGTAGGTGGAGTCCGAGGCATAGAGCCGCTGCTTGAGGGCCGGGACACGCGTCGCGGCTACGACGAGGCAGACGAGCAGGAGCAGGACGATCCAGCCGGGTACCGAGAGCACGCCGACCACGCGGCGGAGGGTCTCCATCTCGGGGCGCAGGTAGAGCCAGCGGGCGCCCGCCACGAGGGCCACGACCGCGACCAGGAAGAACAGGATCTGTGGCCGCAAGAGGTAGAGGAGGAGCTGGCCTACAGGCCTCTTGGGCGCCTCCTGGCGAGGCAGGAAAAGTGTGTGGAGGGTGAGAATCCCGCCGATGACCACCGCCGCCACCCCGAAACCGGTGGCCCACGAGGTCCAGCCGGAGAGGGCGATGACGCCGCCGCCGCCGGCGATCAGGGCGAGCCGGTAGGACATCGCCTGGAATCCCACATAGCGGGCCTGCTCTGTGCGATCGAGCGCTTCCAGGTAGTAGCCGTCGATGGCGGTGTCGTGGGTGGCCGAGGTCGCGGCGAGAAGCAGGAAGACAACGGCGGCGACCGGCAGCGCTCCCTTGAGGGAGGAGACTCCCGCCAGCACGAGCACCATGGCAACGAGAACGCTCTCCGCAGCCAGCAGCCAACGGCGCTTGGTCGAGTAGGTGTCGACGAACGGCGCCCACAGGAACTTGAGCGTCCAGGGCAGACCGTACAGGGAGGTGAGGCCGATCGCCGGCAGGCTGGCGCCGGCGTCCTTGAAGAACACGGTCGAGATCTGGCGGACGATCGAGTAGGGGAACCCCTCGGCAAAGTAGGTGGTCACCACCCACCAGGGGATCTGCGTCCGGGGCTCGCTGGGGCGCTGGGGCATGCGCCGCCATGGTACACCGCGCCCGCCCGCCTCAGTCAGCTTCGAGTCTCCCCCGCCCGCACTCAGATGGCGAATCGGGGCACGAGCTCCTCCGCCGTACGTTGTTCCGGGACCGTGAGCTCGTCGCGCTGGAAGGTCACAGCCAGTTCCTCGGCCAGCCCGGCAGCGACCGCATCCGTGAGCTCCGAGAGCTCCGGGATGGTGCCGATCTCGGCGGCAACGGTGGTGATGAACGGACGCAGTGAGCTGTCGTCGGGCAGGCCAACGGCGCCGGCCTGGAGCTCGGGATCCCAGTCGAGGAGGAAGGCGCCGTGCTGGAGGACGCAGTTCCCGTGCCGTCTCATGGCCGAGCCGATGAGCTTGCGGCCCGAGACAACGACCTCGCCTCCGGCTGGCGCCTTGAAGCAGGGGACCGTGGAGCGGGGGCTCGGCAGCTGTAGGTTGATCTCACCCGGAGTGAGCTCGGCGGCAACGCCGAGCGCGCGGCAGGCGCGAACGAGGCCCGAGCACAGCTTCCGATAGGCCGCCTGCAGGTTGGTCGGCAGTACTGGCGGCGACAGCGGGGCGATCACGGCGTAGGTCAGCTCGAGGTGATGGAGGACCGCCCGGCCTCCGGTCGGGCGTCTCGCCATCTCGACCCCCGCCTGGCTGCAGAATCTCGCGTCTGCGGCCTCCAGGGGCTGGTGGCGTCCCAAGGTCAGGCACGGTGGCAACCACGAGTACAGGCGGAGGGTCGGTGGCGCTTGGCCGATGCAGACATGCTCGAGTATCGCCATGTCTCGGGCCATGTTGGCGGCTCCAGCGTGGGCTCCGTCGACCAGCAGGCGCCACAGCTGCGTCATTTGTGATTGGTGGGGGAGGTCCACCGGCGCCAGGCGGCGGCGACCGGGTTGCCGCCATCCCACAGCGCGCGAGTGAACGACTCGACCCAACTGTCGAAGCCAGGGATGATGCGCAGGTTGCCCTCGACTGCCATGCTTTCCGGGTCCTTGTCGAGCGGCTCGAGCGCGGCGGCGGCGCGGCGCAGACGCCAGCCCCAGGAGCTCTCCTCGTGGGATTGGTCGAGGCGACGTGCCCAGAGGCGAAGCAATGCGGCTGTATGGACCGCCTTGGGGTGAGCATGGCCGGGGATGAGGTAGGGGACGACCGGCTCCATGCCCATGGTGTCAACGGCAACCCCGGCTTTCCTCTCGAGAGCGTGCAGGCCTCGGCTGACATCGGCGTGGAACAGTGCATTCTCGAGCTCGGCCTCGTGGCCGCAACCCTCACAGCCGTCCAGTATCCGGTGACGATCCTTCGGCGTCAGGAGGAGCGGCGCCGCAATCGCGAAGGAGGCGCCTGCCTTCCAAAGCTGGGTCACCCTTTGCTCGATCTCCGCCATCGCTCCGGGAAACGGGAACAGACCGAGCACGGCGCCCCAGCGTCGCTTCTTCCACGCGGTCGGGATCTGAACCTTGTCGGCGAGAGGAGATGGGAGCACCGGCAGCAGCGCAGTGACCTGAGACTCCCCAAGATCACCGTCGAGACCGACATCATCCGGCTTGATTTTGGGATCGTCGAGAACAAGAAGTAGCGAGCTGCCGCGCTCGAGAACTCGCTCCACGATGTCGCCTCGCATCGTTGCCACGCGCCCGAACGCGATTGCCCGCACCGGCATCCGGGGCACCGTGCCATCGGCCGGGAGGATACGGTGAGGGGCGTCCTGCCAGACGATTCCCATACGGATGGGATCGAGGGTTACGGACGAGGCCGGTAGGTAGCCGGGACGGAGAACGTGGCTGACGGAGAACAGGTCCGGGAAAGCGGGCTCAATCCGTCGCACTGGTTCCTCCACCCAGGAACTCCTCGAGAGCCGAGGATGTGCTTACCTGGCGGCCCAGCGCACGCGCGACGTACTTGGCGATGACGTCGGTCTCGAGGTGGAGCTCGCCGCCGGGGCGGAGCCGACCCAGGTTCGTGGCCGCCAGGGTCTGGGGAATCAGCGCCACCTCGAACCAGTCCTCACTCAGCTCGGCAATGGTGAGAGAGACCCCATCGAGGGCGATGCTGCCCTTGCGAGCCAGCTCGTGAGCACAGGCTCCAGGCAGCGACAGCCGCCATCTCGCGAAACCCCCTTCCTCGGCCGTGCCGAGGAGGCGCACTATGGCATCGACGTGCCCCTGCACGAAGTGGCCGCCGAGCCTCTGACCGACGCGAAGGGCCCGCTCGAGATTGAGGCCCGATCCTCGCGCCAGGGCAGCAAGGCGGGTGCGGGCCACCGTTTCGGGAGAGAGGTCGGCGGCGAACCGTTCCGCGGTCGGCTCCAGGGCGGTCAGGCACACGCCGTTGACCGCGATGCTGTCCCCAGAGCGGGGCGTGTCCCGATCGGGCCAACTCGCGGCGACCGTGAGCCGCGCGCCGACGGCTGACCTCGTCAGCCGCTCGACGGTTCCAACAGCCTCAACCAGTCCGGTGAACATTTGCGTTTTCCAAGCATACCGCAGCTATCTCGAGGTCGTCACCAACCGGCCGTACGTGCTCGATGACGAAGCGCCGAGCGTCTGTCAAGCTTCCTGCGCCAAGTCCGGCAACCGCAGGACGAGAGGACTCTCCACCGATCAAGATCGGGGCGACGAAGAAGACAGCCTCGTCGACCATCCCCGCATCGAGGAACGAGCCGTGAACGTCGGCCCCTCCTTCCACGAGCAGGGCGGTCAGAGGTCGCGGCGCCAACGCCGTCAGAAGAACTTGGACATCGACCCGACCGCGGCCGTCCGCGGCAACCTCGAGGAGCTCCACGCCGGCATTCGCGAGGGCGCTGTGCCGGGCATCAGACGCGCGGCTGGTGTGTGCGATGAGGGTCCGCGACGGCTCATGGCACACGACCTCTGCTGTGACAGGTGTGCGCAGCCTCGAGTCAAGGATGATGCGGGAGTGGCGGTCACATGGGTTGAGGCCAAGCCGCCGGGTCAGCCGCGGGTTGTCCGCCAGCACGGTGCCAACCCCGACGAGAACCGCGTCGTGCTCCTCGCGGAGCTCGAGGCCTCGCCGTCGCGCTGCCTCGCAGGTGATCCACTTGGAGTCGCCCGTGCGGGTGGCCGTTCGCCCGTCCAGGCTGACGGCGGCCTTGAGCGTCACCCACGGCCGAGCCGAGTGCGTCCACAGGAGCCAACGGCGGTTGAGGCGTTGCGCTGCGGCTTCGAGAACGCCGAGGGTGACCTCGACACCCGCGCGGCGAAGACGATCGCCGCCCCCTGAGGCCTGCGGGTTCGGATCGGCCATGGCGATGACCACCCTGGCGACCCCGGCATCGAGGATGGCCGTACTGCAGGGAGGGGTCTTGCCGTGGTGGTCGCAGGGCTCGAGCGTGACGAAGAGGGTGCCGCCACGGGCTGCCTCCCCAGCCGAGCTGAGTGCCTCGACCTCGGCGTGCGGCCCGCCGTAGCGGGCGTGAAAGCCTTCGCCGGCGGATCGGCCGCTGCGGTCGAGCACCACGGCACCAACCATGGGGTTCGGCGAGGCTCCATAGCGTCCGTGCTCGGCAAGCTCGAGCGCGCGCGCCATCCAGCGCTCGTCGCCATCAGCACACATGGTCCGGCCAGGCTGTCGGGGGGAGACGGAGGCTGGCGCTCAAGGTCACCGTCACGGCTCCAGGAGTGCGTCGACGAACTCTTCGGCGTCGAACGGGAGCAGGTCGTCTGCCGCTTCTCCGACTCCCACCCAGCAGACGGGCAGGCCGAGACCATCGGCAATGGCCAGCACGACGCCGCCCTTGGCGGTGCCGTCGAGCTTGGTTAGGACAACACCGGTGATGCCGGCTGTGGCGCCGAACCGCTGCGCCTGCTCGATACCGTTCGATCCGGTCGTGGCGTCGAGCACCAGCAACACCTCGTGCGGGGCTCCCTCCACTTCTCTGGCCGCGACCCTGCGCACCTTCTCCAGCTCCTTCATCAGGTTGGCGCGGGTGTGAAGGCGGCCTGCAGTGTCGACGATGACCTCGTCGATTCCTCGCGCTCGCGCCGCGGCGATGGCGTCAAAGACGACCGCTGCGGGGTCTGCCCCCTCGCCCTGGTGGACCAGGGGCACCTCGAGCCGATCGGCCCAGATCTGGAGCTGCTCGACCGCCGCGGCGCGAAACGTGTCCGCGGCGGCCAGGAGCACGCTTCGGCCCGCCTCGCGGCGTCGTTTTGCCAGCTTGGCCGCGGTTGTCGTCTTGCCGGTGCCGTTGACGCCCACGAGCATTGTGATCCTGGGGGACGATGCCGGCGGCTCGGGGCTACTCTCTGCAGCCGACCCCAGCACGTCGAGAAGGCGGGAGCGAACGGCAGGCCGTAGCTCCTCGGCGGACGTGATTCGCCCGCTTCGAACCGCCTCGCGAAGCTCGTCGGTGAGGCGGAGCGAAAGCTCGACTCCGGTGTCGGCGGCAATCAGGGCATCCTCGAGGCCGTTGAGGTTGTCGGGTGCCACCGGCCCCGACCGTTGGAACGCTTCTCCCACCTTTTCGAGAAACTCGGTGTGGGTCATGAACAGACCCCTCTTGAGCTTCTCGAGCACCGTGCGTGCCATCAGACCCCCGTTTACAGCCGAAAGAGCCGAAAGCTCAGGTAAGCTCCCGGCTGATTACTTGAGCGGCGCGCTGCAGGAAGAACTTCGCCATGGCATGCGAGCCGCCGCGATCCATCACGAGCACAATATAGTAGCCACCCGGTAGGACCTGCGTCAACGTTGCCAGGCGCTCTCCGTTCATGATGTAGGTTCCCACCGGGCCGCCGAGCAGCGCCGCGCCGGCGTCCACGATCTGGCGGGCGAAGATGCTGTGATACGCCCCTTCGACCTTCAACTCGTACGGGTCCCCGTGACGCGTCACGCACTCGATGGTCTCGCCCTCGTCATCGAGGAAGATGGCCCCGACGGCCGCCGGAACGTCCACCAGTAGGTTCGTGAGCAGGTAGTTAAACGGCATCAATTACCCTCGAGCAGCTTGCGTGCTTCTCCTGCCAACTTGGAACTCGGATCGCTGGCGGCGACCTCCTGGAGGTACTTGCGACCCTCCTCCTCTCGTCCGGTCCCGAGCAACAGTTGGCCGAGCCGGAAGGTGGCCTCTGGCTGGTCGGGGAACCTGATATGTGCTTGCTCGAGGGTATCAATGGCAGAGTCGGTCTTGCCTTGCCGCTGTGCGATCTCGGCCAGGCGGAGGAAGGCCTCGAAGACCGGGGCGGAAGCGTTGGCGGCGCGGCGGAAGTTCTCGATCGCGGCACCGAGCTGACCACGATCGAGGTACGTCATCCCCAGGTTATAGTAGACATCCCAGCGGTGAGGATACGTGGGATCTCCCAATACGGCGAGGAAGTCCACCTCGGCGAGGTGATACTGCTTCATGGCGAGGTACGTGGCGCCGCGGTTGTTGCGGGCGTCGGAAAACGACGGTACCAGGTCGAGGGCTTGGTTGAACGCGGCAAGTGCCTTGTCGTACTGCTCCAGCTTGAGGTAACACAGCCCCACCATGTTGTGCGTAGTCGCATTCTCCGGCTGCAGCCGGGCCGCCTTCTCGAAGCTCTTCAGCGCATCATCGTAGCGGCCCTGCTGCAGGAGCACGGATCCCTGACGCATCAGGGTGAACGGGTACAGCGGGTTGGCCGCACTGGTTTCGGAGCCCGGCCGCTTCATGGCGCGCGAGCCCGAGGACGAGCTGCTGCAGCCGGCAAGGGTGAGCAGGAGGGCGACGGTGATCGCGGTGATTGCTGCGTTCTTCATGAGACTCCTTCTCCCGTCCCGACGGCCGGTGAGGCTTCCGGTGGTGTGACGTCTCCAGCCTCGACCGCGGCAAGGAACGCTTGGACGACCTGAGGATCGAAACGCGAGCCGGCCATGGATCGCATCTTGGCGACTACATACTCAAGCGGATGCGGGCTCTGATAAGGGCGGGTGGTGGTCATGGCGTCAAAGGTGTCGGCGACGCCGATGATGCGGGCAACCAGCGGGATCTCGTCGCCCTTCAGCTTGTCGGGGTAGCCGGTTCCATCCCACGTCTCGTGGTGGTTGCGGATTCCTGGGATGATGTCCTTCAGCATCCGAATCGGCGCCATGATCTGTGAGCCGATCTCGGGGTGACGTCGCATGACGGTGTACTCGGCGTCGGTCAGGCCACCCGGCTTGTTGAGGATGTTGTCACGGATGCCGAGCTTGCCAACGTCGTGGAGGATGGCCGCTATGCGGACGCGAAACACCTGATCGCTGTCGAGCCCGAGCGCACGGGCGATGGCCATTGAGTACGAGCTGACGCGTTCCGAGTGACCACGGGTGTAGGGGTCCTTGGCATCGATCGCCGTCGCGAGTGTCCGGATGGTCTCCAAGAACAGCTCCTGATTCTGTCTCAGGGCATGCTTGAGCCGTCGGACCAGGGTTTCGATGCTGCCGGCCATGTGGTTGAAGTTGGCGGCAAGCTGCGCGATTTCGTTGTGGCCGGGGATCTGGGCCCGTTCCGTCAGCTTGCCTTCGGCGAGGGCCGATGTGACGTCCGTCAGCTTCTGCAGAGGCCGGATGAGGTAGCCGCTGAGGCCGAAACCGATGGCGAGGGCTGCAGCGGCCGCAACGGCCGTCGAGATCAGAGTTCGTTGCTGCATCGCTCGTACGGACGCAAACGCCTCTGCGGTCGGCCGTTCGGCAACGACGGCCCACCGCGGCCACTGCGCCGGAGCGATCGAGCCGAGCACGTCGCTGGTGAGACGGAGCTGAGGTTGAGCGTAGACCTTGGTGAGGCGGAGCGGGCGCCTCAGGTAGTCACGAACCAGCGGAGACTCGGCAAGCGAGATCCCCTGCAGCTCGCGGCGGGACGACAGGACGGCGATGCCCTTGTCGTTGATGATGGTCACGATGAGGCCGCTGAGCGCGTTGTCGCTGAGCCTGGTTTGCAGCGGCTGCAGGTCGAGGACCCCGGTGAGCACAGCCCGTACCTCATGACCGTTCCCACGAATCGGGTAGGCGAACACCGACACTCCCGCCGGGTGGCCCGTTAGCTGTTCGTGAAGATCGTTCACATCCTGGCCTGCGGTTGCCAGCCGGCTGGCGGCCGAGACCAGGTCAGCTAGGGCTTTGGCTGCAGCCGGCTCGAGCTCCTGGGTCGAGACGAAGCTGCCTTCGCCGTTCGCCCTCACCAGTTGCAAGCGCATCAGCGATGGGTCTCGCCGCGCAACGCCTTTGAGGAGGGCATCCGTCTCGGTCACGGGGAGCTGGGAGCTGACATCGAGGGCGCGTGCCGTCGCCTCGAGCTGTGTTCTGTGGCTCGAGAAAAACAGCGATACCTCGCTGGCCAGGCCCACCGCCTGTCTGGTCAGATACTGCTTCTCCACCGTCGTCAGGTGATCGCGGATGCTGGACGCCAGAAGCAGGCCTACGACCACCACAGGCAACACAGTCACCAGGACGAGCGTGCCGGCGACGGGGTAGGTCAGGCTCGATCGGAAGCTACGAGGCAGTCCCATTGAAGTACGAGCGACTATACCATGAAGGTGTTGACCAACTACGCGGGCCCGCATCCGGATTATCGTTTCCCACGCCGCACCAGCGGGCCCTGAGGAAAGGGATTATACACATGTCCGATGTCGACCGAAAGAACGCGGCCAGAGTCCTGAAGACGATCTCGACGCTGCTCGAGCTCCATGGTGGAAACCCGCACCGGGTCCGTGCCCTGGCCAATGCAGCCCGCGCGTTGGAGCGTGCGGAAGGGGATCTCCTGGAGCTGGTGGAGACCGGAAAGTTGACGGAGATCCGGGGTATCGGGCGCGGTACGGCCGCCGTGCTCACAGAGCTGGTGGCTGGCCGCACGCCGGAGGCTCTGCGGGACTTGGAGTCGCGGACGCCGCCAGGCGTCGTCGAGCTGTTGTCGGTCGCGGGCCTCGGCCCCAAGAAGGTGCGGGCACTGTGGCAGGACCTCGGCGTGAGTAGCCCGGGAGAGCTGGAGTATGCGTGCCTCGAGAACCGTCTGGTCGATCTTCCGGGCTTCGGGCCGACCTCGCAGAGGAGCGTGCTGGAGGCCGTCCGCTTCACCCTGCAGGCGCGCGAACGGTACCTGGTCGACGTGGCGTGGGAGGCCGCCGACAAGCTCGGCTCGGCACTCCGCAGTCAGGCTGGTGTCGCCGACGTATCGGCAACCGGGGAGGTCCGTCGCGGCTGCGAGACGGTCGGCATCGTCGAGCTGCTCGTGGTAACAACCGAGCCGGCCGCCATCGCCGCAACGCTCCACGGTGCCCTCTCTGACCTCCAGGGGGAAGGCCCCGGCGTGTGGACGGGGGAGACCGCTGCCGGGTTGCGGTGCAGGGTTCGCACCGTCGAGCCCGGGCGTGCCGTGGCCGCTCGTCTCTGGCACTCGGCGTCGGCACGTCACTTGGAGCTCCTGCAGAGACGCGCCGCCGCGTCCGGGAAGCGACTTGCCGAAGATGGCCTTTGGGATGACACGAGGAGGGTGGACGCAGGCTCCGAGGAGGAGCTCTACGCAGCGCTCGGCTGCTCGTGGGTTCCTCCCGAGCTGCGGGAGGGAGAGGACGAGATCGAGCGTGCTGCAACCGGCATGCTGTCCGATCTCGTATGTTGGGAGGACGTGCGTGGAGCGCTCCACAATCACACCACTGACTCCGACGGCGCCGCCACCCTGGCGGACATGGCCTCGGCGGCCCAGGCACTGGGTTGGGCCTACCTCGGCATCGCCGACCACTCGCCTGCTGCTCACTACGCCAACGGGCTCGATAGAGACAGGCTTCGTGGGCAGTGGGAGCGGATTGACGCCTGGAACCGGGAGCATCCGGAGCTGAGACTGATCAAGGGTCTGGAGGCCGACATCCTCCCGGACGGGAGGCTGGACCTGCCGCCGGGGTGCGAGGACGGTCTTGAGTATGTGGTGGCCTCGGTGCACTCCTCCTTTCGGCTTGCGCAGGAGGCTCAGACCGACAGAATCATCGAGGCTATCCGTCATCCGGCGTGCAGGGTCCTCGGGCATCCCACGGGAAGGTTGCTGCTGGCGCGGCCGCCCTACGCGCTGGACCTGGAGGAGGTCCTGAAGGAGTGTGCGGAGCGTGGCGTCGTGGTCGAGATCAACGCTAACCCTCACCGGCTGGACCTGAGCTGGCGGGCTGCGCGTCGTGCTCTCGATCTCGGTGTACGGCTCGCCATCAACCCGGATGCTCACACGGTGGCCGGCCTCGAGGATGTCCGCTGGGGCGTGCTCGTCGCGCGCAAGGCGGGCGCGCGCACCCAGGACGTGGTCACCATGCTTGAGGTCCCAGAGCTTGCAGCGGCGGGGCTGACTGCCTGATCACCTCTCGGGCTCGACCGGTAGGCCGGGCCTTCCGGTTCCGAGGGTCGAGTTGTCACTTTCCTCTCCGGCTCCAGGGCCCTCATCGCGCTCTCGCTCGATCACCGGGTGGTGAATGGTCGGCCTTGCCTGTCGCTGGCCGGGGTGGATTGCGAGTCAGTGGTCCGGGCTAGAATCAAGAGGTCGAAGAGGATCGAGAGTGAGTTGGGGAGGTGAGCCGTGAAAGAGCTGATTCTGGTGGTCGAGGACGACGCTGCGAACGCCATCCTCCTCGAGGCGATTCTGACTTCCATCGGCGGCTTCGAGGTGGAGACCACGGACGATGGCGACCGGATTCTGACCGCAATCGACGAAGGAAGGCCGGCGGCGGTACTCATGGACGTCTCGCTGACCGGCACCTTCGTGGGCGGCACCAAGGTCGACGGCCCCGAGCTCACTCGCCGGATCCGCACCCGACCTCGCGGCGCCCGCCTGCCGGTCATCCTACTCAGCGCGCACGCCATGCGTGGAGATCCGGAGCGCTTCCTCTTCGAGTCGGGGGCCAACGACTATCTGACGAAGCCGATCCTCGACCACGACGAGTTCATCCGCCGGATCCGCAGGCAGATCGAGAGCTCGCGGGCGGCCGGGGACGAGGCCGGGACAGAGGCGGGAGGGAGCGTGCCGCGTGAGTGAGCGAAAAGGAGCCTTGCAGCTTCGAACCGGGTCGGACCGATGGCTCGACATCAGCAGGCCGCTGGCTCCGGGAATACCCGTCTGGCCCGGTGATCGGCCTTTTCGGCTCGAGCAGAGGCGGCAGCAGGGGATGGTGCTGTCCGCCTTCTCGACCACCTGCCACGTTGGAACCCACATCGATGCGACGTTGCACATGGAGGATGCTGGCGAGACGATCGAGCGCATCCCTCTCGGCAGGCTTATCGGTCCGGCTGAGGTCGTCCGTGCAACGGGTCGACCCTCTCGCGTGGGACTCGAGCATCTGCCTTCGGGTTGGTCGCCGGCTGCCCCTCGGGTTCTGTTTCGGACCGACAGCCACCCGGTCGATGCGGAAGCCGTGGGGGAGGGGTTGTCCGGCTTTTCCGTCGACCTCGTTCACTTGCTCGCCGACAACGGCGTGGTACTGGTCGGGATCGACTCCCCGTCGGTGGATCCGTTTGACTCGGCCGACCACGCGGCGCACCATGCCCTTGCAGAACGCGGCGTTGCGTGGATCGAAGGCCTCTTGCTCGAAGCGATCGAGCCCGGGCTGTACGACCTGGTGGCGCTCCCCATGCCATTGGTCGGCGTCGAGGCCGCCCCGGTCAGAGCCGTCCTCAGATCCAGGGACTGGAAACCCCCCAACCACCCGCCCGCACGGTGATTGAGTGGTTGAGTGACTAGGTGATTAAGTTCCCCCACCAGCGGAAAAAAAGAGCGCAGCTCGCTCCGCAGTAGTTGGCGTTCGACGGGGCGTGCCATGTTTCGGTGGCTTTCCTGGGGCACGCTCACGCTGTCGGTCTGTTGGGGAAAACCTCGAGCTTGGCAACCCGCGGGAAGCGCGTCTGCCCATGTGGCCACAATTGCGAGGGTTGAGGCTCGAGGACGCTCCTTCTTCTCGGGAAGATGCGCGCAGCGCATCATGAGGAGCCTGTGGGCTGAGGCCATTCTCATCTGATACATGAACCCCACCGCGCCCCGGGGGCCTCTGCCTCCAGAGTCCTAAGCGAACTCTCTGAGGGTAACGTCAACGGTGCGGGAGCCGCCGGGGGCGTTGTGCCACTGGATCAGGATAGGGCTCTGATAGGTACCGCGAACGACCCGGCCAGCGGGCCGGCCTTCCGCGTTCGAGATCGGCAGGCTCACCGACCGCTTGAGGCGCAGGAACCTGCGCGCGGGGAAACCCATCGCGCGACCAAGCAGACGCTCGAGCGCGGACTCGGAGAGCCCGAGCGAGTCGATGATCTCGTTAAGGACACGCACGACGTCGTACTTTGCGTACTCCAGAGACTTGAACGGGATGGCCTTCGGGTCCCGAAGCAGGCTCCGTCCGCGCTGTGCCATGAACCGCAGTGGGTCCCTAAGAACCTCGGTCAGGTCGTGGCGCATGAGCATGGTCTCGTACTCGTTCACGGTCAGCGCCGCGTCGCAGTCCTCGGGATCAAGGGAGATCTCGACCCTTCCTTTGGCTACCGGGTGTTGCTCCAGGAGTTCGTTGATCTGGGCCAGCAGCCCGGTCTCGGCGTCGGCCAGGTTGACCGAGTTGATCGGGTGCCTGGACACCGGCACCTTGCAACGCGCGGTGT
This sequence comes from uncultured Thermoanaerobaculia bacterium, assembly GCA_964552395.1. Classification (GTDB taxonomy): domain Bacteria; phylum Acidobacteriota; class Thermoanaerobaculia; order Thermoanaerobaculales; family Sulfomarinibacteraceae; genus JAJDNH01. The sequence goes on along the minus strand of CAZKGM010000018.1, from coordinate 31,779 downwards.
GCACAACCTCCTCACGGTCATAGGCGAGGATGGAGGTGTGTCGGGTCCGGACGCGTCCCTCGAAGACCCCGTCCAGCTCCATGAAGTACACCGGAGTGCGGGGCTGATTGGTATAGGCAACGCAGTTGCGCAGCCCGGAACCGATGAAGGTCAGGTGTGAGTCTGCATTTCGCGGCTCGACGCGCTTCTGCTCCTCGGTCAGCTCGTCGCGCAGCTCCATCTGGTCATGGCGGTAGCCGGCATCGGGGGGAAAGATCTTCTGTACCGCCTGGATGAACGGGTCCAGCCGATCTCGCCGGTACCCCAGACGGGCGCACAGGCTCTGCTCGAGGTAGCCGGCCGTGGTGTGATAGGAGCAGTAGAACGCCTTCCGGTAGCGGTCCAGTACGCCCCCGAACTGGTCACGGGTACGAGCGGCGACGTCGATGACGTCGAACCGTGTTCGGGGCTGCAAGTCCATGATCAGCTCTGTGGGGGCCATCGCTCAGCACCACTCCCGTGCGTCGTTGTCTGCCGGCCGGGAACATCCCGCCCGTGAGGTGGGCGACCGGGGTGCACACCGCCCGCACGATCGCCGTTTGCCCGTCCGAAGTGGGCTGCGACTCAGGCTCAGCCCGTGCCCACCTTAGCATAGCGGACGCCCAGCTCCAAGCTGTATGGCAACAGTGAGCAGAGGTTTACACCGGGTGTAAGCTGAGGGCGTGCCAGACGGTTCCTGGGAGATCGGTCACGGTGTGCAGGCCAGACAGGAGGGTAGCGCCCTGGTGGTCCTGAGCACTGAGCTGGCTCTCCCCTGGAGGCCGCGCTCGGGTGCTGTGCCGGGGACCGCCGTTCGGTGGCGGGACGACTGGTGGGAGGTCGTCGATCACTCGAGAGGTGCGACGACAGGGCGGTGGGCGCTCGAGCCGTGGCGCGAGGGTGTTGCGATGCGTGACTCCTGCAGCCTCGATTCCCAGCTGCTCTCTACCCTCGCGGCCGGTCTGCAGATGGAGGGTCGTGACCGGCAGCGACGCACCTGGATGGCCCTTGCAGCTCCGTTGCTCGGACTCGTGCCGGGCGAGCTGCAGCAACGATGGGAACGCCGGTGGGGTTTCCCGGCGCAAACTGCCGTGCTTCTGTCGGCGCTCCTCGAGCTCGTTGCGGGGGGCGTGGGGATCGTGCAGCTGGTGGCCCTGCGTTTCTCGGCCGAGTGGTTTCTGCCCTATGGGCTCCACTGGCTGGTCATTCTGGGCCCTCTGCTTCTGCCCGAGGCGATTGTCCGCCTGCACTACGCCAACGCCCATGGCGAGCCGATCGGGTCATTCCTCGTTGTGATCCCTCTTCTGCCGTTCACATCGGCTCGGCAACCCGGGCCACGAAGGGCCCGCAGCAGCGGTGCGCTTGGAACCGTGCTCTCCACCGCCGCCATCACCGTTGCGGTGTTCTTCGCTCCCCGCCGGCACCAGGAGGCGTGGGGACGGCGTATCGCCGTTTGGCCACCGCTTTTCACTCTGCTGAGCGCCGCTTGTGAGATCGTTGGCGGCATCGTAGATATCTCCCGGGACACCCGGGAAGCCAACGCACTGACCCTGGTAAGCCTGGTAGTTCTGGCAGATGGTCTGGTGCGCCTGTTGCTCGGCGTGCTGACGAGGGGACCGGTCGGAAGCCTCTTCGGCCTTCCTTTCCTCAGGTACTACGACGGCTGGACCGGCGTATAGCCGGGCACGGCCGGTACCCGGAGCGACGTGAAGCCGTGGTCGGAGTGAGTCAGGCTCTGCCTAGGAGCCTGTAGCACATAGACCGAACGGCGCCATTCGGGCGGCGCGAGGTCCCGTCTTCGTTACATTCTCGGACCGTACTCGGAGTACTGTTCCTCAAATGCGCCTCAACGGGCCACTCGCGACGCTCCGAAATCCACCATCCGCCTATGGACTACAGGCTCCTAGCGGAACCAAACCGCACGGCAAGGCAACGACTGAAATCTCGAGAGGCCAAGTCCGCTACGCGGTCGGGATTGAATCAGAGACCGAGCCTGTGTCGGGTCAGCGCCTCGAGGCCACCTGCGAGCACCAACTCCTGGGCGGTAGCGCCAAGCGGAGACAGCGGGTACGTTGCGTCGCGCCAGATGGCGACCGAGCGCCGGAAGTCGATCGAGATCAGGCCCGCGGGCAGCGTGCGACACCCGGCGGCGATGTCGGCTGCGAGTGTCTCGCGAACAGCCGCCGCCAGCTCTCCACCCTCTAGGCAGACAAAGGCGTTGTTGAACGCGTTCTTGAGGTAGGTGGCAGAGAAGCTCGCGGCGATGACGAGGCGGATGCCGCGGAACTTGAGGGCCGTCGCAGCCTGCTCGCGTGACGAGCCGGTACCAAAGTTCGAGCCCGAGAGAATGATGTCCCCCTCTCGCACGATGCTCTGGAACTCCGGGTCGTAGGTGAGCATGGCGTAGGTCGCCATCTGCTCAGGAGTGAGGTCGTCGCGGTAGGTGACGTCCTTGCCGTAGATCCCGTCGGTGTTGAGGTTGTCGGCCGGCAGCAGGAGCATGCGCCCGTCGAGACGCTCGGGAAACCCTGGCAGGATCGCGACCGATGCGGGCGTCGGCCTGGTTGTCACGACGCGGTAGGAACGGGGCGGCTCGGAAGCGCCGAGCTCGGCGGAACCACTGATGAAGCCCGCTATCGCGGACGCGGCGACGACCGCTGGGCTCGCAAGGTAGGCCTGGGCGTCGCGGGAGCCCATTCGTCCCTTGAAGTTGCGGTTGGTGGCGGAGATGCCGACCTCGCCCGGCTCGAGGAGACCGGTGCCGAGGCCGATACAGGCACCGCAGCCTGGCGGCAACGCCTCCGCGCCGGCATCGAGAATCGCCTTCCAGATTCCCCGCTCCTCCGCTTCTCTCTGGATCTCGGCCGACGCCGCAGCCACGTACAGCTTGACGCCGTCGGCGATGCGCTGTCCGCGCAGCACATTCGCGGCCTCGGCAAGGTCGGAAAGGCGCGCGTTCACACACGAGAGAAGGTAGGCCTTGTGAATCCGAATGCGGTCCCGGGCGATGTCGGCGACCGGCCGCGTCGCGAACACCGTGTCCGGTCCGGCGACGTGCGGCGAGACCTTCGCCAAGTCGAGGACGATCTCTGCCGCGTAGCGGGCGTCCCGGTCGGGCTGCGGCGGCTCGGCCTCCCAACCTCGGATGCTCTCCTCGGTGAGGCGGCTCGGGATGCCCTCGGCGGCGAGGCGGGCTGCTCGCTGCCGCAGGTAGGCCGCAGTGACTCCATCGAATGGAAACCAACCCACGAGGGCCCCCCACTCGGTCGTCATGTTGGCGATGGTCATGCGCTCCTCGATGGAGAGCGAGGCGACCCCTGAGCCGTGAAACTCCAGCGCCGCGTTGAGGACCTCGCCGCTCGAGTACATTCCGCACAGAGTGATGATGACGTCCTTGCCAGTGACGCCGGGTTGCAGCCGGTTGTCGAGAGTAACCCTGACCGTGCGCGGCACCTGCCACCACGTCGTACCAGTCGCCCAGATCGCGGCGGCGTCCGTGCGCACGACCGGGGTTCCGACTGCGGCCAGGGCTCCATACATGTTGGAGTGCGAGTCGGAGGCGACCACCAGCGTGCCGGGGTGGACGAACCCGCGCTCGAGCATGAGCTGATGACCGATTCCCTCGCCGGCGCGGTGAAACACGATCCCCTGCTCGCGAGCGAAGGCCTCGATCGCGGTGTACTTGGCGAGGTTCTTCTCGCCACGGTCCTGGACGTTGTGGTCGAGGGCAAACACGGGCTGAGCGGGATCGGCGACCCTGACGGGTCCCATGGCGCGGAACTTGGGCAGCACGGCGCCGGTGTTGTCGTGGGTCATGACGTGGAACGGCCGCACCGTGACCATGTCCCCGGCGCCAACCACATGTCCCCCAGGCAACCCCACTGCATGCGCCTGCACGACCTTTTCGGTGACGGTCTGTCCCACGCTGCACCTCCCCACGGCCGGTGGGATTATCGCGCATTCTTCACTGTCTGTGGTGACGAGAAGCGCGCGTCCCCGCCGTCAGACCACCAGCGTGCTCATGAGCTCACCGACGCTTTCGTACTCGTCCGCACGACGGATCGCGCCCTGCATCCGCCTCACGTCGTCTGTTGAGGCGATGCCCTCCGCCAAAGCGGTGAACTTCGCAGAGATCTCCTCGTCGGTGAGAGGGTTCCGCGGGTCACCCTTGGGGTAGTCGAGCTCCTTCACCAGCTCGCGTCCATCGCCAGTGGTCAGGACCACTCGAACCCGCTGCAGCTTCGGGAAAGCGGCCTCGATCTCGGGGTCGGCCACCACCCTCACCTTCGGCAGCTGCTCACGGATGACCGGATCCATGATCCTCTCGGCCTTGAACTGCTTGGGGGTCACGGCTCGGTCGACCAGCGCCGCCGCGATCACGTATGGCAGCGAGTGGTCGGCCGTCTCCTTGCTGCGCGGGTCGTACTTTGAGGGATCGGCGAGTATGTCCGCGGCACGGGCCAGCGAGTAGACCTTCACCTCGCGTACGTTGTCGGGCCGGAGGTCGTACTCCCCGACCAGATCGAGAACGGCGGAGATCGGCGCGTGGGTCAGGGCCTCGGTAGGGAAGAACTTCATGCCGCACTGAAGAATGCGCCAATCGCCGCCAAGGCCATCGGTCAGAACCTCCCACTTCCACTCGCTGTCGAAGACTTGGCCGAACCCTTCCTTTCCGTCGAGAACGTGCTCAGGACCGGTGTAGCCCTGCTCGGCGAGCAGGGCGGCAAGAACGCCGGACTGGGTTGCCATCGGGTCGACGGTGTTCTTCATCATCGTCAGCTTGCCGGCGGTCACAGAGCCGGTCGTGCAGTGGCGGGAAGCGGAGATTCCAATCGCGTGCTGGATACGCTCGCCATCGAGCCCGAGCATCCTGCCGGCGACGATGGGTGAGGCCGCCGCTGTCAGCGTTGCGTGGTGCCACCCCAGCTCGCGCACTCCTGGGAAGGAGACCTCACACAGCCGCTGCTCGAACTCGTAGGCCAAAGCAATGCCGACAATCAGATCACGACCGGATCCGCCGGCTCGTTCGGCGGTGGCCATGGCGGCGGGAATCAGATCCGATGGATGCGAGGGGTCCTGCTTCCAGTAGATGTCGTTGTAGTCCATGACCCGGATCATCAGCGCGTTGAGTAGGGCCGCTGACACCGGATCCACCTTCTCGCCACTGACGAGCACGGTGGCGGGGCCGTCGCCTGCGATCTCCCGGTAGACGGCCCGCGCGAGCTTCACATCGTGCTGCTGAGCGCCCCCGAGTGCGCAGCCGACCGCATCCATGAGGAAGCGCTTGGCAATAGTTATGACCTCCGCGGGGAGATCCTCGTACCTCAGGTGAGCGGCCCACTCGGCCATAACACGGGTGACGTGATCCATGAGAAGCCCTCCGGAGCGGCACAGTCTTGCCGCCGTGCGAACGTCGGCGGCGCCGATTGTAGCCCGGATCATCCCCCTACGATCGTGTCGTGGGTTCCTCGGTCAGCGCCATGCCCAGGCGGTTTGCCACCTCCTCGAGGACCGCCGGCAGGAACTTTGCCGACTCCACGTCCTTCCAGGAGATGTAGCGCGCCAGCTCCGGGATGATCACGTCGCAGCCGGGGTCGGTGACCGCACCGGCGCCGATGGTGATCCGCCCGGCGACCATTGCACCTTTGAAGATGGTACGAAGGGCATTGATGCGCTCCGCGAGGGGCGCGTCTGCTCCCCACACGTGGCCCGCTTCCATGTCGGTGACAAGCAGGAAGATGTGACAGTTTTGGACCAGGGGGGCAGCGAGCTCGGGCTCGAACGTGTCGGCTCTGAAGCCGAGAACCTCGAGCCGTGGCCCGGCGGCAAGCGGTGCACTCTCGTGCAGGATGTGATAACGCGGCTGCTCCTCGACGTCGGCCGGCACCGGCCGCAGCCGACCGAGCAGGGCCTCGACGGTGCGAAAGCAGGTGCGCGCATCCCAGGACAGCACCGTGATCTTGAGGCTGCTGCGGTCTTCACCCTTGGGGCAGAGCTCCTCAAGCAGTTGCGGCACCAGGCGATCCAGCTCCGGACCGCGGAAGACCAGGGTCTCGGCGGCCGAGCGGAGGGCCAATACCTGTCTTTCGGCCAGCGTCAAGACCGCCTGTACGACCCGATGCTCGTCGATACCGCAACGGTGTGGTATCGAGCCCAACGCCGTGGGTTTCTCAAGCACCTGCAGGACCGCGAGCTGGGTCGGATCCGACGGCAGCGTCTGCCAACTGCCCGGAACCACCATGATTTCGTCATAGGGGGCAGGGAGCCGCTCGAGCAACCGCGGCCAGAGGACCGCCCGCTCCTTGGCGGCGGCGAGGAGATCGCCGACCGTTCCCAGCGTCTGGCGCTGGCTGACCACCTCCGTGTTCTCGTCCAGCCCTTCCGCGCGGAAGGTACCGGTCCTCCAGGTGAGGGAGTCGAGCAGCAGCTGGCGGGCTCGGAACGACTCCTCATCGACGCTCGAGACCTGCGGCAGCCCTGACCCAACGGCGAGGCACGGCTCACCGGCATCGAGATGGAGAGCGACGACCCGTCGCGGGGAGTGACCCGAGATCAGGACTAACCGCCCCGAGAAGCGCGTTCTGGCCAGCAGCTGGAGAAGGTCCCGCGGGCCGATGAGCCTGAGGGTACCCTGTGCCCACTCGCCGGAGGCACCACCTTCTTTCATGCGTTCATTGTGAACACAGGCACAACACAATTGCAAGTATGTTCTCGGGACCAGACGGGTCTGGGGTCGGTAAGGGCGAGAGGGGCTGTCGTATGATGCCCCCGGAGGTGCGCATGGGGTGCGTTGAGACTGCGGCGTGCCTGGCCGTTGGGTCGGAGCTGCTCGGTCAGGAGCGCGTTGACACCAACTCGCTGACCGTGACCCGTTTCCTGGCGGGGTTCGGCGTCCGGATGACGGAGAAACGCGTCGTCGGCGACGACGTGAAGACGATTGCACAGGCCGTTGCCGGGTTGCTGAAACAGGCTGATATCGTGGTTGTTACAGGCGGATTGGGCCCGACGGCGGACGACGTGACAAGAGAGGGAGTGGCCGCGGCGCTGGGCAGGGAGGTGCAACGCGACGCCGACATCGAGGTGTGGATTCGTGAGCGGTACGCGAAGTTCCGGCGCGAGATGCCCGCTTCGTGTGTGCGCATGGCCGACGTGATCCCCGGAGCGCGGGTCCTCCGCAATTCGCGCGGCACGGCTCCCGGGCTGCTGTTCGAGATCGAGGATCGCTTGCTTGCTGTGCTTCCAGGAGTTCCGTGGGAGATGGAGCTGATGCTCGAGCACGACCTGAAGCCGGTGCTCGAAAAGCGAAACGCCGACCGCAGAAGGTCGACCCGTACCTTGTTGCTGTCCGGGGTCATCGAGTCGGAGGTGGAGGAACGGATCCGCCACCTGTACGACCGCTTCGGTCGGGAGAACGTGACCATCTTGGCCTCCGCCGGCCTCGTTCGCCTGCTGCTCTCGAACTCCGGCCCGGCCGGCGAGATCGCGCCGGCGCTCGACCGAATGGAAGCGGCGTTCAGGGAGGTCCTCGGCCGCGACGTCGCGGCCGTGGGGTCCGGCGATATCGCCGAGGTCGTGCTCGAGATGCTGCGCGAGCAAGGCGCGATGCTCGCAACCGCCGAGTCGTGTACCGGCGGGTTGGTGGGGAAGCTGCTCACCGACATTCCGGGATCGTCGGATGTTTACACCGGCGGTGTCGTCTCCTACTCCAACGCCGCCAAGGGTGCACTGCTCGGCGTCCCTGACGAGCTGCTGGCAGCGCACGGAGCGGTCTCGGAGCCGGTCGCGCTGGCGATGGCCAAGGGTGTGAGGCAGCGGCTGTCAGCAGACTGGGGGCTCGCGATCACCGGCATCGCGGGTCCGGCCGGCGGGACGACCGACAAGCCGGTCGGGCTCGTCTACTGGGCGGTTGCAGGGCCCGAGGGCGACCGCTGTCTGTCGCGGGTTCTTCCCGGAAGTCGATCGCTCATCAGGCGGCTGAGCGCCAACATCGCGTTGGACCTGCTGCGCAGGGGGCTCATCAGGGGCGGAGCATGAACGACGCGAAGGCGGTCTCCCGGGAAGAGCCCGAGACGGTCAGGGCGTTTCTCGCGTTCGAGATGCCCTCAGCGGTGCACGATCTTCTGGCCGACGAGCTGACGGGTCTGCGGGCAGCGTTGCCGCGGGCGCGATGGGTGCGGCCCGAGGGGATCCACCTGACCGTCAAGTTTCTCGGCGAGAGCCCGCGAGGCGAGCTCGACGCGCTCGCCGACGAGTTGGCGGGTCTCCTGGGCACGGCGCCGCCGGTTCGGGTTCTCCTTGGCGGCAGCGGGTTCTTCCCGTCGGCGCGTCGTCCGCGTGTGGCGTGGGTCGGCGGCGAGGCGGAGGGAGCCGAGGAGGTTGTGACCGCGGTCGAAGCGACTTCCGCCACCAGGGGATGGAAGGCCGAGACGAGGGGCTGGAGCCCCCACCTCACAGTGGTCAGGTTGCGTGATCCGTGGTCGCCGACGGCGGTCGAACGGTTTCTGGCCTGGGGCCGGACGCTTGCCTTCGACCCATTCGTTTGCCGCGAGCTGGTGCTCTTTTCGAGCCGGCTGCAGCCAGGTGGCGCGGTGTACACTCCTCTGCGGCGACTTGACCTCGCCGGTGGGGGGAATCGTGACGACTGAGCTCGTGGTGGTTGGACTGGCGTACTTGGCCGGCTCGCTGCCGTCCGCGTACCTCGTCGTCCTGCTGCTGACCGGCAAGGACGTCCGCCGCACCGGCTCGGGCAACGTCGGCGCCACCAACACCGTGCGGACGGCCGGCTGGACCGCCGGCGCCATGGTGGCGGTCATCGACGTCGCCAAGGGCCTCGTGCCGGTGCTGGCGATGAGCGCCGTCGACCCGGCCAGCCGCTGGCTCGGCGCCGCGGCGACGGCTGCGGTGCTGGGCCACTGCTTCCCGGTGTGGCTGCGTTTCCGGGGCGGCAAAGGCGTGGCGACCGCGTGCGGCGCGTTCGCGACGCTGACGCCGTGGTCCGCGCTGATCGCGGCCGCGGTGTGGCTGGTCGTTCTTGCAGTACGGCGCGTCGTGTCGCTCGCCTCGGTGATCGGCGTCGCCGTCTTTCCGATGCTGGTGGTGTTCGTCGACCACGCGCCGTTCGACCTAGTGGCGGCCGCCACGATCGTCGCCGCCGTCATCGTCATCCGTCATCACACCAATATTGCCCGCCTGGCCGCCGGCACGGAGCCCAAGATCGGCGAGCGCCACCCGTGGGACCGAGACGGGGGGGGAGAATGAAGATCAGCGTCTTCGGTGCCGGATCGTGGGGAACGGCGCTGGCCCATCATTTTGCCCGACGGGGCCACGATGTCCTCGCCTGGGCGCGGGAGCCGGAGGTCGCCGAGGGGATCAACGGCGAGCACCGCAACCCGCTGTTCCTGTCCGACCTCCAGCTCTGCGAGGGGCTGCGGGCGAGCAACGATCTGGAGACCGTGGCGCGTCACTCCAGCACCTGGATCTGGGTCGTGCCGGCCCAGTTCTCTCGCCGCATCATGGATCGCTTGACGGGTGTTCTGCGCGGCGACGTCGTCGTGATCTCGGCCTCGAAGGGGATCGAAACCCACAGCCTGCGGCGGATGGACGAGCTCGCCTGGGAGGTCCTCAACCTGCCGGGCAGCCGCTTCTGTGCGCTCTCCGGGCCGACCTTCGCGCGCGAGGTGGTCCTCGGCGTCCCCTCGTTGGCGGTCCTTGCCTGCCCCGAGCTGTCGGTCGCCGTCCTCCTGCAGCGGGAGTTCTCGGACGGCCACCTGCGCTGCTACGCCAGCCGCGACCTGATCGGCGTGGAGCTTGCCGGCGCGCTCAAGAACGTGATCGCGATCGCCGCCGGGATTGTGGACGGCCTCGGCCTCGGCGCCAACACTCAGGCCGCCCTGATGACCCGCGGCCTCCACGAGATCACGCGCCTCGGCGTCTCGCTCGGCGCCGACGCGTCCACGTTCCGCGGCCTGGCAGGCATGGGAGACCTGGTGCTCACCTGTACCGGGGCCCTGTCGCGAAACCGCACGCTCGGCCGGCGGTTGGGGAAGGGAGAGGCCCTGAAGGACATCCTGGCCTCCATGCGCGAGGTGGCCGAGGGCGTCAAGACGGCGCCGGCAGCCACTCGATTGGCGTCGGGTATCGGTGTCGAGCTTCCCATCTCCGACGCGGTCGCTCGCATTCTCGCCGGGCGAGTGGAGCCCGGTGAGGCACTCCGTCAGCTGATGCGCCGCGAGTTGAAGGAGGAGAGCGAACTCTAGGTCCAGAGGCCACGAGGCCGGGGTTTTTGGGAGGACGTCTCGCGTCTTGCGCTCCGGGACGGGTGGGGGCCTCGGTCACTCCGTCACTTCGTCGCTCCGTCACTGGATGGGCGCGCGGGACCTCCTCACTTCCTCACTTTCTTACCTTCTCACCTCCAGCATGGCTTCCAGCTGCGCCACGTCGGTGGTCGGAAGGTCGCAGGCGAAGTCCCTGCACACGTAGGCCGTCGCCTTGCCGTCGATCGGCGTGAGAGAGGTCGTGTACGGCGCGAGCCGATGGATGACCTGCGTTTCAGGGCCGGATGAGACGAGGAGCACCACCGAACCGGGAAGAAACCGGCTGTTGACAACGCCCAGCAGGGCGCGGGTGTCATCGCTGGCCGGATCGCCGACGATAACGATCTCGAACGACGGCGCATGGAGCGTGCTCAGAGCGCCGAGCATGGCGGTGTGGGCCGAGGGACCGCGTGCAAGGTCCCCGGCAGCGGACTTGGCCAGAGCGTGGGCCCGTGCCTCGTAGCCCTCGCGGCTGGTCAGGCGCGACAGCATCAGCAGGTCCTCGAGCAGCACCGAGGCGCCGGAGGGAGCAGCTCCGTCGTAGATATCACGGGGACGCACGAGAAGGGCGTCGGCGTCGTCCGAGGTGAGGTAGAAGCCGCCGTCGGGCGCGGGGAACCTATCGAGTGTGGCGTCTGTGATGGCGAGGGCGTGCTCGAGCCAGCCTGGTTCGAACGTGCTTTCGTACAGCTCGATCAGGCCTCGCACGAGAAACGCGTGATCGTCGAGGAAGGCCGGCCCGGCCGATTCGCCGCCGCGGTAGCGGTGCAAGAGCCTGCCGTTGCCCTCGCGCATCTGGCTCAGGATGAAGTGCGCGGCGCGCTCGGCCGTTCCGGCGAAACGGGGCTCGCCGAGGATGCGGGCGGCGCGGGCAAACGCCGCGATCATGAGGCCGTTCCAATCGGCGAGGACCTTGTCGTCGCACAGCGGCCGGATCCGCCCGGAGCGTGCGGCGAGCAGCTTGGTGCGCGCAGCGGCCAGCGTCTCCGCCAGCACCCCTTCCTCGATGTCGAGCCTGCCGGCGACCTCGCGGAGGGCGCCGTCGAGATGGAGGATATTGGCGCCGGTGGACCGGCCCGTGGACTCGTCGGCGTAGTTGCCGTCGGCGGTGACGTTCCAGGCTGCAATCGCAGCTTCCGCCTCATCGGACAGCAGCAGCTCGCGCATCTCGTCCTCGGTCCACACGTAGAACTTCCCCTCCTCGCCCTCGCTGTCGGCGTCCTCGGCCGAGAAGAACGCTCCCTCAGCGGAGGTCATATCTCGCTCGACGTAGGTCAGGATTTCCCGCGCCGTCGCGGCGTACTCTTCCTTGCCAGTAGCCTGGTTCGCGTCGAGGTAGGCGATGGTGAGCAGAGCCTGGTCGTACAGCATCTTCTCGAAGTGGGGGACGTGCCACCTCTGGTCGGTCGAGTAGCGGTGAAAGCCGAAGCCGACCTGATCGTAGACACCGCCGCGGCGCATCTCGGTCAGGGTCTTCTCGACCATGTCGAGGGCGCGAGCGTCGCCGGTGCGGCGCCAGTGGCGCAGCAGGAAGGTCAGGTTGTGCGGGGTCGGGAACTTGGGCGCGGTGCCAAAACCGCCGTGTTCGGGGTCGAAACGGGCGGCGAGTTGCCGGCCGGCCTCGTCGAGAAGATCCGCAGTGACGTTCCCGGAGCCGGCAGGGGAGGAGGCGCGCTCGAGGTGACGGACGATCTCACCGGCTGACTGCAGCAGCTCGGCCCTGTTGGTCTTCCACAGCTGTCCCACCCGAGGAACCAGGTCCATCATCCCGGGTCGGCCGAAGCGCCCGTGCTTTGGGAAGTAGGTGCCGGCGAAGAACGGCTGCTTGTCCGCGGTCATGAGCACGGTCAGCGGCCATCCTCCCGAACCCGTCAGCATCTGGCACACGGTCATGTAGACCTGGTCGATGTCCGGGCGCTCCTCGCGGTCGACCTTGATCGACACGAACGTCTCGTTCATGAGCGCTGCGACCTCGGCGTCCTCGAACGACTCGTGCTCCATCACATGGCACCAGTGGCAGGTGGCGTAGCCGATGGAGAGGAAGACCGGCTTGTCCTGGCGCTTCGCTTTGGCGAACGCCTCCTTTCCCCACGGGTACCAGTCCACCGGATTGTGGGCGTGCTGGAGCAGGTACGGGCTCTTCTCGTCGATCAGGTGGTTGGGCCGGCGGCCCTCCTGATCCGGGGTCTGGGCCATGATGCCTCCACAGCGTCGCGGCGCGACACCCGTGGCCGTGGCTCACATTTACCGCGCCTCAGCGCAGGTAACGGCTCACGCCTTCTTGGCATTTCGGAGGTACGCGGGGGTTCGGGCCCGGGACCCCTACTCCTGCAGGTTGAACGTCTTGACCAGGAACACCGCCATCTGTGCTCGGCTGACCGTTGCGTCTGGGCAGAACAGGGGCGGGTTTGCGCTGCAGCCGGCGGTGATGCCGCGGGCAGCGAGATCCTCGATCCATGGGGCGAACGGGTTGTCCACCGGCACGTCGTCGAACACGCCGACGGCGGCGGGGGGCTGGTACAACGGCCCCTCCAGCGTCCTCAGCAGGAACTTGGCCATCTGGTTCCGGGTGAGTGGAGCATTGGGGCAGAACAGGGGCGGGTCGGCACTGCAGCCGGCGGTGATGGCACGCGCAGCCAGCTCCTCGATCCAGGGCGCAAACGGGTCGTTGATCGGAACGTCATTGAAGATGCCGATGGCGGGCGGTGGCGTGTAGTAGCGTCCCTCCTTCGACTTGAGCAGGAACTTGGCCATCTGGTTGCGAGTGACCGGAGCGCCGGGGCAGAACAGTGGCGGGTCGGTGGCGCAGCCGGAGGTGATGCCGGCGGAGTACAGTGTCTGGATCCAGTAGCGCGCCCAGTAGCCGACCGGCACGTCATCGAAGATCTGTACCGGCTCGAGCGCGAAGTCGATGTTCGGGGTGTTGACGCCGTCGGTGACGATGACCGGGGTCCCAGTCGTCACGTCGCAGCCGCTGTTGCAAGGGATGTTGTCGTACAGCTCCTTGAGATACCCATAGCTCGAAGATACTGCCACGTAGTATGTGCCGGCCGGCAGACCTTGCAGGGAGTATGCGCCGCTGCTGGTGGACTCAGTCACAGCCGTGGCTACAGGCGTGCCCTGTTCGTCGTAGGCCTGCGCTACTCCAAAGACACCTTGGCCGTTCAACGCGTCCGTCAGGTGGCCGGAGATGCTCCCCTTTCGGTCGAGGGCGATGTCGATCGACGTGTCGCTGCCGATCGTGACTGAGATCGGGGTGCCGGTCGTGACATCGCAGCCGCCGTCGCACGGAATGTTGTCATACAGTTCGTCGTGGTAAGCGTTGTGACTCGTTAGGATGAAGTAGGTGCCGGTTTGTAGACCCTGAATCTGAAACAGGCCATTACTGTCGGTCCAGAACTGGCTCACGATGCTCCCAGTCAAGTCGTATGCTGCAACTTGCGCATTTTCGATCGGCGTGCGGGAGGCGGCGTCCGTGACCTGCCCCGAAATCTGGCCGAACGCGGTCAGCGAGAACGAGATCTCCGTTGTGCCGCCGACCGCCGTGACAATCGGAGTACCGGCAGTGGGATCACAGCCATCTGGACAGTCAATGCCGTCGTAGACCTGATCGACCCATATACCCCAGTCCTCCGCCATGGCAAAAAAGGAACCTGCCGGGAGCTGATTGATCTCGAACTGACCTGCTGTATCGGCAAAGGTGTAGCCCACCTGGGTGCCAGCGGTGTCGTATACGGAGATAAAGGGCAGGTCCGGTGCGACGCCCGTAGCGGCCGTCACTGTCCCTATGATCCGCGATTCTGGGTTGAGGGTGAAGTCAATTCCGGTCACATCCGTGCCGAGAGTCAATGTGATCGGGGTTCCTCCTGTCGGATCACAGTCGAAGGGGCAGGAGATCTCCTGATACAGCTCCGTGATGTGACTGTACTCTGCAGCCGTCGCATAGTGGGTTCCCGGCTCGAGCTCTCCGTAGGTGAAATCTCCAAGTAGGTCGCAGTACGTACTGCCCTCTAGGTATCCCGAGGCACTGTAGAAGTACACTAAGGCGTTTTCGAGAGGCGACCCCGATACCGAGTCAAGGACGGTACCGGAGACCGTTGGAAGACGATCGAGCGCGAAGTCTATGTTCGGTGTCGTGGCGCCTGCCACAACCTGGATGGATGTGCCGGTGGTCGGATCGCACCAGTTGGGGCACGGAATGTCCTCGTACAGCCCTCCCATATGCGTGTCGTGCGTGGCGACGACGAAGTAGGTGCCGGGTATCAGCTTGGGTAGCGTGTAGACCCCGGTACTATCGGTGAATATGTAGCCAACCAGTGAGCCAGCCGTATCGTAGGCGCTGAGCTTGACTGAGTCCAGGGGTGCTCCGGATCCCGACTCCACTACGGAGCCACTTATCGCCCCGGCCGGCTCCAGGGCGAAGTCGATTCTGTCCGTGATCTGGCCCGACGTCACTGCGATCGGTGTACCAGTCGTTGGGTCGCACCAGTCGGGGCACTGGATGTCGTTATAGAGCTCGTTCAGATACCAATCTCCGTAGAGAGTCGTCTCTGCGAAGTACGAACCGGCTGGAACGACATCGACTCTGTAGTGGCCGCCCGAGTCGGTGGCTGCTTCCGCATACCAATCCCCTGAGGCGTCGAAGAGCTCGACATAGGCCGAGCCAAGTGGTGAGCCGTCTTCGGCGTTGGTCAGAGTTCCGCGGATCTCTCCCCCGAGCTGGAGAGCAAAATCGATGCCGGTCGTGGTCTGGCCGTCGACCACGGGAACCGGTGTGCCATCTCCCATGTAACAGTAGTTTGTGCAGGGAATGTCGTCATACAGCTCGTCGATGTAGGAGAGCTGATTCCAGGTCCTGACGTAGCAGTTACCGGTGCCGAGGCCGCTCATCGTGTAGACACCGTCCGGCCCGGTCATGGTCTCGGCGTCGAACGACGGATCCGGGCAGTAGACCTCGACCCGCGTATACGGGATGGGGTTGCCGTTGGCCTGGTCGGTCAGGGTGCCGGTGATGGCCCCGGCGCCGGTCGCAGCCGACGTCTTGAGCGGCCGGTTGGGGTCCGGCGGCAGGCTCGGCTGCCAGTTCTCCAGGCGCCCCTCGAAGTCTTTGATGCGGCCGCTGAGCTGGCCTGCCTCATCGAGCACCGGGTTCGCAACCGTCCAGTGCAGGCCAATGAGATTGCGCGTCTGCTCGTCAATCTGCCAGCGGAGCTGCTCCAGCTCCCGCGAGAACAGTGCGGGCGGCGACGCGGCCACGTGCTCGGCGCGGTTGATGTCGGCCTCGAGGCGGTCAAGGCGGCCATCGATCCCCTGGAGGGCGGTTTGCACTGCATTCGCCTTCGCCTGCGGGGAGGCCGGAGCAGGGGTGGTTCCGGCCAAAGCCGGTGTAACAACGAAAAGGGTGGCGAGAAGCAACGCCGAAGCGGCGAACGGGCTGACGGATGAACGGCTGCGAGACATCTCGACCTCCTCCGGTGCCTCGAGCCGAGGCACCATCAATGAACCTCTCCTGCGCCAGTGGGCGGGCTGGTCGGCTCTGGACAGAAAGGACGCTAGATTGACAGACATGAGCGTGCTCGATGACATGAGTAGTGTACACCCGGCCAGAACCTATCTCAAGCTAGAACAATGAGTTGCGAGTGAGTCTCGTGCGCGAAACGAGCTCCCTGACCGCGGTGCGAGGGGGAGGAGCCTGCCGAGTGTTTGGCACCGCGGGGGCGCCCGGAATCCGGGCTTGGCCGGTTCTCTGACCCCCTGAGTACCTCTCTAGCCGCTGCGCAGCAGCTCGAGCAGGCGTGTCATGTCCCGGGGGAGCGGTGCCTCGAAGGTCATCGGTTCACCCGAGGCCGGGTGCGAGATCTCGAGCCTGGCCGCGTGCAGGGCCTGGCGGGGGAAGTCGCGGCAGGCCGCGGCGAGACGCGGCTGGAGGAGAGCGCGCCACTGGCGGCCGGCGTAGACCGGGTCGCCGACGACGGCGTGGCCGATGTGCGCCATGTGGACGCGGATCTGGTGGGTACGCCCGGTGATCAGGCGGCAGGCGATGAGCGACACCCCCTCGAACCGCTCCTGCACGTCGTACAGGGTCCTGGCGGCGCGGCCGGTTTGGACGACGGCCATGCGCTGGCGCTGGCTCGGGTGACGGCCGAGGGGAGCGTCGACGACGCCCTCCGAATGGCGGGGCTCTCCGTAGCAGACGGCCAAGTAGGTCTTGCTCACCTCGCGCCGCCTGAAGGCGAGGGAGAGCCGCCGGTGCGCGGAGTCGTTCTTGGCGACCACTATCAGGCCGGTGGTGTTCTTGTCGAGGCGGTGGACGATGCCCGGACGCTCGACGCCGCCGATCCCGGAGAGGTCGGTGCAGTGGTGGAGGAGGGCGTTGACGAGGGTGCCGGCGGGGTTGCCGGCTGCGGGGTGAACGACCAGCCCGGCCGGCTTGTTGATGATGAGGATGTGCTCGTCCTCGAAAACGACGTCCAGATCGATGGCCTCGGGGCCGAGCCGGGAGGGCCGCGGCTCGGGCTCGTCGACCTCGATCACGGAGCCCGTTTTGAGTAATAGGGAGGGTTTGGCGGTCCTCCCGTCGACCGTCACCCGTTCCTCGTCCAGCAGCCGACGTGCCCGGGAGCGGCTCCATTTCGGGTTGAGGAGGGCGAGGGCCCGGTCGAGACGTTCCGCTTCCAGCTCCGGTGGCACGGTGAAGCGGTGGTGCGGGCTCACGATACTCGGCGGCGCCCGATCCAGTAGTGGGTGCCGATGCCGATCAGGACGAGGACGATCCCAATCCCCTGGCTGGTGGACAGCACGCCGTGGATGACGAAGCCGCGTTCGGCATCGCCGCGCGTGTACTCGAGCAGGAAGCGGCCGGCGCCGTACAGAAGGAGGTAGGTGGCGAAGACCCGGCCGGTCGTCACCCGCTGCCGGTACAGCCAGGCCAGCAGGCCATAGAGCGCGAGGTTGAACAGCAGCGCGTAGACCGGGAACGGCTGCAGCGGGACGTTGAGCGGCGTTCCCACGTTCTGTGCGGCGGCCGGGTTGGTGTAGGTGATGGCCCACGGCAGGTGGCACTCCTTGCCCCAGCAGCAGCCGGCCATCAGGCAGCCGATGCGGCCGATCGCCTGCCCGAGCGATACCGACGGCATCAGGACATCGGCGGTTGGCAGGAACGACAGCTTGTAGCGCCGGAACAGCACCGCGGCCGCGATCAGGGCCGCGATCAGCCCGCCGAGAAAGACCCCTCCCGCGCGCAGAACGCCGACCAGCTCGGCCGGATGGTGCACGTAGCGCGGCGCTTCGACGATGACCAGTAGCGCCTTCGAGCCCAGCAGCGCCCAGATGACGAGCCATAGCCCGAGGTCGACGATTCGCGCCCCGTCCAGGCCGGCGCCGTCCGCGCGCCGCTTGGCGGTCCACAGCGCCAGCAGGACCGCCGTGACCAGCAGGATGCCGTAGGTCGGGATCTGCAGGAATCCGAGGTCAATCAGGATCGGGTGCATGCTCGGTCTCCCCGGGGCGCCTCAGCTCGTGCAGGATGAGCAGCGCCGCGCCGACGGTGATGGCGCTGTCGGCGACATTGAAGTCGGGCCATGAGTAGGTCCCGCCGCCGATCCGGATCCAGAGGTGGATGAAGTCGACGACCCACCCGTAGAGGATGCGGTCGAGCAGGTTGCCGAGCGCGCCCCCGAGGATCAGCCCTAGCGCCACCGAGGTCAGGCGCCCGCGGTCGCCGTGGCGGTACACGGTCCAGGCGATGATCACCACCGCGGCGACGATGACGGCCTGCAGCAGGATGCGTGTGAGCGGCCCGCCGTCGGCGAAGAGGCTGAACGCGATGCCACGGTTGTGGACGTGAGTTAACGTCACGCCGGGGAGGACGTTCACCCAGCTGCCGTGAACGAGCCAGCGGAGGACGGCAGCCTTGGTCAGGCGATCGAAAAGAATCACGCCGGCGGCGGTCAGCCAGGGGAGGGCGCGCCGCATCAGTTGGCGGCATCCTCGGGAGCTCGCAGCTCGGCGCGCCCCTCCGCAAGCAGCCGTCCAACGACCTGGTGGCATCGCGCGCACAGGCCGGGCAGGTCTTCAGCCTCGACGGGCTCCTCAACGCGCCGCCAGCAGCGGGCGCAGGTGTGGCCCGTGAACGGCTCGCAGCGAACCGTGAGCCCCGGGTAAGCCTCGACCGGCGCGCCGGGTGCGTCTCCTCCCTGCAGCCGTGTTAGGGAGACGATGAGGAACTCCGTCAGGTCGGTCGCCGTGGCCTGGAGATCCTCCTCGAGCATCGCCAGCTCGCCGCTGATCGTGGCACGTGCCTCGAGCGACTTGCCGATCACCTCGTCCTGGCGCAGGGCCTCGAGCTGCCGGTACACAACGTCACGGAGCGCCAGCAACCGGCGCCAGCGCTCGTCGCCGGCTGCGTCCTCGGGAACGTCGTCGAGGGAGGTGAAGGCCGCGAGATGAACGGATGCTTTCCGATCGCCGGGGAGGTGGGCCCACGCCTCATCGGCGGTGAAGCTCAGTACCGGCGCGAGCAGCGTGATCAGCGCTTCGGCGACTCTGAAAACGACAGTCTGTGAGGCGCGGCGTCTGTCCTCGTCCGGGTGGTCGCAGTACAGCCGGTCCTTCAGGATATCGAGGTACAGGCTCGAGAGGTCGACGGTGCAGAAGTTGAGGATGCGGTGGAACACCGTCGACAGGTCGAAGCTGGTGTAGGCGGCAACCATGCGCTGGGCCAGCTCGTGCGCCCGGCGTAGGACGTAGGCGTCGATGCCCGAGATGCCGCTGACCGGAACGGTATCGCGTGCCGGGTCGAAGTCTGCGAGGTTGGCGAGGAGGAAACGCAGCGTGTTGCGGATCTTGCGGTACGCGTCCGCGTTGCGGGTCATGATCTCCTCGGAGATTCGCAGATCCTCGCGGAAATCAACCATCGCCGTCCAAAGGCGGATGATGTCGGCGCCGTACTCCTTGAGCAGCACTTGCGGATTGACGACATTGCCGAGGGACTTGGACATCTTGCGACCCTCGGCATCGACCACGAAGCCGTGGGTGAGGACTTGGCGGTAGGGCGCGCTTCCCTTCAGTCCCTCCGCGATCAAGAGCGAGGACTGAAACCACCCGCGGTACTGATCCTGGCCCTCGACATACAGGTCGGCCGGCCAGTCCAGCTGCCAGCGGTCGGTGTCGCACACGGCGAGATGGCTGACGCCCGAGTCGAACCAGACATCAAGGATATCGTGCTCCTTGGCAAAGGTCGTCGCACCGCACGAGGGGCAGGCGTAGCCCTCCGGTACCAGATCCTCAGGCGGGTGGTTGAACCAGGCGTCCGCTCCCTCCCTGAGGAACAGCTGACGGATGTGATCGAACAGCGACTCGTCGATTGCCGGCGCGTTGCACGAGGCGCAGATCAACACCGTGATCGGCACGCCCCACAGCCGCTGCCTCGAGATGCACCAGTCGGGCCGGCTCTCGACCATGCCCTCGATGCGGGGCCGGCCCCAAGCCGGGACCCAGCTCGCCTCGCGGATCCCGGTCAACGCCCGCTGGCGCAGCTCATTGCGATCCATGCGGATGAACCACTGTGGTGTGGCCCGGAAGATGACCGGGTTCTTGCACCGCCAGCAGTGCGGGTAGGAGTGTTCGACGCTACCGTGCGCTAGCAGGACGCCTCGCTTCTCGAGCGCCTCCACGATCCTCGGGTTGGCCTCAAACACGTGAAGCCCTTCCCAGTCGGGTGCCTCGGATGTGAAGAAACCGCCGTCATCCAGGGGCGCAAACGGCTCCAGGCCGTACTGCTGTCCGATCACGAAGTCCTCGGCGCCATGGCCGGGCGCGGTATGAACCAGGCCTGTCCCCTGGTCAAGAGTGACGTGGTCAGCGAGGATGAAGACGCCTTCGCGGTCGGCCAGGGGATGGCGGTAGTGGCTGCCCTCGAGGTCGGAAGGGTTGACCGTGCGCAGGGTGCGGTAGCCGTCCCAGCCGGCCGTCTTCGCGGTGGCATCGACCAGCTCGGCGGCGAGCAGGTGGAGCCTCCCGTGATGCTCGACGAGGGCGTACTCGGAGCTCGGGTGGAGTGCGATTGCGAGGTTGGACGGCAGTGTCCAGGGTGTCGTCGTCCAGATGACGGCGGCGGCCGGGGTGGATCCGTCGATGCCGAGCGCTCGGCGGGCGTCCTCCGCCAGCGCGAACGCCACCGTGATCGACGGGCTGGTGTGATCCTCGTACTCGACCTCGGCCTCGGCCAGGGCCGTGCGGCAGGAGGTGCACCAGTGGACCGGCTTCAAGCCGCGCTCCACGTATCCTGCGAGCAGGAACCCGTGCAGGGCCGAGGCGATCTCGGCCTCGTAAGCGAAGTCCATGGTCAGGTACGGGTCGTTCCAGCGTCCGAGCACGCCCAGGCGCGAGAACTCTTCGCACTGGATCTTCACGAACCGTTCGGCGTAGTCGCGGCAGGCCCTCCGCACCTCGCCGACCGACATTGCCGCCTTGCGACTTCCGAGCTTCTGGTCGACCTGATGCTCGATGGGTAGGCCGTGGCAGTCCCACCCCGGAACGTACGGGGCGTCGAAGCCCATCATGGTGCGGGACTTCACAATGACGTCCTTGAGGATCTTGTTGAGGGCGTGCCCCATGTGGAGGTGACCGTTGGCGTAGGGCGGGCCGTCGTGGAGGATGAACCGCGGCGCGCCCGCGCGCACCTCGCGGATTCGGTCATAAAGCCCGATCTCGTCCCACCGCTTCAGCATCTGCGGCTCACGCTGCGGTAGCTGGGCCCGCATTGGGAACTTCGTCACGGGGAGATTCAGCGTCTTCCGATACATCGCCCTTCCGTGCCTCCGGACAGCGAGCCTACGCGTGGCATGAACGACCGTCAAGCCGCCGCTCCCGCCGTTGCCACCGGTCGACGAGCCGTCAGGAGGGTGCCGGACCTGCAGTACTCAGGATGGAGCGAACCCGTTGCACCACCTCTGCGGTCGAGAACGGCTTGGTGATGTAGCCGGCTGCGCCGACCTCGCGACTACGGCGGACGTCCTGGACGAGGTCGCGCGCAGTCAGCATGATGATTGGCAGGTTCGCGGTATTCGGATTGGCACGCAATGTCCGAGCGAGGTCAAAACCGTCGGTTACCGACGCCAGCGCGACATCGAGCAGAACGAGGTCGACCCGATAGCTGGCGAGAACCGAGAGGGCTTCCGCCGGCGAGCGTGCCTCCAACGTGTCGAACCCTTCCCGCCGGAGCTTGAAGGAGAGGATACGAAGAATATACGGCTCGTCATCGACGAGTAGAACCCGGCCCTCCATCACGCCGAGTGTACGACTTGACAACCCCCCATTCAACCCGGAGCTCCTCTCCACTGCGTCAACGGGGCGCCTCTCGCGAGCCCGATCGCGGCTTGGAGTTGGGTACCCGCGCGCTGCCGTGCGCTTCCTCTGGCCGGTGTCCCGATCGCTGCGGGCAGTTCCTGGATCGCCAACGTCCGAAGCACGCCCAGGAGTTCTTTCGTTTCTTACCTTGGTGCTCTTCGCGTCGTCGCGGTTCACTAATTGTCTGGCGTGGCGGGAACTGCTGGCGGTCGGGCCTCGAGGATCACAACCGCGGCGGCGTAGCCGCCCTGATGAGTGATGCTCAGATGTGTACTCCCGATCCCGAGCCTTGCGGCGTGCTCCAGCGCGCGGCCTCGCAGCCGAAGCTCGGGGCGCCCTCCCTCCGCCTTGACCACCGTGAGGTCATTCCACCGGATGCCCGCGTCTGCTGGGCCGAGAAGAGCCTTGAAAGCCGCCTCCTTGGCCGCCAGCAGGCCGGCGAGATGCTCAGCGTCTGAGGGCCGAGACAGCTCGTCGGCAACAAAGCACCGACGCAGGAAGCGCTCGCCGTATCGGGCCAGGAGATGCTCGACGCGCTTCACTGCGATCAGATCGAGTCCGACGCCGACAATCATGGGGAGTGCTGAGCCGGTCTCGTCGGCATCATCTCGGCCGCGAGGAGGAGGAGGTGCAGCAGTCCGAACCCACTGATCAGCCCGCGCAGGGCCGGCAGATCGAGAACCGTCACAAGGGGGTAGGGGATCCAGGTGAGAATCGTCGACCACGCAGCGCTCCACGGCAGCAGGAGCATCAAGAGGCCAACGTTGACGAGGTACCCCACGTAGGCAACGATGATGACGAAGCGGACCGCCCTCACCGCGCCATACTAGCAAGACGTCTCGGGAGTTGCACAACTCATGAAGGAAATAGGAGTTCGTGATCATGGGTTGGGGGCTAGGCGGTCTGCGGCCCACAAACTGAGTAGGAGTATGTACTTGGAGCCGATTCCGAGCGTTAGATCGCCACTTGCGAATGGGTGGTCAAGTTGCTCTTCCTTGGGGTGAGCGCGCAGAGCACTCACCCGAACACCGACGCACGGACTCCCGGCCCGCTGGATCCCCAGCTCCGGTCGCGAGCGTTGCCTTCCCGGCATGCTAGTGTGATCTCGTGGTGGTTCGCATCCTCTGGGGCTCACCCTTGCCGCCCGTCCGATCTGGTGTGAGCGACTACGCCGTCGAGCTGCTCCCCGAGCTCGCCCGGCTGGCGCGGGTCAGGGTCCTGCTTCCGCCGCGCAGCGCGGATCAGCGGGCGTTGCCGGAGATCGCCGGCTGTATTCTGGTCGACTGCGACGAGCCGCCGGAGCCCGGCGAGATCCTGCTTGTCCACATCGGGAATAACCCGTATCACGAGTGGCTCCTGCCGCATCTCGATAACCCCCAGTGCGTCGCTGTTCTTCACGATCTCGTGCTGCACCACATCCTGGTCGAGTCGACGCTGGCCCGCGGCAGCTTTGACGCCTATCAAAAGCTGCTGAGAGAGGCGTACGGCGGACGCGGGACGGCGCTGGCGGCCGCCCGTCGCTTCGGCATGGTGGGCCACCGCGATCCCTTCCTGTTCCCGGCGCGAGTTCCTTTCCTGCGGTCGGCTCGGGCGGCGATCGTGCACTCCAGATGGGCCGAGGCCCAGCTGCGCGGCGACCGTCCGCATCTCCCGGTCGGTGTGCTGCCGATGCCTGCTCTCGACCCAGGTTCACCGATCGACCGCCGGGCAATCCGCGGGCGTTTCGGTGTTGGTGAGGAGGAGTTCCTGCTGATGCACCTGGGCTTCATGACCCGGGAGAAGGGCCTCGAGGACATCCTGGCCGCGCTTGCGGCTCTGGACCGGCTTCGCGTCCCTGCGCGCCTCCTGCTTGTTGGCGAGGGGCAGCGCGCGATGGATCTCGAGGCCATGGCTGCGCGAGTCGGCGTGGCGTCGCGGGTGGCGGCGACAGGGTGGATTCCGAGCGACGAGTTTCCAGTTGTGGCGGCGGCTGCCGACCTCGGCATCGTCCTACGGAAGCCCTCTGCCGGCGAAACCTCGGCCGCCGTGCTCCGGTTCCTCGCCTGTGGGACGCCTGTGGTGGTGTGCGGCCTGCGGCAGTTCCTGGAGTGGCCGCTGGAGGCGGTCGAGCGTATCACTCCTGGTCCGTCGACGGCGGCCGAGTTGGTCCGCACCGTGATGAGAGTGTGCGCCGAGCGCGGCACAGGGGCGGCCCGCGCGAAGCGCGAGGCCGCTCGGCGGGCCTACACCGACGAGCACCGCCCGCCGGCGGTCGCCCAGAAACTGGTTTCGCTGCTCGAAGAGCTGGTGGCGTAGAGGAGTCTTTGCAGCGCGCTGCGGCCGGGTTCTGTGGAGGCACACGACGCCCGAGTTTTCTGGGGCGGGTGGGGGTACATCTTACGTTTTCCGTCTTCCCTCTCCCCGGGTGGGTGGAGGTCGTCTCGCGTCTCACGTCTCCCGTTTCCCCGGTGGGGGGCAACCTAATCACTTGATTACTTAATGAGTTAGTCACCTGGCGGTGGACCGACGCCGAGCGCCGTCTGCAACAGGTGGTCTGCGACCGCGGCCGCCTGTGCCAGCTGCAGGTTCCTTTCGACCACCTCATCGTTCGGGCTCAGCTCATGGCTTCTCTGGAGCAGCGGCACCGCGTCGTCGTAGCGCTGCATGCGGTACAGGGTGGCTGCGAGCAGGTTGAGGACTGCAGGATCGTTGGGTCGGCGCTTGGCCACTTCCCGTAGATGTTCGAGAGCGCCGTTGAGATCACCGCGGTAGTAGGACAGCAGGCCGGGGAGGAGGTCCGAGCCGTGCTGGGGGTCGAGGGTGAGGCCCTTCAGCATTCGCTCAGCCTCGGAAAGATGCGAGGTCGAGGCCAGGGCCAGCACCAGGGCCGCCGAAACATCCGTGGGTGAAAAGCCACCAGCAATCGCTGCCTTGAGTTGGTCGACGGCTGCACTGCTGTCGCCCCTGGCGAGAAGATACTGACCGAGCCGGGCCTCGACCTGGGGGTCGTCCTGCAGGAGGTTCGACGCGGATCGCAAAGCCTCACCGGCCTCCTTTACCTTGCCGCTGGCCAGGAGCAGCTCACCGTATGCCAGCTGAACCTCGGGCAGCAGCGGGTTCTCCTGCAGCGCTGTGGCGAGCTCCTTGATGGCCCGGTCCTTACGCAGCAGCGACGCATCCAGGAGCCCGAGTGCGGCCCACGCGCGATCTGAGTGGGGACGTTTCTCGGTCTGCTGCCTGAACACATCGCGTGCAGCCGACTGATCGCCCATTGCCAGGTACACCTCTCCCAGGCGGAGCTGCAGCTCGAGGTTGTCCTGCTGGTAGTTGAGAGCGCTCTTCAATGCGTACTCGGCCTCCTGCCAGCGACTGTCGCGCTGTGCAGCTTCCGCCAGCAGCTCGAGGGCCGCGACGTTGCTGGGCTGGCGTCCGACCGCCTGCCGCAGGAGCTCGAGACTCGTCGCCACGTCGCCTTCATCGAGCAGGCGGTTCGCCCGCAGGATCAGCTCCGGAACGGACAGGCTTTCGGGAGGCGGGGAAGTCGCTGTCGAAGCGCCGCCGCTGGCGGTTGCCAGGTTCCGGCGGAGCTCGTCGGCCTCGCCGGTGCGGCCGAGACGGTCGAGCAGGGCGAGCTTGAGCGGCAGTAGGCGGCCGTCGTTCGGGTACGCCTCCAAGAGCCGGTTGACGTCGGCCAACGCGGCCCCGAGATCGGTTCCGGTCTCGAGCCTCTGCTGAACCGACAGGAGCGTCTTCTCGAGGTCGGGGGCCGGAGCGCCCGAGGACGTCATGGGCGGCCGCGCACCTTGCTTCTTGATGCGGTCGAACAGCTGCAGGAACTCGGCCGTGTAGTAGTCGGGCACAAGGGTCAGGTTGGGGTCCTCGAGAAGGGCGGCACGGAGATGTGTCGGCACGTCAGTCTCGCGCCCGAGTGCGAACAGGGTCCACGCAATACGAACGTGGAGTTCGGCCCGGTGGTGAGCGTCGGTCGTTTCCGACAGGGCCTGCGTGTAGAGAGCGACCGCGCGCGAGAACGCGCCCTGACGGTAGGCTTTGGTGGCGGCAGCCTCGCTGGGCGTCTGGTCCTGGGCGACAGCCGCCCCGGTCACCAAGGTCATGAGCACGAACAGCACCGCCGCCAGGGTTCGTTTCGTCATGATTGAGACTGTACCTCCGTGAGGCCCGGGCGGCAAGTCACGCAGGACCGCGCACCGCAAAGCCCGTCTGTGACGACTGGGGCGGTAGTCCCAGACGGCCACCGTAGCGGCGCAGAAGCTCGAGGTGCGCCGCAGACCTGCTTCTTCTCGCGCGGGAGCTAATCACCGGGCGGCGCGACGGCGAGGGTGACCGTCGGGCCAGGCAGGCGCGGCACGTCGATGGTCGTCTCGAACGGCTCGCGATCGGGCCACCTGACCGCAAGACGGTGCTTGCCGGCCGCGACCTTCACCTTGATCAGCGGCAGCTTTCCGAGCGAGGCGCCGTCGAGGAAAGCGGTGCCGCCGGGCGGCGCGCCCTGATCGTAGACCAGGGTGAGCTGGCCCACATCGAGGGTCAGAGAGACAACCCTGGTGCGCCACGAGACCTCTCGTTCGAAGGTTTGCGGCGGGTAGCCGGACAGTGACAGGGTGAAGCTATGCCGGCCTTGCTCGAGGTCCAGGTTGCGGCTCTGGATCTTGTCGGTTCCGAGCTGCCTGCCGTCGACCGCCACTTCTGCCGGTGGGTCGATGATGAGTCGTACCGTGACCGGCCCGGCTGGTGTCGGCGTCGGCGTGGGGGTTGGGTTTTCGGTGGGGGTCGGTGTCGGGTTGGGCGTGGCGGTCGGCGCCGGCGTAGCGGTGGGTGTTGGAGTAGCGGTTGGGACCCACGGCGCCCCTTCCGGACCGAATACCATTCGTTGCGCATCCGGAGAGAAGTAGAGTAGCCCAGCTCCCCCGACGACTACCAGGAGCAGAACGAGGAAGATGATCAGCACCGGACTATGATGCCGCTCTTCTTCCTCGACAACGTCGTCGACGTGGCTGATGGTCGAGGATGTCGCCAGCATCTCGGGTTCGGACGACGTTAGATGCTCTGTCGACGCTTGGGTGCGGAGCGCGCCCTGGCTCTGCTCGGCGCGGGCGACCAGGTTGCGCAGCACAGCGGATGTCTGCTCGTCTGCGGGTGCCGTGCCGTCGGCTAGACCCGGGGCGATGGCTCGCAAAGCCCTGGCAAGCTCACCCGCGGTCTGGAACCGTCTGGCAGGATCCTTCTGCATGCAATCGAGGATGATCTGGTCGAGCCCTTCCGGACACCAGCCGGCAATCACGGATGGCGGTGGAGGATCGAGGTTGAGGATGTTGTAGAGGACATTGCTGAGGGACTTGCCCTCGAACGGACGCTGGCCGGTGATCAGCTCATAGCCGACGACGCCGATGGCGAAGATGTCAGTCCTGGGGTCGATGGTCGTCCCCTGGATCTGCTCGGGCGCTAGGTAGCCGGCGGTCCCGAGTGCGATGCCGGTCTGTGTGAGCTTGGTACCCCCCTCGAGGGACTTGGCGATGCCGAAGTCCATGATCTTGACAATGCCGTCTTCCAGCACACGGATGTTCGACGGCTTGATGTCGCGGTGAACGATCCCGTGCTGGTGTGCAAACTCTAGGCCCTCGCAGACCTGCAGCAGGAGGGAGACAATGGCCCGTGGGTTGTCGTCCAGAACCTCGGACTTCAGGAGCTCGTCAAGATCGTAGCCGGTGAGGAACTCCTGGACCAGGTAGGGGACCTCCTCCTCGATCCCGAAGTCGAACACGAGTGTAATGTTGGGGTGAACGAGATTGCCGACAAACTGAGCCTCACGGAAAAACCGCTGTCTCACTTCCGCATCGGGTGTCGCACACAACTTGATTGCAACGGAACGCTTGATGTAGGGATCCCAGCCCTTGTAGATGATGCCAAACCCGCCGGCCGCGATCCGGCTGACAATCTCATACTTTCCGATGCGTTTGGGCGTCTCCACGGTGCTACTCTAGCCGACCCCGGCCCAGCCAGCAATTTGTCGAGCGATTCCTTCTGATGCGCACTTCGCCCTCGATTCCTGGGCGGGCGGGGGGCCTCTCCTCTTCCTCTTCTCTTCGATCTTCCAGGGCGGATGGGAGGGACCTTCTCACTCTCTCACTTCCTCACCTGCTCGCTTCCCGGGCGGGAGGGGGAACTTAATCATCCGATGACTTCATCACTTCATCACTTCCGTGATCACTTCGGCAGTCCATGCGTCAGGTAGAAGGACAGCTCCTCGAGATGGACCTTGAGGTCGACCGAGCGAATGAGCACGCTCTGCGGCCCCTTCACCTGGACCGGCGCGAAGTTGAGGACGGCGCGGAGGTGAGCGGCGACCATCTGATCGCAGACCTCTTGCGCTGTCTCCGGAGGTGTGGTGATGACACCGATCTCGACCTCCCGCTGACGCACGATCTCACCCAGCCGCGACGCGTCCTCGACCAGCAGGCCGGCCGGCGTGGGCTCTCCGATCTTGCGCGGGTCGGAGTCGAGGATGCCGACTACCAGGAAGCTCTCGCTCGCGAAGCGCGAGTAATGGCAGAGGGCCGTGCCGAGGTTTCCTGCCCCGACGATCACGAGGCGGTGCTCGCGGCTGAGGCCGAGGATTTCGATCAGGTAGTGGCGCAGCTCATGAACGCTGTAGCCGACACCCCGCACCCCGAACTCGCCAAAGTAGGCGAGGTCCTTGCGGATCTGGGCCGAGTTGAGGTTGAACCGGCGCGCGAGCTCCTGGCTGGAAACCGTCTCGATGCCCAGGGACTCCAGCTGATCGACGCAGCGGAGGTAGATCGAGAGACGCGCGATGGTCAGCTCCGAGATGGTGTCGACGTTGAACTGACGCTTTATCGACGGCATGGATCACCTCACGAGCATCCTTGCAGCGGATCTGGCGGCGGCGAGCAGCGGTGTCGGCAGAGTTCCAAGCACGACAACCGCGAGCGCCGCCACCGCGGCCACGGCGGTGATCGTCCGCGAGCGCGGATAGTCCGGCTCGCGTCTGGGGAGCGGACGCATGTAGAGGACATACACTACCCGAAGGTAGTAGAAGGCCGAGATCAGCGAGTTGACGACGCCGAGAACGGCGAGCCAGATGAGGCCCTGGTTGACTGCGGAACGGAAGACCAGGAACTTGGCAGCAAAGCCAACGAATGGGGGAACCCCCGCCAGCGAGAACATGCAGACGGTGAGCGCGAGTGACAGCACCGGTCGTTTCCATCCCTGTCCGGCGAGATCGGAGATCAGATGCGGCTCGCTTTCGCCCTCCGAGAGCAAGGCGACGACGGCGAAGGCACCGATGTTCATGAACGTGTAGGCCGCGAGGTAGAACAGCACCGCGCTGGAGCCGTCGGAGCCGGCGACTATGACGCCGACCAGCGCATAGCCCATGTGTGCGATGCCGGAGTAGGCGAGCATGCGCTTGATGTCGCGCTGCACGATCGCGACGATGTTGCCCAGCGTCTGTGACGCTACAGCCATGATCCCGGCTGCCCACACCCAGTGATTGTTGAGGTGGAACAGATCGAGCCCCTGTGCCAGGCGCAGCAGTACGACCAGCGCTGCACCCTTGGGGACGACGGAGAGAAAGGCGGTGACCGGTGTCGGGCCGCCCTGATAGACGTCGGGCGCCCAGCCGTGGAACGGGAAGATGGCGAGCTTGAAGGCAAGGCTGCCGATCACCATGGAGAGACCGACGGCGACCAGGGGCGAGGTTACTCCCGCGACGGCCAGAACGGGTCCCATCTGCAGAAGATCGGTGGTCCCGGTGGCGCCGTAGAGTAGGGCGATCCCATAGGCCATGAAGGCGGCGGCGAACGCGCCGACGACAAAGTACTTGAGCCCAGCCTCGAGGCTCACCGGTACGCGTCTGAAGAAGGCGTTGAGCACATAGAGCGGGATCGAGAGCAGCTCGAGGCCAAGGAACAAGGGCAGAAGATCGGTCGAACAGGCCATGATCATGGCGCCGACTGCCGCCAGCATCAGGAGTGCGTAAAACTCACCATGCTCGGCATGGTTGCGGCGCAGGAACGGCCCTGCCATCCATACTGTCAGAGCCATCGCCACCAGGATGTAGATGTCGACGAAGGAGGCGACGGCATCGAGCTGCAGCATGCCGTGCCAGCTCGCACCGGGAAGAGGCAGGCTCAGGCGCGCCCAGGCGGCGCCGGCAATCGCGAGCAGGGACAGCTCGGAGGCGTACCGCCGCATTGCCGGCAGGAACGCCTCGATCAGCAGCAGAGCGGCGGCCGACAGCGTGAGAATCAGCTCGGGGAGAAGTGCGAGGAGATCAGAGTGCGTTGGCACGGCCCGTCCTCCTTAACGGCCCAGCAGGAGGCGGACTGCAGCCTCCATGGGGGAGAGAAACGTGGTCGGGTGGATGCCGATCCAGACGATGAAGACCAGGAGCGGCGCCACTGCGAGCACCTCTCGCAGGTTCATGTCCTTGAGTGAGCGATTCTCCTCGTTGGAAAGCGGATTCCAGAAGACGCGCTGAACCATCCACAGCATATAGACGGCGCCGAAAACGATCCCGAGGGCGCCGAAGATGACTGCCAACGGATGCTGCTGCCAGGCTCCGGCGAGGATCAAGAACTCGCCGACGAAACCGTTCAGCCCCGGCAATCCGATCGAGGACAGGGTGACGAGGAGAAAGGCCCCCGTGAACACAGGCACGATGGCAGCGATACCGCCGTAGTCGGCGATCATGCGCGTGTGGCGCCGCTCATAGATCATGCCGACGAGCAGGAACAACGCTCCGGTCGAGATACCGTGGTTGACCATCTGCAGGACTGCGCCCTGCGTTGACGCCGCCGTGCCGGCCGCGAGACCGAGCATGACGAAGCCGAGATGGCTGACCGAGGAGTAGGCGACCAGCTTCTTCATGTCCGGCTGCACCATCGCCACCCAGGCGCCGTAGATGATCCCGATCACCGCCAGTACCATGATCATCGGCGCGAACGCCTCCCAGGCCTGCGGCAACATCGCCCGGTTGAAGCGCAGGAAGCCGTAGGTCCCGAGCTTGAGGAGAACGCCGGCAAGGATGATGGAGCCGCCGGTGGGCGCCTCGACGTGGGCGTCGGGAAGCCACGTGTGGAACGGGAACATCGGGACCTTGATCGCGAACGCCAGCGCGAACGCGGCGAACACCAGCATCTGTGGGCTCGAGAAGAAGCTCGTGCCCATCGCGAGTTGGGGTCCGGTCTTCAGAAACTCGGCGTAAGCGAAGCTCCAGACGCCCGTGAGCTGGTGGTTGAACCAGGCGAGGTAGAGGATGGCCACCAGCATCAGCACCGAGCCCACCATCGTGTAGATGAAGAACTTGACCGCCGCGTAGATTCGCCGAGGCCCGCCCCAAACACCGATGATGAAGTACATCGGGATCAGCATCAACTCCCAGAAGACGTAGAACAGGAACAGGTCCAGGGAGAGGAACGCCCCCAGCATTCCGGATGTCAGCAACAGGAGACAGATGTGGAAGCCCTTGACGTGCTCGGTGACCGAGCGCCAGGAACCGAGGACGACGACCGGAACCAACAGGGTGGTGAGAAGCACGAGCAGAAGCGAGATGCCGTCGACGCCGAGGTGGTAGGAAACACCGAGTTGGGGGATCCACGGTATCGGTCCCGAGTCGAGTTGGAAGCCCGGCAGGTTGGGGTTGAAGCCGGTCCAGATCAGACACGAGACGGCGAACAACACCACCGACGCGAGCAGGGCCAGCCAGCGGTGCAGGCGCTCGAGCCGCGCCGGGATCAGGGCGAGGACTGCGGCGACCGCGATCGGGCCGAGCGTAACGACGGAAAGCAGGTGCGGGACGTGCACGGTTCCCTCCGGCTACCAGAGAATCACGACGAGGAGGAGAACGCCCATCGCGACGGAGAGTGCATAGTTACGGACGTTTCCGGTCTGTAGGAAGCGCAGCAGATCGCCGCTGAGCTCGGTAGTGAATGCGGTGCCGTTGACTCCGACACCGTCAATGAGGATGACGTCGACGACCTTCCAGCACAGGGTCGCCAGGCGGTGAATCGGCTGCACAACCGCCGCCTCGTAGAGCTCATCGACGAAGTACTTGTTGGCGATGAGCTTGTAGGCGAGG